>JAZOCE010000025.1:0-119610 GCA_045596365.1 Muribaculaceae bacterium | reverse complement strand
CAAATGAAACTCTCCATAGATTCTATCTGCTTGGATAGGTTCTCAATGTCGTTGCTTACCTTCTCGGCTGTAATCTTCGCATAGATTTGAGTACTGCGTATGCTTGTATGTCCCATCAGTTTGGATAGCGTTTCAATGGGTACTCCATTGGATAAACATATAGTCGTGGCGTATGAATGTCTGCTTTGATGCCAGCAGACATTCTTTTGGATTCCACATAATTTGGCTACTGCTTTTATTCCATGTCGGCAATTGGCATAGCAGGGTACAGGCAATAGTTTATTACCCTCTGTCATTCCGCTGTACTTCTCGATGATATGTTTGGCGGTATCGAGCAATCTGATATTTGTTTCCGTTCCCGTCTTCTGTCGGTTGGTCTTAATCCATAAGTGCCCATCGAACGATGTCTGCAAATTGTCGGTGGTGAGATTATACATATCCCTCCAACTTAATCCGCTGAAACAACAGAAAATGAAAAGGTCTCTAATCAGTTCGTAACTTTTCTTCTTGAAAGTGCCATTGATTAGCATTGTGATTTCTTCTTTGGTCAGAAATCCTCTTTTGGTCTCTTCCTTTGTAATACGATAAGCATAAAACGGGTCGCATTGTAACCAGCCGTTGTTGATGGCTGTATATATGATACTGCGGAAAGGCATCATATACGACCATACGGTGTTGGTACAATGATTCTTCTCGATACGAAGGAACAACTCGAAGTCGGTAATAAATGCAGGAGACAGTTCACGCAAGGCAATATCGCTTACCTTGTAGCGATGCTTGATGAATTTTTCCAAATGGTTATATATGGTACTGTATTTCCAATAACTGCGTTGGCTTTTCATCTTGCCCACTTGCTTGGCATAATCTTCATTGTGCTATCTGAATACGGCAAGCAGGGTCTTATGGTTTTGTCCCATACCTAAGAATGTGTTTCTTACTTTCTCTGCCGATACATAACCATCCCTGTCCATCATCTCCTGATAAGTCTTGTTGATGCCTATTCTGATTTTATCCAACATTCTATTGGCTTCATGTGCAATAATGCTTCTTCCCGACATTCTGCCGAGACTGACATTCCATAACTTTTCCTCTACATCCAGTTTGCAACTGAATTGGGAAATCTTGCCGTTTACGGTTATACGGCACATTACAGGCACAAGCCCGTTCTTCTTCGGGGCATTGCGCTTGAGATAGAATAATACTCTGAAAGTGCTTTTGCTCATAACCCTACTTTTTTGTTTGCGAAATTATTACTTGTAGAGTTGAGTGACGGTAAGCAAAACACAGCGTATTGGTGCAAAAGAATCAACCAAAGCGAAACCGGGACGAAGATATAAGAAAAACTCCTATATTTGCAACCGTAATCGCTTAACATGTATTGCTATTCAGCCTATTGCAGCAACCAAAACAACCTTTCAAAGTCGAGAGTCAAAGTAACGAGATAGTAACGAAACTCTGTCATTTCTTGGCTTTTTATTGGTATTTGATGGCACTGCAACATCTTGGCAAATACCGCTAAATCGCTAACAGACAACATTCTTTCCCCGTTTCGCACTCACTTTCGTTTCTTTGTTGTATCTTTGCACAAGATAATTATTACTTCCTATGAGATTTACTACTTACATTTTATTTTATATTCTGATAGCTATTTGTGCATTAGAATCACATGCAGCCACATTCATTGGCGAAAGAACTGATTTCCGAGACGAAACAATTTATTTTGTCATGACAACTCGTTTCTATGATGGAGATCCCGGCAACAACACTCAATGTTGGGACAATCAAGATAGAAATCAAGGGGACCCAGCTTGGCGTGGTGATTTCAAAGGTCTGATTGAGAAACTCGATTACATAAAGGCACTGGGGTTTACCTCTGTGTGGATTACTCCTGTTGTTGAAAATGCATCAGGATATGACTATCATGGTTATCATGCAATGAATTTCAGCAAGGTGGACAAGCGATATGAAAGTGAAGATGTGTCGTTCCAATCTCTCATCGATGCAGCCCATGAGCGTGGAATGAAAATCGTTCTTGACATTGTGCTTAATCACACCGGCAACTTTGGTGAAGAAAATCTGTGCAAATTATTCACTCGCGACTGGACTAAAAACCAGGCAACCCTCACCGAATGTATGCTCCCTTTGACACAATCTCAAGGTGGAAAGCTACCCGACAATTATGAGTCAATGGCAGGTGGAGATCAATACCAAGCTCGATTGGCTCAAATGAAAAACACCGATGGACAGAATCATGACGTAAATAACTATTGGCATCATGTGGGAAATGAATGGAACTGGGATGACTATTCTCGTTGGTATGGTCAGATTGCCGGTGATTGCGTAGATTTGAATACTGAAAATCCTTATGTGTCAAACTATCTCGTGAAATGCTATGGCGAATTCATCAAAATGGGGGTTGATGGGTTTCGCATAGACACATCGGGACACATCTCACGTTTGACATTCAACAAAGCATTTATTCCTCAATTTACGGCGTTGGCTGAGCAATATAAAGAAAAACGCAATGGCGGTCCATTCTTTATGTATGGCGAAGTGTGTGCAAGAGATCGCAATGTAACCTATCGCAATCACGAAAACTGTTCGCCCTATTTCTATACATGGAAAGAATCAAAAAACTATGCATGGGACGATAGCGAAACCTCATGGAACGGAATTGTAGTTACAGAAGGGACAAAAGGCACACACACAAATATTACATCAGTTGATGCACAGGGAGTTGATTATCAAGATGATTACGGCATGCCCACATCTACCAACGCGTTCCTTAATGGAAACAACTATCACACTCCCGACCATAGTCTCCACTCCAATTTTAATGTAATAGACTTCCCCATGCATTGGAATTTCCGCAGTGCAGCCGAAGCATGGAGTGTGAAGGGTGGCGATAATCTTTATAATGACGCAACTTACAACGTGGTTTATGTTGATTCTCACGACTATGCTCCCGATGGAGCTCCCGAAAGCACTCGTTTCAACCAATCGCAGGACACATGGGCTGAAAATTTATCATTAATGTTCACCTTCCGAGGTATTCCTTGTGTGTATTATGGCTCAGAAATAGAATTCCGCAAAGGGAGTGTAATAGATAATGGTCCTAATATCGCACTTCGTGAAACCGGACGTGCTTATTTTGGTGGCTATATAAAAGGAGACGTCAATGTAACTGACTTTGCCCAATACTCTAATGCTGAGGGAAATATCGCTACAACTCTTTCTCACCCATTAGCCATGCACATTCAACGCCTAAACCAAATACGCGCAGCCGTTCCGGCTCTTCGCAAAGGTCAATATAGCACTGATGGTTGCTCTGGCTCGTTTGCATTCAAACGTCGTTTTACCGATGCCGCCATCGACTCTTATGCACTTGTGGCAATCAGCGGGGGTGCTACATTCTCAAATATATTGAATGGCACATATGTGGATTGCGTTACCGGCGACACAAAAAATGTTACTAATGGCACTCTCTCTATTTCTTGTTCCGGCAAAGGCAATTTGCGCGTCTATGTGTTGAACACCGAAAAAACTAAAGCCCCCGGCAAAGTGGGACAAGATGGTAAATACATCTACTCTATTTCACCTGTTACAATGTCTCAACCATCTTATGATGGCACTGAAGAGGAATTATCATCCAACAATGGAGGTAGTGGTCCCTCGACACAAGAGCCAGAGGAAATAATTACCCCTTCAATGAATGAAGGTGAGCAAGCTGTATTCTTTGAGAACACAGCCAATTGGAATGGAGCAATCAGAGCTTGGGTGTGGAACGATTCAAAGAATTTCACCGGTGGCTCATGGCCGGGACAAGCATGCTCATATCTCGGAAATAACATTTGGAAATGGTCATATACAGGTACAGATAAAATTTCCGGTGGTGTGATTTTCAACAATGGCAGTTCGCAAACCGCTGACCTCACATGGGTGAATGGTGGCTACTATAATGCCAATGGATATGTAAAAACAATCGAAGGCGCAGGCGAAATACCCGATACTCCTGAAAATCCGGCAGAAACTACAATATGGAAATTCTACTACAACGATTCTAACTGGGGCACATCCACAGTATATGCCTATGTCTGGGATGCAGGAAACAGCAATAAGACCTATTTAGGCTCTTGGCCCGGATCAGCCATGACCTACAATAGCGAAATCGGGATGTGGGAATCAACATTCTCAACCTCCGACACACTCGTTAATCCTATGGTAATTTTCAACAACGGAAATGGAGGGGACGGCAACCAAACCATCGACCTTGCGCTCATAAACAATAGCATCTACCAATTCAACAATCGCACAGGAGAAACCATAGGAATCGAAACAGTCATTTCTTCAGAAAACAACCCCGTAGAATATTTCAACATGCAAGGTATTCGTGTCGCAAAACCCAACAAAGGCCTATACATCAAAAAACAAGGCACCAAAATCGCCAAAATAATATTCTAATAAGAGCATATTAAACCACTATATAAAAAAAGAGCGCTAAATTAGCGCTCTTTGTGGTCCCACTTGGGCTTGAACCAAGGACTCCCTGATTATGAGTCAGGTGCTCTAACCAACTGAGCTATGGGACCTGCATCGGTTTTGTCCGAAAGCGAGTGCAAAGGTAATATAGATTTTCAAATTATGCAACACCTCATCAAAAAAAATATTTTACTAACCAATTTTATCACTTTTTTAATCAAAAGTTTTTTTTGAGAATATTGCGCAATCAAAAGAAAATCACTACCTTTGTGCGCTAATTTTTCCGACATGGGCTCAAATAAGCAGTGTATAGATGTACCTCGCCCAACGGAGTAACCTGTAAATAATTAATTAACAGATGTACGTTATCGTAGAAATCCAAGGACAACAATTCAAAGCAGAAGCTGGAAAGTTCTTGTATGTTCACTATCTCGGAGAGCAAGTTAATGAAGGCGATACAGTAGAATTTGATCGCGTATTGCTCGTAGATGCCGACGGTGCCGTTAAAGTAGGCGCTCCTACCGTTGAAGGAGCAAAAGTAGTTTGCGAGGTAAAACGTCCCCTCGTAAAAGGTGAAAAAGTTATCGTCTTCAAAAAGAAAAGACGTAAAGGCTACCGCCGTAAAAACGGTCATCGCCAATGCTTCACCCAAGTTGTGATTAAAGACGTAGTTGCATAACCCTCTAAAATCTTAAGAAAATGGCACATAAGAAAGGTGTAGGTAGTTCTAAGAACGGTCGCGAGTCAGAAAGCAAACGACTCGGTGTTAAGATTTTCGGCGGTCAATTCGCTAAAGCCGGCAACATTATCAAACGTCAACGTGGTACAGTTCACCACCCAGGTGAAAACGTTGGTATGGGTAAAGACCACACTCTTTACGCTCTTGTTAATGGCACAGTAGTCTTCTCTGAAGGCAAAAACGGTCGTCAATTCATCAACGTAACTCCTGCTGAAGCGTAATCGTTCATCAGCACATTAAAACTGCTACAAGAGGCGATTTCAACAAGGAATCGCCTCTTTGTTTAACCTAAAATTATCATTCCATCATGAAAACATTATTATTTTCGCTATCTCTTCTCATTTCACTATCAGCGATAGCAGAAAACAGTTTCACTATAGTACGCGGAAAACAAGACACAACAACCAATAAAAGCCACAACATTGTTTGCGTTACCACTCCAGGCAATTCAGCATACATTAACGGCAATAAAGTCCATGTTTACAAAACCGGCGCCTTTGGAGACAACATTAAACTCAACAAAGGAGACAATAAAATAACAATAAAGACTAAGGGCAAAAACGGTTCAACATCACAAACTTTAAACATATTTCTAAAAGACACCCCTAAGAAGATCAACACCCCTACCACTCCATCGCGAATAATATTTGATTCTCCAAAATATTTCACGACCATCAATGGCGCCTATCTTCAATATGGAGATGGTGGAGACAGACTCGGAGGATCAAAGATAGAATATATCAATGGCGACATCATAGTCAAAGCCATCGAACAAAAAGGCGAACTCTACAAAATACAACTCTCTAAAAATCGTTTTGCCTACATAAACAAAGAATATCTAAACGAGACAAATGACACAACTAGCCAAATAAACACCGGAAGTTGGTCCATTTCCAATGCCGGCAAATCCGACCGTATTTCAATTTCGCTTCCAAAACGTATCCCCTACCGCTCATGGACTCAACTTGATCCAACAACAATTTGCGTCGAGCTATTTGGAGCGACCAACAACAGCAATTGGATTACTCAACGGGGCAATCTGGGCATGATTGAATATGTAGACTATCGACAAGATGATAGCGATGTATTTAAAGTCATTATCAAACTCAAACATAAACATTCTTGGGGATATTCAATAAATTATATTAACAACAATCTTGTTATTGACGTAAAACACACACCATCTCTAAATCTGAAAGATTTAACAATAGGACTTGATGCCGGACATGGAGGAGAATACCCAGGCGCAAAAAGCGCAACAGGATTACTTGAAAAAGAAATAAACCTTGACATGATTTTACGCATCAAAGCATTACTCGAAGCAAAAGGCGCCAAAGTCATTTTAAGCCGAGAAAAAGATATCAACATCTCCATGAGCGACAGAAAAAAGATATTCACTGACAATAATATTGATTTAATGATATCTTTACACAACAATTCGGGTGGCTCCCCTTTCACAACAATGGGAACAAGCACCTATTACAAACACATCAACAACCGCGAACTCGCATCTTGCATGTTAAATAGACTATTAGAACTTGGCCTTAAAAATTTCGGTTTGACCGGAAATTTCAACTTCTCACTCAACGCACCCACTGAATACCCCAACGTACTCCTTGAAGTATTATTCATGAGTAGCTTGCCTGAAGAAGAAATGCTCGCCAACCCGGACTTCCGCCAGCAAGTAGCAGCAAAAGCCGTACTCGGACTTGAAGATTACATTAATTCTGTTAAAAACAACCTATAGTCATAACTACCTCATGCACCGGAGAATTTATATAGAATTATCTCTAAAACATTTGGTAATAGGAAAATAAATTCGTACCTTTGCAGTCCGATTATGTCCAAATTAATACATCGACACGGGTTTTGATAACGCTTCTGGCCGAGCGTTAGCCTTACTACGGTCAAATTTATTTAACTATTAATCAAACATTTAACGTGGATACTTTAAGCTACAAAACCGTATCACCTAACGCACAAAGCGTAGAACACGAATGGGTAGTAATTGATGCTACTGATCAAGTTCTTGGTCGCCTTTGCGCTAAAGTTGCGAAGATTCTTCGCGGAAAAAACAAACCATCATTCTCACCAAACGTAGAATGTGGCGACAACGTAATCATCATTAATGCAGAGAAAATCGTTCTCACAGGCAAAAAAATGACAGATCGCACTTACCTTCGTTACACAGGATATCCCGGTGGACAACGTGAGGCAACTCCAGAAATTCTTATCAAGAAATCTTTCAACAAACACCTTAAAGCAGGCAAAAACCCATTGTTCTTGCAAGTAATGAAAGGTATGCTTCCAAAGAATCGTCTTGGTCGTCGTTTGATCGAAAACTTGCATGTATATAATGGTCCAGAGCACCCACATGCAGCTCAAAACCCAAAAGTTATTGACATCAACAAAATGAAATAATTGAAGTATGGAAACAGTTAATGCAGTAGGTCGTCGTAAAGCTGCGATCGCACGAGTAATCGTAAAAGAAGGCACAGGTGCTATCACTATTAACAAACGCCCTCTTGAAGTATATTTCCCTTCATCTATACTTCAATATGTAGTAAAACAACCACTTAACACACTTGACGTTGTTGAAAAATATGACATCAAAGTAAACCTTTGCGGTGGTGGTTACAAAGGACAAGCAGAAGCATTGCGTCTTGCAATCGCTCGCGCTCTTGTTAAAATCAACCCAGAAGACAAATCAGCATTGCGCGCAGAAGGCTTCATGACTCGCGACCCACGTTCAGTAGAGCGCAAAAAACCAGGTCAACCAAAAGCTCGCAAACGCTTCCAATTCTCAAAACGTTAATATTCTTGCAGCTTGATTTATCAAGTTTCATAAATATAAACAAGTGTTTAGTATCTAAATTGTGGCGATGGACACGTTCCCTACCCCATGATTGTAAATTAATCAGAACGTAAACAACAAAATTAAACAAAAATGTCAACTCCAACATTTGACCAATTATTAGAAGCAGGTTGCCATTTCGGTCACCTAAAAAGAAAATGGAATCCTGCTATGGCTCCTTACATTTTCATGGAGCGCAATGGTATCCACATCATCGACCTCTACAAAACTGCGGCAAAAGTAGAAGAGGCTGCTGCTGCTCTTAAGAGTATCGCAAAATCAGGCAAAAAAGTACTTTTTGTTGCCACTAAAAAACAAGCTAAACAAGTTGTTGCTGATAAAGCAGCTTCTGTAAATATGCCATACGTTATCGAACGTTGGCCAGGTGGTATGCTCACCAACTTTGCTACTATCCGCAAAGCAGTTAAGAAAATGACTGCTATTGACAAAATGACTAAGGATGGTACATTTGACAACCTTTCAAAACGCGAAAAACTTCAAATCACTCGTCAACGCGCTAAACTTGAAAAGACTCTTGGTTCAATCGCTGACCTTAACCGTCTTCCTTCAGCTCTTTTCGTTGTTGACGTATTGAAAGAACACATCGCAGTTGCTGAAGCTAACCGCCTTGGCATTCCTGTATTTGCAATGGTTGACACTAACTCTGACCCTTCAAACGTTGATTTCGTTATCCCAGCAAATGATGACGCATCTAAGTCAATCGAAATCATCCTTGACACAGTGTGCTCAGCAATGGCTGAAGGTCTCGAAGAACGCAAAGCAGAAAAAGTTGACACAGTAGCTGCCGGAGAAGAAGGCGAAGCTGCTCCAGCTCCAAAACGTGAACGTCGTCGCGTGAGTCGCAAAGCAACTGAAGAAGTTGCTGAAACAGAAGAAGAAGCATAATCAGAGTATTTAAACAAATTACAAACCGCTTAAAATTAAACAGAATATGGCAGTTACAATGGCCGACATCACCAAACTTCGCAACTTGACAAGTGCAGGTTTGATGGACTGTAAAAAAGCACTTGCTGAAACTGACGGCGACATCGAAAAAGCAGTTGAAATCCTTCGCAAAAAAGGTCAAGCAGTTGCAGCTAAACGCGAAGACCGCGAAGCATCAGAAGGTTGTGTACTCGCTAAATGCGATGGCAACTTTGCTGCTGTTGTTGCTCTCAAGTGTGAAACTGACTTCGTAGGCAAAAACGAAGGTTTTGTTAACCTAACAAAATCTATTCTTGATGCTGCTATGGCAGCTAAAGCTAAAAGCCTTGACGAAGTTAAAGAGCTTGAAATCAATGGTCAAAAAATCGCTGACCTTATCATCGAACAAACAGGTAAGACAGGCGAAAAAATTGAGCTTGGCGCATACGAATGTGTTGAAGCTCCTGCAACAGTTGCTTACAACCACTTCGGCAACAAACTTGCAACTCTTGTAGCATTCAGCAAAGCAGGTATCAACGAGCAAGTTTACAAAAACGTCGCAATGCAAGTTGCAGCAATGAATCCTCTTGCGGTTGACGAATGTGACGTAGCTGAAGAAGTTAAAGAAAAAGAAATTGCTGTTGCTATTGAAAAGACTAAAGCAGAGCAAGTACAAAAAGCAGTTGACGCTGCATTGAAAAAAGCAGGTATCAACCCAGCTCACGTTGACAGCGAAGATCACATGGAAAGCAACAAAGCTAAAGGCTGGATTACCGAAGAAGATGTTGCTAAAGCAAAAGAAATCATCGCTACAGTATCAGCAGAAAAAGCTGCTAATCTTCCAGAAGCTATGATTCAAAACATTGCTAAAGGTCGTCTTGGCAAATTCTTAAAAGAAGTGTGCTTGTTGAACCAAGAAGATGTAACAAGTGATGACAAAAAATCAGTTCGCGAAACATTGAAAGCAATCGATCCTGAATTGAGCGTTGTTACTTTCAAACGCATCAACTTGAACGCAGACTAATAACGCAGTCATAACATCGCATCATAGAACGAGTCGATAACCACAAGTTATCGGCTCGTTCACTTTTCTATCTTATAATAAACAATCGCACAGCTATCTATATATTATAAAAAAGCGGTTAACCTTTTTAAGTTAACCGCTCGTTAAAATTTTCTTAGTGGGAAATTATTTTACTTTACCATTAAGTTCAGCGCCAGCCTTAAATTTAACTGCTTTGCGAGCAGGGATTTCAATTTTAGCTTTTGTTTTAGGATTGATACCTGTACGAGCTCCTTTTTCAGCAACAGAGAAAGTTCCGAAACCGATAAGAGTTACTTTGTCATTTTGTGCAAGTGCTTCACCAACAGCTTCAATTGTAGCGTCAAGAGCAGCTTTAGCATCAACTTTAGTCAAGTTTGCTTTTTCAGCAATAGCGTTAATAAGCTCAGTTTTGTTCATAATTGTGTAAATTAATTAGATTTGGGTATTATATTGCAAATATAGTAGTTAAATATCAAAAACAAACAAATATTATCAAAAAAATTGCGAAAAAAATGATATAAATCGCTCAAAGAGTGCATTTAGCATGTTATAACCATAGTTTTTATTAATTTTGTAGTCCAATTTATAATAATATTACAATATGACACAACGTAACTCATTTTTCAGCAATATACCACCTATTACTAAAAATCTCATTATTATAAATTTCATTGTATGGCTTGCGACATTAGTATTATCATCTCGCACAGGGTTTGACATCGAAAAATATGGTGCTTTGCATTACTATGAAGCCTCTGATTTCAACCCGGTGCAATTAATCACCTACATGTTCATGCATGCCGATTTCACTCATTTCTTTTTCAACATGTTTGCCCTATTCATGTTTGGAACAACGATAGAACGCACATTAGGACAAAAAAGATTTTTGTTTTATTATATATCATGTGGATTGGGAGCTGCAATTATACAAGAAATCACATGGTATTTTACATGGGAAAGCATCTTCACAATGCCATTGGCCAACCAAAACGGCATCAGCCTTGAAGCAATGTCGCAAGCCATAGCTCAAGCACAAGCAATGGGATTAGAACTGCCATTCCTCAACCAATTGCTCACAGTTGGTGCTTCAGGAGCAGTTTATGGAATTTTATTAGCATTTGGAATGATTTTTCCGAACCAACCGATATATATGATGTTTATACCTATACCCATCAAAGCTAAATACTTTGTCAGTGGATATGGAGCTATCGAATTACTCTATGGTCTAAGCATGGCAAATGACGGAGTCGCTCACTTTGCCCACTTAGGAGGAATGCTCTTCGGATTGCTGATGATATTATATTGGAAACGTAAAGGTATTATAAATGGCAACTATTATTGATACAATAAAACATAAATACAATACAGGCTCGATGTTGATAAAACTTATATTCATCAATATCGGAGTCTTTCTCGCACTTCGCATAGGAGCGATAATTTGTACTTTTGGCGGATTTAACATAGAAACATCATTGCTTCATTGGATCGAGTTGCCCTCTTCACCGGCAGAATTGCTAACAAGACCTTGGACATTGATTACTTACATGTTTGCGCAGTTTGACATATTTCATATTCTATTCAATATGTTATGGCTATACTGGTTTGGAACAGTATTTTTACTGACCGAAAATGCCAAACAATTAGTCGCGCTGTATTTTTATGGTGGTATATGTGGCGCTTTAGCGTTTATCGGAGCATATAATACATTCCCCAACTTCACTTATACCAATGGATGGCTAATAGGGGCGTCAGCATCAGTAATAGCAATTGTAGTAGCGACAGCCATGCGCCACCCCGACTACAAAATGCATTTAATCTTCTTCGGTGCAGTTTCTTTGAAGTGGATTGCCATCGTAACTATTGCAATCGATTTTCTAAGTATAAATGGCTCTAATGCCGGAGGACACATTGCACATTTAGGAGGAGCCGTGATAGGTTTGCTGTACAGCTATATGCTCAATAAAGGGACTGACATCACCCGCCCATTCAATTCATCCATTGACAGCCTTGTTTCAATATGGAAAGGAGTAAAATCATCCTCAACAAAACAACCTAAAGCAAAAAAATACAATCATAATTCAAGTAGTCAACAAAGCTATAACGCTCAACAACAATCAGCATCAACACCTAACGACAGAGAAATCCTTGACAACATCCTTGACAAGATTAAGAAATCGGGGTATTCATCATTATCCGATGACGAGAAGAAAAGACTATTTGATGTTAGCAAGCGCGTAAAATGAAGTTAGTAATAAAAAAGATATTTATTAACATCGGGATATTCTTCAATATTCTCATAGGTCTATGCTTGATCGTATCGGCCTATGCAGGGAACATAAACCCCGAAACAATCGCAATTGCAGGGCTCACAAACATGTCATTCCCGGTGTGGATAATACTAAATATCTTAATATTATTTATAGACCTATTATTAAAACGTAAACTCTCTTTAATTCCCATAATCTCATTCCTATTATGTGTAGGTCCGCTTCTAAATTTTAGCCCCGTAAATATACTTGGCTACAAAATGAGCGAGAGTGAAAAGCGACATTCATTCACTCTACTCACCTACAACATAGTGGAATTTTTCGACCAAGAGGGAATTTACCCCGATAACACCAATCGCACAGTCAGCTACATATTATCTACCGATGCCGACATTGTGTGTATGCAAGAATGTGATTATCTATCTCCTCTCTCTCTTACACACGTTACCGCCGAACAAGTTGATTCTCTGAAGCAACGATACCCCTATCAAAAAGTAGGAGTAGCAGGACAATCAATACTTTCAAAATACCCTTTCACCCCAATAGACTTAGGAGTTAGTGCAGAGAATCGTCGAGATATGGCGGCTTATATTGTCGAGATAGGGAATGAAATTGTAACGATTTACAACCTTCACTTGCGGTCGTTTGGGTTAGACAGCGATGACAAAGCTCTATATAAGGATTTAACACAACTCAAAGCCGACGATAACATCAAGAAAGCGAAACGCCAATTAGTGTCAAAGATTAATGATGCAGCAAAAATCAGAGCTAAGCAAGCCCAAATAATACGCGCACACATTGACAAGACCGGAGGAAATATCATAGCATGCGGAGACTTCAACGATGTTCCAAATTGTTATGCTGTGCGCACCATCAGCGGGGATAAAATGCATGATGCTTATGCCGAAAATGCATTTGGTCCAACAATAACTTACAATGCCAATCGTTTTTATTTTAGAATAGATCATGTACTATATCAAGGTAATTTCAAAGCTATCGATATAGAACGTAACAATATCAAAAGCTCAGATCATTATGCATTATTGACAACATTTTTGTGGGAGACAAATTAATTTAATATCTTCATAGAAAATTTATTATAACCATAAAATCACAGTGAAATTTATGAAACGTAATTTATTAACCCTCGCAACAGCGGCATGCGCCATAGTTGCGCTTAACACATCCTGCTCAATGGATTCTAAGACAGCCAATCCATTCATGACGGAATACTCTACTCCTTATGAAATTCCGCCATTTGAGGAAATTACTTATGATCACTATCTTCCTGCATTTGAAGAAGGTATCAAACAACAAAAAGCTGAAATCCAAGCTATCGTAAGCAATGCTGAAACACCCACATTCGAGAATACAATTCTTGCAATGGACATGTCAGGCGAATTGCTTGAAAAAGTAGCAATTGTATTCTTTGCTCTCACTGAATCAAATTCATCAGATGAAATGATTGCTATTTCAGAAGTTGCGATGCCCATGTATTCTCAACATTCTGACGAAATCATGATGAACGATTCTCTTTTCCAACGTGTAAAATATCTTTACGACCACATTGGAGAGATGGACTACACCACAGCACAAAAACGTGCCATCGAAGACACCTACAAATCATTCACTCGCAATGGCGCTCTACTTGATGCTGAAAAGAAAGAGGAGTTGATGAAGCTAAACCTTGCATTGACCGACTTGTATCTAAAATACAATAAAAATATTCTCACAGCAACGAATGCATTTGAGCTCGTTGTTGACGACTCAACTAAACTTGCCGGTCTTCCTGTTTCTAACATTGCTGTTGCAGCTGAAGAAGCCACTAAACGCGGACACGAAGGCAAATGGGTGTTTACTCTACATGCTCCAAGTCGCTTACCATTATTGCAATTTGCCGACAATCGCGACCTTCGCCAACAAATGTATGAAGGTTACATCACTCTTGCATCAAAAGATTCTACCGACAACAAACCTCTAATCAAAGAAATCGTCAAAAATCGCGTTCTTAAAGCTAACCTACTTGGTTTTAACTCTTACGCTGACTACATGACCGACAACGTAATGGCTAAGACAGTTGACAATGCCGAAAATCTTTTGATGAAGATTTGGGAGCCTGCCGTTAAACGCGTGAAAGAAGAGGTTGCCGAAATGCAAGCTATAGTTGATGCTGAAGGTGGGAACTTTAAAATCGCACCTTGGGACTATTACTACTATGCTGAAAAAGTGCGTAAACAAAAATATGACCTTGACGAAAACGAAGTGCGTCAATACTTTGCCTGCGACAGCGTGCTAAAAGGTGTGTTCCACATGGCTGAACGCTTGTATGGCATCACATTCACAGAAATGCCTGACGCACCTAAATATCACCCCGAAGTTAAAGTATATGATGTTAAAGATGCTGCCGGTGAACATGTTGCTGTGTTTATGACTGACTATTTCCCACGCGATTCAAAACGCCAAGGCGCATGGATGAGCGAGTTTAAAGGCGCTTATATCAAAGATGATGGTACACAAGTGCGTCCTGTTATCTACAACGTTGGAAACTTCTCTAAGCCAACAGCTGATACACCTTCGCTTCTCACTCTTGACGAAGTGGAAACAATGTTCCACGAGTTTGGACATGGCTTGCATGGCATGTTGACACGCGCTCAATACAAATCACAAGCCGGTACAAATGTTGACCGCGACTTTGTTGAACTACCATCACAAATCCACGAACATTGGGCTATGGAGCCTGAGCTAATCAAATACTACGCTCATCACTACAAGACAGGCGAAGTTATGCCAGATGCTCTAATCGAAAAACTACAAGCATCATCAACTCACAACCAAGGATTTGCTACTACCGAACTTGCAGGTGCCGCTCTTCTTGACTTGCAATGGGGCAAAATCAACACTACCGATGACATCGATGTAGAAGCATTTGAAAAAACTGTTGCAGAGAAACTCGGTTTGCCAGAAGAAGTACAATTCCGTTATCGCAGTACCTATTTCAAACACATCTTTGGTAGCGACGGCTATGCAGCAGGATATTATACCTACCTATGGGCTGAAGTTCTTGATGCCGATGGATTTGAGCTATTCAAAGAAAAAGGCGTATTTGACCCAGCAACAGCTAAAGCATTCAAAGAAAACGTTCTCGAAATGGGAGGAAGCGAAGATCCTATGGTGCTATATAAAAACTTCCGCGGACAAGATCCTAATCCCGATGCCCTACTCCGCAACCGCGGTCTCTTGAAATAATTTACTATTTCACATACCTACAATATCCCTTGAAGATGTTGACTTCAAGGGATATTGTATTGGGCACCAATAAATCGATACTACACATTTGCAGATGAAAGGAATTGGGGAGGGCTGGGGCGTGAGTCTCGGCCCTTTTATAAAAAACAATAAGGAGATGTGTCGTGTGATGCATCTCCTTATTGTTTGTTGTTAATCAATTATTTGTTAAGGCTTTACTTTGTCGATTGATGTTTTTATTGCATTGAAGATATCTTTAACAGAGCCACTGCCATGAATACCATGATATTTGCCTTCAGCTACATAGTAGTCTTTCAATGGCGATGTTTGAGTGTGATACACCTCAAGACGTTGTTTAATTGTTTCAAGGTTGTCATCGGCACGACCTGAGTCTTGTCCGCGTTTGATTAGACGCTCAATCAACTCGGCATCCTCTACTTCAAGTCCCACTACGGCATGTACTTTTGAGCCTCGTTCAGAAAGCATTTCTTTCAATGCTTTAGCCTGGTTTATAGTGCGGGGGAACCCATCAAAGATTACACCACCTGCTGTTGCAGGGTTTGAATCAAGCAAATCGGCAAGGATATTTATCATTAAATCGTCAGGAATGAGATTTCCTTTAGAGATATAGCTATCGGCGATTTTCCCAAGTTCGGTACCACGAGCGATTAAATCGCGCAACACTTCACCTGTAGAGATATGATACAATCCATATTCCTCAATCAATTGTTCGCTTTGTGTCCCTTTTCCACTTCCCGGGGCCCCAAAAATCACTAAATTAAACATTTCTTTTTTCTATTTTCTTTTTTACCAATTTTTTTACTATAAACACTTTGCCATATTACAAAGCATGTGCACAAATCATGGAAAAGGTCAGGTTAAGAAGATTTCTCACTCACTGAGATTGGATTTATTTTATATGAGATAATTACTTATCTTTTTTCAATACATATATATCGGGTAAATTACGCGCCATGCCATCAAGGTCAAGACCATACCCCACAATGAACTTTGATGGAATGGGGAAACCCACATAATCAAGTTTAAGATCACACTGCACAGAGTCAGGCTTATATAACAACGTTGCTATTTTTACAGCTGCCGGATTTTTAGCTTCAAGGTCTTTTACCAATTTTACCATTGTCTTTCCGGTGTCAACGATATCCTCAACAATAATCACAGTGCGTCCTTCTATGTTTTCAGTCAAGCCTATAACCTCTTTTACAACGCCTGTCGAGCCTGTTCCCTCATAGCTTTGGAGACGAATAAACGATATCTCGGCATCCATATCCACAGCACGAAACAAGTCAGATGCAAACATAAATGCGCCATTAAGTACACACAAGAACAAAGGAGTTGTACCGGCACAATCTTTTTCGATCTCATGTGCAAGTTGTTGTACTCGAGCGACAATCTCCTCTTTGGTGATATATGGCTCAAACGTCAATCCTTGATATGTAACCTCTTGTTTCATCTTAATGGCTACAAAATTAATAAAAATTTAGGTACTCACCTACTACTCTAATGTTTTTTGTTTTATTAAATCAACGATTTATGTCTAAATGCAGTAAAAGCAGAATATAATTTGTAAATTTGTCCGTTAATAACACAACATGTAGATATGAAAATATTCAGAAACGACCAAATACGCGCAATTGACCGTTATACGATAGAGAATGAAGGAGTTACCGCACTTGAACTAATTGAGCGAGTAGCTGAAGCTGCCACGTGTGAAATCATCTCACGATGGCGTCCTAATAAACGCATCGCTATTTTTGCCGGTCCGGGAAATAATGGAGCTGACGCTCTTGCCATCGCCAGAATGTTGATTGAACAAGGCTATCGTCCTGAAATATTTTTGTTTAACATCGGAGGTAACCGTCTAAACTCTGATTGTTTAGCTTGTCGCGATCGTCTTCTCGAATGTGGAGACATCGATTACACCGAAGTCAAGGGCAATTTCACACTTCCCGACTTGTCTCGTAATCATTTAGTTATCGATGGGCTGTTTGGTTCTGGCTTGCGCGAGCCTCTATCGGGTGGCTTCATGGCATTGGTTAGATACATCAACGAGTCAGGTGCTACAGTTGTGTCAATAGATGTACCATCAGGAATGTTCAGCGATTGGAATAATGGTGTTATAAATAGAAATATTATACATGCCAATCTGACTCTCGCCATACAATTCCCTCGTCTTGCTTTCTTCATCAGCGACAATGCCAACCTCGTGGGGGAATGGAAAATACTTGACATTGAGCTTAGTGCCGATGAAATTCGCAATACTACAACTGACATCTATCTTGTTGAGAAAAATGACGTGCGCCGAGTGTTGAAACGTCGAAAGCCATTTACCTCTAAAGCAGACTACGGCTCTGCGATGATTATAGCCGGCAGTTATGGGATGATGGGTGCAGCAGTTCTCGCAGCAAAAGGAGCTTTGCGCTCCGGTGCAGGAAAAGTATCCATCCATTCAGCTCGTTGTGGCTACAACATAATGCAAACATCAGTTCCTGAGGCTCTTTTTGATGCTGACAAACACGATATTGCCGTGACCAATATGCTATTACAACATCAATATTCATCAATAGCAATAGGTCCGGGCATCGGCACTCATGAAGTTACCATAAATGCACTTGAAGCATTTTTGAAAACAGCAGGAAATCCTGTAATACTTGATGCTGATGCTCTCAACTGCATAGCATTGCGACCATCTCTATTAAACCACATCCCCATTCTTTCGATAATAACACCTCATGCAGCAGAATTCGATCGTCTGTTTGGGGCACAAATCAACGCTGAAAGTCGCTTGAAGAAGGCTGTTGAAATGGCAAAATATTATAACATAATTATCGTATTAAAAGGGCATTATACCGCTGTAGTGCGTCCTGATGGTAAAATATATTTCAATTCATCGGGAAATCCGGGCATGGCTACCGGTGGTAGCGGAGATGTTCTGACCGGCGTAATCGCATCTTTGATGGCACAAGGATATAAACCTGAAGTGAGCGCACTCATCGGAACTTATATCCATGGATTAGCAGGAGATATTGCCGCTGAAGAACATAGTCAATATGGTGTTACAGCAGGAGATATTGCCGAAAATCTTGGTAAAGCGATACGCTCAATAATGATCTAATTAATTAAAAAGTCTATTATGAAAATATTTTCAGCATTAATAATATCATTGTTATTCTCAATAACAACATTAGCACAAACGACGCAAAAGCTCACTGCTACAAAAGCAAGCGAATATGGTCTTATATACAATCTCCCTTCAACTGTATTTGACATCACAATAGAGACTGAATGTACAGAAAAACAACCTGGAGAATACTACAAATATGCAAAAAAATACCTTGACGCTGATAATGCTATAGCGGAAGCGAGTCGCTCATGGAAAGTCAAATCTATTCTTATAACACCTCGCGGTGTTGCTAACCCCGATGAACGCTACCTCATGCAGTTCAAGAAAGGGACATCTCCATTTCTCATCGTAAATGAAGAAAATATGCCTCTTGCTATAAATACAGAGGAGATACCTGAACAACCGATTGTTGAGCTACCCACCCCTATTGCTCCATCTCCAACGCCCATTGATAACGATGCCGCTCAACATGTCATCAGCCAAGAAATGTTGCAAAGTCAATCATCTGCCAAACGTGCCGAACTCGCTGCTTCTCAAATATATGCGCTTCGTCAAAGCCGAACAGACATCCTCACAGGACAAGCCGAACAGATGCCACCCGATGGACAAGCCATGCAACTTGTTCTCGACAATCTATCGGCACAAGAAGCTGCATTAACAGCAATGTTTATGGGCACAGAAAGTAGTTACACCGATGTTAAAACATTCCGTTTTACACCCGATACTATATCATCCGAAAAGGTTATCGCTCGCATATCTTCGCTTAATGGTATCGTTGACGCTCTCGACCTTTCAGGCAAGCCTATTTACCTATCTCTTGAAATTACCGAACGCGGTGAATTGCCAAAAAACGAAAAAACAGGGCTGACAAAACAATTTCCTAAGGGAGGCGTAGCCTACCGAATACCCGGCAAAGCAAATATCAAACTCGAATATGAGGGAAAAGTTTTTGTGGACGAAACATTTAACGTTGCACAATATGGAGTTGTCTTTGGTATAGATCCCGGAATGTTTACTACAAAAACCGCCCCTGCCTATCTATTGTTTGACGCATTGACAGGCGGAATAAAAGAGCTTGGAACAGTCTCGGAATAATCCCCTATTTCAACTCCGATAATATTTTCTTGATAATAGCACCTGAACTTGGGCGTGGAGCATTGGAGTAAAGGACTTTGCCCTCTTTATCCAATATCATATAACGAGGAATACTCCTGAGTCTCAACAATATAGGTAATTCCGAAGGAGCAATAAATTGATGCCCGGTCATTTTATTTCGAGTGAGTGCAGCTTTCCAAGATCGCACATCTTCATCAATAGAGATTGCCACAAACTCCACCATATCATTATCTAAAGTACGTTCAAGTTCTTGCAAATAGGGAATTTCCATATTACATGGACCGCACCATGACGCCCACAAATCAACATATACATATTTCCCTTTATAGTCACTTAATTGGTGCTTTTCTCCATTTACATCAGAGAGCTGCACATTTATAATGCTCATTTGTGCCACAGCCTGCACACACATCACTGTAACAAAAATCCACAATATTAATAATCTCTGTTTCATATTTCAATATCAATTCATTTATACACTACAAAAATAGCACATCTGCACAAAATAAAAAAACTTGAGACGATCTTCACAGACAGTCTCAAGAAACATGTGATAAGAAATAAATTAATTCTCTGCCTTTGCTGTTATAAAGTACTGTTAATAATATAATACCAAGAGCAAAGTTAATACATATATTTTATAAAATCAAATAAATATTTGATTTTATTGTTAAAAAATTTTATTCTGCAATACAAATCGACACACGATTGCTTTCCATCACTTCAAATGGTTGTTCTGTATCTCCTTTTGCATCAGTAGTAATGCGGTCAGTAGCAATACCGGCGGCAGCAATGGCATCGGCTACTGATTGAGCACGACGTTTAGAAATGCGTTCATTGATAGAAGCATTACCCGTAGCTTTATCAGCATAACCGGTAATTACAACCTTAGATTCAGGGTACTGATTCATATAAGCTACAAGTTCATCAACCTTCACTTGTTCGCTTTCGCGAATTTTAGAAGAATTGATAGTGAAGAAAATATCACGCACGATAGGTTCAACCTTCACCTCTTCCACTACTACAGGAGCAGGAGCGGGTTTTGGTTCTTCAACTACAGGAGCAGGAACAGGCTCAGGCTCGGGAACAGGTTCCGGCTCATAATATACCGGAGGAATTTCCTTGTAGCTTTTGCCAAACTTGACAGTCAAGCCCACGAGACCATTGAAATGCCAGTCGGCATTACCGGCTTTCTTTGAGTTGAAATGATCGGAAAGCACATTGGCATTAGCTTCAACATTAAGAGAAACAACATCACTTAAACGGATGTCCATTCCAAGACCTCCACGACCGGCAACAAGGCTTTTTGAATCACGCCACAAGTAACGCAAATCATAACCGGCATCAGCAATAGCCACCGCTTCATCATTATCAAATCCATAGTTATAACCTGCGCCAAGGAAAGCATATATATCAAGAGTACGCTTAGGATTAAAACCACAGAATAGGTTACTCAAATCAAGCACAGCGTCAAGGTTTCCTTGAACAAAATTAAACTTATAGTTTTGGCGAGGAGTTACCCAACTTCCACGAGCTTCCCATCCTGAAACGCCAAGGCGTACACGGAACACAGGACTGAAACTATAACCCACATTCAATGCTGCTGCAGGAGATATCAAGTCTCCAAATGCAGCTTCTCCAAGAGTGTATGCAGCACCGCCTTGCGCTTGCATAAACCAATGCTTTTGGAACTCAGTGCGACCGGGCTCCTTAATTCTCAACTCTTGTTGCTCCTGAGCAACAACCGAGAGTGATAGCACCGCCGCAACCATTAATACTAAATACTTTTTCATAATCTAATATTTTTATATTTTTTCACCCACTGAACGATTATCTACACAAAGATTCCATGCCCCATCAATACGTTTTGGAGTAAGAATCGACTTAACTGTATTAGGAAGATCGTCATCATACTGCTTTTCAAACAAAATGATTGTGTACTTAATCTCAGTATCTGTTTCACTATAAAACACAATATCATCGATTGTGTAGCCAAACACCGGATAGGCTGTATAAACACGTTTCAAGCTGTTTTTTTGAGCCTCGTTCAACGGTACAACATTCTTTCCATCAAACGATTTCAACATAGCAAGTGCCGATTCAAAATCCTTTGCTTTCAAAAAATCGAGATATTGAGTTGCAAGATAGGTCAACTCCTCCTCATCCATGTTGCTGTGCTCCATTGTTTGGTCGATGCGGGGATTTATCGGCTCAGCAATTTCAACCGATTTTTTCTTTTCACCACCACACGCCACCATCATGACAGCAACCAGCACGATAAATAAATACTTCAGATTTTTCATATCTTAATTTCAAAAAAGGGGGGCACCGCAGCGCACCCCCCCTTTATTATATTAGCACTTCAAATTGCTTATTGTTTAGAATCCATAGGTTTAACCTTGATAGGAAGCCATGCGCTACCAGAACCCCATCCATAGGCAACTGAAACTTGTGCCCAAATATAGAATTCTTGATTTACCTGAGAACCCATATTAGAATAGAATACAAGATATTCATCTTCGTTACCTTCAACTTGCAATGAAGGAATATTACCACCTGTTGTATAGCTTTCCAATGTCAAAATATCCATTGCAGTATCAACAGTAGCATCTGGATTAACTACAATATTCTTACCATCCCATTTGAAACCAAACTTGATGTTTACTTTCTTAGCAGCTGGATCATCAAATACCCAAGTTGGTGTTTCTACTTCATAATAAGGAGCAAGTTCAGTAGCATATCTATCTTTTTCAGCATTTCCATTAACACCACCTACTTTGTAACCAAAGCAGTCACGCATTGTAAATACATCTTTCCATGAGAATTTGCTACCATACATGATACCATCTTGGAATTCTCCTTCAAGAGCTGCAGTTGAGATATTCAATGGCTCAATAAACTTAAGATTATAATCATATACCGGAATATAATTCCAAGGATTAATAGTTGCCCAAATTCCTACGTGAGAAGTCTTATTAAGCAAACCTTTACCTTCTTTGTATAATTCTACATAAGTTTCATTATGAGCAGGATTACCACACCATGATGTATGACCATCTGACCATAATAATTTCGCTGCCAATGTAGATTTATTATACATCAAATTATATCCAGCGATATCACTATCTCTTAATGTATCAGGTTCGGCACCTATATATTCTGGAGCATAACCTGCTTGTTGATTATCTTTGCAGAATTGCATATCCCATGTACCACAATCGCTAAGATCTTTTACAATGAAACCATTAGATGCAAATGTATAACCATTCATTAAGTTATTATGGAAAATACAAGTTTGATTACCAAGTTCTTTTTGAGCAGTTGAAGAATATTGAACAGGATAAACTTCATATGTTTTATAATCGTCTGCCCAATAGTTACCAAAGAAACCATTGATAGATGGAACAACACCAAGGTCAAAAGTACGAGTAATCTTCATTTGAAGAGTTGCATATTTTTTCTTGTCAGTAGGAACCCATGTGATAGTTGCAACATAAGAGTTATTTACTAATTCATAGCTATGAAGAACTGTAGATGAGTTAACCTTAACAACAGTACCGATTTCCTCTGGAGTCAAAGTCCAACCAAGAGCATTAGCATCAGCATTTACGTTAGAGTAAAGCACAGGAAGTTGAACATCATTATTTGATCCTGCAGAACCATCTGCATTAAGAGACACAAGTGAAATAGTTACATTTTCTTCTGGATAGATTGTATAGAAATCTTCATAAGACATATCTGGCTTAACCACTTCATTTACTGTAACATATGCAGTACCATCTTCATTAGGAACTTGAATATTAGCCTTAATTTCCGGAGCATATACATTATTAATGAAATATTCCCAATTCAAGCCCATAGAAGTAGCTTCACAACCAAGAATTTCAGTAGGATGATTCCATTCTGCAATAACTACAGTTGGCATATCTTTCACAGGAACTTGAGCTTTTTCTGTCCATTTAATTTTGAAATAACGACGATCTGCAACTTTGTTATTCTTAACGTCAAACAATTCAACCATCACGATAGGTTGTTTGTCGATAGCAGCACGGTTATCAGTCATATTGTTTGGAAGTTTAGAATAGATAGTGTAACCATCTTCTTTCAATGCGCCAAATACTTGTTGGTTAGTTCCGTTAGGAGCATCAGTATCATATTTTTGAGTAGGGATTGCAAAACGGAATTCAAGACCATATTTAGCAAGTTGTTCAGCAGTCATTTGAGTTGCAACAGTTTTAATAGAGCCATCTTCAAGAGAGATATCTTCAATAGCACAGCCTGTTACCAATGTACGCAAGTCAAGTGTTTCATTATAGTTAACCTCTTTAACTACACATTCATCGTTAGCAACACTTGCATCCCAAATAGTAGCGTCATAATAGTGTGCACCGTCGGCACAATCAGCATGACCTGCAGGACAAGTATATGGTTTCTTTGCAATGTGTGGTTCTTTCACGCCTTCATACAAGCGAGCATATTCTGAATAAACCTTTTGATCAGGATTTTCAGCGTCGCAAAGATCTTTAGCGATGGGAACTTCAACTGCAACTGTATAAATTTGGTTACCAGGAAGATTCAATGATTTAGTGTTAGCTTTCTTAGCATATATTGACATGATACCGTTTTTGTCGATACCATTGAATTTAGCAAATGCAATAGGAGCTTCAACAACGCCACGGGCAGTAGCTTGAAGAGCAACGAAATTGATATTTGCAGCATCAATATCAGACTCACCAACAGTAGTTGGGTTCAAACGATATTGTACTTCATTTTCTTCAGTTGAAATCAACACTACATCACCTGCTTTATCCTTATTTGTATATTGCAAAGAAACAAATTCGATTGTTTCTATACCATCGATATACAAGTTTGGAACGAGTGTGATGCTTGAAAGACGATTAGAGATAACTCCTTGAAGAGTAGAAACTGCTGAGTTAAGTTCTTTAGTCAACTTAGCATTAGCTTCGTTAAGAAGTGCGTTAACTTCGTCTTTAGTGATTTTTGAATTTAATTGAGTTTTCAAAGCTTCGATATCAGCTTTTATAGCAGAGATATCTTTGCCTGTTTCAGCTTGGAATTTTTCCAAAGCTGCAATTTGCACTTTGATTGCTTCAATAGCACGTGCGTTTTCATCAATTTCAGCATTTGCTTCTTTAAGGCTTGCTTCAAGAGTGCTAAGACCTTTTTGGATACCTTCTACTGTACCTGCCAATGTAGCAAGTTGAGCTGAAGTAGCATAACCTGAAAGCATTGATTTAACTTGATCGATAGCTTCTTCAATAGCTTCAGCTTTTGCTTCAGCAGCAGCTTTCTTAGCAAGTTCAGCTTCTTGTTTAGCTTCGTCAGCTGCAGCTTTAGCAGCATCGGCAGCAGTTTGAGCAGCAGCTGCAGCTTGTTGATTAGCTGTTAAAGCAGCTTGCAATGCGCTCAATTGATTACTCAAATCGGCATTAGAGTTCTGCAATGCTTCAATGTCATCATCGTAGTCTTTACAGCTTGTGAAAGACATCGGCATTGAAACAGCGAGAAGTCCAATGAGCGATACTTTAAGAAAATGTTTTCTCATAAATTTAATGATTTAAATTAATAATATATTATTAAGCTTACGCTTCAATTTTTGTTAATTTCCTTCCTCTATTGACAACATTTTGTTATATTTACAATACAGAAATGGAAATTTGAGTACAAATATCAAACATTTATTTGAAATAGCCAAATAAATGTTGTGAAAAATTTAATTTTTATATGGATATATGTGATAGAATCAATTTAATCATTGAAAAAGAGGGATTGACAGTGGCTTCCTTTGCTCGAAAAATAGGGACCGGAGACCAAACGGTTAGAGGATGTGTGATACAACGTCGCAACAAACCAAGCTATGAATTCATAGCTAAAATAATTCAAACATTTGATTGGCTAAATCCACGATGGTTTATTACAGGAGAAGGGGAAATGATAATGCCCAAAAACGAGCCTCAGCCATCATTAGACTCATTAATAAAATATTTGCGTGAGAAAGATGATAAAATAGAGAAACTCATCGAAGAAAAAACGCTTTTAAGAGCAAAGTGCGAGATTTACAGGAGCGACTCGACAAACAGGCACACAACATTAGACTCTCTCTCCCTATAAAAATACACACCACAATGTTAGAAATCAGAAACCAATTATCGGTTTTAATATTCCGCACTGACAAAATCAAAAAGCAATAAAAAGTGAGTGTGATCACAGAATAATATCGCCTATGCTTTAACCAGCATAGGCGATATTAATTATTTTATTACTCAGTTTTTGCTTTTACCGGGCGAATAGTATAACCATATAAACGATAATTACTATTAGTTATCTTTACACTTGTTTCTTTTGCTTCTAATGCCCTCGTAAAATAATCAGAATGTAAAGTGCCGGTTGAATAATAGCCACAAGTCCCATCAAAACTTATTTTACTACCTTTTGCCCTAAGCCCCGAAGCCGGCAAGAAAATCGCATTACCATTAGGACCTGTTACGACATAACCATTCTTATCATTGAATATATACCAACGCCACTCACAATTATCTATCAATTCCTGCAATTGTACATCCGTCGGAATTTGCCATTCTGCGCCCCATTCTTTAGTAGCAACATCATATTCAGGATCTCCAATTATTCCATTTACTGGAGTTGAATATGAATCAGTTGCAGCATCATAAAATTTATATGTTTCACGCATATAATCATCTTTTGTTTCAACTTCTCCCCATGCATAATGGTTACCGTATTCCTGTGGTGCAGAAGCGCCTACATTCCAACCTGCCCAAATTGTTCCACTTGGCAAGCCAAGGTCAACTTCTTTTGCAATGGTAATATTGGGCTTAGTCGCAACAGGGCGCACAACAAAGCCATAATAACGATAGGTGCTATCACATGCACAAGTATCAGCGGTAAAGCGCATGATATCAGCCATCGTAGAATCGGCACTCAAAGTACTCGCCATATAATTTCCGGCTTCGTTTTCTTCATATACCTCAGTTCCATCACGATATCCGGCAGCAGGGAGGAAGATATTCTTACCATTGCGAGCTACTCGCCATCCTTGAACATCTCCAACAGATGTCCATGTCCACTCACAGCTATCGATAAGTTCAGCGATTTCAGCTTTTGTAGGCATGCGCCATTCGCCACCCCACTCTACTCGAGCAACATCAAGTTTAGTTTCTTTTACATCTCCAAGGACTGTCATTTCACCATCTTGAATCACTCCATCATTATTGGCATCTTTAAAATGCATATAATTTACAAGCGTACAAGAATGTTTCCAAGTAGTATCGGCCCATGCAAAATAATGCCCCAAACCATCTTCTGACGAAGCACCGACATTCCAACTTGCCCAATCTACTGACAAGCCAAGATCTACAAGAGAGCCCACAGTACCTTTCTCAAATGGGACAACAGGCACCTCTTCGGCTGCATCAAATGTTACGATACTATCTAAATCAGAATAAGAGTAAGTTACAAACTTACCATCTTTAGTGTAAACCATGATTCCTTGCGCACTAACAGAAAAGCAAGTTGCAAGAAAGAAACACACTGCTGTTATTTTTGCTAAAATATTGTTTTTCATTATTTTATAATTTTATATGTTATACTTTCAGTTGATAGGACATATATGCCATGAGGGAGGTGGGAGATATTAATTTGCAATGCGCCATCAACATCGGCTTGTTCTACAGCAAGAGACTGACCGTTGACATTAAACATGCGCACTTCGCTACCGGGACGACATCCGGTAAACATCACTTCATCTCCAACAATTCGCATAGTGGGAACTTCATTTAGAATTTCTTCAATGCCACTTATTTCAATCTTATCCAATGTAAACTTCCAAACATCTTCGGCAGGATATTGAGTCGAAACCGATGTTGTCGAAACTGTAAGGAACGTTCCATCATAAGTAACTTTTGGTTTGGTTGAAAGAGCGTATGCACTTTGTGCACCGGAATCCATCCAAATCAACAACCGATAAGCTACTTCTGTGGCATTAATTGCAGTTGCCGACAAGAGTACCAGCACTGCTGCAAGAGTAAATTTTTTCATTATATTCATTAATAAATTCAATATTTTTCAACCTTCATTCAAATATTTATTTGAAATTTCGGCAAAGATACTGAATTTATTTGAATATTTCACACATTTATTTGATATATATTAGTATTTACTTCCAGGTTTTACTACCTCGCAGGTAGTAGTCGAGGATTATGTTTCGATGGGTGTCGGCGCGAGCATCAAGCAGGTCCACGTCGGGATGCGATGTGTAGGCTCGTCTCATACGACGAAAATCGTTGTGCGCTTTCAGTATAGCATTAGCATTCTTGAAATCAAAAGTCAGCATAAATTTTGCCCATGCTATTGTGTCATATAGGCGACGAATAAATAATTTGCGACTGCGTGTGGAGTCAGGCAAATTCTTATGCAATAAAAGCAAATTATTGCGGAAATTAAGATAGGTTTTGCGTGGATTTGAAGCAGGGAGACTGCCCCCACCAAGATGATATGCCACACTTTGCGGAATAACTTTTATATCATATCCGGCAAGCAAAATGCGCCAACATAGGTCAATCTCCTCCATGTGGGCAAAGAAATCTTTATCAAGACCGCCAACAGACAAATATAGCGATGAACGCACCATCAATGCGGCACCGGTTGCCCAAAATACCGAAATTACATCATCATATTGATGATTATCCTTTTCAACCGTAGCAAACAGTCGTCCACGACAATAGGGATAACCATTTTTGTCAATAAAACCGCCTGAAGCTCCTGCATATTCAAACATTTCAGGCTCTTTATAAGACAATAATCTTGGTTGGCACGCCCCCACCTCAGGATGTTGCTCCATATAATCATACAACGGAACAAGCCAGCCATCGGCCGTTGCCACATCGGAATTAAGCAACACAGTGTATTTATATTGCGTTAATTCTATTGCCCTGTTATACCCCTCGGCAAATCCATAGTTCTCTGAGAACTTAATTAATTGCACTTTTGGGAATTCCTGATCAAGCAACGCTACTGAGTTATCGGAACTACCATTATCAACGACAATAATATCTGCAATATCATTATCAGTTGTAGCTATAACTTTAGGTAGGAACTCTTGTAAAAGAGTCTCTCCATTCCAATTTAATATGATTACCGCTATCGGCTTATCGTTATTCATTTGTTGCGGTGGGTAATGTTACTTTATTTTTCCATCGTTTGTGAGACCACAACCAAATGTGAGGTGTATCAATGATTGTCTGCTCAAGCAAACGTGCATAAATTGCAGTAATTGACATTTCGGGCTCTTTAGAAGCATCTTTAGTTATTAATTGTGTACTCACATGATAATGCCCGCGACGAGGTTTCTTTATATCCAGATACACAACTCCCATTTGCAATTTACGAGCAATTGTCTCTGTCCCGGTAATTATTGCAGTGGGGTGATTAAGGAACATCGTTACATATTGTTCATCACCTTTGCTCGGTTTTTGGTCGCTCATAAATCCGGTAACACTTGGCATATTATCACGACGCAATCGCAACAAGTCCCTCAATACTGTGCGTTTCTGGAAGGACAAGGAGTTGAAGCGACTGCGAAGGTGTAAGAAATATTTGTCAAACCACTCATTTTTCAATGGGCGGTAAACTTGACAAAACTGAAGATCTTTTCTTATCTCATGGCGTGTCCACAAGGTTATCGAAGGAATCCACTCCCAATTTCCACAATGAGACAAATATACTACAACCGATTTTCCTTCAGCTACCATTTCATCAATCACATCAACACCATCAAAAGTTACTCGTCGACGCATCTGTTCATCGCTGATGTGATTAAGCTTAATTGTTTCAACAAAATAATCGGCAAACTGTCGATAAAATTTACGAATAATTATTTTTCGTTCTTTTTCTGTCTTATCGGAGAATGATTCGTTTATATTTTTGCTAACCACCTTATATCGATAGCGGACAATATATCGCAATACAACAAACAAGAAATCTGCAATGCCATAAAGAGCCCAAAATGGCAAGTATGACACACCTGACAAAACCCACTTCAAGGGCAAATATTTAAATCCTTTCATAGTTGCACCTCCCCTTTTATTTCTTCGCCCATACCAATCAATGATTTCAATGCTACCGGAACAACTTTGTTTGATAATTCCGGATTCGGGTTAACCTCAACTTTTAAATAATTATCGGTAAATCCACTCATAGGTTTGCCTCGACGTGGATGTTCCAACAATACCAAGCGTTGTGTCCCTATGAAACGATTACTAAACTTTTGTAATTTGCGTTCAGAGATGTCAAGCATGATGCGAGTGCGACGATGTTTCTCTGCTTGATCTACGATATGTTCGATATTCAACGCCTTAGTTCCCGGGCGTTCTGAATAAGTAAATATGTGCAAGCGTGAAATATCAAGAGATTCAACAAATTCGCGAGAACTTTCAAATCGTTCTAACGTCTCACCTCTTGCTCCAACAATCAAATCAACGCCAATAAACGCATCAGGAATAGTTGCTCTGATTTTCTCTACCTTAGAGCGAAATAGAGCAGTGTCATAATGACGATGCATCAACTTTAACACCTCATCATTTCCACTTTGCAACGGAATGTGAAAATGAGGCATAAAGCGTTTTGAGCCGGCAACCCATTCTATAATTTCATCTGTCAAAAGATTAGGTTCGATTGAAGATATGCGATAACGTTCAATCCCGTCAACTTCATCAAGAGCCTTAATCAAGTCAAAGAATGTATCTTCGCGACCTTTTCCAAAATCGCCTATATTTACTCCTGTAATAACAATTTCTTTACCACCATCCATTGCTACCTGACGAGCTTGAGTAACAAGTTCACCAATACTGCCCGAGCGACTGCGACCGCGAGCCATTGGGATGGTACAATAAGTGCAAAAATAATCACACCCGTCTTGTACCTTCAGAAAATATCGTGTGCGATCTCCACGTGAACACGAGGGAGAAAATATTCTAATATTTTTTGTGGGAGTTACAAGTGTACGAGGTTCATGCGTTTTTAGCCATTCATCAAGATAATTGGCAAGTTCAAGTTTGCGATCGGTTCCTGCAACAATTACCACTCCGGGAAGAGATGCCACCTCATCACTCTTTAATTGAGCATAACAACCGGTTACAATTATTGCCGCTTCTGGATATTTTTTATGAAGAGAGCGTATTGATTGACGGCATTTTTTATCAGCCAACTCGGTAACACTACATGTATTAACAACGCATATATCAGGCATCTCCCCCGCTTGAATGCGTCTAATGCCTTTATCTGCAAATAGTTTTGCCACTGTTGACGTTTCAGCAAAATTAAGCTTACATCCAAACGTGTGAAACGATGCTGTATAATTCTCAAATGTAGTATTATCAATCATTCTAAACAATAAATTTACAGCACAAAGTTAGTAAGTTTAATGCACAATACATCATTCATTGCACACAATAATTATTTAAAAAGTTGCATATTCGCCAATTATTGTGTTCCTTTGTAGTAAAGGAATAATTTAAATTAGAGTTATTATGCTCAATGAGAATTTATTAACTATATACGCCAATAGTTTTAAAGACAATTGGGAACTTCCGGCTTTAACGGATTATATAACAGGCGATACCATGACATACTGCGATTTTGCTCGCACAGTGGCTCGCTATCACCTTTTCTATGAACAAGCCGGCATAAAAAAAGGCGATAAAATAGCATTAATGGGGAAAAACACAACTACTTGGGTTACAATATTCATGTCAACTATAACCTATGGAGCTGTTATTGTTCCGGTGTTGCAAGAATTCAATCCCAAGGATGCCCAGCATATCATAAATCACTCAGATGCAGAGATACTATTTGTCACCAACCATCTATGGGAGACATTTGAGTTTGAAAAGATGCCAAAGCTAAAGGCCGCTATATCTCTTGACAATTTAAGTGTTCATGCCGAAAGATATCCTGAAGATAATTTCATAGCTAATCTTTTGAAAAATCTCGACAACATATTTAACGATGCATATAAAAAAGGCTTTAATGAACGAGATGTTAAATATCCAGTTTTGCCACAAGATTCCCTTGCAGTAATCAATTACACATCAGGCACAACAGGCTTCTCTAAAGGCGTTATGCTTACTCTTAACAACTTATGCGGTAATGTTATCTACGGCATACAATCTCGTTTGCATTATCCAGGCTCTAAATGTTTGTCATTCCTTCCTTTGGCCCATGCCTACGGCTGTACTTTTGACATGCTTGCGCCTCTTGCAATAGGCACTCATATTACATTATTTGGCAAACTCCCATCGCCAAAATTGCTTCTTAAAGCATTAAACGATGTAAGGCCTAATCTTGTTATCTGCGTTCCGCTGATTTTAGAAAAAATATATCGCAAAGAAATTCTTCCAATGATTACCAAGCAAGCTATGCGCTGGGCTTTGGCAATACCATTCTTAGATTCTGCAATATGCGCCCGCATACGCAAAAAACTTGTAGAAGCATTTGGTGGTGAATTTGAAGAAATCATTGTTGGTGGTGCTCCTCTTAACCACGAAGTTGAAGAATTCCTTCATCGTATTAAATTCCCATTCACTGTGGGATATGGCATGACTGAATGTGGTCCACTCATCAGCCACACTCCATGGCGCCAATTCCAATGTTTATCTTCGGGACGTACACTCCAAGGCATTATGGAATCACGCATTGATAGTCCCGATCCTGAAAATATTCCAGGCGAAATATGCGTCAAAGGAGAAAACGTGATGAAGGGCTATTATAAAAACCCTGAAGCAACAAATGCTGTGCTTGATGACGATGGATGGCTACACACAGGCGATATGGGGACACGTTCTGCCGATGGTACTATTTTCATCAAAGGACGTTATAAGACGATGATTCTTACCTCTAATGGTCAAAACATTTACCCTGAAGAGATTGAAGCCAAACTCAACAATATGCTATATGTAGCAGAAAGTCTAATTGTAGAGCGAAAAAATCACCTCGTTGCACTTGTCTATCCCGACTACGAAACAATGGACGAAGTCGGCATTACTATCGATAAACTACCGGAAGAAATGGAACGAGTGCGCATTGAGCTAAACAAACTTGTAGCTCCTTACGAAAAAATTGACCGCATACAATTAATCCCTAATGAGTTTGAAAAAACGCCAAAACGTTCAATCAAACGCTACTTATACCAATAATCATCTATTAAAATGAAGAAATATTTAGTTACAGGCGCTGCCGGATTTATAGGTGCAAACTTTGTAAAATACATTTTAAAGAAATGGGGTAATGATGTTGAGATTGTAATTCTTGACGCATTAACCTATGCAGGTAATCCATTAACCATAAAAGATGAAATGGAATTACCGAATGTAACTTTTATCAAAGGCGATATTGGCGATCGAGAACTCATGTCTGAGCTAATTGCAAAACACAATCCCGACTATATCGTAAATTTTGCGGCAGAATCTCACGTTGACAGAAGCATTACAAATCCTCGACTATTCCTTGAAACAAACATTCTTGGCACTCAAAATATGCTTGACTGTGCACGCAATGCATGGTATTTAGGGAAAGATGAAAACGGCAATCATAAATATAAAGAAGGTAAAAAATATTTACAAATCAGTACTGATGAAGTATATGGTTCTCTTCCTAAGGACTTTGATTCAGCACAACCATTAGATGTCTCTGATGAAGTCGCAAAAGTTATCGAAGGTCGTACTGATTTAAAAACATTTGGCAAAGGATTTTTTACTGAAACGACACCGTTAGCCCCTCGTTCTCCATATTCTGCTGCTAAAACTGGTGCTGACCTCATCACACTTGCATACCACGAAACGTATGGCATGCCCATAAACATTACACGTTGCAGTAATAACTATGGACCATATCATTTCCCGGAAAAACTAATACCGCTAATCATCAAAAATATCCTTGAAGGAAAATCACTCCCTGTTTATGGTAAAGGGGAAAACGTAAGAGATTGGTTATACGTAGAAGACCATGCCAAAGCAATCGATATGGTACTCCGCAATGGACGCATCGGAGAAATATATAACGTTGGCGGATTCAATGAAGAACAAAATATCAATATCGTAACCACTGTCATTGAGATTATCGCCCGCATAATGCGAGAAGAGCCTAAATATCAAGAATTGCTAAAATGTAATCTTAACGATATTAACAACAGTCTCATCACATACGTTGCCGACCGTCCTGGACATGATATGAGATATGCAATTGATCCCACCAAAATTGCTGTTGAACTTGGATGGTTCCCCGAAACGCCATTCAGTATAGGTATTGAGAAAACAATCAGATGGTATCTTGATAACCAAGAATGGGTTGAAAGCGTAACATCAGGGGAATATCAAAATTATTACAACGAAATGTATAACAACCGAAAATAATACTCAAATGAAAGGCATAGTACTCGCAGGTGGAGCAGGAACACGTCTCTACCCTATTACAAAAGGAATTTCAAAGCAGCTTATTCCCATATATGACAAACCGATGGTGTATTATCCCATTTCGGTCTTAATGCTTGCAGGGATTAAGGACATCTTGATTATATCAACCCCTACCGATTTACCAATGTTCAAACGATTACTTGGAGATGGTAGCGATATCGGAGTACGTTTTGAATATGCCGAGCAACCACGTCCCGAAGGATTAGCTCAAGCGTTCTTAATAGGGGAAGAATTTATTGGCGATGACAATGTATGCCTTGTGCTTGGCGATAATATTTTCTATGGTCAAGGCTTTACCGCAATGCTAAACGATGCAGTAAACATTGCTGAAAATGGAGAAGCGACAGTGTTTGCTTATCCCGTACAAGATCCTCAACGATATGGAGTTGTAACATTCAATGCTGATGGCAAAGCATACTCTATAGTCGAAAAGCCACAAAAGCCGGAATCAAACAATGCTGTTGTTGGTCTATACTTTTACCCAAATGATGTAGTACAAGTAGCTAAAAATGTAAAACCATCAGCACGTGGCGAACTTGAAATAACATCAGTAAACCAAGTGTATTTAGAAAAAGGATTACTAAATGTGAAACGACTTGGCCGCGGTTTTGCATGGTTAGATACAGGTACAAACGACTCATTAATGGAAGCATCTAACTTTATTGAAACAATAGAGAAACGTCAAGGATTTAAGGTCGCAGTTCTTGAAGAAATTGCATTTCGTCGCGGATTTATTAACGAAAAACAATTGCGTAAAGTTGCAGAGCCTATGAAAGCCAATAGTTACGGACAATATCTTTTAAATCTTGCCGAAAATGGCATTGAGTGAAGCTAAAATAATTGATTTACCTAAAATTTGCGATAGACGCGGGAATTTATCGTTTATTCAAAATCAAACACACGTGACATTTGATATAGCACGTGTTTATTGGATATACGACGTTCCAGGCGGACAATATCGTGATGGACACGCATTTCGCACTCAGCACGAACTAATAGTTGCCCTATCCGGAAGTTTTGATGTCGTATTAAAAGACGGCAATGAGACTAAACGTTTTCACATGTCTCGCTCATATTATGGATTATATGTTCCTCCTTTAACATGGAGAGAGATTGACAACTTTTCAACCAACTCCGTTGCAATCGTTCTATCTTCAACCACATATGATGAAAACGACTATATCCGTGATTATGAATCATATAAATCAATTTTAAACAATGAGCTTAAATAATCACGAAATATCGCTATTAAAAGATTGTTATATCATTACACTTGATAAACATTCTCATGAAAATGGCTCTTTATCAGTAATAGAAAATACTGATAAGTTTCCCTTCAATATACGACGCATATTTTATCTTTATGACATACCTGGAGATGCAGAACGAGGCGGACACTCTCACCATGAGGCCCAAGAATTTATTATAGCAGCAAGCGGATGTTTTGATGTAACATTGACTGACGGACATTCTACGCAACGATTCACACTTAATCGTCCATATCAAGCACTTTATATTCCAGCTGGAATATGGAGAAGTCTTGATAATTTCTCATCAGGCTCCGTCTGCCTTGTTCTTACATCACATGAGTTTTCTGAACCGGATTATGTACGTGATTATGACAAATTCATAGAATTAACCGCGACAAAAATACATCGAGATTAAAAATGAAAAAATATACTTTTCTGGATCTTGGCATAATTAATAAACCTTATTTTGATGAGATAAAACATGTAACCACTCGTGTTATTGAAAGTGGTAGATACATTGGAGGTGAAGAAGTTACTAATTTTGAACAAAATCTTGCGACTATTTGCAATGCGCCATATTCTATTGGCGTAAGCAATGGATTAGACGCCTTGAGATTAATTATTCGTGGGTATCTTGAATTAGGTGTTTTTTCAAAAGGAGATGAAATAATTGTTCCTGCCAATACTTATATTGCATCAATACTCGCTATTACAGATAATGGGTTAAATCCTGTTTTTGTAGAGCCCAATCTATTTACGCATAATCTTGATAGTAACCTCATTAAACAATCTATAACACCACGCACTCGAGCTATAATGCCGGTACATCTTTATGGAAGAGTCTGTTGGGATGAGCAATTAGTAGATATTGCAAAAAAATATAATCTTAAAGTCATTGAAGATAATGCTCAAGCAATAGGAGCTATTGCCTCTTGTGATGGGTTACATGGCTCTCGTAAAACCGGTGCATTAGGTGATGCAGGTGCTTTCAGTTTCTATCCCACAAAAAATATTGGAGCTCTCGGCGATGCAGGTGCTGTGATTACTCATGATAAAGAACTTGCTGATGCTGTAACAGCATTGCGCAATTATGGCAGCGACCGACAATATCACAATATATACACAGGACTCAATTGTCGTCTTGACCCTATGCAAGCAGCTATTCTGAACGTTAAGTTAAAACATATTACTGAAGAGAATAGTTATAGACAATCAATTGCCGAGATTTACGACAAAAACATAACAAGCCATGAAGTTATTAAGCCTCTAAACGACAATCCAACACAAACAGTTTGGCATCAATACGTTGTAAGAGTAAAAAATCGCGAGAATTTCCGTCAATACCTCTCTAATAATGGAGTTGAAACTGCAATACATTATGCGACTCCTCCTCATTTACAACCTTGCTACAAGCAATATTCTCATCTCTATTTGCCAATTACCGAAATGTTAAGCAATGAAGTCGTAAGCCTACCGATTACTCGTTGCACATCTCTTTCTGATGCTCACGAAATTGCAAATATCATAAACCAATACAAAGACAATGTCATTTAATAGTATTGAGTTTGCAATATTTCTCCCTATCGTATTTCTAATATATTGGTATGCATTCAAGAAATACACTCAGCTACAGAATGTTTTTCTATTGGGTGTAAGCTATCTATTTTATGGATGGTGGGATTGGCGATTTCTATCTCTGATAATCTTGACAACAGCCACAACCTATTTTACAGCAATAGCGACACAGAAATATAACAAAAAACTGTGGACATACATTAACATCTTTATCAACATAGGAATACTTATATACTTTAAATATTTCAATTTTTTTAGCCACAATTTCAAAGAAATTCTTTCATTTTTTGGCATGACTGCCGACTGGGTTACATTAGACATATTACTACCAGTTGGGATATCGTTCTACACATTCCAAGCAATCGGATATTCCATTGATGTTTATAAAAACAAGATAACTCCAACAAAAGATTATATCGCGTTTAGCACATTTATCGCATTCTTTCCTCAATTGGTTGCCGGACCTATTGAAAGTGCAAGAAATCTATTACCACAAATCACAAAACCGCGTCAATGGGATTATTATGAAGCAGTACTCGGATTAAGACAAATTCTTTGGGGATTAGTAAAAAAACTTGCCATGGCCGATTCTTGTGCGATTATTGTTGACCATATATTTTCAATGCCTGATTATTATGCATCTCAATTTGGCGCTTCAACATTAATATTAGGTGGCATATTATTCACTATGCAAATATATGGTGATTTCTCCGGATATAGTGATATTGCCATTGGCACAGCCAAATTATTTGGCATTAAACTAATTAACAATTTCAATTATCCTTATTTTTCACGGAATGTGAGAGAATTTTGGCAAAGATGGCACATCTCTTTAATGAAATGGTTTCACGAATATATCTACATCCCATTAGGAGGCAATAGAATTAATAAATATCGCACTCTTCTAAATATCGGGATTGTATTTACTTTATCAGGATTGTGGCATGGAGCATCATGGACTTTTGTTGTATGGGGTTTATGGGGAGCCTTGACAATGTGCATATATCGAATTATCCATAATAACAAACGAGAAATCACTCTTCCAACATTAAAGAATATATCATCCATTTTAATTGTATTTACCATAACAACCATAGGATTTATAATATTCCGCAGTCCATCTATTGAATTTGCATATCATTACTTTGAATTAATATTCACAAGTGTCAACCTATTTACAATTCCCACCGGCTTAACTCCGATGTGGATTGTTGCATTTGTCCTCATTATAGAATGGTGTTCTCGCACACACACATTTCCATTACAAAAAATGCCCTCTAATGTTATTGTACGCTTTACTATATATTGGATTTTATTGGGTATCATATTATGGACATGTGAGTCTCAGTCAGATAGTTTCATTTATTTCAGGTTCTAATTCAGGCTCTAAGATATGAGTTACAATTCAATTAATAAATTCATCCTTCGCACAATTTTAGCAGCAATACCGCTGATTATAATTGTAGCCATATATCTCATTCTTGACCCATTTAAAGTAGTACGATATTATTATCCTTATTTTGAGCCGGAAACATGGGAAACATGGCTTGGATGGAATAAAAATTGGGTGAGCGTAACAGCATATGAACAAGGACGAGAAGAAAATAAATATGACTCTTTTATTTTTGGCTCATCAATATCTATTGCGTACAAAACCGATGAATGGGGAAAATACTTACCCACAAATGCCAGCCCATTCCACTTCGATGGGACAGAAGAGGACATCAAAGGGATTCTTGACAAGATGCAATATATCGACAAGCTAAATGACACAATCAGACACGCACTAATAGTCCTCGAGCCAAACACATTTCGCAATCGTCCTACAAAAAATTTTTTAAGATATACTCCACCTCAAATAGGTGGGTGGGAAACATATCTTGATTTCCATTGTACATATTTTAGACAATTTATAAATAGTGATTTTCTTAAAAGTTATATTCCTTTTAAAATTACAGGGGAATCCATTATTTATGGAGAAAAAGATATATTCCCTAAACAACAACTTTTATATAATAAAGCGACAAATGAAGAGGGAATAGAATTAATGGAAGGAAAAATTGACAATAATCCAGACAGCGTATATCAAGCAAATGAAATGGACAGATTCCCTATTCATAAATTACATTATTGCCAACCAATGATTAACGACACTCTTCGATTTCATCTCACAAAAATTTCTGAAATTTTAAAAAAGCATAATTGTGATTATTATATCGTTTTTGGTCCCAATCGCAAACGCGAAATACTACACTCCGATGACCAAAAAATATTATCTGAGATTTTTATTCCTGAACGAATATATCGATATACAGCGATTGACACAATCACCGACGACAAACCTTATTTCTACGACAATAACCATTATCGCACATTTGTTTGCAGTGCTATTCTTGATAGCATATACAATAATCAATCAGCTAAAGCCGCAATTGCTGTAGAATAATTTGGTTCATTTGTTATCTCCTCTACCAATTGTGTATATTTAACTATACCATTTTCACCTATAATAACTATTGAACGAGCAAACAACCCCGCAAGTGGACCATCAATCAATTGCATCCCATATTTTTGTGAAAACATTGGAGAGCGAAAAGCAGATGCAGTAAATACATTATCAATCCCCTCTGCTGCACAAAATCGAGACGCAGCAAAAGGCAAATCCATTGACACACATAGTACGACAGTGTTTTTCAATTTTGAGGCTTCAGCATTAAAATGCCTTACTGACATCGCACAAACACCGGTATCAAAACTTGGAAAAATATTAAGTAATACCCGTTTACCTAATAATTCAATTGATTTAATCTCATTCAAATCCTTTCCAACAAGACTAAAACTTGGTGCTCTCTCCCCTATTTGCGGTAATTCACCATAGATGTGGCATGGAGCTCCGTTAAAATAAACCGTAATCATAGCTTGTTACATCAATATTATTTATTTTTCAACACTTTACACTTACTTATTGTTTTCATTTTCGTGAAATCTTTTTGCATAATCCCAAAATTTTAATTAATTTTGTGAATTATTTATACTGCTGTATATAAATACTTTATTAATAACCAATATTTAAATTATGAAAAAATTATTTATCTCTGCTTTAGTGGCAATGGGCGTTATCGCTGTTAATGCTCAAAATACACTTGCGCCAAGCAAACTCACTGACAACATCTCAGTAACAATCAAAGGAGGTGCAACAACTCCACTTCAATTCACTGATGACTTTGTTAAAGACACTCGTGCCGTTGTCGGTGCTGAAGTGCGCAAACAAATCACCCCAATCTTCGGTCTTGGTATTGAAGGGAACTGGAGCATCAACACTGATCCTGAAGGTACTAACACTTACGTTTTTGACCACTCTTATGTAGGTGTATTTGGAACAGCTAATCTTTCTAACCTTATCTTTGGTTACAAAGGGACTCCACGCAATTTTGAAGTTGAAACAGTTCTTGGTGCCGGATGGCTTCACGCATACGTTACCGAATGGAAAACCCTTAACGGTAAATACAATGGTTGGGACAAAAATGCATTTGGCGTAAAAGCCGGTCTTAATTTCAACTACAATTTTGGCAAAGCAAAACAATGGACTGCAAGTTTGAAACCTGCTATCGTCTGGGACATGGACCACTTATATGGCAAAACAGAATATGCCGGCATGAACAAAAACTATGCAGGATTTGAAATCCAAGCAGGCATCACTTATCATTTCAAAAACAGCAACGGAACTCACCACTTTGCATTGGCAAAACTTTACGACCAAGCAGAAGTTGATGGTCTAAATGGTCAAATCAACGATCTTCGCGCTCAACTTGCAGCACAAAAAGCAGCGACTGACGAATGTAATGCTAATGCAGCTACATTACAAGCTAAAGTAGCGCAACTTGAAGCAGACCTTGCTGCTTGCATGGCTCGTCAGCCAGAAGTTGTTAAAGATAATACACTCAACACTGTACGTTACGTATTCTTCAAACAAGGTCGCTCTACTATCTCTGCCGACCAACTTCCTAACGTTGAACAAATCGCTACTTACCTCAAAAATCACCCAACTGCAACTGTAGTTATCAAGGGTTATGCATCTCCAGAAGGTAGCGCTGAAGTTAACGCTAAGATTGCAGCAGCTCGTGCAGAATCAGTTAAAATTTCACTCGTTAAGAAATACAAAATCGCAGCTTCACGCATCTCAGCAGAAGGTCAAGGTGTTGGTGAAATGTTCTCTGAAGCAGATTGGAACCGCGTAAGTATCTGTACAATCAACGACAACGAAAAGAAATAACCATCATTTCAATTATATTATACGAGGATATGTCAAATGGCATATCCTCGTTTTTTATTCCTTGACTTGAACATTATCAGTTACATTTTGTTTCATTTATAAAACGTTGTTAACTTACATAATCAAAATAATTCAAGTTTAACATTAACACACTGAAAAATGAGAACTTTTATCTTATCGGCAACATTAATCTCTATCGGATTAGTCGCCAATGCGCAAGACGCAATTATGCAAAGTAAATTTTCTGACAACATGTCCCTCACGCTTAAAGGCGGTGCAGCAACGCCATTAAATAGTAGTGCTTTTTGGGGCAACATGAGAGGAGTGTTTGGTCTTGACGTGCGCAAACAAATTACTCCAGTGTTTGGCATGGGCATAGAAGGTCAACTTTCAGTCAACACAGGGAGCTGGTATGGAATCAAAAACAAAAATGTCTTTGAGCATCAACTTGTTGGCACCTATGGAGCGATTAATCTTATGAATATGATTGGTGGTTACAACGGCATCCCACGTGCATTCGAGATTGAAGCAATCGCAGGTGTTGGATGGCTACACTATTATGCACCAAAATATGATTCTAACTCATGGTATACTCGAACAGGGCTTAATTTCAACTATAATTTTGGTAGCGATCGCCAATGGACTGTATCTTTAATGCCTTCAGTTGTATGGAATATGGGAGGCGATACAAAATACACAACTCCACTCGGTCATTCAGCTCAATATAGTAGTAATCAAGCTGCATTACAAATCATGGCAGGCGTTACCTATCATTTTAGCAACAGCAACGGCACTCACAGCTTTGCTTTAGTTCGCCCGTATGACTATGACGAGGTGAATAGTCTTAACGCGCAAGTAAATGGATTGCGTGAAGAATTAGAAGCATCAATGATTATGAATGTTGCGATGGAAACTGAGATGGCTGAGCTTGCCCAAAAACTTGAGACTTGCATGAATAAAAAACCTGAAATCATCAAAGATAACACCCTTAACACTGTTCGCTATGTATTCTTCAAACAAGGTAGTTCAGTTATCACTAATGACCAACGACCAAATGTTGAACAAATTGCCACCTATCTCAAGAAACACACATCAGCAACAGTTGTTATAAAGGGCTATGCTTCTCCTGAAGGCAATTTGGAATTCAATGAAAAACTCGCAACCGCCCGAGCTGAAGCAGTTAAAACAATGCTCGTAAACAAATATGGTATCAAATCGGATCGCATCAAATCTGAAGGACAAGGCATTGGCAACATGTTTACAGAGCCAACATGGAATCGCGTAAGCATCTGCACGATCAACGAAGGCGTTAAATAACCTCCACTTATATAGGTGTCTATATATTATGAGAGCGCCCCTATCGACTATGTTGATAGGGGCGCAATTTATTCAAAGATTAATTTTTTATTCTACATATATCATTTTGCGAGTCATTCCTCCATCTACAATTATATTCTCCCCATTAATGAAATCATTATCAGGATGAGCAAGAAACACGCACATTCGAGCAATATCCTCAGGCTTGCCTACTCGTTGAGAAGGATGCTGAAGATGATCATCATCAGTCAACGTGTCATAATTATAATTTTCAATCCAACCGGGAGATATCGCATTAACCGTTATGCGAAATGGAGCTAAAGATGCCATCAACGAATGAGTCAAAGCATCAACACCACCTTTTGATGCAGCATAACCTTCTGTTCCAGGTTCACTCATGCGATATCGAGTCGAGCATATATTTATTATGCGACCATATGCAGGTTTTTCCTCAAGTGATTTTCGATGTATTGCTAATCGACGAGACGTTATAAACACCGGACGAAGATTTGTTGCAAGTACATTATCAAAATCAGCTATTGATGTTTCTGTAAGTGGAGAAAAATTACCTACTCCAACATTATTAACAATAACATCTATATCACCCCACTCCTCTATTATGCGTATTAAACATGTATCGAGAGCATTTGCATCAGTAACATCTATAGGATAATATTTAGCACCCATAGCTTGTGCCGTAGCTGCACCTGCTTTTGTATCATTGTCGCAAAAAGCTACTCGACAATCAGCATTACGAAACGCTCCTACAATAGCACGACCTATACCCTTCGCTCCACCCGTAACAAATACTCGACGAGAAGGAAACTTAATGTTTATCGTTCCGGGCTTTGCTCCACTTGGAGTGCGTTTAACTACTCGGTGCTGAGATATCCCACTACGATACTCTTCCATCTTTCTCTCCAAATAATTGTCAGCCATAATGTTAATCAAACCATTTCAGTAAATCGAGCTATCGTATCCGATAACATATTATTGTCAGCAAGTATTTTTTCTATAAACTCGCGAAAAGCGCCATATCCACCACTCATCGATGTCACATAGTCAACTTCTTTTTTGATGTAGTCCGGTGTATTTGCAGGAGACGCACTAAATCCGACCAATCTTAATAATGGCAAATCATTTATATCATCACCGATGAACGCAACATCTTTTAATGAGATACCCATCTCTTTACACAACTGAGATGCTTGAGCTACTTTATCTTTTACACCTAAATAGCATAACTTGATATTTAGTTTATCAGCACGTTTTTGCACAATAGGAGTATTCTCTCCAGTCATAATAGCAATCGGAATACCTTTTTCCCTAAGAAACGCAACACCCCAACCATCTTTGACCGAAAAACGTTTCATTATATCACCGTCAGCAGTATAATACATTCCGCCATCAGTCCACACGCCATCAATATCAGTAATAACAAGTTTTGGCAACATATAAATTATTAATTTATGGCATCCTGATAAATTATTTCATTAGCAGGAATTTCTTTAACAACGACATGACCAATAACCTTCTCCTTATCAATCCATTTAAAGCCATCTCCCGGGCTTAATAAATGTATATCTCCTTCTGTTATCACTTCTCCTGGTTTTAGTACACGTTTTGTGGCAATAGAACGTTCCAACTTGACTTTTGCGGACGATACTGCCGGATCAATATAAATATCCTCTGTACCCAACCAACGTTCTGCAATACGAATATCTCTAATCATTCGATTTACACCATCAGGGCCCAATGATCCTTGTTGGTCTGTTCCTTTCATGTTTCGATCTATTGTAATGTGCTTTTCTATGATTTCAGCACCCATTCCAACAGCAACAACTGGTGCTGAAATACCTATTGTGTGATCAGAAAAGCCTATATGATATTGACCGTAGTGCTTTTTCAAATATGTAATTGATTTCAAGTTAAGATTGTCTGGAGCAGTGGGATACTGAGAAACACAATGCAATATAGAAATATTATTATGATAACGAGTTATTACATTTAATGCATCATCCAATTCTTTACGACCAGCCATCCCAGTAGACAAGATAATTGGGATTTTTGTCTCAGCCATAGTTGCCAATAATGGTAAGTTTGTCAAGTCACGACTTGCGACTTTTAATTTATCAGGTGTAAACAATTTCAATAAAGACATACAGCCAATTGAACATAATGTCTCCACAAAATCCAATCCCTTTGATTTGGCATGTTTATATACTTCAAAATGAGCATTGTCATCAAGTTCAAGAACAGCACGGTGCTCGCCATAAGTTCGACCAAAAGAATGAGGCGAGTCATATATACGATTCATTTGTGAATCAGTCAATTCTTCTGACAAATCTCGTTTTGTCATCTTGACAGCATCCATTGGACGTAAATCCAAGTTAAAAGCTTCATCTCGTACCGGTCGAGCAACTAAATCCACTATCAATTTCGCAATGTCTACTGATCCATTATGATTTTGACCAATTTCACCTATAATATATGTACTTTTCATGATTTTTATTATTTCTCGTTTTTACTGATATTTTCTCTCATTAGATCTTTACATGAAGGGAACTCATCCACAAGTTGCAATAATGTTTGTATAGACTTTTTTTTCTTTTTATCATATAAGACATATAACTGTTGTAATAATTTAAAATCGTCTGATGTATCCAATGTAAATCTTAAATCATGACGACCTTCCAATTCCTTTGGTAAGGGCAACAAATTTACATCAAATAAATGTAAATTTGAGTATAAAAATATTGTAACATGCTCAATATTTAATTTATCTTGTGTCAATGATGCAACCTTTTGCAATGCTTTGGTTGTGGTTAATTCGGCAAACAATCCTAAATGAGATTTGATTGTTGGACATCCATTAGCAAATCCATAAGCGACATAATCCCCTCCCATTTTATTATGTGCATCAAATAACACATTAAAGCTATCGGTCAACAAAAAGGGATTATCTGAACAAACTCTTATAAATCTATCCAAATCATATGTTTCAGCCGCTGTTATAAATCTATCTAAAACATTATCTTCGTCTCCTCTAAAACAAAATATGCCGGCATCTTTAGCTACTTGTTCAAGGATATCATCACTATTTTTATTTGTTGTTGCAAGGATTATTGTCTTATCTGGACAACTTTTTTTCACATTACTAATAATTATATCAATGATACTAAGGTCTTCCCAAAACGGCAATAATATTTTATTACGCAATCTGGAAGAACCGGTCCGAGCCTGTATAATAATACCATCTTTCATATTTTTCTTCGTTTAAAAGCATCAATATAACTACCGGGGGTGATATTGACTATTTCTTTTTTCATTTTTTGCGCAAAACTTTCCAACACAAAATAAGACTTAAATGCAACATGCATATGCCATAATATTGTGTGCAGTCTGGCACTATTTAAATTTTCCTGTGTTACCGTAGCTGCCTTTGATTTATCTTTATCATAAAAATGTTTTTGATGCATCAATACTACATTTTCATCAGTAACCGTAATTTCGGGCAACCACGAATGATCGGCTCCGGCCAAATATATTTTTTTAAAAGGTAATCGCAATCCTATAGCGATAGAAGGGATTAAAACATTATGCGGTCGAGGTACTCCCAAGCCCTTTTTAAAAGCCCAATTGCATATCCATTGAAATCCTTCTATTGGTGTTGTATTATATATAACTACATTTATTTTCTCGTTTTTTGACAACATTGGTTTCCACTCTTTATGTTTCAAAGCTCGCATTGGTATAAACAATGTCATTTCCCATGTTGTTTTTCGAACCAACTCGCCAAATAATTGCGCCCTTTTTTCTGGGACAATCCAAAATAACGGATCGGCAATAAGATATATCTCGGGTCGTAAAATTTCATATAACGGAGAGGTTACACAAAAATTAACAGCCAATAGTGTTTTACCTGCAACAAAATGGGATTTTTCTGTCAACGTAGTGTTCAATGATGGTCCATTTGCCAAAATCAATAGTTCTTCATTATTTGAAAAAGATTCCGGTAAACGAGTACAGAACTTTGACTGCAACACAATTTTCACTATGCTCAGAAATGTTTGCCATAGGTTCTCTAACCATTTTATTCCTTTTTCCATAATAGCTCTAATCGCGTTTTACCACTTGTTAAAATAATATAATATCACTTGACCGTCGTTATTTATATACTTAAGCTCCATCTTTGAGCTGTTTTGCTTTAGAATTTCCAATTCAGTAATTCCTCTTGAAATATGAGTTTCCGGCAATGGCGAATATTTTTGACTTCCCTCAGAATTGGCATCATCATGATGTGTATAATCCAATCTCAATTTATTGTCATTTTCTTCCCATGTGCCCCACCCTTCTGTTTTAGCATGAGTTGCATCATCAACTCTTACCATGCACATTACTCCGGATTGAAATTTCCAGAATATGTTCCCTTGATATTCGGCATCTTCTACTCCTTCAATTGTCATTCTTTCAAGTTTCCACGTACCAAAATAATGACCTATATCGCCATTATTATGTGTACACGATGCTATTATAATGGATAGGACAAATAGCGAAACTATATTATATATCTTTTTCATTTCTTTCCTAAATTAAAAATTCCATTATAAGTAATTGATAATAGTGCGCCAAATGTATCGCCATACATTGTGCCATTATCAAATGCAACTTGCGCTTTAATATTTAACCCTTGAACAGAAGGAACTCGATATACCGTTTCAATCATCATTGATGTATCATCGACCGGAGTTTCTCGAGGTAATAATCCTGTCCCCCATCCTTTACGATAGCTTCCCATAATGCGATAATCCACACATTTAGAGATACTTCCCATCAATCCGACATGAAAACCTCGCACTCGATTGTCTATATAGGCAAGATAGCCATCACGATTATACAATGGGGATATTAAGAATGGAGAGCCTATCGACATTCCATAATGAGCATATCCATTATAGTTCATATTGTTATAATAATTATCGCCACCATCAGTGTGATTTTCCTCAGTTATAGTAGTTCCCGGATTATCTTCGGGATCCCAATGCAATGGACCTGATTGATTAGTAAAATCAAGATATTCAACAACGACTCCATTAACTAATCCTTGACGAGAGCTACGATATTCAATACCCCATAAGCCATCAAATCCGTTAAGTTTTCCTATTCCTGAGCCATCTTCCCACGGCCATTGGAAATATGCCTTCAATTCATCATCATTTTTCAAACGATAACGAGCCATTAAATCCCAACTACCGAGGTGATTTCCTAACACAAAACCTTCCTCTCCGGTTTTGGGAATAAACATATTGAAGAAATGGCGAAGCTGTAATTTTCGGTCATCAACATTCCTTATTTCCCCTTTATTATAAAATGTTGTTTTCCCTGAAAATTGTCCGGCTGCTTGTGCACCAAATGTTACAGATAAACGCTCCGTCGGTTTAGTCCTAAAATAAGCTCGTTTATAAGTGTACCATGCTCCGGTTGAGATAAAATGATTGTAATAATTATAATGATTTTCAAGCCATTTAGTATCGGTTGTACGACCATAAGAAATTTCCCCTTGTATCTGCATCCAACCATTTGTAAAAGGAATGTTAACAAAATCAATAAATCCCGCTCTTAATTCCGGGATAGGACGTGCATTTCCACTTTCAATCAAGTCGCCACTTGTCAACTGATTATTTAACATAGCCGATTGATGTTGTTTCAATCCGAGAGTAATAAAGACTCTGCGATATTTTATCTCCCCATATAATTGTTGTATCCACGCATTAGCCGGAGACTCATCATGGGTATAAAAGTTTTTTAACTCATTATCATATCTTTTATAGGATGTTGTGGCGCTATATCCACTCAAAGCATCTATACCAAATCCAAAACTAAATCTTTTTGTTGTATCCATTGGATGCCAAGCACTCAATCGTAACAACGCATCACTTTTTTGTGTAATTATACCATGCTGATTTGATGCAATATAATATGGAGCAAAATCTCCACTACCCGCATTTGTCAATAATGAGACATTATAATTTACGGGATATTGCGCCGACACAATTATTGTCGGCACTAAGAATAGTACTATCAAAAGATATCTTAAAAATCTGCTCATCGTTATTAATTAAACATGATTAGTAGCTTCTTCAGCATGATAAGTTCCTATGTGACGAGCTTTCTTCTCATCAAATATCTCATCTATGGCAAAAAATATTCCGCTTTCTTCTACATTTCCAAATTCATCATTTATAGCAGTTCCAAACATTCTCATTGTTGGAGACAAACTCATATATGCGTTAACCAATGGAGGTATATTATATCCATATTCCCGCACTGCCATGTTCAGGATTTTATAATCCTCCTTAAAACAAGTCCCTATAAATAATTTTTCCATCTCTGCCTTGTCAATATTTGTGTTCAATGGAAAGATAGGTGTTACTAATTTTTCTTTATCAGGAAAATATTTAGTCAAAAAATACAAAATCATATTACGACATTCCACTGAATAACTCGGATACATCGTCACTTTACCAAAAAGATACTTTATCTCAGGGTAAACAACTGTCAATGCACCAATCCCATCCCATAGATTATCTAAAGCATATAATGCCTTTGCTCCTGCTTTTGATGACTGATATTCCAAACGAACAAATGAGCGACCAAGTTCAAGTGTATATGGCAAATATTCCTCGATGAATTTTGTAGAAAATCTAAACATGTGAGACGTCGCAATATGTGGAATACCATTTTCATCCAATTTTATATCTTTTCCGGTAATAAAACGATATCCTCCCAAAATCAAATGAGCATCAGGATCCCATACTATTAATTGTTTACATGGAATTTCCATTACATCAAATTCATCTATATCACATGATTTTCCGGTACCTCCCCCTGCAGATCGGAATGCAATTTCTCTCAATCGTCCAACTTCTCGCATCACATTTGGAGCATTAAAAGCATCAACCACATAAATGAGGTTATTACCTTTGTTTGTTATACGTAAAAATTTGTCAGGAGTCAACTCTGCTTCTATCAATGATTGAGGTATTGGATCTATGATTTTTTCTTCCATGATTCTACGATATTCGAACTTTCTAAAATCGGCTATTGATTTTTCAAGTTATACACTATTTCTTTTATTTCTGCTGCTTGCTTCAATGCATATTTACCTATCGTTAAATTTTTCCATGAAATAGGAGTACCTACTTTAATAGAAAATTTTGCATTTTCACTACGAAATATCTCCCGAGGCAAATATATCATTTCAATATTAAACTTTAAGCCCAAGCGCACGCGTAATTTTGCAAATTTATAAAAAAACGATGAATTTTTAGCATCAAAATAGACAGGAATTATATCACGTTGATATTCTACGCTTTTATTTACAAACATTTTGCGCCATTCAAGATCACAAATTTCGCCATTACGTAGACGACGAGAACATAATCCGGCAGGAAAAATTATAATTGGGTCATTCCCAGCCATTGCCTGATCAATAGCATTTGAGGAATTACGACTTTGTTTTCCATGTTTGTTTATAGGCAAAAATACCCCCGACAGAGGTTTTATCGCCATCAACAAATCATTTACGACGAATTTCACATTTCCGCCATAACGTTTTGTTATATAATCAATCATTGTCATCCCATCGAGAGCCCCCAAAGGATGATTTGACACAATAATTACTCTACGATTTTCTATTGATGGAAGTTTTTCCTCTCCGACAACATCATATGAGATATTTAGGCTTTCTAAAACTCCCGCACAAAACTCAGCATCAGTTTTATCTCCATTCTTTACCATCAGATCATTAAGTTGATCTTGGCATACTGTGCGTTCAAGCCATCGGATTATAAAACGAGGGATATATCGATAATATCGTGGGATGCGCTGACGTAGCACTCCATCAACATCAATTTTCATTAAAGCCTCATTATCCATATTACAAATTTATGAATTTTATGGCTAATACACATATATTTCAGTGATTTTATGTAATTTTGCATTCAAACAAAACTATTACCCATGGACTTATTAAGAACTATATACTATAAATTTTCTCCTCGCGGAAGAAGAATGGCTCGTCGCATTTACTATTTCCCAATTGATTTTTATGAGTCAATCTTTAAAAAAAAGAACAGCATGATTCCCCCTAAGGGAAAAATCTTCATAGGTTCAGGCGATTTTGAGCAACAAGGATTACACATATGCGACATGCTCACTAAATACGCAGGATTAAACAAAAATTCCAAGGTTTTAGACATTGGTTGTGGCATTGGGCGTGTTGCTGTTCCTCTCACTAACATTTTAGGAGAGTGTGGCAGTTATGATGGTTTCGATATAGTCAAAGATGGGATTGATTGGTGCAACAAAAAAATCGCATCAAAATTCAATAATTTCCATTTCAAACATATTGAACTAAAAAATGACTTATACAACCTCAATACTGAAGAGAAAGCACAAAACTTTCAGTTCCCTTACCCCAACAATTCTTTTGACTGCATCATACTCACAAGTGTATTTACCCACATGATGCCTGAAGATGTCGAAAACTATTTATCTCAAATTCATCGCGTGATAAAACCCGGAGGAAAATGTTTGGCAACATTCTTTATCCTCAATGAAGAGATTTCCCAATTAATGGCTATAGGAAAAACATATTTTAAATTCCATTCTTTTGGCGATTATGCTCTTCTATACAAAAATGTAAAAGAAGCCAATGTCGCCTTCCACGAAAAATACCTCTTGAATATTTTTAAAGAAAACTCTCTAAATACAACACTCATCAATCGAGGAAAATGGTCAGGCAATGAGCAAGGTCTCGATTTCCAAGATGTTGTAATTTTAGAAAAACGATAGTTATTTATACAACTTTTGTATGACTAACAAACAGATGCGAATCTTCATTTGCGCACAAATATGCACCATATTAATCATATGGTGCACGCTACAAATATTGCCGGGAGCCGAGACATATAGCACTATGCTTGCCATGATTGGTTCATGGCTTATAATTTCCATAATATATCAAAAATATCGTCATCGGAACATTGCCGGGTGGTGGACTCTATTGATTAGCACAACAGCGTTATCAATAGGCATTATCGCAAATGTCCACTATTTTACGACCTTTTCAGGCGGAACAACAGCCTTGCCTATTTTAAACAATCCCGATGCATACAGATATTATTGCGATGCATTGGCTTTTTCAAATCTACCGGGAGGAGTACCCGCGCCACCAAGTCAACGAGGTTATGGATTAATTATATCCTACATTTGGAATGTAACAGGCACTACAATTGTTGCTCCGTTAATCCTTAATATGATATTAATTCTTTTATGCATCATTATTAGCGGTATCACATCAGAGCGCATAATTAATTCTCAGAAAAAACATTCTTCCCCATGGATTTCGACGTGTGCAATGATTATGACAGCATCAATATGTTACTACATCACAGCTGGAACCGTTCTCTTGAAAGAAGCTCTTTTGTGTTTTGGCATAGCATTATGCACCTTAACATTAATTTCAATATTAAAAAACAACTATACCCACATTTCAAAAAACGATTTTTTCTGTTTTATTTTAGGTATTATCATTCTCGCAACGATTAGATATACATTTATTCTATTTGTTATTGTCGCAATTATTTTATCCACAAATAAAAACACATTTAGGAAAAGAATTGTTGCACAATTAATCTTATTAGCTATTTGTATTTGCGCATTATTCATTACATCTAATTATTTATCCTCAATAAATCACAATACATTTCACAAAACTGCTGAAATAATTGATGGGAATGAAAGTACATATTTTTTCTTTTCCAGCAAGTATCACTATGCTTATGATCAAGTCTTTGGGGATTACTTTTCATATCCCACATGGAAACGAATACTATGTTTACCGATAAGTGCGATAACTCAATTCCTAATACCATTCCCTTGGAACTTTGGGCGGGACACAATATACGGATACACACTTGATTATGCCCATATTGCCTATCCCTGGTATTTAATAGGAGGCTTAATTTTGTATTTTCTTTTTGGTGCATGGAAAAACGCATCATCAATTCTTAAACGCATTACGCTAATAGGCATCATTCTTTGGCTCATTCCTGCATATCTTTTTGCCGGAACAGTATCAAGATATGCACTCCCATTCATTCCGCTATTAATTCCTGCAGCAGTATATGTGTGGGATAAATATCTATGTAAGAAATCATTAAACGCTTGGGGATGTATTTATTGCAGCCTCCTAATAATCACGTTAATGATCTGTTATTACTTACAACAATCCGAAATATAATGAAAATCACAATTATTACAGCGACAAAAAATAATGAAGTTACGCTTAACGAAACCATTTATAGTGTTATCAACCAAACACATACAGATATTGACTATGTCATTATTGACGGAAATAGTTCCGATAATTCATTAGACATTATAAAACAATGGCAATCCAAATATCCTAACAAAATTAGATATATCAGCGAGCCCGACAATGGCGTATATAATGCAATTAACAAAGGTATTAAGCTCGCTAAGGGTGAAATCATTGGGCTTCTTCATGGCAACGACTACTTCTCTTCACTGGATATTCTATCACAAGTTGCTGAAAAATTTAAATCAGCACAAACCGTCATGATATATGGAGACGTTAATTTTATCAACAAAAAAGGCAAATGTGTCAGACTTTATTCCTCCAAAAATTTCATCCCAGCAATGTTAAAGATAGGAATAGCACCACCACATCCATCTCTATATTTAAGAAAAGATATTTACGATAAATACGGAAAATACAAAGAGGACTATATCGTTGGCGCTGACTTTGAACTATTCGTAAGATTAATGCTTGTTCATAACATCTATGGAGAATATATCCCATTAAACATGGTTACTATGCGCTCCGGAGGGTTATCTACCCAATTAAAAAACCGCATATACACCAACAATAAAGAAAAGCACAAAGCTCTAAAAGAAAACGGAATGAAAATTCCATTGATAAAACTTTTGGCACGATATTTTTACTACTTAAAATAAAAAAGCCACTTCTCACGAAGCGGCTAATTTTTTCCTCGGAATTGTACCAAGATTACAAACCTAACATAAAACACATTGTGCTATAAAACACTAAATTTAACATTAAAATACTAACCCTAAAAACTAATTCTTTCTATCTACCTTTTTGCTTTAATCCAGTCAATTTTCTTGACTCTTTTGCAAAATTAAGACAGATTTCTCGTAAACATAATATTATATAACTAAAATATAAACAAATATATAACCATATATTCCATATCTTATTAATTTACTTTGGTTTACGCATAAAACAATCACATATAAATATAAATAATTATATTATTAAATACCACAAAATTCAACCGATATGACCAATCTTTAATACATCCTGTTCAAACTCATCTCTATTTACGGCTCTATTACGCATCTTGTTTCTATAGGCATAAATAGTATTCAATGAAAGTCCCAAGAAACGCGCTATTTGCGCATTATCAACAATTCCCACTCTCATAAAAGCGAGTATTCTCATCTCCATATTAAGACAAGCATCATTATGTAACGCTACTTGTCTATCGGGATGCAACAATGCATTTACTTCAGCAACAAACGTCGGATATATGTGAACAAACGCATCATCAAACATTTCATAAAACAATTTAGTCTGTTCTTCAACTATTTGTCCTCGTTTTATTAATGAATGAAGCTCTTCAAGTTGTCCGGCAACAATTTTTCGACCAACTAACCTATTAAAATCATCAAGTTTATCCATATACAAAGAGCATAAATTTAAGAATTTGCTCATATAGGTCTCCTTCGCATAATTGGATTTCATTAGCCTCAAACGCAATATTTCAAGTTTGCGTTTTTCGCGATACAAATACATTGTAATAAAAACAATTCCAATTATCGCCACGATTAAACATATAGCTAAAACCAATAACCAAAACATTTTACGTTGGTCTTTAGCCCTAAAAGTCTGAGATATAACAGGTACTGACTGCGACGTTTCCATCGCTCGAATACGAGCACCCGAGCTGACAGCATTATCCAACGCAATAGTTAACGCTAAATAAGCTCTATCAATATCATTATTTTCATATAATGCGACTCCCAACATCTGCAATGACGTACCTTCCTTTATTCCGGCTATAATATCAGATATGGCCGATAATGAAAGATAATACAAATACTCATCATGGTTAGCCAACTCAATTGATATAGATGCACGCATACTTGATGCTATTGCAAAGAGATTATCTTCAACTGACACTCCTGAAATCAGTTCGTCTAACAACGCAACAGCCTCTACTATATCTCTTTTTACATACGCAACTTGTGCGGCATACAATTTATAACGAGGCTCATCAACAGGCAATATTGATAATAACGAATCATTACACGCAACACCTTTTTTAAGATACTTTTGCTTCAATTCCGAGTAGGGATAAAATGCAGTAACATAGAAATTAAACCTATTGCCGGCTTCATAGAAAAGTTCCTTATTTTCAGGATAAATATATCCTAATGAGATTATATCATACTCTTCCACACTCTCCTTGACCACCCCTACAATAGGCATAATCGCAGCTTTCAATAAGCGAAAACGCTGCTCCATAATTGTATCACCCAACATTATAGACACTTCTAACCCTCGGGAGTAATAATAAATAGCAGAATCAACATTCACGCCACTGTATTCGCTACCGACTTTCTCATATATCATCAAGCGGTTAGACAATGTTTCTTGTGCTTTGATAGAGTCTATTAAAGCATATCTACTATTAACATATAAATCCTTGTTCTTGACAACCTCATCAAATAAATCTAATGCTCCATCAAGAGTTGTAGGAATTTTAATTCCCGCATACGCCAAAAATGGACATAGGCATAAAGTAATAAACAAAATTCTTACACTAATCATATTTCTTATTTTTTAATAACAAAGATATAGAATATACCACAAACCCCCAAACACCCCAGACAAAGCTATATTACAGCAAAATTCTCAAATATTTTATTCATATTAACGCCCAATCAAACAGGCATAATATCACTAATAATCAAGAGATTAACCAACCAATAATACTTATTAGCATCTATATTTTATTCATATACTATTATTTAATCTCAAAATGGAATATAACCTTGCATCAGTTCAATTGATAAGGCATTAAATTTTAGGGTTAACATAATTCATTAAAAAGTGCAAATAAGCATTAATCGTAAAAGTGTTTTTGTAGGTTTGATTAACCAAAATAGTTTTTTAGATTAATAAATAACGCTGTTCCTCACGGAGTGGCGTTATTTATTGTAATACTAAATTCGTTCAATAATATCCAACAAGGCTCGTCGAGATGAGACTCTCATTTCCACAGAATCATATTCAATAATTCCTTTTTCTTTCATTTTTTCTAATGCAGCAATAAAAGACGTTCTTTGCACACCAAACAAGGAATATAAGTCACGTTGCTTACATGTCAATACGATATCTGTACCGCCGTTTTGTGTCAATGCAGTAATCCAAAAAGCGATGCGTTCTTCAAGGCTACCTGTTGTCATTGACAAAATACCTTCTATAGAACGCTGAGCATTCATTGAGAGGATATTCAACAGATTAAACATGAATATTTGATCGGATTTCAGAATCTCCATGTATTCCGCTTTGGAGATTTGTAATATACCTGTTGACTCAATTGCTGTTACTGTACATGGATACTGTGTAGCCTTTCCAAAAAGGAATTCCGGTGCAATCACCTCAGGAGCAATCAATGTTTGCGATACCTTAAATCGTCCATCAGCATTTTCAATTTTGGACCTCACACTGCCTGATATTACGAATTTAATATGCGTACATGTTTCGCCGACCATAACAATCTGTTCTCCAGGCAAATATTTCAAGAAATGAAATTTATATTTCTCTATTATTTGAGAGATACAATCTCGACTGACTCCATTAAACAGAGGCAAGCCCATCAATATTTCATACATACTACTGTTCATCGGCAAAACATTACATGTTAAATATCAACAAAAATAATATTTTTATTGTTTATCTGCAAATACTAAAATCCACATCACATTTATGTATTCTATGCCCTTATAGATTATTTCTGTTGCATAATATTTTTTTGGAATATACCTTTGTAATATCAAATATCAACTAATAATCTTTTAAACAGAATAAATTATGGCTACTAAATTTTTCAAATGCAATCATTGCGGAAATGTTATCGAAAAAATTGTTGATTCAAACGTTCCTGTTAAATGCTGTGGCGAAAACATGCACGAACTTGTTGCTAACACAGTAGAAGCAAGTACAGAAAAACACCTCCCTGTTGTTACTCGCATAGACAACAACACTTTGAAAATTGAAGTTGGTAGTGTTGCTCACCCAATGCTTCCTGAACATCACATTGCATTTATCTATATCGAAACTGCAACTGGTGGCACTCGTATAAATTTAGCTGATAAACCCGAAGCTATTTACCACACATGTAATGGCGAGCCACTTGCAGTATATGAATATTGCAACCTACATGGACTTTGGAAAACAGAAGTAAAATAATGTCGGGCATATTGACTTACACAAAAAAATAAGGAAATTGAGAGTTGAATATTTTTCAATTCTCAATTTCCATTTTTTCTCTTTGTCTTCGATAGAGTTGCCACGAATTTATAGTATTTTGCCAAAACACATAAGCAGCAGGACCAATCGAAGCAAGAGGATTTAAATAAGTAATAGTCATCCACACTGCTAAAATTGTGTTTTTCTGACCTAATCCCTGCCCTCCTACAACCTTATCACCATTTACATTCCCAATTTTGCGCCCATAATAAAATTGTGCACAACACATTATACCTGAGAGTAATGCAATGAGCAACATCTCTGGTATTTTTTCAGTAGGCTCAGCCATTACAAATGTTACAGCCTTACCCACCACGATGAATAGTGCTACTGACCAAATATAAAACGAAACCGATTGTCTATCTGAAATACCTTTATGAACTTTCGGCAAAAATTTCTTTAACAACATAGCCAATACAAGAGGTAACAAAATCATAGGCAAAACCCGTCCACTTATCGTCAACATTGATTCTACCATTGACATTTGAGCATCACTACCCATCATTGTAAACAATATCGGAGCAAGAATTGCTACTGTAACATTACTAATAATGGAAAAAGTCGCCAAACGAGAAATATTTCCATCCAACATCCCTGTTATTACCGGAGCAGCTGTTGCTGTGGGACAAAAAACACAAATAAAAGTTCCTTGTGCTACAGCATCTCCACAAGGGAGCAATGCGAAATAAACGGCTAATGCACCTATGATTTGTATTGCCAACAGACTCCAAGACAAACGCGTTACTCTAAACTCCCTAAAAGATATTTTACAAAATGTTATCAACAACATTGTAAAAATCAAATATTGAGATAGAAACGCTATTTTTTCTATAACCTCATGACAAAAAACGCCCCCCAACATTGCAATAGGGAGCATCCATGGCTTTATTCTTCTTTTTATTACTGCTAAATTCATACTGCAAAGTTACAATGAAAATTTAAAGTAGGGAATTTAGTATTTAGTTTTTAGTTTTTATTACTTTTGCAAAAAAGTATCTCATATGGCATTACAAAAAAGGATAACTTCAACGGCTAATTTCGCTGACACTAAACCTCATTATGAACTACTTGATGGCCTGCGTGGAGTAGCCGCAATTCTTGTACTTTTTTACCATATTTTTGAAGGTTTTTCATTTGCCGAGATAACCAACGGAGTTGGAGATGGAATTATTACCACCCTTAATCATGGCCACATTGCCGTTGATTTTTTCTTCATTCTATCCGGATTTGTTATTAGCTATGCCTATGATGACAGATGGAAAAAGATGAATACATGGCAGTTTTTCAAGCGCCGTCTAATTCGCTTGCATCCTATGCTGATAATAGGTGCGATAATAGGAGCAATCACATTTGCTATTACCGGATTTGAAAAATGGGACGGCACGACATCTCCTATAGGATTGGTAATTGTTGCCTTATTATTTGCAATGCTCATGATACCGGCAGTTCCCGGAGTCCCCTATGAAATACGTGGCAATGGAGAGATGTTTCCATTAAATGGTCCGGGGTGGTCGCTTTTCTTTGAATACATAGGGAATATCCTCTACGCTCTATTTATACGCCGTTTATCAACAAAATCATTAGCTATACTTGCTGTTATTTTAGGTATAATGCACGCATGGTTTTTCATAGGTAACATATCTGGATACGACATGGTTGGGGTCGGTTGGACTATTGATGAGGTCAATTTTTGGGGTGGACTTGTACGCATGCTCTTCCCCTTCACAATAGGAATGCTTGTGGCTCGCACATTCAAACCACGCGAGATCAAAGGGGCATTTTGGATTTGTAGCACAATACTAATAATCATTTTCTCAGTCCCTTATATTTCTCCAGAAAATAACATCAGTCTTAACAGCCTATACGAAGTTGTGTGCATTGCGATAATATTCCCATTCATTGTATGGATAGGTGCATGTGGCAATTGCGACGGAAAAACGTCCATAATCAACAAATGGCTCGGTGATATCTCCTACCCATTATACATTGTACACTATCCCATAATGTACTTATTCTACGCATGGTTAATAGAGAACAAATATTACACTTTGCAGGATTGCACAGGAATGGCTCTGCTTGTTGTTGTCTCAAGTATCGCACTCGCATATATCTGTTTGAAACTATATGATGAGCCTATGCGTAAATGGCTTGCAAAGAAACTTCTAAATAAATAACTGATTATAAATAAAATATTTCTCGACACTTTTTCATTTTTCCTCTTTCGTTTTCCATTTTTTTCGTATCTTTGTGGGTAAATATCGGGAAACACGTGAAAATCGTGTACTGTCGCGCAACTGTGAGGAGGGCAAAGTCTTTCTGTAGTCAGGAACCGAGACCGCTGAAATGCGGTCAGCAAGTCGCTTTCGCATGAAAAAGTGAGACTCCACCACAAAAGACCGACATAGGCTCAAATCAGTGATTGTCAATCATTTCATCGCAAGCGACAAAATGGTTGATTTTTATTTACAGTCGGTTTTATTGACAATTAAACGTAACATATTATTCCTACTAATATCATTTGCATTAAATGTTTTTGCAAATGACAATGATGACTTGTACCTTGATTCAATATTTCAAGTACAAGAGGTTACCATTGTCGAAAATCGCAAAAAAGAGATTATCCCAGCTCAATCATTGAGTGGCAAAGCGTTACAAAACCTCAATTCGCAATCGGTAGCCGATGCTCTGAGATATTTTTCAGGCGTGCAGATAAAAGATTTTGGGGGTATTGGGGGTATCAAGACGGTAAACATTCGCTCGATGGGGACACACCACATAGGTGTATTTTATGGCGGCATACAGCTGGGCAATGCCCAAAACGGACAAATCGATTTAGGAAGATATTCCCTTGACAACATAGAAGAAATTCAGCTCTATAACGGGCAAAAAAGCAATATTTTTCAGGGGGCAAAAGACTTTGGCTCATCGGGAACAATATATATACGCACTCGACGCCCACGATGGGATGATGGGAAGACACATCGAGTGATAACACAATTCAAAACAGGCAGTTTTGGGCTGATTAACCCAGAGGTAGTGTGGGAACAGCGATTAAACCATCATATCAGTCTCTCGGCAAGTGCCGAATATACCCATTCCAATGGTAAATACAAATTCCGTTACCGCCGTCTAAATCTCGACAATAGTGTTGCCTATGACACTACCGCGACTCGTCAAAATGGAGATATCGATGCCGTAAGAGCCGAAGCATCTCTATTTGGGTTTACCACGACAGGTCGATGGAGTGCAAAAACCTATTTTTATAACTCCGAACGAGGAATACCCGGAGCAATCGTAAACAATGTATTCCGCAACGGAGAACGCCAATGGGATAGAAATATGTTTGCTCAAGGCTCATGGGAGAACATTTTCTCCAAGCGTTATCAAATGAAGATAAACGCGAAATACGCCTACGACTATCTTCACTTTCTGCGCAATGATCCCAAAGAGTTATATATCGACAATCGCTATTATCAACAAGAAGCATATATATCGATGGTAAGCCTCACTCGCATAGCACCTTGGTGGGATGCCTCGTTGTCAACCGATTTTCAATGGAACAAGCTAACATCCAATATGGCAAACTTTGTGTATCCAGAACGATTTACCGAAATGGTAGCGTTGGCAACAACATTGAGAGGCTATGGCTTTGACGCACAAGCAAGTTTGCTGGGGACATTCCTACAAGACCGCTCCGGTAACGGACATACACACAAACGCAAAACGAGCTATCGCTCCGAATGGACTCCTGCCCTATTCGTTTCATGGCAACCAATGGGAAATGCAGATTGGCACATCAATGGATTTTCAAAGAAAGCATTTCGAATGCCCACATTCAATGACCTATATTACACCGAAATAGGGAATAAATATCTTGAGCCGGAATACACTTATCAATATAGTATTTCATCAATCTATCGGCACAAATTCAACAACTCCGTCATAAAAAGCATATCTTTACAAGGAGATGCCTATTTCAATAAAGTAACAAACAAAATTGTAGCCTACCCATCAGGTCAACAATTCCGTTGGACAATGCTCAATCTTGGCAAGGTGGAAATCTTAGGATTAGAATTTTCTACAGAGGCAGAAGCCCAATTAGACAAAATAGGTCTCGGAATGAGACTAAACTACACCTATCAAAAAGCACGAGATTTTACTGACCGGAATGATGCTTACTATGGTCATCAAATCCCCTATGTCCCTTTACATTCAGGCTCAGTCATCGCAAGAGCATCATTTCAAGGGTGGGATTTAAACTACAGTTTTATCTACACCGGAGAAAGATATAACGCACAAGAAAATATTCCTACCAACTATGAGCAACCATGGTACACCCATGACGCCTCAATAAATAAAAATTTCAACTATAGAAACATAAAATGTCGCATTGGCTTAGAGATTAACAATATCTTTGACCAAGATTATGAAGTTATTCTCAATTATCCAATGCCTGGCAGGAATTTCAAAATCACATTAAAAGCAACTATATAATGAAATCTTTAAAAAACATCTTTTATTGCGCTCTAACAGCGTCTATTTCATTCACCACATCATGTAGTGGCAGTGATAGTAATGAAACCGAAAATGAGCCTGAAATATATCCCACATATACGTCCACTGAATTAGTAAATATCACAGTTATAGACTATTCTCCGGCTCCCGGACAATTTATAAACCAAATACCCGAATATGAAGGAGGAGACACACCCGAAACGATGTGCCAAAAAGCAACCAAATTGCTAAATAATGGCGACATGATTTCGCTCGGAGCATGGGGCGGAAACATAACGCTAATGTTAAACAATCCGATAGCAAACATTAACTCTGCTCCTGATTTCAGAATTGTGGGCAATGCTGTATATGCCAATTCATCAACCGAGGAAATCAGATATGGCAGTTCTGAGCCAGGAATTGTTCTTGTCATGCAAGACGCTAACGGAAATGGTCTTGCCGATGACACATGGTATGAGTTAGAAGGCAATCAAACCGACAACGGAATTGTTGATTACATCGTTACCTATCACCAACCCACAGAAAATGCAACTACAGAGAATTATATATATTGGGAAGCCTCAAATGGTGATTGTGGATACATCAACAATAGTGGGCACCACGAACAAAGTTTTTTCCCTATGTGGCTCAACTGTCAGACGATGACATTCCATGGTAGAAGATTGCCTGACAATGGTCATTTCAACACATCTACACAAAAATATGATTTGATATGCTATGACGGATATGCCGATAGCCATCCCAATAATACAAATTCATCATGTCTTGATATCGACAATGCCATTGACAATAATGGCAACAAAGTAAACCTCAGCCATATTGACTTTATTAAAGTCTATACAGGTGTTTTACAATCAAACGGACCACTCGGAGAATGTTCGACAGAGATTTCTAAAATTGAACGATTAATACTCGAATAATGCATAAGCGATTTGCCATAATCTTCAACTGCTCTATTTTGCTATTTTTGACATCAACAGGATGTCGTGAAGACATATATATCCAACAATCTACCTCAACTGAGGTAGAAGAGTCTCGATTTACAGGTATAGATGGTTTCTATTTACTCAACGAGGGTAATATGGGTTCAAATAAAAGCACTCTCGACTATTTTGATGAAACGACAGGAACATATATTAAAAACATATATGCCGAGCGCAATCCTTCGGCAGTAAAGGAATTAGGGGATGTAGGTAACGATTTGGAGATATATGGGTCTAAATTATATGCTGTAATTAATTGCTCACACAAGGTCGAAGTAATGCGTGCTTGTGATGCTACACGCATCACAAAAATCGATATTCCAAATTGCCGATATGCACTCGGACATGGAAGATATGTATATGTCAGTAGCTATGTTTCTCCGGTACAAGACGACCCCAAAGCTCCACGTGGTGCAGTATTTAAAATAGACACTCTTTCGCTCAAAGTCATCGACCGTATTGATGTGGGTTATCAACCCGAAGAGATGGCCATCAGTAATGGCAAACTATATGTGGCAAACTCCGGCGGATATCGTGCGCCAAACTATGACACTACCGTTTCAGTTATTGACCTTGAAGCCTTTGTTGTAACAAAAGAAATTGATGTTGCTATAAATCTTCATCGCGTAAAACGAGATTCTCGTGGGATGATATATGTTACATCACGAGGAGACAATGCCGATATTAAATCATGCTTGTTTGTAATAGATCCACAATTAGATATGGTCGTATCAGAAATTGACACTCCCGTAAGTGATATGTGGATACATGGTGATTCGGCTTATATTTATAGCGCCGCAACCAATGATTTAACCGGTAAGACAGCTATATCCTACTCAATCTTAAATCTCAACACTCTGCAAATTATTGATGACCACATCATAAAAGACGACACAGAAGTTGACATAAAAATGCCTCATGGCATAGCTGTACATCCAATCACCGGAGAAATTTACATTACCGATGCCCGCAACTATGTCTCATCAGGTCGCATACATTGCTACTCTCCCGATGGCATAAGACGTTGGAGCCAAACCACCGGTGAGATTCCTGCCCAATTTGCCTTCAAAGGTTCAATTGAATAACATTATTTTGTTTATATCCGACATTTCACTAATTTTATGGCATAAAATCTTCTTGCCATGAAACAATTACGTTTTTCGCTTTTAGCTATAGTTTCTCTTTTTTCATTGATAGGGCTCGCTCAACACCATGTAAACCAAACGACAAACAAATCTATTGACTATATAATAGGCGACACAACCATATCTTCAAGCGATGCCTATAAAATACTTCTTGAGAACATTCCTGCCGATCCGGAATATACTGCACCTCACTTTGCAATAATCGATAAGGACAAGCACTTTTACATGAGCCTTGGTGCGACTGTCAAAGCCATTGGCACTTACGACTGGGGAAATCCCTATGATAACCCAACTGATTTCAAAACAAGCGATTTTTATAAAGCCTCTCCGGGAAACGAGCGATTAACACAAATGACGATAAAGTCAAGCGGTGTGAATTTTAATATCGTGGGGATGCCATCCAACAAATATCGTACAGGGATATTCATCGCACTCACATTCAATGGCGGTGTTGGGAATGAATACATTACAAAATGTGATTACGCATATATCAAAATTGCCGGATTCACACTTGGTCACACATCAAGTCTTTATGATGATAAATCAGTGAGTCCCTATCTGATAGATGGAAACGGAGCAGGAGCATCAGGGGCTCACTCCAGCATGTCATTTAATTACCAACGCTATATCAATCTGTCATGGAAATTTGGCGTCGGCATTGAAACGCCACGTCTAAGCATGACCTACCTCAACGAGAATGAAACTAAGCTTAATCAAAACATCCCCGACATCCCACTATACATTCAATATGGGTGGAAACAAAATAACCACATCAGACTTTCGACAGTCTTGCGCACATTACCCTACTTTAACAACATAACCCAAAAACGCACATCACTCATGGGTTATGGAGCTAAACTGACATCGGCACTTTCTATCCATAATGCAACTATATTCCTCATGGCACAAGCTGGTGAAGGAATAGCTAATTATCTTAAAGACAACGAAGATCGATTTATGGATTTAGTACCTGGAGATCCCTCAACAGGACAATACCGTCGCACTAAATCGTGGGGTGGATTGTGTGCCATTCAATATGACTTCTCTCCAACGATATTCTCTACCGCAATGTGGGGATATATGCGCAACTACGTCAATAAATATGCCGATGGCATAATCCCTTATGGTAACCAACTCAAATATGACCACTATGCAGCAGTCAATCTTATGTGGCGCGCATCTTCATTTGTTAATATAGGAGCCGAATACAATTACGGCATAAAACGCTCATTTGACAACACCGCAATCCACAACAACCGCTTCTCAGCAATGGTGCGCGTCGGCTTCTAAACAACAAACGCCCGGAGATGCCGGGCGTCAATACATGTATTGAATATGCTATTATGCGAATTTAGACCAATCGGTATTGCGCATGTCGCCTGATTCAGCAAACTCTGTGTGGAACGCAAATGCAGCTTTGAGTGTGTGAGGTGTTTGACCACCTTTGCCAAGTTTGAGATAATCCCAAAGCAATTGTTTGTACTCAGGGTTAACACAATTATCAATGATTGTTTCGGCACGTTGAACAGGGTCTTTGCCACGAAGGTCAGCGATACCTTGGTCAGTGATAAGTGCATCTACTGAGTGTTCGCTGTGGTCAAGGTGAGAAACCATTGGCACGATGTTACTAATCAATCCGCCCTTAGTTACTGATGGACAGCTGAATATTGAGAGGTATCCATTGCGGGTAAAGTCGCCAGAACCTCCAATACCGTTCATCATTTTTGTTCCTACGACATGAGTTGAATTTATATTTCCAAAAATATCAGCCTCAAGCGCAGTATTCATTGTAATAAGACCAAGACGACGCACAATTTCAGGGTGATTTGAAATTTCACCGGGACGAAGAATGATTTTATCACCAAAGAAATCCATATTTGCCAACACTTCATCCATCATAGCATCAGAGAATGTCATTGAGCAAGAACTTGCAAAACGGCATTTACCTTTTTTCATCAAGTCAACAACAGAGTCTTGAATAACCTCAGTATACATGTCAAATTGAGGAATTTCAGCAACCTCACCAAGACCATGAAGCACTGCATTTGCAACATTACCTACACCCGACTGCATAGGGAGGAACGACTTAGGCAATCGACCTACGCGCAATTCATTTAACAAGAAGTTACACACATTCTGTCCAATGAGCATTGTAGTCTCATCAAGGTCAGCAAAACCAGCCACACCATCCTTCGCATTTGATTTTACAATACCCACAATCTTAGCTGGATCAACTTTCAACACAGGGCTTCCGATGCGGTCGCTCGCTTTATAAATGGGTATTTCACGACGACATGGGGGATCTGCAGGAATATAAATATCATGTAATCCACGTATATTTTTAGGCAATGCCTCATTTAGTTCAACGATAATTTTTTTAGCCATCATAGCTATTGTGGGAGATATACCCACACCCGTACCAAGTACAATTTCACCATTATCATCAATGTCAGCAGCTTCAATAATCGCCACATCCAACTCACCAAACACGCCATAACGCATTTTTTGAGCCAATTCAGATAAATGTAAGTCAAAATAATGAGCATCATGAGCATTCAAGCGCTTACGCATGTCTGCATTACTCTGATAGGGAGTGCGCCTATTTATCGCATTAGCACGAGCAAGTGCACCATCAACATGATCATTAGTTGACGCACCAGTGAACATATTAATTTTGAACTCGCGTCCTTGTTCATGCTCTTTTATCGCTTTTTCAGCAAGAGCTTCAGTAACTACCTTTGGTGTTCCTGAGGCAGTAAAGCCAGAGAAACCCACGTTGTCTCCATTTTTTATGTGCTCAGCTGCTTCTTGCGCCGAAATAAAAGGGATTGCCATTGTGGTAAAATAATTTAGGGTTATTTTTATTTTAATTTATATTCAATTTTGTTGTTTAGTTTTTCAATAAATTAGGTTGACTATATCCACCGCATTTACTAATTTTGCACAAAAATAGACAATTCTAATTGTTCTTACAAAGTTTTTTGCGTGTTTATCACCCATAGAACAAATGAATTTTCCTTATTTACAATCATTTGATTATGTCAACACAAGCAACCACACTTGATAACTCTATTTGCGACAAAAAATTATTCATTGAGACCTACGGATGTCAAATGAATGTTGCCGATAGTGAAGTTGTAGCTTCAGTAATGGAAATGGCGGGATATTCAGTTACCGACAATATTGATGACGCTGATGCTATTCTTCTAAACACATGTTCGATTAGAGATAATGCTGAACAAAAAATAATCTCTCGCTTAACATTTTTGTCGTCATTGCGTCGCAAACGTCGCAATCACCGACTCATCGTTGGTGTTATCGGTTGTATGGCTGAACGTGTTCGCGACACCTTGATTAATGATTACGAAGTTGACTTGGTGGCAGGTCCCGACTCTTATCTCGATCTCCCTAACCTTTTTGCAGCTGTTGAATCCGGAGAGAAAGCCATAAATGTAGAATTAAGCACGACTGAGACCTATCGTGATATTATTCCGGCTCGTATCACAGGCAATATCGTATCGGGATATATCAGCATCATGCGAGGATGTAATAATTTCTGCTCTTATTGCATAGTTCCTTATACTCGTGGACGTGAACGCAGTCGCGAGGCTGCCAGCATCCTTAATGAACTTGACGACTTGCGCAACAAAGGCTTCAAGGAAGTTACACTATTGGGCCAAAATGTAAATAGCTACAAATACACTGATGCCACTGGCAATGTAATTAACTTTGCTCAATTACTTTCAATGGTTGCAGAAGCGGCTCCCAATATGAGAGTGCGTTTCACCACATCTCACCCTAAGGACATGAGCGACGAAATTATTGCAGTAATTGCTCGCTATCCAAATGTGTGTAACCACATTCATTTGCCTGTACAATCAGGTAGCAACTCAGTACTTAAAGCGATGAATCGCCATTATACTCGCGAATGGTATCTTGACCGCATCGCGGCAATCAAAAAAGCAATACCTGATTGCGGCATCTCTACCGATATGTTTACCGGTTTCCACAACGAAAGCGAAGAGGATTTCCAAGAGACATTGTCATTAATGCGAGAGGTGGGATTTGATGCTGCATTTATGTTCAAATATTCTGAACGCCCAGGTACTATGGCATCAAAAAATCTACCTGACAACATTGCTGAAGATGTTAAAATCGAGCGACTTAACCGCATGATTGCGTTGCAAAATGAGCTATCACTCGCATCTAATCAACGTGATATAGGCAAGACTTTTGATGTTCTTATCGAAGGAGTTTCAAAACGCAGCAAAGAGCAATTTGTGGGACGCACCCAACAAAATAAGACTATGGTATTCCCTCGTGGTAATTACCGCATAGGCGACACAGTCAAAGTCAAAGTTTTAGAGGTCTCATCGGCAACACTCATTGGAGAATTAGTCTAAACTTCTGTAATATATGGCACAAATGATTTCTCAGCCCAAAGAGGCGCTGTGGAACAGGAACTATATAGCCGTATGCATTGCAAATTTCCTGCTCTTCTTCTCGTTCTATTTACTACTGCCCATGTTGCCTTTCTATCTGCGAGACTCATTTGACGCCGACAAGCAGTTGATAGGCATCATACTTTCAGGATACACCGTTACTGCACTCATCATACGTCCATTTGGTGGATTTATCGTTGACAGTTTCCCTCGAAAACCGGTCCTACTAATGTGTTATTTCTCTTTCTTTATCTTCTTTGCCGGATATCTCATTGCCGGCACCATACTGCTATTTGCCATAATCCGAGCGTTACATGGATTTACATTTGGTGCAGCAACTGTTGCCAATAGCACTATGGCAATAGATGTATTGGCTTCCTCTCGTCGAGCAGAAGGAATTGGTTACTACGGAGTAAGTAATAATCTCGCTATGGCAATAGGTCCCTCACTTTCTATGTACATGTATGACCATGGCATAAACCCCGATATTATTTTTATCACTGCACTCATCACTTCAGGATTAGGTTTATTGCTAAACTCTACTATTAAAAATAAACAACGAGAGATAATTAAAGGGAAACAACCCATTTCCCTCGATCGATTTTTCCTCACAAATGCAATACCTGAAAGTGCAATGGTAATGTATTACTCTTTTGCCTACGGAATACTATCAACCTATGTAGCGATATATGGAAAAGATGAGGTGGGCATCGATGGCGGTAGCGGATTATTTTTCTTGTTGCTTGCAATTGGACTCATAGGCGCTCGTCTGTTATCAGCCCAATGGATAAAAAAAGGATTGATTACACGAAACATCGGTGTTGGTATGGCGATTACGATTATCGGTTTTGCAATGTTTGTACTATGGCGCACTCCCGATGGGTACTACACATCGGCATTAGTATTAGGGTGTGGCTATGGAGCTATGTGCCCATCATTTCAAACGGTATTTATCGACCTCGCTCCAAACAGTCGACGCGGAACAGCAAATTCTACCTATCTCACATCATGGGATTTAGGGCTTGGGATTGGAGTTCTCATCGGAGGATCAATAGCCGAACATCTCTCCTATCACACAGCCTATGCCGTAGCGACAGGAGTATGCATAATAGGGTTTGTGGCGTTTCTATGGCACACAGCGAGCCATTTCAACCGCCACAAACTCCGTTAATATAATACTAACTTTTTATCTATCTTAATGCAAGGTACATCTAATACATAATTTTATCTATTTTGAGTTTTTATATTTTGCGGGGAAACCATAAACAGTAATACGTAACACCTTTTTCCCTTTTGTTAAATTAGTATACTGTGGATTGACAAGCATTGCACACCCATATTTTATAACAGCTTCCGTAAGAGCTAAGTCCTCTGCTTCTTTAACAGACAATCCATTTAATTTTGCTCTACCTTCAGGCGTGGATATATCAATTGTATATGTAACTCCCTCAGATGACACATTTAAATCATACTCATTTATACTTTTAATGCTTGTTTTAGGAGCATTATAAGCATTATTGCTATGTGCACCAGAACGAGATGAGCCACATGAACTGATTAATATTGCGCAAATAAGCGCAAAAAGCACAACTAACGTTTTAATTCTCATAATCAGTCCATTAGAAATTATATCTCAAGCCGACACCAAATGTCCTATCTTTACAGACATTATCGCAAATTGCATCTACGCCAAACGCAAATGAGGTTCCATCATTTAAATGTATCTCATTTTGCCACATAGGACTCACCCGAGTCATCAAATTAGCTTTTTTATACCTACTTGCGGAGTACAAAAAAGATCCCGTCCATACAACCCCAGCAGCAATTAATCCACCACCAACATGTGCATTAAGATTATCAACAGAATCTTCACCTAAAATAAAAATTGCTCCTATTCCGAGTCCTACTAAAATTCCACCCCCAATCCATGCCGTTCTTTTTAATCGCTTATATTTTGCTTGATACCCCGACATTTCACTATTCATCATCAACAAAGCATTATCACTGACATGCGCCTGTCCATTATTTTGAAGACCGGGAGCATATTCATTCTTTGCTGAGATAGAGAGTGTCTCCGTCCTTCCATCAGAATAGTTTATAGTTGAAACATCAGATGCGTTCATAACATAATTTACGCCTTTTAAATCTGACCATTTCTTATATACTACCTCTGATGAATTAACATTGACAACACGGCATACAACTGTTGAGCCATTTTTCTTCACGATTACATCCTGCGCAAAACAACATACCGACAGCAGGAACATTAACATCAATATTATTTTTCTCATTTTTTAAAGTTTAAATAATTAATTCTATAACAATATGAGTCCAAAAAAATTGAGGTATAGACAATAAAAATGCGTGGACCAATAACTTTGTCTACGCTTATCGAGGTATCGCCAAACACCACTGCACCATATACAAGTAAAAGCCCACGCTATATGATAGCGTGAGCATCAACTTTTACTCTTGGTGCTTATTCTAATTGGCGATTTTCGATAAGCAAGAATACAAGCTAACGCTCTTTATCTATATGTCTTTTGTCTGTTTTGTTACATAAGCAATCTTTTTGTTGTTTTCAAAATGCAAATTAAACAAATTTATTTTAATTAACGAAAAAGTGGTGCCAAAATATAAATATTGACACCACTTGTATTAAATCTATAAATCTTTATTAGTTGAAGAACTTGAAGCCTACGAAGAATGTACGAGGAGCTGTGGGCCCATAGAAATATCCTGAATCACGGTAACCTCCTTTATCAAGGTCTTTTTGGAATTCGTCAAGAATATTTTGTATGCCGGCATTTACTTGAAGTTTTAGGTGATCTTTGAGAATAAATGTGTAGTTGAGCTTAACATTTAAGTCAAAGAATGAGGGGGTGTGTTCCAATATGTCATTTTCGATATATGAATAGGGATAATCAGCCGGAATTTCTGAAAAATCAGGAGCAAAATGAGGGACATGCATCTTACCAGTATAAATACCTGACAATGACCAATCAAAATTCTTAAATGGAGATCCAGACAATGTAAAATAACCATAATAATCAGGAGTACGCATCATGTTTTTGGTTGGTGCGACCTCTTCGTTTTCACTCCAATACTCATATTCTTTATAACGGCTACGTTGAGCAGTAAATCCAAATTGCAAAGTAATATCATTTCCATGGGCTATCTTGAAATCAAGATTTGCACCATATACACGAGCGCCACTACCATTGCGACGTTCTTGAAGCATATTTCCCTGCTCATCGTGTCCTACTGTTTCAAGGATAAAGACATCGCGCAAGTCAGTATAAAATCCTTCAAGAAGTACATTTGCTTGCCAATGTCCCACATTAAATACCCAGTCGATAGAACCACTGAAGCTATTAGACTTTTCGGGTTTCAATCCATCGGCAAGGTAAATGAGAGTACCCTCTCCCCCTACTGCTGTAATGTGGAGGTCTTCATCATAGGCTTGAGGCGCACGGAAACCGGTTGACCAAGTCAAGCGTGTTTGAAATTTGTCAGTAGGCTTATACATCAAGTTTACACGAGGGCTGAAGATAGGATTATCGATAAGATTGTGATTATCAATACGGAAACCTGCAAGCAAAGTAAACAATCGCATTTTCCATTCATTCTGCAAAAAACCGCCAAAAATCTCAACATCTTGCTTCATGTCGCGATTATAGCCAATCATCACATCATGCATAGAATTGTTTTGATACTCAACTCCGGCAGTAAATGTAGCAGGAGCAAACAAACATTTGTTATAATTGCCCACATACATACCTCCTGCAACCCATGTTATATCATCGGTTTTTCCGTATGCATCAGGATTTTGTTGAGCGCCATAGTAACTATTTCTATCAATGTGTTGCACAGAGCTATAAATTGACATCTTGTGTTTATATCCATCAAAAAATTGGTCATAACTCACACCACCACTATTGATAATGTGTTTTGTTTGCTCTGTTATATCTGATTGGAATGGTTCCAAGTCAAAGGCATTACCGCCACGACGAAACTCATTGGTCGTGTGATATTCAAGATTTATTTTGCTATAATGTGATGGTTTATAATAAGCATTAAGACCAAATGTATTTGCATTCAATTTTCCCACTTCTGAAAAACTATCCCCATCACGGTCATAGGGATTACGGTTGCGATAACTTTCGTAAAGAGCAATTCCATAAGTTCCATCAGAAGATACTAAAGAAGCATTGGCATTAACCACTTGTTCCCATACGTCACCATCCATGCATGATAATGTTGAAGCTACACTAAACGAGTTTTGCACAGGTTCTTTAGTAATAATATTAATTGTTCCACCAACAGCATTTGCGCCAAATAATGCAGAGCCACCTCCACGCACGACCTCAACACGGTCAATCATGTTTACAGGTATTTGCTCCAAGCCATACACTCCTGATAATGCACTCACAACAGGACGGCTGTTAATCAAAATTTGAGAATAAGGACCTTCCAATCCATTTATGCGCACTTGGGGAAATGCACAGTTTTGACAACTGTTTTCAACGCGCAATCCCGATTGATAATTTAATGATTTGGCAAGATCTGTTGAATTTGTCTGCTCAAAAGTTTTTGTATTCAATACATTTACAACAACCGGAGCTTCACAACGACGCACAGCATTGCGACTTGCAGAAACGACAACTTCTTCAGTCAAAAGACCTTCTACAGGCATCTTTACATGCACGTCAAGAGGGACATCTTTTGATACTTTCACTTTTAGCTCTTGAGTATGATAACCTATGAGTTGAACTCTCAATGTATATTCTCCTTCCGGAATATGATTAAATTGAAATTTACCATATTCATCAGTATTAAGCCCTTGGCCGGTTTCTACTATGAGTACTGCAGCATAGGCAATATCATCTTCTGTAACATCGTCAATTACATGACCATAAATAGAGTTCCCTTGACGATGATCATGTTTGTGGTTATGATTGTGCCCATGGTGTTGAGCAGAAGATTCTGCACGCATAACAACTGTTGCGCTCATAACAATGAGAGCAAGCAGCATAAAAATCTTTTTCATTATAAGGATTATTTTGTTGCTAATTAATAATGTAATTTTTTGAGGAGTGAGGTCCTATGATTTAGCAACAAAAAAGGGGGTGCACGAAAGTTTACGTTTTCAATATTGACTTTTTTGAAATTGACACATTCAACTTCAGAGCCTATTTTATTTATAATTTCATATACAACATAATCGCCACTCGAGACACTAACTTCCTCTCCCCAAAAAGTTGACAAATGTGAGATAGCAAAAATTTGAGCATCGGTGTGAGCGTGATTGTCTCCCGCATAAGGGTGAGAGTGGACAATCTTTATACCATCAATAGTGTGGGTGTGGGTAAATAACGAAAATCCTGCCTGATAAGACAAGAAAAGCATCAGCATTAACACTGATATCAATATGCGCTTTCTATCGTTTTTCACACTTTACTAATTAATTTGAGCGCAAAGATAACATTTTTTTGTCAGTTTTTCGCTTTTTAATCTTGACAAGGGGCTTTTTATGTATTAATTTTGCAGTTTATTAGGATGAATAGGCTCTATACACCCCCTCGTTAAATTTATGAAAAAGAAACGTTCAGGCATATCGACATACAGCGCACAAATAACATCCACAATAAGCGTTGCTTTAGTATTATTGCTACTTGGCATTGTCGCATTCATGGGTATAGCAGCCAATTCTGTAACTAATAGTATTAAGTCCAACATGGGGTTTGATTTAATATTAAAAGAATCAGTTTCCACCCAAGAAGTAAATCAATTAAAGCAACATTGGACCAATGCTAATTATGTCTCAAGTTTTAAATTCCACTCTGCCGATGATGCTCTACGCAAATGGCAAGAAGACACCGGAGAAGACCTTATAGAATTACTCGGAGCAAATCCATTCAGTCCGGAATTTGAGATTAAGGTAAAACATGAATATGCCAATGTTGACAGCATCCAAAAGATTACATCTTTGATTCAATCCAATCCATGTATCTCGGAGATAAAAGTACACTCCGACATGATTGATGCGATTAACGATAATATTCGAAGCATCGCATTCATCTTAATACTCATCTCGGCAGCATTAATGCTCATTTCTTTTGTTTTGATAAACAACACTATCAGACTCACAATATATTCTCGCCGTTTTATAATCCACACGATGAAACTTGTTGGAGCTACATCAGGATTTATTCGCCGACCATTTATCATCAATAATATTCTACATGGATTTATTGCGGCAATAATAGCCATTTTAATTTTAGCAGGCACTATTTATTATATCCAAACAATTGACTCAGCAATACTCAAAGTCATTAATTTAGAATCAATTGCTTGGATATTTATCTCAATAATATTACTTGGCATAATAATATGTGCACTTGCCGCATTATTGGCAACAAACAAATATCTGCGCATTGATTATGACGACATGTTTAAATAATGACTAAAACAAATAACATAATGACACAATCCACAAAAAAAACAAATCAAGAAAGCACTATTGAAGAAAACGATGTTTATGTGCGTATGCCACTTGCTAAAATCAATTTCATATTGATGTCAATTGCCGGATTGATGATTATCATAGGATTTCTTTTGATGCTTGGGAGTAGTTCGACACCAGAAGAATTTAATCCCGACATATTCAGCACACGTCGCATCATCGTAGGTCCTACTATTGCATTTTTAGGATTTTTATTTATGGGATTTGGTATTATATATCGTCCTAAAAGAAACAAATAAACTCCATCTATGGATATTTTTCAATCAATTATAATTGCAATTGTAGAGGGACTCACAGAGTTTCTTCCTGTTTCGTCAACAGGACACATGATTATCGCCCAAAATCTTTTAGGCGTTGAAAGCACCGACTATGTTAAAGCATTCACTTTCATCATTCAGTTTGGTGCAATACTTTCTGTCGTTTGGTTATATTGGAAACGTTTTTTCAAATTAAACAGTACCCCTGCACCAGTAGGAGCTTCAACCTTGAAACGTTTCCTTCACAAATATGATTTTTATTGGAAATTGTTTATTGCTTTTATTCCGGCTGCAGTACTCGGACTAATATTTAGTGATGCGATTGACGAAATGTTGGAAAAAGTGTGGGTAGTCGCACTCATGCTTGTCTTGGGAGGTATATTCATGCTATTTTGCGACAAGATATTTAACAAGGGAAGCGAAAATACTCCTCTAACACAAAAACGCGCGTTTATAGTGGGGCTATTCCAATGTATCTCAATGATTCCCGGTGTATCTCGCTCAATGGCAACTATAGTAGGAGGGATGTCTCAAAAAATGACGCGCCGAGCAGCTGCTGAATTCTCTTTCTTTCTTGCTGTCCCCACTATGCTTGGTGCTACAGTTTACAAAGTTTACAAACTCATCAAAGTGGGTGGCATAGAACTTATCACTGACAATTTAACGACTCTCATCATAGGAAATGTTGTTGCTTTTATAGTAGCTGTCCTTGCCATAAAATTTTTCATCGAATTTGTCTCAAAACATGGATTTAAGGCTTTTGGATGGTACCGAATAATCGTTGGTGCAGTCATTCTAATTATGCTTGCATGTGGTGTCAATTTACAAATAATGTAGACCATGTTCAATCCAATAGAAGGAGAAATATTATATATTGACAAGCCATTACATTGGTCGTCATTTGATGCAGTAAAACGAATCAGAGGGATGCTTGTACGCCGATTGAAAATCAAAAAAATCAAAGTAGGACACGCCGGTACTCTTGATCCATTGGCGACAGGCGTTATGATTGTGTGCACAGGCAAAGCGACAAAACGCATTGATGAACTACAAGCTCATGTTAAAGAATATATTGCAACAATAGCACTTGGTGCAACAACGCCATCATTTGACCTTGAAACTGAGATTGATGAGACTTTCCCTACAGAGCACATCTCTCGTGAACTTGTAGAAGAGGTTTTAGCTCAATTTACCGGAGAAATACAACAAGTTCCACCGGCTTTCTCTGCATGCAAAGTTGACGGCAAACGTGCTTACAAAATGGCTCGTAAAGGGCATGAGGTTGAATTAAAGCCAAAACTACTTGTTATTGATGAAATTGAACTATTGGAATACTCTCAAAAAAGCATTACAATACGCGTAGTGTGCAGCAAAGGCACATATATTCGTGCATTAGCTCGAGATATTGGTAAAGCCCTCAATTCAGGAGGTCATCTCACAGCATTACGTCGCACCCGAGTGGGTAATGTAAGCATTGAACAATGTTTGTCGGTTGATGATGCTGTAAAAATGCTTGAAACAATAGAAATAGTCATGCCCGACAACAAATAGCAACTCAAACAGAATATATTAACAACTCAAGATACTCATTATGAAATTATCTCAATTCAAATTTAAACTCCCAGAAGAATTAATTGCCCAAGAACCGGCAGCTCAACGCGACGAATCTCGCCTAATGGTTGTAAATAGAAAAACCGGAGAAATTGAGCATAAAACATTCAAAGATGTTATCAATTATTTTGACGAAGGAGACGTTTTTGTATTCAATGACACTAAAGTTTTCCCAGCCCGTCTTGATGGCAATAAAGAAAAGACAGGAGCTCGAATTGAAGTATTTTTATTACGTGAGCTAAACATTGAGCACAAGCTATGGGATGTTCTTGTTGAGCCTGCTCGAAAAATTCGCATAGGCAATAAACTTTATTTTGGAGAAGATGAGTCAATGGTTGCAGAAGTCATTGACAATACGACATCTCGTGGCCGCACACTACGTTTCCTATATGACGGCAGTCACGAAGAATTCAAAAAAGCTCTTTTTGACCTTGGAGAAACTCCTCTACCCGATTACATCAAGCGCAAGCCGGTAGAAGAGGATGTTGACAGATATCAATGTATCTTTGCTAAAAACGAAGGTGCTGTTGTTGCTCCTGCAGCTGGGTTGCATTTTAGTCGAGAGCTATTAAAACGCATGGAAATAAAGGGCATCAATCAAGCATTCCTTACTCTTCACTCTGGACTTGGAAATTTCCGCGAAATCGATGTAGAAGATCTCACAAAACACCGCATGGACTCCGAACAAATGGAAGTAACTCCTGAACTTGTTGAAATTGTAAATAAGGCAAAAGACGACTCAAAACAAGTGTGCGCAGTAGGTACATCTGTCCTTCGTGGAATTGCAAGCGCTGTAAGTATGGGTGGACACATGAAAACATACACAGGATGGACAAATAAATTCATTTTCCCTCCTTATGATTTTACTGTTACGACTTCTCTAATCAGCAATTTCCACCTACCCTATTCAACTATGCTCATGATGGTTACTGCATTTGGAGATTATGACAACATCATGAATGCATATGATGTAGCAATAAAAGAGAAATATCGTTTTGGCGCCTATGGAGACGCAATGTTGATTATTTAATTTTTTGGATAATGATATTAAATGAACGCGATAGCCGCCACAAGCAAGTGCTTGCGGCGGCTTGTCAAATGATGACAGCAGCACGCACTGCACCAAAAGGTAAAGGCATTGACATTATAGAAATCACCTTAATAGAAGGCAACAATTTAAAAACCCTTTCTGATAAGATGATTTCTATGGTCGAAGAGCATGGCATGCAATTTTTCTTACGCGATGCAGAAAATATCATGCAAGCTGAGTGTGTTATTATAATTGGTACGCACAGTCAAATTCAAGGTCTTAATTGCGGACATTGTGGTTATGAGAAATGCGATTTAAAACCCTCATCTGTTCCATGTGCAATAAATACCACCGACGTAGGGATTGCCATAGGATCGGCATGTGCAATGGCTGCCGATTTAAGATTAGATACTCGTGTAATGTTCTCTGCCGGACTCGCAGCTCAGCGATTGGACATTTTACCCGGATGCAAACAAGTTTATGCTATTGCAATATCGGCCTCATCTAAAAATCCATTCTTTGACAGAAAGCCTAAACAATAATCAATCTCTAAATGTAACGCCATCGATATCTCCTAATCGATCTACAAGATTACCTCGATAGTCAGCACGGATACTCAAATCCATCGCACATGAGTTATCAAACTCTTGTGCGATTATTTTTACACCTGTATCTTTAACAACCCTCATAACCTCATTCATCGACAAATATGGGAATGTAAAAGAAACTGTTGCCATTCCATGACATTCTATTATATTGCCGGCTGTTATTGCCTCTCTTGCAGCTTCCCTATATGCAACTATTAATCCAGATGTACCTAATTTTATACCACCAAAATAACGCACAACGATTATTACTATATTGGTAAGATTAAATGAATTAATCTGCCCAAGTATAGGTTTTCCTGCTGTACCACTCGGCTCTCCATTATCATTGCTCATAAACTCTGTACGAGCAGCACCTATCATATAAGCCCAACACACATGGCGAGCATCAAAATATTCTTTTTGGTATCGGGAAACGACCTCTTTTGCTTCTGCCACCGACACAACAGGGATAGCAAAAGACAAGAACTTACTCATCTTTTCCTTATAAATACCCTCCGACGGAGTCTCTAATGTATAAAAAGTATCACCGTTACCCATAATTATCTTCCAATATATCTACAAAGTTACGATAATCTGTTTTTATTAACAAATTTAATCTTTCTCCTTCTGAAACAAGTTTATTTCTGAACAAAACACTATCTTTGTAGAATAAATTCTTAACGGCATAAACCATGAGATATCTTTTGTTTCCTGTTTTTTATTTCATATCATTAGCAACAATATTTGCAGCTAATTATAAAGGGGAAATAATAACCGATAGTCTTCATCAATCAAAGATTTATCCCGGCACAATGCACGAGTATAAAATATACATTCCTCAAGAATATGATGGAGAAAAACCTGCGTGCCTATATTTGGGGTTAGATGGCATTTTATATAACGCACCGGCAGTGATGGATAGTCTCATTGCGAGTGGAGATATGCCTGTAACAATAGGTGTATTTGTTCAACCCGGAGTAATAAAGGATGTTGATGGCAATGTTATTAGATACAATAGAAGCAACGAGTTTGACCGCACCGATGGAACATTTGCCCATTTTATTGAGACCGAAATACTACCGGCTGTTGAAAGACATAAAACAGCTGACGGAAAAGCAATTCTAATTTCAAAAGATCCTAATGATAGAGCCATTTCAGGTGCGAGTAGCGGTGGGATATGTTCATTTGTGGCATCATGGTTCCGCCCTGACCTTTTCAGTCGTGTATACACTACATGTGGCACTTATGTCGCAATGAGGGGAGGCAACGAACTTCCAGCATTAGTACGCAAGACCGAGCCACAAGCCATTCGTTTTTACATTCATGATGGCAGTCAAGATGTATGGAATCCCATTTTTGGCCATTGGTATGAATACAATCTTTTAATGGCTTCTGCACTGAAATTTGCCGGATACGAATTAGAAACAAAATGGGATGACGGAAATCATAGCATAAAAAATGGTTCAAAGCAATTCCCTATTGCATTAAAATATCTTTGGAAAGGATATCCTGAAAGAGTGAAACCGGGAATTTCTCAAAACAATATGCTCTCTCAAATCATAATCCAAAGCGAGAATTGGGTTGAAACTTCAGCAGAAATGCCTGATGTTGCAAAAAACATAGCCATTTATCCCGATGGCACTCACATGGCAACAACTGAGCAAAATTCTGATTGGCTCGTCAACCATACTATCAACAATGATGGCACAATCTCTAATAGACAACAATTCTATTGGATTCACAACCCATTCCACCAAAAACAAGAAATTAAAGGAATGGAATTTGACTCACTCGGCAACTTATATGTCGCAACACAATTAGGCATTCAAATATGTGACCACAATGGTCGTGTAAGAGCTATTTTACCTTACCCAAACGCTGAAAACATTGAGGCATTTGCTTTTTCAGGCAACACAATTTTTGTCAAAGTCAACAACAAGACTTATTGTCGCAAAATAAATGCAACAGCACATAAAAGCACCGACAAGCGCATCAGTGTTAAGTCACAAGGACAAGGATAAACTTAACTTCATAAAATGTATTAATCTAAAATTAAAAAAATAACAATTATGGCAAATTGGTTTGAATGTAAAGTAAGATATGATAAGATGATGGAAAACGGCTTACAAAAGAAAGTGAATGAGCCTTACATGGTTGATGCTCTTTCATTTACAGAGGCTGAAGCTCGCATCATTGAAGAATTAACTCCGTTCATCTCCGGAGACTTTTCTGTTTCGGCTGTAAAACGCACTAAAATTTCCGAGATCTTCTGGGACGATAGTGCCGACAAATGGTATCTTGTAAAAGTTGCCTTCATAACTATAGACGAAAAAACAGCCGTTGAAAAGAAATCCACAACACTCATCCTCGTTGCTGCAAACGATTTCAAAGGCGCACTTGACAATTTCATGCAAGGTATGAAAGGCACAATGGCCGATTTTGAAGTAGTATCAATCGCTGAAACTCCCATCATGGATGTTTATAAAGTTAAATTAGGCACCACAAAACCCGCAGAACAACCTACTGAGTAAAAAATGGAAATGATACGTCAAAACATACGCAAGTATCTCAATTCTATTCCTAAAGGAGTTGATCTTGTTGCCGTATCTAAATTTCACCCACAAGAGTCGATTCTTACAGCATATGAAGAAGGGCAACGCATCTTTGGAGAAAGTCGCGCAAATGAATTTATAGCAAAAGCCAAATCGCTACCTAAAGACATCAAATGGCACTTCATCGGACATTTGCAAACCAACAAAGTGCGACTAATTCTTCCTTATGTATCACTCATCCACAGCATAGACTCTAAAAAATTACTTTTACTCATTAATCATGAAGCTGAACGCATAGATCGTATTATCGACATACTCCTTCAAGTTCATGTTGCACAAGAAGACACAAAATATGGCTTTGACTCCGATCAACTCATAGAGCTATTCAAAAGCGGCATAACAAATTCACTCCACAACGTCAACATAAGAGGCATAATGGGAATGGCATCAAACACCGACGAGACCAATCGCATTGAGCAAGATTTCATCGCTATAAAAAAAACATTTGATACTTTAAAAGCGTTACCTAATATGGGTGATAATTTTAACATTATCAGCATGGGAATGAGCGACGACTACCTATTGGCGATAAAACATGGTAGCAACATGATCAGAATAGGGTCAAGCATTTTCGGGAATCGATATTAATAATTATCCTTTTAAAAAAATAAGAACATGGCACAAGACAAAAAAAATTATTTATTGCCAATCATCGTAATGATTTTCCTATTTGCGATGATTTCATTCGTTACAAATCTTGCATCGCCAATGGGTGATATTTTGAAAAACCAATTTAAAATACCTAATTGGCAAGGAACACTCGGAGTTTTTGCCAATTTCATTGCCTATGCAGTTATGGGTATTCCTTCAGGGGCTTTACTACAGAAACTTGGCTATAAGAAAACTGCTCTTATTGCAGTAGCTGTCGGATTCATTGGCGTTGGTATTCAAACATTATCAGGTGTAGCAGAAAGCTTTGCAGTTTACCTATTAGGCGCTTTCGTCGCCGGTTTCTCAATGTGTATGCTTAACACTGTTGTAAACCCGATGCTTAACACTTTGGGTGGCGGTGGCAAAAAAGGGAACCAGCTAATTCAACTTGGTGGCTCATTCAACTCATTAGCAGGAACTGCAGTTATCATCCTTTCTGGCATTATGATTCCATCTGTTGCAAAAGCACAAATCAGCGACGTGTTCCCATTGATGTATGCAGCATTAGGAATTTTCGCATTTGCGTTTTTGGTCCTTATTCTCTCTAAAATTCCAGAAAAGACACAAGAAACTGCCACAATTACTACCGACGTTAAAGAAGGATCTAAAATTGGGCCTATGTCTTTCCGTCACTTTGCTCTTGGTGCAGTCGCTATTTTCGTATATGTAGGCGTAGAAGTTGGTATCCCTAACGTGCTTCAAAAATGGCTACAAAATGGAGATCTTAATGTACTCCATGTCACAGATGGAGCAGAAGCTATCGCTGCTTCTGTTGCAGCAACTTACTGGTTCTTAATGCTTATCGGACGCCTTATTGGTGCTGCTGTCGGAGCTAAAGTATCAGCTAAAGCTATGTTAACTACAGTATCTTTCATCGGCATAGCATTAGTTCTTGGAGCAATATTTGCATCAACCGAAACAATGGTAAATATGCCTGTATTTAAAAATAGTGCCGAAGGACTATTTGGTTTTGTTAATGTTCCTGTAAACGCAATGTTACTTGTTTCAGTAGGTCTTTGTACATCAGTAATGTGGGGTGGAATCTTTAATCTTGCAGTAGAAGGACTTGGCAAATACACAGAAAGAGCATCAGGTATTTTCATGGCATTAGTGTGTGGTGGTGGTGTATTACCCCTACTCCAAAATGCAATTGTCGATATGCAAGGTGGCATCGGATATCAAGCAAGTTACTGGGTTATTGTCGCCGGATTAGCCTACCTGCTATTTTATGCTTTAATAGGCTCAAGACCATCTAAAAAACTCATTGACTAAAATTAAATTTCAAGCGTAAAAATGCGTGCCATATTATGTGGCACGTATTTTTTATATTATAAATTAGAAGCATACAACAATTATATATCTACAAAATCGCAGTTTAACTACATCTAATTTGCCTAAATGAAAGATTTATTGTATTTTCGTAAATTAAATTAAAAACACTCAATTTTTACAATATAATGAACACAAAAATATTGGATAAAGCAGCTGACAATATTCGCATTCTCGCTGCGTCAATGGTAGAGAAAGCTAAATCAGGACACCCTGGTGGTGCTATGGGAGGAGCTGACTTTATCAATGTACTTTATTCAAGTCATTTAGTAACAGATCCCGACAACCCAACATGGATTGCTCGCGACCGTTTCTTCCTTGATCCTGGACACATGTCTCCAATGCTTTATAGCGTCCTTGCTCTCACAGGGAAATACTCAATCGAAGAACTTCAACAATTCCGCCAATGGGGAAGTGTAACACCTGGGCACCCTGAAGTTGATCAAGAAAGAGGAATCGAAAACACATCAGGACCTCTTGGTCAAGGACACACTATGGCTGTTGGAGCTGCAATTGCAGAGCGTTTCCTCGCTGCTCGCTTTGGCAATTGGATTGAGCACAAAACTTATGCATTCATCTCCGATGGTGGTATTCAAGAAGAAATTGCACAAGGAGCAGGTCGCATTGCCGGATTCTTGGGATTGAGCAACCTCATCATGTTCTTTGATAGCAACAAAGTCCAACTATCAACAGATGTTGATGCCGTAACGACAGAAGACTATGCTGCTAAATATCGTGCATGGGGTTGGAATGTAATTGAAATCGATGGATGCAACCCAGAAGAAATTTCTAAAGCTCTTGAACAAGCAAAGGCTGAGACCAAACGTCCAACTCTCATCATTGGCAACACTATCATGGGTCGTGGTTGCGTTACTGCTACCGGAGAAAACTTTGAAGGACAATGCAGCACTCATGGTCAGCCTTTAAGCAAATCAGGTGCCGATTTCCCAATGACCGTCAAGAATTTAGGTGGAGATCCTGAAAATACTTGGGTAATTTGGGATGATGTAAAAGAATTATATGCTCAACGCCAAGAAGAATTACGTAATATCGTAAAAGAGTGCCATGAGCAAGAAAAACAATGGGCTGAAAAAAATCCGGAACTTGCAGCTCAACTTTATGACTTCATTGAGGGACGCATCCCTGAAATAAACTTTGCTGAAATAGCTCATAAACCAGGTAGTGCGACACGCACCGCATCGGCCAATGTTCTTTCTGTTCTTGGAGAAAAAGTTAAAAACATGATTGTTTCTTCGGCCGACCTTGCTAATTCTGACAAAACCGAAGCATTCCTCAAAAAAACAGGAGCCCTTATAAATGGCGATTTCTCCGGAGCATTCCTTCATGCCGGTGTTGCCGAACTCACAATGGCGTCAATCATGAATGGTATCATCCTCCATGGTGGCATGATGGCCGCATGTGGAACATTCTTCGTGTTCTCCGACTACATGAAACCGGCTATACGCATGGCGGCATTAATGAAGCTCCCTGTAAAATATGTTTTCTCTCACGACGCATTCCGTGTGGGTGAAGACGGTCCAACCCATGAACCCATTGAACAAGAAGCACAAATACGCCTTCTTGAAGAAATACGCAATGATAACGGCAAACCCAGTGTCTTAGTACTCCGTCCTGCCGATAGTGCAGAGACAACCATCGCATGGGAAATGGCTCTTGAAAACAAAGAAACGCCCACTGCCCTAATTCTCACTCGCCAAGATGTAAATGATATACCATCAATTACTGACAACCGCTATTCTGAAGCTCAAGGCATACGTCGAGGTGGATACACTGTTATTGACGCGCCTCATCCAAAAGTAATTCTCGTGGGTAATGGATCAGAGGTTTCACTCCTTTGCGATGTTGCTACTGAATTAGAAAAAGAAGGCATCGACTCAAGAGTTGTTTCAATCCCATCTATCGGATTATTCAATATGCAAGATACTGAATACAAAGAAAGTGTTATACCTCAAGGCACTCCGGTATTTGGCTTGACAGCAGGCCTACCTTCAACGCTATATAGTGTTATCGGAGCAAATGGAATGGTCTATGGCATGACTCGTTTTGGAGCGTCAGCACCATATAAAGTCCTCGACGAAAAATTCGGATACACAACATCCAATATTCTCGAGAAAATAAAACAATTTATTAACGCATAAACATCAATTAGTTACACAAAAGAAATATCTGACAAGCAATACATTAAAAAATTAACACTTTTTCAACTGTTTCTGATTTTTTTTGCGTAACTTAGCACCCAACAAACAAATAAACAAAAATAACAATTATATAAATTATATTTCTATGAAAAAATGTACATTAATATCACTTCTATGTACTCTATTCATGAGCCAAAGTCTTTTTGCGCAAAATGAACAAGCAGAGGTAACATATGTAGAGGATCCAAGCCAAGGTTATCTTTTCAATGCACTAAAAGATAACTGGTTTGTTTCAGCAGAAGGTGGTGCAGGAATATTTCTATCACCAAATGACTCTGAACGCGATTTATTAGATCGATGGTCTCCTGCAGCATCTATCTATGTAGGGAAATGGTTTTCTCCAATAATTGGAGCTCGTTTAGGTGTGAACTGGCTTAAGACCAAAGGTCTTGCCGATGGTCCAAATTATGGTGGAATCGAAATGGATGACAATGTAATTAATGGAGAATATTATAAACAAACATATGCTCATGTTGGACCCGTGTTTGATCTTATGTTTAATGTTACAAACATGGTATGTGGCTACAAACCGAACAGAAAGTATAACCTTACAGCCTATGTCGGTGCTGGTGGATATTGGTCATTCGTAAAAGAATTTGAAGAAACATCTGAAAATACATTTGAAAAAGATGGCTGGAAAGATGCTCAAGATCGCATCTTGGCATTCCGCGCCGGTATCATCAACTCATTCAACATCAGCGAACAAGTTCAACTTTCATTAGACCTTCGTTACACAGGTCTTGACAACCACAAAGATGAAGTGGGTGAAGGTTGGAACAAAACAGCTCACAACCTCCAAGCAATGCTCGGAGTAACATATTTGTTCAAGAAACGTGAATGGAGTGCTCCTATCGTTCCTGTTTGTCCTGAGCCAGAAAACTGCGATGCAATCCTTGCTCGTCTTCAAGCTGCTGATGCTAAAATCGCCGACCTTGAACAACAACTTAAAGCTTGTTTAGAACGCCCTGTTGAAAAAGAAGTTATTGAGGAAAAAGCGCCTCTTGCTACTGTATATTTCCCAATCAACGTATCTAAACTTACTCGCAAAGATATTGAAATCGTAAAATCTTGTGCTGAAGTAATGAAAAATAACCCCGATACAAAATATGTTATTACAGGTTGGGCTGATAACTACACAGGTAACGACAAAATCAACACTCGTCTTCGCAAAAACCGTGCTGCAAGCGTTGAAAAACAACTTCTTCGTGCAGGTGTGCCTGCTGAACAATTTGAAGTTACAATCAACCACAACAACCTTGTTGACCTTGGAGAAAAATACCAGGCTCTTGGTCGCGCTGTTACTATCGAAGAAGCAGAATAGTCTAATTCTAAATATCATAAAAAACCGGTGTATCGATGATACATCGGTTTTTTATTATGGTATAACCAAGACAAAAAAATCTCATGCCACGTTATAAACATCAATTATACTTTAAAGCTTAATATGATTAAATAAAACGCTCCGGCTTATCACAAGTCGGAGCGTTTGGGATTATGAAAAAAATCTATTCTGATTAATTGTTTTCTGGACGAAGTTTACGAACAGTAACTGCTGTTTGCCACATTTCGCTTTCACGCAATGCTTTCAATTCTTCTTCAAGTTTCACACGATAGTCAGGTTGAGAGTTGCTGTCGATTGAAATTTGAGCTTCATTACCTGTTTTAACGCTATTATAAAGTTTTTGAACAACAGGCTTGATCGCATCGTGGAATGGGCCCATCCAGTCAAGAGCACCGCGTTGAGCAGTTGTTGAACAGTTAGCGTACATCCAGTCCATACCATTTTTAGCAAACAATGGCATCAAAGATTGAGTCAATTCTTCCACTGTTTCGTTGAATGCTTCAGAAGGAGTGTGTCCATTTTCACGCAATACTTCATATTGAGCAAGCAATAGACCTTGGATTGCACCCATCAACGAGCCACGTTCACCTGTAAGGTCTGATGTAGCTTCACGTTCTACAGTTGTTTCAAACAAGTAACCTGAACCAATACCAATACCAAGAGCCAATGCGCGATCCATTGCACGACCTGTTACATCTTGATAAACAGCATAAGATGAGTTCAAGCCACGTCCTTCAAGGAACATTGTGCGAAGTGATGTACCTGAGCCCTTAGGAGCAACCAAGATAACGTCAACATCAGCAGGAGGAACTACTCCTGTGCGATCGCTCCAAGTAATAGCAAAACCGTGAGAGAAATAAAGAGCTTTACCTGCTGTCAAATATTGTTTGATTGTAGGCCACACTGAGATAACTGCTGCGTCAGAGAGCAAACACATGATGATAGAAGCTTTTTCACATGCTTCTTCAATGCTGAAAAGTGTTTCTCCAGGCACCCAACCATCAGCAATTGCCTTTTCAAAAGTTTTGCCTTGGCGTTGACCTACGATTACATTAAAACCATTATCACGAAGATTCATACTTTGACCAGGACCTTGAACGCCATAACCGATTACCGCGATTGTCTCGTCTTTAAGTACTTCTCTTGCTTTTTCCAAAGGAAATTCTTCGCGGAGGACTACATTTTCTTCTACTCCGCCAAAATTCATTTTTGCCATAATTATTTAATTTTGTTTATTTGCTATTTTAAATTCGTTGCAAATTTACTTATTTTATCCTTAAAATAAAATATTTTGCTATTATTTTACATATTTTCGTGTCATTTTTTCATCAAAACACAATATGAGAGCGACACAGCACACCTTTTTCACCCACAATCTCTGCATCTGCTACATTTTCGGACTGAAGAATATTTACTTTTACATCATTTCCAAAATGAGACTCTTGGAGATAGGCAATTTCAAAACGAGAAATATCATGAGTAAGATGATAGTCAAGTGACCATTGATTAATCAGCAATTCGATATATTTTACACTATTGACATGCATATTAAAATCAATATCACTATAACGAAAACGATACTCGCTTTGTTGTGACACATCAGCAATTGGACGCATACGACCTTGCTTAGCAATTGGGCATGGACGATCAGAAACCGTTACGGCCAATGATTCTAACTTTGACAAATCGCCAGGTGTGCGAGTTGTCATATCAATAGCAACCCATATTGTGCGAATATAACCCAACACTTCACCATTCTCAGCCTGTACCTCCATATTACGTTCAGAGAAATGACGATTATAGTTTTCAATCCATGTAATTAAACGATAAGTCTCATTAACTTTAGGCATACGAGTCATTTCTATTGATAAGCGACTCAATACCCAAGCAAGGTTATCTTTAATCATTACATCATATCCCACACCTATTCTATTGGCATGCTCAGTTGCCACCTCAATCACTCGCTGTGCAAGCATCATAAAAGGCATCTGCTGCTTAGCATTACATTCCCCAGCAGTAAGAAAATATTCGTGGCAATATTCTTTGAGGACTCTTTCTGACATATTTTATTTCAAACTTTCTTTTCTGCGATTTTGTTCCTCTATAAATCTATCAACATATTCAACAGGAGATTTTGTAACAGCTACACGACCACTACGCACAAATTGACGTATATCGTAACGTTTCAACTCCTCAAACAATGCCTCTGTCTCATCAGAATGACCTGTTTTTTCAATAATAGTATATTCTCGTGTTATCTCAAGGATACGAGCATTGTGATTACGTATTATCACTTCAAGATTTTTCTCATCAAGTAATTTGTCTGTTGGCACTTTATACAAAGCCACCTCTTGATAAACAATCTCTTCATCGGTATATAGAAACGATTTCAACACATCGATGCGTTTTTCTATCTGTTTCACAACCTTTTCCATCATCACTCTATCACTATAACAAGTGATTGTGAATTTATGAACACCTTCTATTGATGAAGGGCTAACAGATAGACTCTCAATATTGAGACAACGGCGTGTAAATATAATCGAGATTTGGTTAAGCAACCCAACTTGATGTTCCGAAAATACCGTTACCGTAAATAATTGTTTTTCCATTATCTATTGAGCGTTTAATCGAGTTTATATTTTTCTGTTGGAGTGAGCATAATATCATCTACCGCAGCACCGGCTGGTGTCATTGGGAAAATCATATCTGTGGGGTCTATATTAACATTCAACAGATATGCACCATTATGAGATACCATTCGTTCAATTGCGGCATCAAGTTGCTCTCTTGTTTCAACATTCTCTGATGCAATGCCATAGGCTTGCGCTATTTGAACGAAATCAGGGTTTATCATTGGTGTTTGAGAGAAACGGCTACGGAAGAATAATTCTTGCCATTGACGCACATTGCCAAGGAAATTATTATTTAACAATATAATTTTAACCGCTACTCCATACTCCAATATTGTTCCAAGTTCTTGAATTGTCATCTGCAATCCACCATCACCGGTAAAGAAGCACACTGTTCGTTCAGGAGCTCCCATTTTGGCGCCAATCGCAGCCGGCAAACCAAATCCCATTGTTCCAAGGCCTCCAGATGTAATGATACTCTTAGGTAATGTGTATCGGAAATAGCGAGAAGAGAACATTTGGTTTTGCCCAACATCGGTAATCAATACAGCCTTATCTCCTGTTGCCTTTGATACTTTATAAGCAACTTCACCCATATTCATTGGTCCGGACTCAGGAAATACTTCTCGTTTAACAACCTTTTCTTGTTCAACGGCATCACACTCATCAAATGTCTTTAACCATTCTGTGTGTTTAGTTTCTTTTATCAACGGCAATAGTTTAATGAGCACCTCTTTAGCATCGCCATGTACTGTTGCTGTTGTTTTGATATTTTTGTCAAATTCCGATGAATCAATATCTATATGAACAATTTTTGCCTGACGCGCATATTTTGAGGTATCACCGGTTACTCGATCATCAAAACGCATACCTATTGCCACTAACAAGTCGCAACGATTTGTATTGATATTAGGACCTATATTACCATGCATCCCCAACATCCCTTTATATAATGGATGGTCTGACGGAATTGTAGACAATCCTAATAAAGTTGCTGCAACAGGAATGTCAGCCTTTTCTGCAAGAGCGGCAAGTTCTTTTTCAGCGCCAGAGATCATTACTCCATGTCCCGATAAGACCATTGGACGCTCAGCAGCATTAATCAAATCGGCAACTGCTTGCACATCATCTTGATTTATTTCAGGATATGGAATATAACTGCGGATAAAATCACATTTTTTGTAACTCCAATCAAGCGTTCCCACTTGTGCATCTTTTGCCAAGTCGAGCACTACAGGACCGGGACGACCTGAATTTGCGATATAAAATGCACGAGCTACTGCCCAAGGGATATCCTCTGCTTTACGTATTTGATATGCCCATTTTGTAATAGGCTGTGTTATTCCCACAACATCTGTTTCTTGAAACGCATCAGATCCAAGGAATGATGAGGCAACTTGACCGGTAATGACCACCATAGGTGTACTATCCATCAATGCATCGCTCAACCCAGTTATGACATTTGTTGCCGCAGGGCCCGATGTTACAATCACCACCCCTGTGCGACCTGACACACGTGCATACCCTTGAGCTGCATGTGTAGCACCCTGTTCATGACGCACAAGTATATGTTTCAACTCTTCTGTGTAATCATATAACTTATCATATACGGGAATAATCGCACCTCCGGGATAACCAAACACGCGGTCAACACCCTCGGCTATCAACGATTTTATCAATGCTTCAGCACCTGTTATCTTTTCACTCATATACTTTCTAATCTATGTATTATAATTATGAGAGACCTCCTACCTTAATTAAGTTCACGCACACCACCTTTATCTGCCGATGTTACCATTGCGGCATAAGCTCGCAATGCTTTTGAAATTTCACGATTGCGTTTTACCGGTGTAAATGCTGCTTTTCCACGAGCTTCTTCTTCAGCACGGCGTTCAGCAAGTTCGTCATCACTAAGTTCAACATTTATTGTTCGCTCAGGTATATTAATATCAATAACATCACCTGTGCGCACAAGTCCAATATTTCCTCCGGCAGCAGCTTCGGGTGAGATGTGCCCTATTGACAACCCTGATGTACCACCAGAAAAACGGCCATCAGTAATCAACGCACATTCTTTGCCAAGATGTTTTGATTTGATATAGCTTGTCGGATAAAGCATTTCTTGCATACCCGGACCTCCCTTAGGCCCTTCATGAGTAATAACCACTACATCTCCTGCCACAACCTCATCACGCAAGATTCCATTAACAGCATCTTCTTGTGATTCATATACCTTAGCTGTCCCGCGGAAATGGAAGATGCTTTCATCTACTCCTGCGGTTTTCACTACACAGCCGTCAAGAGCAATGTTCCCTTTCAAAACGGCAAGACCGCCATCTTTGACATAGGCATGTTCAAAATCGCGAATACATCCTTTTTCGCGATCGCGGTCAAGCTCTGTATATGTAGTATTTTGAGAGCCGAGAACAAGGTTTTTCTTTTCTCCCGGTGCACTTTTCCATAGTTTTTCAGCATCTGTTCCAAATTCAGAACCACCTATCGCATATTTTTCAATAGCGTCACCAAGAGTCAAGCCGTCAACACGTTTAACCGACTTGTCAACAATTCCATTATCGGCAAGCACCTTCATGATCGAAATGATGCCACCGGCACGGTTAACATCTTGAATGTGATATTTTGAATTCGGGGCAACTTTACACAACACAGGTGTTTTGCGAGATAATGCATCAATATCGGCCATCGTAAAATCAGCACCTGCCTCATTTGCAACAGCAAGAAGGTGAAGCACTGTATTTGTAGAGCCTCCCATTGCAATATCAAGAGTCATAGCATTCAGCATTGCTTGACGAGTCGCAATACTGCGAGGTAACACGCTATCATCATCGTCATTATAATAAGCAAGTGTATTTTTTACGATGATTTGTGCAGCACGACGGAACAATTCTGTGCGATTGGCATGTGTTGCAACAATAGTTCCATTTCCGGGAAGTGCAAGACCAATAGCCTCGTTCAACGAGTTCATTGAATTGGCTGTAAACATTCCGGAGCAAGAGCCACATGTTGGGCAACCGCGCTGTTCAAGTTTTGTTACCGTTTCATCATCAACCGATTCATCGGCAGAATCAATCATTATATCAATCAAGTCAAGCGCACGATCTCCAAGACGGCCTGCCTCCATTGGTCCACCTGAAACAAATATCGCCGGGATATTAAGACGCATTGCAGCCATCAACATACCGGGAGTTACCTTATCGCAATTAGAGATGCACACCATTGCATCAGCTTTATGTGCATTAACCATATATTCTACGCTATCAGCAATCAAATCTCGTGATGGCAATGAATACAACATTCCATCGTGCCCCATTGCAATACCATCGTCAATAGCTATTGTGTTAAACTCAGCTGCAAAACAGCCAAGTTTTTCAATCTCTTGCTTAACGATTTGACCTATTTCATGCAAATGAGTATGTCCAGGCACAAACTGTGTAAACGAATTCACAACAGCAATGATTGGACGGCCCATTTGTTCTTCCTTCATACCATTGGCACGCCACAATGCGCGTGCGCCTGCCATTCTACGGCCCTGTGTGCTTGCTGCACTTCTAAGCGGTTTGCTCATAATCTGTTATTTTTATTAAATCAAGATGCCTTCCTATCTTTGTGGAGAGGGAAGGCATCGATTATATTTTATTACATCTATATATACACGACAACTTAACCCTCCTGAGTACTTAGGACGACGACCACGACTTGTAGCAGTTGAGTGTATTGATTAATCATATTGCTATTTTCTTTATTTAGATTGCAAAATTATAGCCTTTATCCTAAATAACCAAATTATTTCCACAAAAAACACACTTATCTCTTTCTAATTGCAAAAAGGCATTCGAAATCTAAGGCAGCAAAAACGTCAAACAAAAAGAGGTCGCGGTGTTTCATCGCGACCTCTTAAATTCAGATAACTATATGTTTATTATTCTGGGAGAAGAATTTGAATAACACCCATATTAGTTGTGTAATTCCAACCACCAACACCGTCAATATAGTAATATGGAGACAAACATGCGTGACCTTCTTGATACCAGCATGTGTAAGCACCATTACCCAATGTTGAGTTGAAGTAATAATAAGGATATGCTACAATACCTTGACCTGCAACACCTTCATAATTGATACCAAGATCTACCGGATTAAATCCAATTGTTTTGCCATCATCTTCAGTCCAGAATTCAAGATATTTTGGATATTTACCTGTCAACCAATCTGCCCATTCTCCATCATCTGAAGCGTGTCCTTGGTTGTAAGGATTAACAACGCGATAGCGTTCAAAACCTTCAGCTTGAAGTATTTCTACTTCATAAATGCCTGAGCCTAATACGAATTGGTCCATAAAATATCCATAACCTAAAGATACCCAGCTATAATCAATAGTGATAGTTACTTCACATATGCTATCACCAACAACTGAGCATTGATCACTATCAAATGATAATTCTGCGCTATAAGTACCTGGAGTCAAATCTGGATTTAACGCCAATGCCAAAGTTGCAGAAGCTTCGCCATTTTTAAATGATACTTGGGCGGGAACCGACATAGAACCTTCTACATCGATAACTACTGAAATGGGAAGAGTTACATCACCACTTGTGTTATTACGAGAAACGATAACAGGGATTTCTGCATCAATACTTCCCGGAGTGTAGCTTGCCGAAATAGCAGCTTGAGCAAAAGAATAAACTGTTCCTTTGTCTTTATAGCCATCCCAATAGCCATCTTCGCTACAAGATGTCAATGCTACCATAGCGGCAAACAATGACAATATAGAGAATTTAAATAGTTTCATATTAATACTCTTTGTTTTAAGTTAGAAATTAAATATCAGCTACCGGAGTTGGGTCTGATGATTCAGGGTTATTATCTCCAAGATTTGGGTTAGCTTCTACTTCATCGATAGGAATAAGAAGAATCATGATTGGATCGTTAGGAGCGATATTGAAACAAACATTGCTTGCAAAACCTGCACCACGACGGTCTACACCAACGCCAAGACGCATGATGTCAAACCATGACATACCTTCACCCCAAAGTTCGATGCGACGTTGACGATATACCTCAGTTTGTACAAGCTCTTTGGTAGCACCTGCAAACGCGTATGAAGGATCACGATATGTGCTCACGAATGATTTCAATGTAGCCGCTCCCGATGCTGCATCACCGCTCATAGCTTGAGCTTCAGCAAGGATTAGATACATTTCTTCGATACGCATCAAAGGAATATCATTAGCATTTGTTGATGTATAGATTTCATCTCCATAAGGAGCAAATTTAACTTGAGTATAAGGATATGCACCTGCTTGGCTCATATAAGATTGTTGGCTGTTGCTAAGATTAGCCGACTTAGCATTTTCATCAAGCCACCATCCTTTACGAGCATCACTATCAGAGATTGTGTTATACAATTTCTTGCTGATACAACGCCATGCACCTACTGAAGCATAACCATAGTTCAATGAGCCCATGTGAGAAGGCCAGTTACAGATACCTGTAGTTACTACACGATCACCTTCTTCAACAATAACAGCCCACAACCATGAGTTATCTGATGCGTCAGACATACAAGGTTTGCTTACATCGGCAATGCTGTAAGGAGTAGCACCTGAGTTAGTGATAACCCATTGAGCATCAGCAGCTGCTTCAGCCCATTTTTGCATTGTCAAGTAAACGCGAGCACGAAGACCGCGAGCAACTGCAAGAGAGATGAATTTTTTGCCTTCACGACCTGCAACAATTGAAGCTGAAGTTCCTTCCAATAATGTAATTGCAGAGTTAAGGTCACTAAGGATTTGAGTATAAACCTCTTCAACTGTTGAACGAGGAGCACCACCGGCAGCGGCAACAGCATCTTCATTTTCAGCAAGAATCAATGGCACACAAGGCATTGATTGATTACCAACGTAGTTGAATTGATACAATTGAGCAAGCACATGATAGTCAAATGCACGATAAGCAAGAGCTTGTGCAAGATAATATTTTAGCGTAGGATCTTCTGTATTAGGATCTACTGCTTTAACAACTGTATTTGCTGATTTGATTTGGTTATACATGTTAGCCCACACATTATAGGTGTAAACACCATTTGTAATGTGGTCAGTGTATGAAACTTCTGATGAGAACCAGTTGTAACCGATGTTTTCACTCACGAAGTCATAACCACGAGTATCCATGTGAAGCATCAACGCAGGATAACCGAAGTCGTTATGATAACTTGAACCAAGCACAAGTCCAAATTGATTGGCTGTAGCAGGGATACCTGTTACCGATGCTTCAAGCATTTCAGGAGCATCAGCATAAACGTCTTGTTTTTGGTCAGATGTTACTGTTCCTCCCAGTGGCTCAGTATCGAGGTCATTACAGCCTACGAGCAAAAGTCCCGAGATTGCGGCAACAAATATTTTATTTAATTTTTTCATTGTTCTATCTTTTTTAATGATTAGAATACTAACTTGATACCACCAGAGATACAACGTGTAGCTGTATAAGTAGAAGTTGTTGAGCTTGTGTAGCTTTGACGTGGGTCAAGACCTTTACGAGCACTGAATAGAGCTACACCATCGGCAGAACCATAGAAACGAACTGATTCTACATTAATTTTCTTAGTCCATTTGCTTGGCAATGTATAACCAAGAGTGATGTTATTGATTGCAAGATAATTTGAAGACACAAGAGCGCGATCACTATTAGAGAATCCGCGAGCATCTTCTGCATTCAAGCGAGGAACATTTGTTTTAGTGTTTGTTGGAGTCCATGCGTTCAAGATATCTTTGTGCCAGTTGATACCAGCTGAACTTGACATACCATAGTGCATAAGGCCTTGGTAACCTGAGTCAAACATTTTTCCGCCCAATTGATAAGCACATTGGATAGAGAAATCAAATCCGTAAGCGCTCAAAGTAGCACCGAAACCACCATATACTGTTGGAAGAATGTCACCTGTTGCTTGACGGTTGTTATCATAAGCCGATTTCCAGTCAGATGTAATATATTCTTCACCATATACTGTTTTACCTTTTTCATCTTTTAGAATTTGTTCTACGCCATCTTCATCTTTGTATGTTTGAGGATCGCGAGTCCAGTATAGAGCTTCACCGGTTGCTGGATCAACACCTGCATATTTTACAAGATACAATTGATACATTGATTCGTCTTCGCGCAAGATGCGAGTACCTGAAATCATTTCACCATTCAATTCAGGAGCAAGTTCAAGAATCTTGTTGTTGATGAAAGTTGCATTTGCATTAACATCAAGAGTGATGTCGCGAGTTGCAAGAGCTCGATAGTTAAGTTCAATTTCAACACCATAGTTGCGAACAGAACCGATGTTTACAGGAATTGAAGAGTATCCAAGTGATGGAGAAACAGGACGATTGTAGAGCATGTCAGATGTTTGACGGCTGAAATATTCTATTGTACCTGACAACTTGCTTTGCCACAAGCTGAAATCAGCACCAACGTTGAATGCGTTTGATTTTTCCCATGTCAATTCAGGGTTACCTTTGTATGTAAGTGTACCGTCTGACCAACTGTTAGTACCTGTAATCTTGTATTGATCTAAGTAAGCATAGAGGTTACCAATGTTGTCGTTACCTTGTTGACCGAAAGAAGCTTTCACTTTCAACATATCAACCCAGCTTGCATTATCTTTGATGAATGACTCTTTGGCCATATCCCAAGCAGCGCTGACAGAGAAGAAATCACCCCAACGGTTATCCGGATGGAAACGAGAAGAAGCATCACGACGATAAGACACGCTACCATAATATTTTTGGTTGTAATCATAGTTCACACGACCGATGAAACCGCGAGTAGCGTATGAGTCAGAAGCACCATATCCCCAACGATTGCTAAGCAATGTATTGTTTACTGCCCAATTACCATCGATATATGTATTTTGACCTGATGCGTCAACGTTTTCAGTATTATAGTCATAGCTTTCATAACCGGCAAGAACATCAATTGTGTGTGTATTATTAAATGTTTTCTTATAGTTGGCAAGAGCTTGTAGGTTCAAACCACGCATGCGTGATGCTGATTGATAAGCAGTACCAATATAAGAAGCTGATTGACCGTAATATTTGTTACCTGCTGAGTGATAACGAGTATTGTCGATTGTCAAACCTACGTTTCCTGTTACAGTCAAACCTTCAATTGGGTTGATTTGAGCATACCATTTACCATTAAAGATATCCATTAGATATTCTTCAGTATTGTAAAGAAGGTCACTCATAGGGTTAGACATTGACATATTAGGACGAGCAAAGTTTGTGCTTTGACCATCACCATAGTCATATATGCGACGATTGAAACGAGAGTCAATTGCATATGATCCATCAGCATTACGCACATACATTGGATAGATAGGAGCAAGTGTATTTGCTATATCAAATGCATTACCTGATGAGCCTGAATTTGTTTGTTCTCCAGGATATTTTGATGTAGCATTTACGTATGACATATTTGTACCAATCTTCAACCATTCTTTTGCTTGATAGTCAACGCTTGCACGAGTAGAAAGACGTTCGTAAGCTGAATTTTGGATAATACCTTCGTCATTAAGATAAGCAGCTGACACAAAATAGTTGAGACGATCATTACCACCTGATACACTCAAGTTGTATTCTTGACGGAAACCATTACGATATGTTCCATCAGCCCAATTGTCAGGAGTATAGTAATATTGACCATCGCTATAACCACGACGAGCATTAGGATTCATTTTACCATCAAGTCCAATCATGTTTTCTCCTTCAGGCACAGTAAATACTTGATATCCAAGGTAAGGAACAAGTTGATTGTTTGCATATTGATGAGCTGCATCTGCAGTCATACCTTGATTATAGTAAGCACCATTGTAAAGAGCTTGATACATAGTTTCCATGTATTGCTCAGGGCTTTCAATAACGTCATAGTTAGTTACTTGACGAGAGTTTGCACCCCAACGAGCATCAAATGTTACTTTTGCATCACCTGATTTACCCTTTTTAGTATTGATGAGGATTACACCATTAGCACCACGAGCACCATAAAGAGCAGCAGCGGCAGCATCTTTCAATACTGTCATTGACTCAATGTCAGAAGGGTTGATTGATGCGATGTCGCCATCATATGGCATGCCATCCAACACATACAATGGAGTATTGCTTGCATACAATGAACCGATACCGCGGATGCGTACTGTTGCAGAAGTACCGGGTTGACCATTTGAACTTTGTGTTTGTACACCTGAAACAGCTCCGGCAAGAGCGTTGGTTACGTTAGAGACCAAGCGGTCTTCAAGATCATCGGCTTTAACGACCGATGCAGAACCGGTGTAAGCCGATTTCTTGGCTGTACCATAGGCAACGACCATGACTTCGTCAAGGTTGTTGTCTGAATTTGTCAACGCAATGCGCATCTCTCCGTCGGTAACGGCAACTTGTTGCGTTGTCATACCTACATAAGATACATTAAGTTTTGTTACTTTAGAGGGAATTGTCAAAGTGAACTTACCATCAAGGTCAGTTGCCACTCCGTTTCCTCCACCAACCGGCAAGATGGTTGCGCCTGCCAAAGGCTCACCGTCTCCGGCATACACGACAGTACCGCGCACTGTGCGAGTTTGTGCAGAAGCACAAAGTGCAAAAGTAGCTACTGTCAAAAGTAATAGAAACAGCTTTTTCATACTTAATTTAAATTAGACATACATTAATATTAAATAAATTTTCTTCCATTCTTAATTTGCAATCTCTTGCTAAGAGATTTCATATCAAATTGCAAAGATAGTATAAATTCTCTTATTATAAACAAATGAAAGCATTTTTTCTCCAGATTTAACATTTTGCCAAAATCTAAAATTTGATATTTTACAGCAGAGCACGCGTGTTACTACTTAAAAATTAGGCAATTGTATAGTTGTGAAATCTCTTAGCAAGAGATTTCACAAATTAAGTGATTTCAAAGATTGAAATTTCAAACTAAATCAATGTATAATTTTTATGTCTAATTTAAATTAAGTATGAAAAAGCTGTTTCTATTACTTTTGACAGTCTTGACTATCTCTTTAAGTGCATATGCACAAAAGAAAGTGTCGGGTACTGTAATTGATGCCGGGACAGGTGAACCTCTAATTGGTGCAACTGTTTTGCCGGTGGGTGGAGGAAACGGAGTGGCAACTGACCTTGATGGTAAGTTTACTTTAACCGTTCCCGACAAAGTTACTCAGATTAATGTGTCTTATGTGGGTATGCAACCACAAACAGTCACAATCACTGACAACATGACAATTAAACTTGCAGTGGGTGATACAACTCTTGATGAAATTGTTGTTACCGGTTATGGTTCTGCTCGTAAACTTGGTTCTATCGTAGGATCTGTAACTGCTGTAAGTGGTGATATCGTAGAAAATTCGCCGGTAGCTAATATTGGTGATGCTCTTCAAGGACAAGTTGCCGGTCTTCAAGTATTCACTTCAAGTGGTGAGCCCAGCAGTTCTGCAAGTATGCGCATACGTGGTGTCAGCTCTATCAACAGTAGCTCTGAACCATTGTTTATCCTTGATGGCTCTCCAATCTCTTCAGGAGCATTTACTGCATTGAATCCTAATGATATTGAGACAATGACAGTATTGAAAGATGCATCAGCAACAGCCATCTATGGTTCTCGTGCTGCTAATGGTGTTGTTATCTTGACATCTAAAAAAGGGAAACGCGGACAAAAAGCTAAAGTTCAAATCAGTGCACAATATGGTATCTCTAAGATGACAGGAGACCGCATGAACATGATGAACGCTGAACAATGGTTGAATTTCCAAGAAATGCTTGATCCTTCAATGAAGAACAACGCTGCATTCCAAGCTGAAAAGAAATTCTATATTGACAATGGTATTTCTACTGATTGGGCAGATGTATTCTTTGGAGGCTCAGCACCAATGCAACAATATGACTTAAGCATCACTGGTGGTACTGAAGAATTAAACTACTACTTGTCATTCAGCCACTATGATGCTGATGGTATCATGGACGACTCTAACCTTCGTCGTGAAACTTTGCGCTCAAATATTGATGCAAATGTTAATTCATGGATTCGCGTGGGCGCTAACTTGAGTTTGTCTTATCAAAAATATATCACAGCAGCGTTTGGTGGTACTGCAAACTCTGTATATAACAAGGCATACGCTTCTCGTATTTATCGTCCCGACCAATCTTACTATGAAATTCTTCGCAACGAAGATGGCTCTTTTGCTGGTTATGGCGATCGTCTTGATTATTTTGACAAACTTAGTTACTATAACCCATATTATTTGTCAGAAATCCAACCAGGACACAAAGATATGGTACGCATCAACGGTGGTACTTTTATAAATCTTAACCCTATCAAAGGTTTGAACATACGTGCTGCTCAAGGTGTTGAAGCGTTTGATTATCGTGCATCACAAGTAGCACTTCCTATAGATCCATTTGAAGGAAATGGTTCAGCAAGCGAATCATTCCAACGCTACTATCAATTCACTTACACCAATACTGCTGAATATCGTTTTGATATCGAAAAAATGCATAATATCGCAGTTCTTGCAGGTCAAGAATCTATTATCACTAAGAATGAATCATTTGGAGCAAGTGTAGATGGATTGACTGATACTCGTTTGACTTTGATGAGTGCAGGTTCAGTGCCCACTTTGCCTTCTCACAGCAAATATGACAAAGTGTTTAACTCATTCTTCGGAACATTGAGCTATAACTATGATGAGAAATATTTCGCTGATTTCACATTCCGTCGTGACGGTTCTTCATTATTTGCAAAGAACAAACAATGGGGTAACTTCTGGTCGGCAGGTGCAATGTGGAATATCAAGAAAGAAGATCTCATGAAAGATATTAAATGGTTGAACTCATTGCAATTAAAAGTAAGTTATGGTTTGATTGGTAACTCATCAGGTCTTGACCCATATATGTCTCTCGGTCTTGTTGGTTCTGGACCTCTTTATGGTGGTGTTGGTGGTACTGCAATTGCTAATGCAGCTAACCCTGATTTGACATGGGAAGTTGTTAAATCAACTAACATTGGAATCAGTGGTCGCGTATTGGATCGTGTAAGCGTTGATCTTGAATATTATAATCGTTTGACTGAAGATATGTTGATGGATATTCCTTATTCATATACAACAGGGTTTGCTTCAGGATGGGGTAACGTTGCAAGTATGCGCAACCGTGGTTTCGATGCTACAGTTAATGTTGATATCTTCAAAGATTTCTATGGTGTTGACTGGAGCGTTTCAGCAAATGTTAACTATAACCAAAACGAAATCACAGAATTGTTCAATGGTCGCGATGAATATGTATTGGCTAATACAGGTTTAAAACTACAAGTAGGCAAACCTTATGGTGAATATTTTTACACTCGTTGGGCTGGCGTTGACCCACGCGATGGTTACAATATGTGGAAAGATAAAAACGGAAATTTGACAAAAGTCTACTCTGAAGATGACGCAGTTTTCACAGGAAAACAACGTTATGCACCATGGTCAGGTGGTTTCGGAACACGTGTGAGCTGGAAAGGCATTACAGTAAGCGCCGACTTCTCTTTCATGTTAGGCCAACACCTAATCAACAACGAACGTTGGTTTGTTGAAAACCCACAATTTGCATCTAAAAATAACCAAACAACTAAGATGTTTACAATGTGGCAAAAACCGGGTGATATCACAGATATATCAACACCTGAATCTCCAATGCAATTTGACACTCACTTGCTTGAAGATGCTTCATTCATGCGTTTGAAGAATTTGTCGGTAAGTTATAACCTTCCTCAAAACATTATCCGTAAAACAGGATTTGTTGAAGGATGTAAAGTATTCTTTATCGGACGTAACTTGTGGACAATTACTGACTATCAAGGTTATGACCCTGAAGTTGACAGTAATGTACAACTTGGTAACTATCCAAACACTAAACAAGTTTCTTTCGGTCTTGAGTTAACATTCTAATCACTAACACTAAAGAGATAAATAGAAATGAAAAAAATAAATATTTTTGCGACATCTCTGATTGCGTTGGGTCTATTTTCCTGCGATATGGACAAATATCCCTATAACGCATTGGAAGAGTCTACATATATGACTACGATGAATGACTTCTCAAGTGCAAGAATCAGTCTTTATTCTTACTATAGAAGTCTCACAACCGGTGGTTATATCTTGACACCGGAAATCCAAGCCGATGATTTTAATGCAGTTTCAGGCTTCTCAAATAGCTATGGTAACTCTTACCGTTGGGACTTCCAATCAACAGATGGAAATATTGAAGCTATATGGTCGGCTTATTATGCTCACATAGCACGTGCCAATTATTATATTGACAGCTACATCAAGATTGTAGAAGGTGAAAACACATTCACAGAAGAAGAAATTGCTACTCTTGGTGCTTACACTGCTGAAGCATATTTCACTCGTGCTAATGCTTATTTGACTTTGGCAGGTTTCTTCTGCGAAGCTTATGATGAAGTCTCTGCTGAGACAAAATTGGGATTGCCTTTGCAATTGACCTATGCTCCTTCTTCTGATGCATCAACCTATCCCGGACGTTCTTCAATGAAGGCTACTTATGCTCAAATCATGAGTGATATTGCAGAAGCAGAACGTTTGATTAATCCAAGTTTGATTTTGTCGGCTGACCAAAATCCGTTGAATTATATTTCGGCTGATGTGGTAACTGCATTGAAAGCTCGTGCAGCTTTGCAAATGAAAGATTATACAACTGCTGCAACAGCTTCAACATCTCTAATCGCATCAGGTGATTATCCTTTGATCGATGCAAATACACAAGCAGGAGTCAATGCATTCTATGACTTGTGGGAATTTGACGAAGGTACTGAAGTTATGTGGCAAATCTATTTGTCTCCTGACGAACTTGGTTCTGCTACAGGAACAACTTTCTGGGGACAATATAAAGAAGGTAACCAAAGTCAACAAGTTATGGATTATATCCCAACTCAAAACTTGGTTGAATTGTATGACGTAAACGATATTCGTCTATACACATTCTTCGCTCCTTTTACTTTGACTGTTGCAACAGGTGCACAAGGCGATATCTATGTATTTAACAAATATCCTGGTAACCCAGAGTTGAATGCAAGCATTAGTGTTGACGATCATTATACCAACTATCCAAAACCATTCCGCATTTCAGAACAATATCTTATTGCAGCTGAAGCATACGCAGGAAGCAAAAACTTGAGCAAAGCAGGTGAATACTTGAATGCATTGAAGTCAAAACGTATTCTTGGTTATGAAGCTAAACCTTACAGCAATGAAGCTACATTCATGTCTGCTCTTCAAGATGAACGTCACAGAGAGTTAGTGGGTGAAGGTTTCCGTCTTGTTGACTTGAAACGTTGGGGACTTGGCGTTAATCGTGGAAATGCTCCTCAAAATGCAAATTTAGTACTTTATCCAGGCGCTGAAACAACAACTGCTCTAAACAAAGCCGCAAATGATTTCCGCATGGTATGGCCTATTCCAAAGTCTGAAATGGATGCTAATCCACAACTTGCAGGACAACAAAACCCAGGTTATTAATCTTTTTAATCAATAAAAGACTATTAAAATTATGAAACTAAATAAAATATTTGCACTGATACTCGCCGCAACAATGTTTACAGCTTGTTCAGATGATGACAAGAGCTGGAACAGCAACGATGTAACAGTAAATATGCTTGAAAGCGAAGTTTCCGTTAAGGAAAATAATGGCGTATTCAATGTGCCTGTTGCCGTTGACGGAGAGATGAATGGTCCTGTTCAAGTAACAGTTGAAGTTGCTGAAGTGGGCGAAAATCCGGCAATGGATGATGTTCATTATCTTGTTACAGAAAAAACTATTGTAATCGTTGATGAAGAAGGTGCAGGTAACATTGAAATCAGAGCAGTTGATGATAATGACATTAACGAAGCTCGCACATTCACAGTTACTATTGTAGATGTTAAAGGTGGTAACCTTGGCTCTAATACAACTACTGTAGTTACTTTAAAAGACAACGACTCTGTATTCTATGAAAAATTGCAAGCTCGTTGGAAAATGAATGTTACAAGTAGATATGATGGAGAAGTATCATGGAATGTTAATGTAGTAGGTTATCAAGAAGATCAACCGGGTTATAATCAAACATTGTTTGTAACAGGAATTCTTGGATATGACTTCTTACAACTTGAACTGAACTACTACTTTGATATGGAAACTAAGACCGGTTATGTCGAAATACCATTAGGACAATCAGTTGGAGCATATGATGCATCTAATGATATTGTAGCATGTGGTGTTACCGATGATGGCTATCTCGCATTGGACGGAACAGTAAAAGGTACATGGAATGACGACATGACTCAAATTACATTCGAAGACAAAGATATCGTATTCTATGTAATGAATCCAAGTACAGGTGCCGGTCTCGGTACATTTGACTGGGTTTGGAGTGTAACAATGACTCGTTAATATTCTGCAAAGGTTAAGATTCTATAACTAAAGATTGGCACGCAAATGTGTGTGCCAATCTTTTCCATCTCTATAGTTTATGAAGAAATCTATTAGTTTTATATTGTTGCAACTCATTGCGCTATCGGCGTTTGCAACATTAGTAACCCCTGAAAAAGCACAATCAGTAGCAGAACGATATATCGAGAGCCGTACCGGTAAAGATTTCACCGTAAGGTCATCACAAAAAGCTGATGACGCCTTCTATATTGTTAATTTTGCACCAAAAGGATGGGTTATCGTCGCTGCTGATGATGTTGTAAAACCTATTATAGGCTATTCTTTGTCGGGAAGTCTTGATTTAAATGATGCTCCAGATAATGTTTCGGCAATTCTTAATGGTTATAAAAAGCAAATTAAATATATTGTAAGTACTGAAAATGTTGCTCATGCACGTTGGACTAATCCGGAATATGTACGTTCTCGTTCTGGAAATGAAGTGCAGCCACTCATCAAGGTACATTGGAATCAAAGTGCTCCTTACAATGTGTATTGCCCTCGACAAACTGCACTTGTTGGATGTGTTGCAGTGGCCATGAGTCAAGCCATGAGCGTACAACGATATCCTTCACGTCCCGTTGGATATGTGTCATATGGAAGTGCCAATTATGGAAGGCTCAGTATTAATTTTGATGAGCAACAAGCTTATAATTGGGATGATATAATGTCGGGAGCCAATAATTATGATGAGGTAGCTCGATTGATGTATCATGCCGGAATGAGTGTTAAGATGGACTATGGAGAAGATGGCTCTGGAATACCATCTAATCAGGTGAGCCGCATTTCTAATGCTTTGAAAGAAAATTTCTCTTACTCCGATGATGTAACTTATTATTGGCGAGATCAATATAGTGGAGATTGGCGACAATTGATAATGAACGAATTGAATGCCGGTCGTGCAGTGATATATAATGCCATTGACTCAAAAGGAGGTTATGGACACAGCTTTAATCTTGACGGATATGACAGCAATGGCTTGTTTAATGTCAATTGGGGCTGGGGCGGATATGGCGATGGCTATTTCTCTATTGACAACTTGCGTGATGGACGCATGAATATGAATTATGACACAGGTCATGTCGTGGTTGTTGGTATTGGAGCTCCTGATCAACCGCTAAAAAGTATTTCTTTGAGTCATAATCGCATCGAAGAAAACTTGCCTGCAGGCTCAGTGGTTGGTAGTGTAGAAGTAAATGGAGAAGCGCCCAAATCTACTTATAAAGTGAGCGTACATGGTGTTTATCAAAGCAATTTAGGCGGATATGCAGAAGTTCCCTTTGTGATAGAAGACGGATTGCTCAAAACGACTCAATCGTTAACTGAGGCTGGGAAAATATGGAATATTGAAATTTCAGTTTCTGATTTAGAAAGCGGAACGGAACTTACTCAAGGATTTAAAGTCATAGTAGATGCCTGGGCAAGTCTTGAAGAAAAGACAAAATTGAGCTATGATAGAAACAGTAAGATGTTCAAGATTGTAACAAAGCACAATGTAACTTATAAAATTTTGGGCTCAAATGGCAATCTGATTCAAGGAGGAGAATTATCTCCATTGCCTGAATTGGAATTTAACGCGACAATCCTTCCTGCGGGAAAGAATACAATTGAATTGCGTTGCAATGATGAGATTAAGAAATTAAACATTGTTACAAAATAAATTATAGGATATGAAACATTTGAAATTTACAATATTGGCGTTAGGCTTGACAATGTTCTATTCTTGTAGCTCTGGTGGTGAAGATGAACCAAAGCCCGCACCATCAGACGGTGATGTAACTGTTACAATCTCTACAGAGATATTGACAAAAGCTAATGTTACCACGGCTTTTACAAGTGGAGATGCAATGAATGTGTTCCCAAAAACTTATGGTAAGATTGATGCACCAAACCGTGTTGACAATGTAAAAGCGACACTATCAGGTGCAAATTGGTCAATGACTCCTGAGGTGAAAATCTCAAAGGGCGAAAATACATTTATTTATGCAGTAGCTCCTTATAATGCAACATATACCGATGCAACTGCTATTCCTGTTGATGTCTCACAGCAGATAGATTTGCTATATTCAGGCTCTTATGTGCCTGTTTCTTATACAACACACAATGCAAAACTTGTAATGAAACACGCATTGTCGTTGGTGTCTTTTAATATCAGCAAACAAGGGTATTCCGGTGCGGGAAATCTTTCAAAAATGGCGATATCGGGAGATAATGTATATACCAAAGGGACAATGAAGGTTGATAATGGTAAAATCACAGGAACTTCAAAGGATGTATTTACATTTAATGTCAGCAAAAAGATTTCTGATGCAGGATGGAACGAAGATTTACCACGCATGTGGCAAATCCCATTCTCAACAAAAATAAATAAAGTAAACATTGCAATTACTATTGATAATGTTACTTATAATGTTGAATTCCCTGAAGTAGAGATGAAAAGTGGATACCAATATATCTTCCGCATGGTGTTGACCGATTATGGTCTCGAATTTATCCCAGGAGCTGTAGAAACAATCTCTCTAAATCAAGAAGAAGATGCAATGACGGCGTTAAATGGTTATGGTGTATTAACCATAACTCATATCGGAAACGAAATAATGGTACCTGCATTTACCGGTGATGATGTATTTGGCACTATAACATGGGGCGATGGAGCAAGTTCATCATATAAGCCTAAGACAACACATGTTTATTCCGGAACATCAGAAAAAGAAGTTGTGATTGAAAGTTGGAATTCCTCCGGATTTGAATTTGATAATTTGACTGGAATTGAAACTATTGATTTGACTTCTTATTAATACCCTTATCAAAATAATTAGTTTTGCTGGAGGTTGTGGTTGTGAAACCGTAACCTCCTTTTTTTATATCAATGCAAATTGGACTATTCTTCAATGATAATTTTCGGGGATTGTAGTTTTTATAGCTTAAAAGGATGATGGTGTTGTAAATTTTCAAGCAGAATGTGGGTTGAGATAAAGAATTATTAGTATTTTTGCACAAAATAACATTAAATCACTATGGAGAAAGAATTAGATTGGGGAAATTTATCATTCGGATACATTCCCACTGACTATAACGTGCGGTGCTACTATCGTGATGGCAAATGGGGCGAAATCGAAGTATCAAGCTCTGAAACAGTAGATTTGCACATCGCGGCAACAGCGCTACACTATGGACAAGAAATTTTTGAAGGATTAAAAGCTTTCCGTGGCAAAGATGGTAAAGTGCGTGTTTTCCGCCTTGAAGAAAATGCGAAACGCATTATTGAGTCAGCCAAAGGGATTAAAATGCAAGAAATTCCTGTTGAGTTGTTTACCGAAATGGTAAAAAAAGTGGTTAAGCTCAACGAGCGTTTTGTGCCACCTTACGGAAGTGGTGCATCTCTTTATATCCGTCCTCTTGAAATCGGCACATCAGCACAAGTAGGGGTGAAACCCTCTAAAGAATATCTATTCCTCATCCTCGTAACTCCTGTAGGTCCATATTTCAAAGAAGGGTTCAAACCTACCAATATCTGCATCATGCGCGAATTTGACCGTGTAGCGCCAAAAGGTACCGGACGATGGAAAGTGGGTGGAAACTATGCCGCCAGCCTTGAAGCCGGCGAAAAAGCTCACGAATTGGGCTACTCGGCTGTGCTATATCTCGATCCTAAAGAAAAAAAATATCTTGATGAATGTGGTCCTGCCAATTTCTTTGCAATCAAAGATGGCAAATACATCACTCCGGCGTCAGAATCAATCCTACCATCAATAACCAACATGAGTCTTCAGCAATTGGCACAAGACCTCGGCATAGAGGTTGAACGTCGCCACATTCCACTTGAAGAACTTGAAACAATACAAGAGGCTGCAGCATGTGGTACAGCTGCTGTAGCGTCTCCTATTGCCGAAATACATGACATTGACACAGGTAAAAAATACATTGTTTCAAAAGATGGTAACCCAGGTCCCATTACGACAGCACTATACAACAAGTTGCGTGCTATCCAACTTGGCGAAGAGGAGGACATCCACAATTGGAACACAATCGTTGAATAAGATAGAATAAAGCCCCTCAATTGAGTAATTGAGGGGCTTTTATTATAAATAACAATTTCATAAAACACCAAAGGCGTTTTATCTTAGATCAATTAAGATATTAATAGTTTAACTCATCAAAAACGTAGCATAACTAAACTGATTTCTTTTACATTTATATATTTCTTATGGTAGATTTTCAAGCAATTATAGACAAGTATTATCCACCGGAGACTCCCGGCAGAGAGGTTTATATGATCCATGCTCAACAAGTTGCCGACAAAGCAATAATAACCGCATTGGAGTGTCGATTAAACATCGATCTTGAAGAAGTTAAAGTTGCAGCCATGCTCCACGACATAGGGATATGCTTCACTAATGCTCCATCAATCGGGTGCAATGGGCCAGAACCATATATCAAGCATGGAATCATAGGCGCAGAATTACTTCGCAAAGAGGGGTATCCTGAAATATATGCTCGCGTAGCTGAAAGACACACCGGAGCAGGCATTACGATTGATGATATTGACACACAAAATCTACCTTTACCACGACAAGACTATTGTCCGGAAACAATTCTTGAACGACTTGTGTGCTATGCCGACAAGTTTTTTTCTAAAAGTGGAACAATGCAAGAAAAATCCATTGAAAACATCCGTCACTCAATGGAACGCCACTCCCCCGCCACTCTTGAACGATGGCTATCGCTTGAAAAAGAATTTTGCGTAAAACAATCTCTTTGATAACCTAATACCACGTTATACCATTGGAATATGATGAGCGCTTGTCATATTTGAGGTCAGACAACAATGATGATTTGACTGAAATGTGGAAATTATAGGACTTGTAAGGGCCTACCGGAATGAAACTTGCACGCATTGTAAAACAGTGCATATCACGAGATACATTACAATTCATATATGCAATCTTGTGGGTATCAAAGTTATAACTTGCGTTAAAACCGAAATTCCAATTCTTAGTAGGACGTATATTCCCTGAGAAACTCAAGTTTTGCGTTATTTTACCTTTATACTCAAGTTTTTCCTTGTCAAATTCACCATAGCCATAGTTTACTGAGTAGTTTATTGACAAGTTCCAGGGCACACTCCATTTGGCATATCCATCTGCACCCATTTCAACACCTTCATCTTCCTTATCCTGATGAGAATGTCCACGATTACTTTGTTCCGAATCATCCCATGAATCATCTCCTCCCATGTCAGATTTACTATCTACCTTATCATCCTTAGACTTACGCTTAAATGTATCATTATTAAATGTATAAGAGAATGATGTTCCCGTACTTGCCAACTTAGCCAAGCCCTTTCCTGCCTGCAAGCGAGTTCTATCAACCCTCACCGGATTTCCACTCTCGTTCAACTGATAGGTATAAACATCCCACACCGCCGAGAGATTAAGATTAAAACCCTTCATCAGACGCAACATCAGTGATGTATTGATATTACTCCAACGGAGCGAGTCAGCGGCAAAGTTGTAACTTTGAGACACTGTAAAATTCTCTATCAAAGAGATTTTCTTTTCACCAATACTATCATTATCGCTCTTGACTTTCATTTCAACATTATTGGCAAGCGATACCGACACCATACCGGTTTTCCCTTGCCCCGGTACTCCATAAAGGCTATTGGGGAACAACGAATATTTCTTTGTTATCAACTCACCACGAGAATTAGTATATTGGTAAGTATCGTAATACCCAAAGAAGCTTGACGAAAAGTCGGGAGAAGCACTAAATGAAATAGTAGGAGTTAAAACATGGCGTATCATTTTTACCTTATCACCCAAGAATTTCTTTGGCTGGAAGAATCCATAAATCTTTGTATCCAACGACATCGACGCATTGAAATCCCACACATTATAAAAGCTATAACTTGTGTCACACACCTCAGCAGCGGCATTTGGATTCCATTGACGACGCACCTTGTTGGTGTACATGCGGTCAGTAAAGTTTATCTGCGGAGTTAAATTCAAATATTTAAATAGATTGAACGTTGCCGAGATAGGAATATTGTGCTTCATCCCATTGCGCCAATCCTTTATCAGACTTTTCTTGAAAAATTCGTCTTGCTTTGCTGTCAATGAGTTTTGGAATTGACCGGAATATGATAATTTGATTTTTTCATACCATTTCTCATCACCAACAGCACGTTTGCGCTTGAACGGATAGGTCTGAGACATTGTTACTGTAAAATTAGGGAACGACACAGACAGAGTAGAGTCCTGAGTGCGCTGAGCAATATTTGCGGTAGTTGAAATTGACCATTTTGATTGAGGGAAACGATAGGTCATGTTTATCGTACTACTCTTGGTGTTTTCAGTAAAAGCATTGCTATAATAACTATTCATGTTATTACGAGTATATCCGGTAGTGGTGAAATTCACGCTTGCCGATAGACTCATATTTGGATTTGCCTTAGCATCCTGACTATGACTCCAAAGAATTTGAAAGTTTGTCTGCTTTGAATAGTCAGGCGAGCCTTTTTCTCCATATATTGATTTCAAATAACTGAAATTGAAGTTACCCGAATATTTATATCGTTTTACATAATTGGATTGCGCCGATATCCCCCATGAACCTTTAGTGTATATCTCGCCACGCAGAGCCAAATCCATATTATCATTTATAGCAAAGTAATATCCTCCGTCACTTAAATAATATCCTCGTTGATAGTCACTTCCGAAAGTTGGGAATATTACCCCTGAAGAATATTTCTTGGAAAATGGGAAATAGCCAAAAGGCACTGCCAATGGTAATGGAAGACCTGCAAGTACCATATAAGCCGGTCCCGTTACTACGTCCTTATTAGGACGCATCTTCGATTTTGTCAACTGCAAATAAAAGTGAGGATTATCATGATGATCGCAAGTAGTATATCGTCCATTTTTGAGATAATAAACATCTTCGACTTTCTTTGTTACTCCACCTGTCAAATATCCTTCTCCTTGCTCTGTTACTACATCGGTAATTAATCCACGTTCCGACTTAAAGTTATATCGCATCGTTTTTGACGCATATTCTCCACTTTTATCCTGGAATATAGGAGTCCCCATCAATTCACCTAAACTATCAGGCGTACCCATAGCATAGACAATACTTGAATCCATCATGAGCTTGATTTGATCGGCATCAAGTTTTATATCTCCATAGGTTACGACTCCTTTTCCGTAAAGATAAACATCATTATTGCCTGTCATGATCATCGAATCGGTAGCTGTCAATTCAACAGGATTATCAAGGTCGACCTTCACACGTCTTATTCGCGAAGGACGACGTGCCACCGAGTCGCGATGCATTGTATCAATGGGAGCATTATTTACGACAATCGAATCTCTAACAATCGGTGTCTCTATATCCGACTGCACATCGCGTGTAGTTACCGCACCTGCGCTAACCGCACACAAGAACAATAAAATGATTATATATAATTGAGATTGTCGCAACTGTTATTTCCAAAAAGTGTAAAATTCCGTGCAAAGATAGCAAATGAAATGCGATTTAGCACAAGCTTTACTCCTTTTTAACCACAATAGTGTTTTATTTGACACTTATTTTAGAATGGGTAACCTATTGCAAGGTGAAATGCAAGTGATTTCTTAAACGATTCCATATTATAGTACCCACCAAAACCGGTTGTGTAAGGAGCATGAATACCAATTCCAAGATCACCTCTGACAACAAGCATCCCAATATCAAATCTCAATCCTATACCGGTTCCTAATGCCAAGTCTTTCAAGAATGTTGATGCTCGAAGTGTACCTCCGGGACGTTGGGAGTCATCTTTTAACAGCCACACATTACCGGCATCTAAAAACATTGCACCTTTCAATGGTCCATAGATAGGGAAACGATACTCCATGTTAAGCTCAACTTTAAAAGTACCTGTTTGGTCAAAGTAGCCATCTGTATCATCTTCTCGATAGCTACCGGGACCGATGCTCCTCACGGTAAAGGCTCTTATAGAGTTAGCTCCACCCACATAAAACTGCTCGCTGTAAGGCACTTGCGATGAATTGCCATAGGCATGTGCTACACCAACAGCAGCTCGCGTAACAAGCCAATGTTCTCCTCCCAATCGCCGACTATATACAAGTTGGGTAGAACCCTTGACAAACTGAGAAAATGGAGTGTTAAACAATTTCTTTTCGTCATTCTTCCCCACAAGGCTCCACATTGCCCAACAAATATTTCCGGCTTCCTGCAATGTAAACTGCCAATTCAAAGTATTGTTTTTCCCATATGCCCTATCGTAGGTGTAACTATACATCACCTGTGGGATGAATTGACTGCGGAAGCTTTGAGCAATAGCCGGATTGGCAACCATTATTGAGTCAAATTCTTTGGTTGTATCCAATAGTTTTGTATAAGTCAATTTCAACGGAGTAAACGTATTAGAGGCATAACGTGTTGCTCGCCAATCATAGCTAAATGAGGCATCAAACTGCGCAAGGCGGAAAAAGTGTGGGCGATTAAGCAAATCAGCATTTAAACTGATGCGGGTCCAATTCAAAGTGCGTCGGCGACGTGGTATAAATTTGGGTGCTATCAGTCTTGGGAAAGCCAACGATGCATTTACCCCAAATTCATAGGAGTTAAACAGCGACGAATTTCCTCTATTATTTCCTGTCTGCCATTCATAAGCCCCGGTTAAATTTACATTTAACTGCTCACCTCCGCCAAAAAGATTACGATTAGTAACTCCAAACGTAAGTCCCGGACCAAGATAACTGTTAGACTTAGATGATGCATTAAGCTCAATACTTGCTTCCAACGGAGTATCAAAAGTACAAGATATTGCCACATTGAGCATATCATTTCCAGACAGTGTATCAGGCTGAACATCAATATTTATGGCATTAAATATACCCAATCGCGACAAATAACTTTGAGTGCGATTCATATCTCTGACTGAAAACACCCTCCCCTCCCTGAATGTTACACACTCGGGAATTAAATCTGAACGAAACTTTGATGGTTGCATCTGTATTAATGTCCCTCGAGAAGTCTCAATCGTATCTGGGGTTCCACCTCCACGATTTCTATAAACATAAATCTTAACATCACCTGTGCGATAACATTTCAACCCCGTTGATGGAACATTTTTAGCTATATTCATTCGCAAAGCTATGCGTTGTGGCGTAATAGTACTATCTGCCAAATACTCGAGATATTCAGGACGGAAGTAGTAATATCCTCGATTTCTCACCGCATTGGCAATGCGTGTGCGCTCTGCATTAAGCGAGTCGGTACAATATCTATTTCCCGGCACGAGATAGGTGCTCCGGCGAGCAATTGAATCAATCAGTACACTCAAAGGATCGGCATTTTCTAACAATTGTATATCCTCAAGAAGATATGCCGGACCGGTATTTATATTATAAGATATGCGTGCTTTTTTCTTGTTCCGCTCAGGTAGCAGTTCAAAAGACGCATGTCCTCTGAAATAGCCATTGTTATCCAATATTTGGTCAATCATCTTGGTGCGCACTTCCGGTCGCACATCCGAAATCAACACCGGCTCATCCACAAGTTTTTCATATAGCCAATGTTTAAATCCGCTTGGTGGATTGCTCCAATTGTTATATACCCACAACCCAATAGGGAACGGATGTCTCACATAGGGCGAAAATAATGGATTATTAGGGGCTACATTTACCGACTCTTTCAATCGTGTTTCGAGCTCTGCCGGTATTTTATCTTTCTCATAAGCAATAATATCAATCCTCTTTACACCGGTATATAATATATCATCCTCTCCAAGCCGTTTTGTGGTAGAGCATGATACCAACGCTGCTATTACGACAACCAATAAGATATTTATCCCTATTTTACTTATTCTTTCCATCGGCTTTTTGGTTAACTACATTATCTACTCTCGATTGTGGCCCATCAGCCCTTTTAGGACGGCGACCAAAACGGAATAAATCGCTCAACTTCTGTATCTTGCGTTTATACACAAAGCCCACGCCTGTTTGTGTTATTTCTCCTTCAAGGATTTCATAACCCACATGACGGAATATTTTAACATACATTGAGCCACTGCGATTTAGCATATACTCAAACGAAATATCATTTATCAGATTTTGCGCGACATCCTCATCAGCATCCACATCAGTAGAATAATTCCCTCCTATCACAATCTTAAATCGGTCGTTAAACAATGTCTTTGACACTTTATAAGAATAGTTGGTGGTCGAGGTCGTTGAGCCATCAAGAGTCTTGTCATATTGGTCAATACCAAATGAGATATCAACAAATTTAATGTTATTTGCAGCCCATGAGTTAATTTGTGACTCAAGGAACGAATATAACGGATTTCCAGCCATGCTCGCACTTGCATCTGTGCCCGGTCCGGTATAAACATTGTAGAGCAACAAATTCATTGCCTGATTAGCTCGTTGCTCAGCACTCATTGATTGCAATTCATTCTGGATTGAGATATCATCGGTTGCCGACATATCAAACACCACATTCATGTTGCTTAATGTATTGGTTATCGACAATGACACATCAAAATTAACCAACCGCGAATTTTGCCCCTCTTTGGTAACATTTGCCTTAATGTCATCAACAGCATGAATATTTAATATAGGGTTGAGCATATCTCCATTAAATGCCACATAGCTCCCCTCCTTGAAATTGAATAGTTTTTCCGACATCAAAGGCGGAGTGTATCTCACAAAACCTTTATCAATGTTGTATCTTCCTGTGAAACGGCTGTCTGCCATATTGTTCATCGTGTAATTTAATGTCCCGTTTCCTTGTAACTGTACACGATTTTTACCATCAGTCGATAAATCCACATTTATGGTTGTTCCACTTGACACCTTCAATAGCGCATCAATATTCAATGCCATTGACGACAACACAACAGTATCAGCTTTTGCGACTTCAATGGTATCACTAAATTGAACAAATTTCACCATTTCATCGGTGCTTTGCGACGTTATCGCCGATGTCGCATCAGTCATTATATACGTTATATTTGAGCCTCCGAGTAATGTAAGCGAAGCATCTACATCCATTTCCGACAAATCCCCTTTCACTTCGGCATCAAGGTTGATATATCCTTTACCATATACATCAGCACCCTTGCCACGAGAACTATTCATAAATTGCATATTTCGAGCTCTCATCGCTAAATCAATTTTGGGAGATATAATGTTACTCATATCAACGACTCCATCAATAGTTAAAGGATTTTCATTGGCACCTTTTATTTCATAACCCGTAAAACTTATAACATTATCCTTTACCGGTACACGATTTTCCGAGAATTGGAATGAAGAGCCTATCATATTGATTTTTACCTCAGCTGTATCAAAATCTATATACCCATTAAACTTGGGCGATGAAAGTTCTCCGGTTATATCCATTTCCCCGTTCAACGTCCCACTCAATTTGGCGGTATTGCGAGGCAAGAACGGATTAATCACTTGCAAAGGGAATTTTATCATTGAAAAATCAAGATTAAACGGAGAGGTGGATGTCGTGTCATTTAACGAGCCACTTGCAGTAATTGTCTTTACTCCATCGACAAGCAACGAAACATCGGCTGTCATCTTCTTTGATTTATCGGTATCAATATCTACTCCCAATTGGAAAGATCCCACACGATCACGACCATAATACATATCTTCTATTGAAACCACTCCATCACCACCCACCGACACATCATCCCAGCGGAATCGCATATCAGTCGATACCACACCTTTTATCGGAGGGGCAAACGGAGAAACCGACATCAATTCCGATAATTTTATATTACTGATTTTCAACACTACATCTTCTTGATGATTGCCATGAACATGCTCTGTGTAAAGACTTAAATAGCTATTATCACTATTCATCAACATCTTAGCATCAAAATGGTGATTAGCAAGGTTATACATTACATAGTTATCATCATTTATTTCCCAATTTCGATACCCTATAACCGGATTTGTTGGTGTAAAATTAACCATTAATACAGTATCCTCCATTGTTAATGTTGCACCAAGTTTAAAACCTACAGCATTGTCAATGTTTCGTTGGGCGACAAATGCCGAAATTTTATCATCAACAATAGCTCCTTTGACATCGACATGTGCAAACTTATCCAGCGTTCCCGGACGATTGCCTATCATAGCGATGTAATTCAACGAATTGGTGTATTGCCATGCGTCAAAGCGCAATGTATCTAATCGTGTTTCGCCCGAATTAAAACGCAACACATCTCCTTTCATTCTAAACACACTATCATTGTTTATCGACATTGACATCTCGCCAACGCCCATACCACTATTTGACAAAATGCTATTCAGAATATTATCATTCTTTGAAGCTATATTCAGTTCAAGCCCGGGTAACGCACGCTGAAGTTTTAATACATCTATCTTTCTCGCTACAATTTGACTATCAAGGATTGCTGTAGCATCAACTACTTTGGCAACAAACGTATCTATTGAGCAATAAGAAACAAATTCGGCCTTTAAATCATTATTATTATCAATCTTAGCTTTTAAGATTGAGTCCGTTGCCAACATATTTACATTTATGCTTGGAGTATTCACATGTAAATCAGGCATATTCCATTCAAGCTGGTTAATTGAGAGATTGACATTGTAGACTTGTTTTGTTAAATTCACCACACCATCACCCGACAATGTCAACGAGCCTTTTGATTGCGTTTCCGACAATCCCAAACCTTTCAGATCAGCATTTCTCACATCACCCGATATGCGCCACACGATATCCTCATTTGCCATTATCGTAGCATTAGCCACCACATCAAAATCGGCATTATTATTCAACGACACGATACCCATCTCAGCCTCACTTTTGGCGATATTAGCCCATGCGCGAGCATTATTATAGGCTTTACCATTATAAATCATCTGCTTTAACAAGACATCAGCATCAAGAGTACACGTTGGCGACATAGGGTTATACTCTTTCCCCGAGACCTCAACATCAGCCGTCAGCACACCAATTCCCATTGTAGGCAAAAAGAGACCTACAGGAAACGAGTCAACAGCCATCGTCAAGTCATACTCTTCTCCACGGCTATTCCACTTTGCATCAAGAGCAAGGCGCCCATTTTCAGCCACTGCTTGCATCAATCCGGCAATTACCCCATCTTGCATTGAGATATTTCCATCCAAAGTGAGAGGCGGAATATTTATCATCTCTTGTATATCTCCTTCTATAAAAGCCGTTTCTACAAAATCGAGATTCTTTATATCTCCTTCTATCTCAATATCACCCGACACCCTATCAGCAATCAGCATATCTTTTACATGCCCCGACATTGATATTTCTGCCCTATGAGGCATCGAAACAAGCAACTCTCTGAGTTCAAACGACGACATTGTTCCATCAACATCGGCTTTTGCGACAACACCATTTTGTCGAGGTATTTCTGCCAATACCGGCTTCAATGCAGGATATAGCATTTCGATGTCTTCAAGGCCAATATTTGCATCAGCCAGTAATGCGACTTGGGCATTATTGATATCTCCACCTATTCCCATTTTTCCATCAACAAAGACCGAAGAATGAGCTGTGGTAACATTAAATCTTTTCGCTGTCATCATCACGCTATCCATCAAAAATTCTCCCGACACATCAAATGACACTCCACAATGCTCCATTCCTGACAATCGCGTTAACGGCACTCTCATCTTCGCACCTTGATTTAAGAAAGAGTCAACGTCAAGGCTGATATCATTGACTTGCAAATAATTTAAATCCAATCCATTTTGGGCGGCAATAGTGTTATCAACAATATATTTTGCCTCGGATGCTTTTAGTGCAATCGTTTGAACCATTATAGATATCTGTTCGGTGGTCATATCCACCACACCTCCATCAAGGTCAACCTTTAATATATTTGTTCCTATAAAATCAGCCACCGAGTCCATTGACATGCAATAATCAACATTGGCAAATCCTATATGTTTGGCATTTATCATCCAACCTATTGCTGTAGCATCCTCCGCCGCCGTTTCAGTCGTATCTTTTTTTAATGATAAATCAATGTCTGCGCCATCAAGCTCGACATCATCTATATTGACGACCGATTTCACGAGATTCACTCTCGCATCTTTCACCACCAACTGCGAAACTACAGCATTAAGATACATCACAGAATCTCTATTTCCCATCCGGTAACGGCAATTTTCCACCGACACATCGTCAACCACAACATCTCCTTTAAACAATGGCAAAACACTGATATCGATAGTTACATTACCTACAGATACCATTGTGTCATTATGTTCATCTAATACCACAGCATCATCAACAGAAACATCTAACGGAAAGAGCAAACGCAACCGCTCTACCGAAATAGTCATACCGGTAGACTTATTTATCTCAGCAAGAGCGATATCCTTAGCCCAATCCTGCACAAATGGCAGATATATCAACAACAAGATAGACACTACCATCGCCAACAAGCCCAACAGAGTCCACTTTATCACATTTAGAATTTTATGTAAAATGGGAGACTTCAATTAATACACCTTTTACAAATAAAACATAAAGATACATGTTTTGTTTTTTTCATCAACAATCATTCCCCCATTTTTTTACTTCATTCACACATAATTGCCGGTTTCCTCCTAATTTAAGCAAAAAAAGGACCGAGACTCACGCCCCAGCCCTCCCATCTGTAAATGTGTAGTATTATTATAGTATTATCTTTTTTGTCGCAATATTATTCTCGGTTGAGACTTGGATAATGTAACAGCCCGAGTGGTATTTATCGGTAAGGATTGTGATTGTATTTTCCTTAGAAGTTACATCATC
>JAZOCE010000024.1:0-166821 GCA_045596365.1 Muribaculaceae bacterium | reverse complement strand
CCAACGGGAATGTTTATAATATCTTCATCTGAAAACTCCACTATATTTAACACTAAATATGATATGGTGAGACGTGCATTAAGAGAGAAAGGGCTATCATATGAATTAGATGCTGTTCAAAATTCAGAAACATATGGGATTACGATAATAGATGCGGCAAATATAAAAGGAGGAAGTAAATATGAGTCTAAGACAAAAACATTGTATTTAGATTTAGATAATGTAATTATAAGCGAGGATGGAACGGTAAATTCCCCTTTATTTGTAACCAGGCATGAATTTGATCATATTTATGCTCATATGACTGATCCGGAGGGTTATATTGATCGAGTTAATAACAAAGATCCAAAATACGGAAATGAAGAAGAAAAAAGAGTCTTAAATAATGGAGACGTTAATGCAGGAAATGTATTAAATGAGCCGACAAGAAAAGAATATATGCAAACAACAAAAACGCCTATAGAAGATCCAACATCAAATTATGTCACTCCAGAGTTAATTGAGAAACTAGTAAATGAATTAAAAGAATTTATATCCAAATCAAAAAAATAAGATGAAACATTTAATATTTTATGTCGTAATGCTATTCTGTGTAATAGCAGCCAAAGCAGAATTAAATACTCGAATTAATGCAGAAAACGTTGATAGTATTGTAATCAGAACTATTAACTGGTTTTCTGTATCTTTTGGCTATTATGGAATAGATAGAAAAGCATTTGATGAATTATATCAATTTATATCAACTGATTCTGTATTTAGAGAAAAAGAAGGTATGTCAATTGATAGCATTATAATAAAAGATGATTTAGCAAAGTTTTTGTTTTGTGCGATTATAAATAATTTGCCAAAAGATGAGCCTCAAGATGCAATGCCTACACCGGATGAAATTTGGAAAAGGTGCAAAGGATTTGAATTTAATATGGGGATTATGACAGGTGGGTTTTATAATGGTGATCCGTTAGAAATAAGAGGACAAATAAGGATATATCTGAAAGATGGGAATATTATAACAGCGTATATGTCACGTACCTTAATTGACATCTTTAATGAACGGTATATAGCATTTAATCTATCATCTTTTATATGGAAATATATATCTTATATGCATAAACAAAATGTAAAAACAATTAAAGAAAGGATTTTATTTCCGGATTATGATTATAGTTATAATCCGGAAAATATATTAAAGATTGCATCTGCTGATTCAATAGTAATATCTAAAAAAATAGGACAAGAGAAATGGATAAAATATCAAACGATAAATAATATTCAATATATATCCAAACTTGGAGAGGACATATTACATTCAACAGGGACAACAACAAATATTAATCCCCAAATTAAAATAGAATTTTATGGAGCTTCTTTTTGTATACCAGTCTTTTCTCAAGGGGAATTATTTGAATTATATGGAATCGTATATAAAATGCCTTACAACTTGGAAGATTACATATCAAGACATTTTCTTAACGCTCCCAATTAAAATAATCCTTGTATATATAATGATGAATTTGTAATAAATTCCAATGTGAACAAACATATACAGAACATATTAACAATACTGTTTACTCTGATTATGTCAAATTCAGAGGATATTCTGTATGCATATAATAAACAAACTTTTCACAACAGCACCCCACTGTTGAGCGTCAGCTACTATGACATGCAAGGACGAGTAAATGCCATCACCTCGCCATGGTACAATCAACGATTGTTCTACACGAGCAATCCGTTTGACAGCGGAGCGACTATAAGCTACAACGGCAATCTGAGTGCAAGTCACGACACCATGTGGGAGCAGGGCAACGGCACAACCATACAGAGTGATTTGAAATTCACCCATCATTATGATGCGCTCAATCGTTTGACAAGCTCCATCGATACCCATAGTGGTGGTGACTATGGCGAAACGATGGAGTATGACCGCAATGGCAACATTATGCACATCACTCGCGACTATGACGGCAGTCGTGTGCAAGACCTTGCGATAGTCAGAGACGGTAACAGGATAGTATCGATGTATGATGTCTCGGATGATGACCGTATAGGCGAGGTGCCGCAAATTCCTTCGGGGGATTATGTATCGGCGGTAAGTTATGATGCCAACGGAAATATCACCCGAGATGACACACGCAATGTTACCTCAATTACCTACCATGACTATCTCGACCTGCCTCGCACAATAAAAATAGGAGTCAGAGAAAATCATCATCGCTATCGCCCTGACGGCGTTAAAAGCTATCGTCAAGACCGACACTCGGTGATGACGACTGTTGCGAGTGTTGACTCATTGGGAAATACCATATACACACAGAAACCCACAACAAAGGTTACGACTCGCAATTACATAGGCGATTTCATCAAGACGGGCAACTATACATGGGAAGTGCCCACCGATGACGGACACATCTTTATCGATACCCGCAACAAGATAAAAACGCATTACTACTATGTGAGCGATTACTTGGGCAGTACGCGGGCGGTGGTTGACACTGCAGGGGTGCTGTTGCAGACTATGAACTACTACCCCTCGGGAGTGCCGTTTAGCCGAATGGAGCAAGAGCCGGTAACCGACCGCTTGCACACAGGCAAGCCGTTCCTTGACATGAGTGGTTTGGGGTACTACGACAACAACGCCCGCTTCCTGGATATCCTCACCGGCAGTTTCATCTCGCGCGATGCCCTCGCCGGCTCATACCCCCACCTCTCCCCATACGCCAACTGCGCAAACAACCCCCTTATCTACATCGATCCAACAGGAATGTTTGTTATAGCAGACGCAACATCTCAACAAAATATAATAAATACATTAAGTCCTGAAGAAGCTAATTTTATAAGTTTTAACGAGCAAGGAATGATTGATATTGACTTACTAAATAAATCGGCAAGTATGTCGGAAAACTTTACTGCACTTAAAGCATTAGCAAATAGTGAGATAAATTATATGTTTCGTGTGCAAAATACAGATGATTTAGGAGAGGCGTTTCGTGAAATATCTGAAACATCAAATTATCGAGGGATAACAGAAATGCCAGGAGCTACAATGAATCCATCCCCAGACGGAAATGTGCATATTATAGTAGGAAGTATTTTAAGTGAGAAACAACAAGTTTTAACAACGGCACATGAAGCATACGGACATGCCTATTTTTATGAATTGACAAGAGATGTATTAAAATCAAGTCATACATTTATCCAAAAGACAAAAGTAGAATGGGATTATGAATTTAATGTCCCATCTTATACCTCTATAAAAATACCGACAAATATAAAATTAGAAAAACAAATTAAATTAGTTGTACAGCAAGCATTGAGAAATTATGAAAGCCGTTAAATTTTATCTATTATTTATGTTGATTATGTGTATATGCTTTGAAAAAGCATATAGCAAAGATTGTGTCCCATCTGTATCTACAGATACAATTTCAAATCCAAACGAAACAATATTGATTCAACATCCAACACCGAGTAAGAAAGGAATGCTCTCATACGAAGAAGGATGTTTTGAATGGTATACATGCTATAATGATTGCAATTTTTTAGATATATCGGTTATTACTATACATTATGGAGTAATGGTGAATTTACCTTTGATAGATCTTAACGATAAAGTTGTAACAGATGAATTTATTCTGGGAGAGGATATTCTTATAAGGCGAGGTTATTATATGGAACAAAATCAAAAAAAATATTTTAGAGAAGATAATTATTTTAAATGGAGAATCAATATTACATATGAACTCGTCTCAGAAGAGCATTTAAAAGACTATGAACGTATGTTGAATAACGTGAAAATATATAAGACTCCTTAGACGATTCTGCAAATAAAAGTGCTATAAAGTACGTTTCGCCATGTGTTTTAATAATTATATTTATATAAATACCAAGCATGTTGTAAATCAGATACGAACTTAAATGAAATAGAATGTTTGTCCTATGCACGCAATAATGTCGGTAATATTAACGATTGTGTTGTCGGTGGCATCAGCTACCGCCGGCATCCGCCATTATTGCGACTACTTGGGCAGTATCCGCGCGATAGTCAACACTGACGGGGATGTTGTTGCAGACGATGAACTACTACCCCTCGGGAGTGCCGTTCAGCCGAATGGAGCAGGAAGCGATAACCGACCGCTTGCACACAGGCAAGCCCTTCCTTGACATGAACGGTTTGGGCTACTACGACAACAACGCACGCTTCCTGGATATCCTCACCGGCAGTTTCATCTCGCGCGACGCCCTCGCCGGCTCATACCCCCACTTATCCCCATACGCCCATTGCGCAAACAACCCACTAATCTACATCGATCCCACAGGAAAGTATCTTATTGATGAGAAAGGTAAGCGAGTTTCGTATAATCCAAGAACAAAAACATGGTCATCAAACGTAACACCAGCAATAAAAGAGGTTGGAGAAGCCATGATGTTGACAAAAGAGGGTACAAGAATATTAACTCAAATGAGAATGGCTAAACACCCGATTACTATTAATTTTAAAGATGACCTTGACAAAGATAAATACGCTACAACTTCCAGCAAAACCTATACTACGAAATATGGTAATGGAATAGTAAGAAGAGGTTACGTAAAAGCAGATATTTATATCTCTAAAAAAAATATAGAAACTTCAATAACGAATGATTCTCGCTATAAAGGACTATCCAATACTGAAATAATCGGACTAATTGGAACACATGAAGGAGTTCATGCTACAAATATCAATGCGGTAAGCCATGTTGTTGAGGATAAAAATAAGGCAGAAAATATTGCAACAGAAAGCGAGGAATTATATATAAAAGAACGAAGAGAAGCTAAACAAAAATTTGAGGACGAAAAAAACGAAGGTTTATGAAAAAGATTATATTGTTAATTATTGGGGTATTTTTAACTTTTACGATGTCAGCCCAAACCCTTGAAGAGGACTTAGCTAAATTGTATAAGTTATATTATCCTGAGGTATTTGAATGGGCTGAGAATAGCGAAAATTATTTAAAGCATAAACCTTATTTTAGTATATACAGTTTGTTAACTAAATATTCAAATACTGAAGGGTATGATATTGTTAAGTATTCCTCATCTGATAGTATAGATATTTATCGTGTAGCTTTTTTGGGTGTTGGAGATGGGAACTTTTCTATGGGTATTGATGATGGACTCGAATTTATTTTGATTAAAGAAAAAGACACCTATAGAGTGTTTCATCACAGTTTGCCCGATCGTTATGACATAATAATGGAAATATTGGATATGTCAATTAAATATCCAGATATTATAACTCCAGAAAAATTTCATAAAGTAGTGAATGAGATTATTTATCCACCATATATGTTTGCTCCACAACGAAAAGCAAGTCGAAAAGCTTCTATAGGAAATTTGGAACTATATTTTGAGGATAATAAAACCAAATTATTAAATGATTCCATCAAGTAGCGTATATTTGATATTACATTATGGAATTTCTAATGAAAAAATTATATTATTTAAATATACTTGTCCTATTATTCATGAGTTGTGAACAAAAATGCAATACTCAAAGTGCGAAAATAGAAATGATAGAGCAAGAGGTTCAACAATATTATAATAGCAATGATAAACAGCATTTATATAATGCAAAAGAATATATTGATAGTGTTGAGACTGAGGGAAATTGTAGCTATTTTTTTGATACAAAAGTTCAAATATATGTATTGTTGGATGAATATGATGAGGCTATTTCTTTTATAGAAGATATAGATGACTCAAAATTTAGTAAATCATATCAAAAGAATATTATGGAAAAATTATAGGACTATTACAAAATCATGTAAATTTAGAATATGATAAAATTGCTTTTTATGAATTATATTTGGCGAAATCAAAAATTAATTCAGTAGCTTTAGTAGATAACGAATTAGATTCTATTATAAATGAATGTGGTCAGTATAGTGAAATTGCGAATATAGTGAAAAGTTCGTTAAATCATTTGTCAAGTGGAGAATCAGTTGTAATTACTAACGTTTATGAATAAATCAAATCATTTTAATATATATGTACCAACTAAAACATATAAAAAATATTATCCTGAGAAATAATATTTATAGGCATTATATTACTTGTATTTTTGGTTGCGTTGTATTCCTTACTGCAATTGGTCAAACAAAAGGTCTCAATGCTGAAAAAATAGAATATTGGATTCCTTCTGTTTCTATTGATAATATTGAGTTATTACAAAAAATAGATTCAACACTTAACATAGTCTCAAATAATCCAAATTATTGGAATGAGTACAATAGCAATAGAAAAAATTATAAATTCAAGTATATTCGCGTCGATTTTAGCTCGGCAAGATATGTGTTAGGCTTAGATCGTAATGCCAAGATTAATCTGAATGATTCATTAGGTACATATATACTTATATATCCAACAAATAGACCTTTGCCTCATTTTAAAGATACAAATGGAGATTATTATTTTAAATATAATGCTCGAGAATATCTATTACCGCAGAAAATTAAAAATGTGTTTAATGCGCAATTAACAGGAAGATCAAAAAGGATGAGATTATCAAAATATCTTAATATTTCCGATCTTTTGGGTGTTCAATATATTTTTCTTTATAAAGATGGACAAATGTCAGTAGTTACAGACGAAGATATTTGGTTTAATGTAAATGAGTAAACATATATTGCATTAAAAACTTTAATGAATAGAATCGTTGCAATAATATTAGCGATTGTGTTGTCGGTGGCATCAGCTACCGCCGGCATCCGCCTTTATTGCAACTATGCGTGCTACAATGAGCGAAGTGTCTCAAAGATTTACTTATAGCGGATAATTTTCGTAAATTTATTATTGTTTTCGATAGGATTGGTTATATTTGCGTTATAATATATAATGAATTGTAGGTATATGACTGAGATGGAAGTTGTAACGGCTATTGGCGTTTATAAATATGAGGATTTAGAAAATGACGATAGGTCTCTAATTGATGAAGCTCGCAAAGCAACATTAAGATCCTATGCTCCATATAGTAAATTCAGTGTTGGAGCTGCAATTTTGCTTGATAATGGTGAAATCATAACAGGCGCCAACCAAGAAAATATAGCATATCCGTCAGGAACGTGTGCTGAGCGCACAGCCTGTTTCTATGCACACGCACAATTTCCTGATGCCCAATTTAAATCCATAGCTATTGCCGCCCGCGACACATCGGGAGAAGAGGTGGCAAAACCCATTTCCCCATGTGGCAGTTGCCGACAAGCATTGTTGGAATATGAGATCCTTGCTAAAAATGATATAAAAGTAATATTAGTGGGGCGTGATGAAATATATGTTTTAAAATCAATTAAATCATTGTTGCCTCTCGCTTTTTCTGAATTTTAATACATAATATCATGAAGAATAACAATTATGTAATCACTATAGGGCGCCAATTTGGTAGCGGTGGTCGTGAACTCGGAAAGATGCTTGCCGAAGAATTAGGAATAACTTATTACGATAAGGAATTGCTGTGTGAAGCTGCAAAACAAGCCGGAATAAGTGAGGAGCTCATAGAGAAATCTGATGAACGATTTCCCTCATTCCTCAATGGTATGATTGCATTTAGCCCGGGATATAATCCAATGGCGTTATACACCGGATCTTCCTCCATAAGTTCCGATAACATTTACAAGGCTCAAAGTGATGTTATTCGCTCCATTGCAGAAAAGAATTCATGTGTAATTGTTGGTCGGAGTGCCGACTATGTTTTGCGTGAACACCCTCGCTGTTTGAAGATATTTGTTCATGCATCGATGGATGCTCGCATCGAACGCATTATGCGCCGTGGCGACTGCAAGACTAAAGATGAAGCGCGTGCTCGAGCCGAAAAGACCAACAAACTACGCGCTCACTATTACAATTTCTATACCGATAAGACTTGGGGTGATTCAGCAAGCTATGATATGTCCATAGACTCATCAAAGCTTCCGATGAAAGATATTGTAGCACTGATTAGCGAGTATGTTCGTCGCCGATTTTTCCCAACTCAAGGAAACGATTAATTGCAAAGGCTACCATCGCAATCCCTGTAATCAATACAACGGTTGATTCGATTGACTTAATGTCGGTACATAATATTATGATGCCGGCAATTGTCATGAGTGAGGGGAGTATATACATCCACAACGGGAATTTCATAGGACGATGACCAAAAGCCAACATTATTATATTGTACATCCCTGCAATCACAAGTATTGCGGCAAATAGATATACAACTATGCCCATTAGCGATTCCGGGCTTATCACCATCCATGTTCCAAGTCCTATACCTCCAAGGCTGGCAATCACGCCATAGGCAAATGATGCTCTACTTCTATTGATGTTATTGCCTTCCTTTTCTTTCTCCATGCGAGTTAAAATCATAATGATATTTGCAAGACTTGGGATGATGAATGTGATGCCGGTAATAATAATCAATGTTGACAACACATTACTATTACAAAATACAATCAACAATAAGCCCATCGCTAAAATCAGCAGATTGACAACAATATTACTTCTTAGCTTCATAGTTTAAAAATTTAAGTATATTACAAATATAACAATTTTGAGAAGATTTATTTTGTATCTTTGAGGAAAACCTCGAAAATATACTGCACTCGCTGTAAAACATCCAAGCAAGCTTGGTGTTATTTTGCTCGTTTGTCGTATCTTTGTAAAAATCTAAATTTTATCTCATGAAAACTATCAAAAAACTTTTTATCGGCATTGCGACTTTATTAACAAGTGCAATAGCATCGGCTCAAACTGAAAGCATCCCTTTGAAATATGTTGACGCTCAAGAATTAAGAATAATAAATAAAGGATGGAATAACACTTTGAGGAAATACACTCGCATCCCTGCATTTCTTGAAGATAGTGTACGTCCAACTCTATGGGAACGTGCTCAATGTAGCGCAGGTATTGCTGTGAGATTTGCTACCGACTCTCGTCGAGTAGGGGTTAAGTATCAATTATTGTGGAATACTCACATGCTCCATATGGCTGACACCGGATTAAAAGGGACCGACCTTTATATCCTTGAAGGAGATTCGGTGTGGCGTCATGTTAACACTAATCGTCCTAATGCCGACAAAGAGACTAAGATGTGTGAAAAAATATATGTTGAAAATCTTGATCCCGGCATGAAAGAATACATGATTTATATGCCCCTTTATGACGGAGTCGAAGATCTGTGGGTGGCTATTGATAGTGGCGCTACAATCACTACCGGGAACAAAGACATTATACGCCACGATAAGAAAATCGTTGCCTACGGAACAAGTATCCTTCAAGGTGGTTGTGCTTCACGAAGCGGAATGGCGGCAACAAACATCATCAGTCGCGAGCTAAATTGTGAAGTAGTAAATATAGGTATCAGCGGTGAAGGCAAAATGGACTTCTGCATGGCCCGTGCAATGGCTCAAATTTCCGATGCCGATTTATTCTTAATCGATCCAATTCCTAACTGTACCGAAATGATGTGCGATACACTGACCTATGATTTCATTAACATCTTGCGTACAGCCCGCCCCGATGTTCCCATCGTAATGGTAGAAGGTCCTATCTATCCTTATGCCCGTTATGATGCAAAGATGCGCGATTATCTTCCGAGGAAAAATGCTGCATTCCGTCGCAACTACGAAAAACTTATGAGAGAAAATCCCAATAATTTATATTATGTGGATTGCGTAAATCTTGACGGAGTTGAAGATGATGGAACAGTTGACGGTATTCACTTGACCGACTTAGGGTTTAAATACTATGCGCAAAAGCTCGTTCCCGTTCTTCGTCCATTGATAAAATAATCAACAATTCTAAATAGCGACGCTCTCTCATGCAGATGAGAGGGCGTCGCTGTCTTTATTAAAAATTCGATATTACAATGCAATCTTAGATGCCACACGAGAGCCATCGCTCATTATGGCAACAGCTACATATATACCTTTAGGCATTGAGTCAACAACAAGTTCATTGCCTGAATCGCGAGCTGCAACAGCACCCGACATTGAGACAAGCATAATTTCACTTGCTACTCCACCTTGCACTTTAATGACATTACCGAATTTGTTTATTGAAACATTACTATTATCGGCAATAATGTCGTCTATGCCGGCTGGAGCAGTTGCTGTGTATTTAGCAACACCTTGTTTGGGGATTAAAGCCCACAAGTGAATTTTGTTGTTTTCTACCTCAGCTATAGCAGTTGAAACAAAGGTTCCATTAGTTACTCCACTTGCTCCAAGAACAGGGAAGCTATTTATCTTTGTTGCCGAAGCTTCACCTTTCGTCACATCAATAAGATTTAGATATCCTTGTTGAGCTGAAGTCTTATATGTTATTGCTGCCGCCAATTTATAGCTACCAAAGTCAAATGGCGCATAGCTTGAGCCTAATATATTACCATCAAGTGCCGATGTTGACAATTGGCGTATTAATGTTCCATTAGAGCTAAATAATGCCGGAGCACCATTTTTGCCAACTGCCCATATCGTACCATCACTCATCACTTTTACCTCGATTATTGCAAATCCGCCTCCAAGGTCATAAGCACTACCAGATGAATCTTTCAAGGTAATAATAGATGAACCTGTTGATTGTCCGTTTACTATTGTATAAACTATAATTTGTCCGGCATAACCGGTATTTGAAGCGAAATATAGTTTACCATTATTGATTGTTCCTGAAGTACACATCAAGTCGCCTGAACGTGCGCCATGATTTGTTGTTTCAAGAACTAATGTTGGATTTGCGCTATCACTGCTCCAGCTATAAACCTTCAACGCACTTGTCGCTCCATAAGCTAGATTACATGCAACTATTGTTCCACCCATATTTGCAACAGACGCAAATTGGTAGGCATCAGCAGTAACTCCTGTTGATGGCAAAGTCCCTTTTAATGTGCCTGTATAAGCATCAACTATGCGTATATAACCTTTTGAATTATCGGGATCACGTTGCACAACATATAATTTACCATCTTTTAATGCCATGTTGCGAGTATAATCATTTGCCGGATTCATCCACGAAACAGATGAACCGTTAGCTGCCGAATAACACCAATCGGTAGTGAACTGATTTGGCACAGCCGAAGGTGTAGAAGGCGTAGAAGTGCCTGATGATAAAACTCCGGTACAATTTATTTCCACTCTGATAGATGTATCGGAACCACTTTGTACAGCGATATATCCGGTGTATGTTCCCGCTGTTTTTGATGTGTCAAGGGTGATATTTAATGTGCCTCCTGTGCGTACATTCCAATTTGAAGTTGTTACTTTAAATGCCGATGAACTTGAGTTGTAAACAATATCATAAGGAAGATTTGTTCCGGTAATATTCACTGATGCAGACGAAGAGGTTCCACCACATGTTCCGGTCAAAGACACTGATGTTGTGCTTGCCGTTAACGACGCAGTAGTTGGGTTTGATGGTGTAGTTGAGCCTTCTGACAACGTTCCGGTACAATTTATTTCTACCCTGATGGTTGTGTCTGAGCCACTTTGTACAGCGATATATCCGGTGTATGTTCCTGCTGTTTTTGATGTGTCAAGGGTGATATTTAATGTGCCTCCTGTGCGTACATTCCAATTTGAAGTTGTTACTTTAAATGCCGATGAACTTGAGTTGTAAACAATATCATAAGGAAGATTTGTACCTGTAATTGTTACTGAGGCTGTTGTTGAAGTGCCACCACATGTTCCGGTCAATGATACCGATGTTGTGCTTGCTGTCAATGATGCTGTTGTGGGATTTGATGGAGTTGTTGAGCCTTCATCACCAGTAACCTTAAATGCCATCATATCATTATACATTGCAATGATTTTGTCACCATATCCGGCTGCGGTTGCCCATTTTCCACTACCAAGGTCTTCCCAATTAGGAGCACTACCTCGCGATACATAATTAAATCGAGGGTCAATTAATGTTTCTCCGGATGGTAGAGATTTTGTACACGCATAGGCATATAAATGTTGTACTTGTGCTGTTACCCCTTCTTTGACAGTAGAGAATTGACAACCTTTTTCTCCAAGGGTTGTAACACCAAGTCCGCAATAATTGTGGTCATCAGCGGTAACAGCCGTACCACCTGTATATTTAAACCATCCTGTCTCAATAATAGATTGACACAATGCAATATCCCCTCTTAGTCCATATACGGTTGATACTGCAATAAATTGTTCGGCAATCTCACGATCGAATGAACTATTTTGCGATTTCACAAATTGATACATACGCTCTGCAGTTGCCACATTTGTTCCAAGTATTGGAGTAGTGGCAAATGCATTTACAACAGCCAAATACATCAAAATAATAAATGTAGTAAGTTTCTTCATTTTATTAATGATATTAGATATTTTAGTTAATTCTCAAAAAGCACCTTTTGAGGCGATTTAATTTATTGTACAAATTTACAAAAAAACGACAAAGTTTATAGAATTTTTTCTTTAAATCTTGGCAACAACCTTTATTTACATTAAATTTGCAGTTAATTAGAACAATAGTAACTTATAATAAACTCAATTAATAACTAAATTTTTCTAACTTTTATGTGGTTAAAAAGCTCATCTATAGGTAGGAAGCTCCTTATGTCTATTACCGGAGCATGCCTTGTCCTATTCGTTACGTTTCACGTGCTGATGAACTCTGTGGCTATTCTTTGGCCTGCAGCCTATAATTCAGTTTGTGCTTTCCTTGGCGCAAATTGGTATGCATTGGTTGCTTGTGCCGGTTTGGCTCTTTTGTTCGTTGTACACATTTTGTATGCATTTATCCTTACCATTCAAAACCGTAAGGCACGCGGTAATAACCGCTATGCAGTAACTTCTACACCCAAATCTGTAGAATGGTCATCTAAAAACATGCTCGTTCTCGGTATTGTTGTTGTAGCATTCATGGTCGTTCACTTTATCCAATTTTGGTATAAAATGCAATGGCAAGAAATCATCGGCAACCACTTCTACACAACTGCCGAAGGTGCTTCAATCCCTGTAACAGCAGGATCATTGTTTATTCAATTTGCATTCCAAAGTTGGTGGACCCCTGTTGTTTACATAATTGGGTTCATTGCTCTTTGGTTCCACATGAACCATGGTTTTTGGTCAATGTTCCAATCAGCAGGATGGAACAACAATACTTGGTTGCCACGTCTTAAAAAGATTTCTTGTGTTTGGACAACTCTTGTAATAGGTCTTTTCATCGTTCAAGCAGGATGGTTCACTTACCAAGCTAACCAAGGTGAATACCTTTACAACACTGAGCTAAAAGGACAATACAAAGCTATCGTTCTTGAACATTTCCAAGAAAAAGCACAAGAAATCCAAATGAACGCAAAAGGACAATTTGATCCTGAAGCAATGCAGAAAATGCAAGAACTTCAAGCTGAATTCCAAAAAACAGCTCAAAGTCTCGATTCTTTATGCACTAAACCGGTTGCTCCCGTAGTAGTTCCTGCTGAAGAAATTGTTAACAATAACGAAACAGCAGCTAATGACTCTGTAGCAATTGATAATCAAGAACAATCCGCTAATAACTAATCGATATGGCAGAAAATAAAAATATCACAGTCGATTCTAAAATACCGGCAGGTCCTGTTGCAGAGAAATGGACCAACTATAAAGCTCATCAAAAGCTTGTTAACCCGGCTAACAAACGTCGCCTTGACATCATCGTTGTAGGTACCGGTCTTGCAGGAGCATCAGCAGCTTCTACACTTGCTGAAATGGGCTTCAACGTGCTCAATTTCAATATCCAAGATTCACCTCGTCGTGCTCACTCTATCGCTGCACAAGGTGGTATCAATGCTGCTAAGAACTATCAAAATGACGGTGACTCAGTTTATCGTCTATTCTATGATACTGTAAAAGGTGGAGACTATCGTGCTCGCGAAGCTAACGTTTATCGTCTTGCTGAAGTAGCGAACAACATCATCGACCAATGCGTTGCTCAAGGTGTTCCTTTCGCTCGCGAATATGGCGGTTTGCTTGCTAACCGTTCTTTCGGTGGCGCTCAAGTATCACGTACTTTCTACGCTAAAGGACAAACAGGTCAACAACTTCTTCTCGGTGCTTACTCTTCACTTAACCGCCAAATCGAACTTGGCAAAGTTAAGAGCTACAACCGTTACGAAATGCACGATGTCGTAATGATCGATGGTCGCGCTCGCGGTATCATCGCTAAAAACTTGGTAACAGGTAAATTTGAACGCTTTGCTGCTCACGCTGTAGTTATCGCTACTGGTGGTTATGGTAATGCATTCTTCCTTTCTACCAACGCAATGGCATGTAACTGTAGTGCTGCTATGGCTTGCTACCGTAAAGGTGCTTGGTTTGCTAACCCTGCATATGTACAAATTCACCCAACATGTATCCCTGTTCACGGAGACAAACAATCTAAATTGACTCTTATGTCAGAATCTCTCCGTAACGACGGACGCATCTGGGTACCTAAAAAACTTGAAGACGCTAAAAAACTTCAAGAAGGAACACTCAAAGGCTCTCAAATACCTGAAGAAGACCGCGACTACTACTTGGAACGCCGTTACCCAGCATTTGGTAACCTTGTACCTCGTGACGTTGCTTCTCGTGCAGCTAAAGAACGCTGCGATAAAGGATTTGGTGTAAACAACACCGGTCTTGCCGTATTCCTTGACTTTAGTGAAGCTATCAACCGTCTTGGTAAAGATGCAGTTGCTCAACGTTATGGCAACCTCTTCGACATGTATGAAGAAATCACTGACGTTTCTCCTTATGAAGAACCAATGATGATCTATCCTGCTATCCACTATACTATGGGGGGTATCTGGGTTGACTACGAACTTCAAACATCAATCAAGGGTCTATTTGCTATCGGTGAATGTAACTTCTCTGACCACGGTGCTAACCGTCTTGGCGCATCTGCTCTTATGCAAGGTCTTGCCGATGGTTACTTCGTGCTTCCATTCACTATACAAAACTATCTTTCTGACCAAATCACTGTTCCTCATTTCCAAACTGATACTCCGGAATTTGACGAAGCAGAAAAACAATGTATCGAAGCAGAACAAGCTCTTCTTAACATCAAGGGTAAACGTTCAGTTGACTCTATCCACAAAGAACTTGGACACATCCTTTGGGATCTTGTTGGTATGGCTCGTACAAAAGAAGGTCTTGAAGATGCCCTTGGCAAGTTGAAAGCACTTCGCAAAGAATTTGAATCTAACCTCTTTGTTCCAGGTGAAGCCGGCAACGGTATGAATGTCGAACTAGACAAAGCATTCCGCTTGAAAGACTTTATCACTATGGGTGAACTCATCGCTTATGATGCCCTTAACCGCAACGAAAGCTGTGGTGGTCACTTCCGCGAAGAATTCCAAACTGAAGAAGGTGAAGCTATGCGTGATGACGCCAACTACTTCTATGTTGCATGTTGGAACTATGAAGGCGATGATAATGCTGAACCTACTCTCATCAAAGAACCACTCGAATACGAAGCTATCAAGGTTCAAACTCGTAACTATAAGTCATAACAATTAGAAAAAACTCCAATGGCAAATATAACTGTAAACTTAAAGGTTTGGCGTCAGGCCGGACCAAAGGAGCAAGGTCAATTCAAGACTTATACTGTCGCTACCGACACCGACACCTCGTTCCTTGAAACCCTCGACATCCTCAACGAACAACTCGTTGAGAAAGGTGAGGAACCTATCGTGTTTGACCACGACTGCCGCGAAGGTATCTGCGGTATGTGTTCTCTATACATCAATGGACACCCACATGGTCCTGCAACAGGAGCAACTACATGTCAGCTCTACATGCGTCGCTTCAAAGATGGCGAAACTATCACTGTTGAACCTTGGCGTTCTGCTGCATTCCCTGTAATTAAAGACTTGATGGTTGACCGCAATGCTTTTGACAAAATCCAACAAGCAGGTGGTTACGTGTCATTCAATTGCGGTGGTGCACAAGATGCAAACGCTCTTCCTATTTCTAAGGAGGCTGCTGACTTGGCAATGGACGCTGCTACTTGTATCGGTTGTGGTGCTTGTGTTGCTGCATGTAAGAATGGTTCGGCAATGCTATTTGTATCAGCAAAAGTGAGCCAATTTGCGCTACTCCCACAAGGACAAGTAGAACGTGCTCGTCGTGCTCGTGCAATGGTAAAACGAATGGATGAACTTGGATTTGGTAACTGTACTAACACAGGTGCATGTGCTGCTGAATGTCCTAAGAACATTTCTCTAAGCAACATTGCACGCCTAAACCGCGAATTCATCAAAGCAAAAATCAAAGACTAATCAATCAGTTCTTTTTGATATTGTAAGTGGCGGGAATTCCCGCCACTTTTATTTTGTCTTCATCGTTATAGTACATTAAGCATTAATTTTGTAACTTTGCAGTGTAAAATAACTAATATGGGACAACTTATAGCTATTGTGGGACGCCCCAATGTGGGAAAATCCACCCTTTTCAATCGTTTGACAGAAACTCGAACAGCCATCGTTGACGGAACAGCAGGAACAACTCGCGACCGTCAATATGGTAAAGTCGATTGGGCAGGAAAAGAATTCTCTATTGTTGACACCGGAGGATGGGTTGTCAACTCCGAAGATATATTTGAAGGAGAAATAAACAAGCAAGTGGCTCTTGCCATTGAGCAAAGCGATGTTATCTTGTTTGTCGTTGATGCTATGAATGGTGTTACTGACTTGGATGACCATGTTGCAGAAATCCTTCGCAAATCAACAAAGCCAATTCTTCTTGTTGCCAACAAGGTCGATTCTAATGAATGGATTTACAACATTGCGGAGTTTTATAGTCTTGGACTTGGTGATCCATATCCTGTTTCTGCCGTAAGCGGATTTGGAACTGGCGACCTTCTTGATGAGATAGTAAAACGTATGCCAGAGAAAATCGATGACGAAGAGGATGAACTCGACGATATTCCACGTTTTACAATTGTTGGGCGACCAAATGCCGGTAAATCATCACTGGTAAACTCATTCATAGGAGAAGAACGACACATCGTTACCGACATTGCCGGAACAACACGCGATAGCATATACACCAGATACAACAAATATGGCTTTGATTTCTATCTTGTTGACACTGCAGGTATCCGCAAGAAAAACAAAGTAAATGAAGATATTGAATATTATTCGGTAATTCGTAGTATTCGTGCCATCGAAGCCTCAGATGTGTGTATTTTGATGATTGACGCAACACGTGGTATTGAGAGCCAGGACACCAACATTTTCTCGCTCATTCAAAAGAACAAAAAAGGGCTCGTAGTGTGTGTAAACAAATGGGACCTTGTAGAAGATAAATCAAATGAGGCAATACGTTGCTATGAAGCAGCAATTCGCGAACGATTTGCTCCATTTACCGACTTCCCCATCATCTTCACATCGGCGCTCACTAAACAACGCATCTTCAAAGTGCTTGAAACAGCATTGAAAGTTTATGAAAACCGTAAACGCACAGTGCCAACATCTCAACTAAACACTGTAATGCAAGAATTCATCGAAGCATATCCGCCACCTGCAAACAAAGGAAAATATGTTAAGATTAAATATATCACAATGCTGAAAGGCTCTACTGTACCAACATTTATCTTCTTCTGTAATCTCCCACAATGGGTTAAAGAGCCTTATCGTCGTTACTTGGAAAATAAAATACGTGAAAGTTGGGAATTCTCCGGTACCCCCATCAACGTCTTCATGCGAGAAAAATAAATATATAAAGCCACTCGAGAACATCAGAGTGGCTTTTGTATATTTGCAATTTATTGAGTAACTTGCAAGAAAATTTTGAAAAATTAAAACGACATGAGAAATTTTACAACAGTAAATGATATAGGCAATCTGCAAGACGCCGTTAAAGAAGCATTTGAAGTTAAAGCCAATCGCTTTGCTTATAAACATTTGGGCGAGAACAAGACACTTCTAATGATATTTTTCAATTCATCGTTGCGCACCCGTTTGAGCACACAAAAGGCCGCTCTTAATCTTGGCATGAACGTTATCGTTCTTGACGTAAATCAAGGTGCATGGAAATTGGAGACTGAGCGTGGCGTAATCATGGACGGCGATAAGCCTGAACACCTTCTTGAAGCAATTCCTGTGATGGGGTGTTATTGCGATGTTATCGGTGTACGCTCGTTTGCACGTTTTGAGTCAAAGCAGGATGACTACGAAGAAAAAATCATCAACCAATTCATAAAATATTCAGGTCGTCCTGTGTTCTCAATGGAAGCAGCTACACGCCATCCATTGCAATCATTTGCCGACTTGATTACTATCGAAGAGTTTAAAACAGTTGAGCGTCCTAAGATTGTAATGACATGGGCTCCTCATCCCAAGGCATTGCCACAGGCTGTACCCAATTCATTTGCTGAATGGATAAATGCAACAGGTTATGAATTTGTAATTACTCATCCGAAGGGATATGAACTGGACCCTCAATTTGTGGGTAATGCACGAGTTGAATATGACCAAGATAAAGCGCTTGCAGGAGCTGATTTTGTGTATGCTAAGAACTGGAGTGCATATGCCGATCCTAACTATGGTAAGGTGTTGAGTCAAGATCGCTCATGGACAGTTACTGCCGAAAAAATGGCATTGACCAACAATGCCTATTTTATGCACTGTCTGCCTGTGCGTCGTAACATGATTGTCAGCGATGATGTGATTGAGAGTGAACGCTCAATCGTTATTCCCGAAGCTGCCAATCGCGAAATTTCGGCACAAGTTGTTCTTAAACGCATCCTTGAAGGATTACAATAATGCTGTTGCAGAGTCTGTCAATAAACAATTTTAAAAACATTGCGGAAGCTCGACTTGAGTTCTCGCCCAAGGTGAATTGTTTCTTGGGGAACAATGGTATGGGGAAAAGCAATCTGCTTGACGCTATATATTATTTGAGCTTTTGCAAGAGCTTTTCGGGCGTTCACGACTCATTGTTGTTGAAACGAGGTGAGAAATATAGCCTTGTTCAAGGACGTTACCTACGTCGCGACATCGAGGAGGAATTATCATTAGGATTTGCTAAAAATAAACGCAAATCACTGAAACGCAAGGGTAAAGAATATCAGAAGCTTAGCGCTCACATCGGAAGTTTTCCTCTTGTGATGGTGTCGCCTCAAGATATTGACTTGATACGTGGAGGAAGCGAGGAGCGTCGCCGTCTTATGGATATGGTGATATCGCAGAGTGATCATCGCTATCTTGACGAACTGATAAGATATAATCGATGCCTTGAACAACGCAACAAATTATTGCGTGATGGTGCAGTTGATCATGGATTATATCTCGCAGTGGAAATAACCATGAGTATGGCAGCTGAGTATATTCACAAAGCGCGTAGTCGGTGGGTAGAGCAGTTGATGGTGATGTTTGATAAATATTATCGTGCCATTGCCGGTGATAATGAAGTGGTGCATTTGAGCTATCGCAGTTCGTTAAATAGCGAAGGAGCAACAATGGAAAAATTGCTTGATGAGGCACGCCGTCATGACGAAATTGTGAAATATACCACCGTAGGACCCCATCGCGATGACATAGAAATGGAGCTGTCTGGAATGCCCATGCGTCGCACGGGCTCGCAGGGACAATGTAAGACCTATACTATCGCTTTACGATTGGCACAATATGATTTTCTGCATCAGGCGGCAGGAATGAAACCATTGCTGTTGCTTGATGATATATTTGACAAACTTGATGCCTCGCGCGTGGAACGCATCATGGAGGTCGTTACACAATCATCTTTCGGACAGATATTTATTACCGATACCAATCGTACTCACTTAGATGAAATCATGGCTCGCACAGGCGGAGACTACCGCATGTGGGAGGTGGCCGATGGCTGTTTTGAACCCATAGCATCAAAAATTGAATGAAACGTCGTTATCCCGAACTGATAGGTAATATAATAGAGAAAGCGCTGAAAGAAAATGAAATCAGCTCCTCTCTGAATGAACAGAAAATCAGTTACTTGTGGCCTGAGATTGTCGGTCCCGGGATAAATCGTTATACTACACGTCGTTTTGTTGAATCGGGAGCGTTACATGTCTTTATCTCATCGGCTTCTTTAAAAAACGAACTGCAATACATGCGTTCGCATCTCATAGAAGAGCTGAACAAAGCAGCCGGAGCGAATGTTATTAACCGAATAGTAATCCATTAAACTGAATAAGTATGAATTCCAATATACCTGCTTCAACCAATCCACGAGTGCCTGCTCCTCAATTTGCTTTTCGTCATAGCATACCTGTGCAGATGCGTTTCAATGACATTGATATGCTTGGACATCTGAACAATAGTGTTTACATGGAGTTCATGGATCTTGGCAAGGCGAGTTATTTTAAGGCAGTATTACCTCAACGCATTGACTGGAAGCAGATAAATGTTGTTATAGTAAACATTAATTGCGATTTTTTTGCTCCTTCCTATTTTCATGAGCCTCTTGAGGTAATGACAGCGGTAACATCGGTATCAGAACGTAGTTTTAAACTCGAACAGCGCATCGTAAATTCCAAGACCGGAGAGGTCAAATGTATAGGGCATACTATCATGGCGGGCTTTGATCTGAAAACAGCTCAATCGGCTCCCATCTCTACGGAATGGATCGATGCTTTCACAGCATTTGAACAGCGCACCCTAAGAAATTAGAGTTGAAAAATGAAAGTTGAGAATGGAGATTTCCTCTTTACTCTTGTTTAACCCACTCCGAGGGCGGTGTTGTTGAGGAGGATCTCGATTTTGGGGTTGTCCTTGAGAGTGGGGTATAGTTCTTGCTCAAACCATCGAGCGAGTTCCTCGTCTCTTTTTAGTGAGGTCTCGTTGTTGCAAAAGAGATTTACGCTCATATACTCAAAATATTGTTGAGCAACTGTTATATCATTTATGATATGATCCTTAGTCTCCCCTTGGGTGCAGCATAGCAAGCACACACCTTGGAAGTGTTGTGCAATATCTTCGGGGGTAACATTTGGGGAGATGCCTTTATTCCAACGATTGCGTAGCTCTATATCAAAAGTCTCAATGCCACAGCGGAACTTTACCTTTGCCGGGGCAAACTGCCGGGCAAATGAGGCAAGGTGGTGGCGGTACATGTAGTGCGCCTCAAACCACAATGTGTGTATTTGTTTCTCTTTTACAACCTCTTTAATAAGGGTGATGGTGTCGGAGTCAAGTTCGATGGCTGAGCCGGAGTTTATGATGTCGAGTATGCCATATTGTCCGGTTACTTGTTGCAACACATAGCGATTGGTCTCAAAGGGGTTGTCGCTCACGTCGGAGTAGTAGTCGCAAAATGTGCATTTACGCCAGCGACAACCTGTGCCTTGCAATAAAATAAATTCACGAGGGAATTTATTGGTTATGAGGGAGTAACGCTCCATGTTAGGCATCTTTGAGACGTCTTTTAATATAATGGATAGTGGCATAGGCAAGAGGAGTGCCAAATACCGCTTCAATCAGTAGTTTTGCGCAATATTGGAACGCAAGCATCATGAGTAGCTCGCGTGTAGAAACAACACCGAGGAATGCAATCAACACAAATGGTAGAGTGTCAAATAGGTATCCTATTGCAGAGCTGCCTATCGTGCGCAACCACAACCATCGTTCGCGAGTCTTGATTTTTATCTTCTCCATGAACCATGCGTTTGACAACTCGCCAAGCAGAAATCCTGCCAATGAGCCGAGCACAATGCGAGGCACGTAGTTGAAAATGTGGTTATAGGAATTTGCTGTTTCATTTAGATACTCGGGAGAGGGTAGCCACACACCCACTTGGGTACATGCCACCAAAATGATGTTGCAGACAAATGTGAGCCAAATGATTTTGCGAGTAGTACGGTATCCCCATATTTCTGTGAGGACATCGCCGAGCATGTAAGCAAAGGGGAAAGTGATTGTTCCGGCATCAAAATAGAATAGGTCGGCAAGACCTATTACCTTGACTGCCATGATGTTTGAAGCGAGATATAGGGTTACAAACAAGCTTGTAACCACCATCAACGGAGTGATGTCAATTTTTCGGTTTTTGAAAGGGTTTTCCGATACCTTATCCATAATGTAGCTTAATTTCGCTGCAAAGATACGAAAAAAAAGGAAAAATTAAAGAGAAAAGTTTAAAGATGAAAAAATGGCGAGTTTCGCCATAACCTCTCCGAAGGACTGAGGGGTATAATGAAAGGAAAGAGAAGAAATTAAAAAGGAAAGAGGAGAAAGATAATATGACAAAGTTTTTCCTTTCTCATTTTGTTCTCGGCAACTGTGCTATTTTGTCTGGTTAAATTGTAGAAGGATGATTGGTTGGCGTCGGTCGCAACTGCGTCGGTCGCTTCGGAATATAGAGGCAAATTCATATTTGTCCTCATATTTTTCGATTAGTAGGTCCATATCCTTTTCTCCTACAATCAGTACACCCTTCTCAGGTAATTCCTTGTCAAATAGTTTTACACGATCGCCGATATAGAAATTTATTGTATAGAAACGGAGATAATCGTCATCGATAAACGAATATACTTCTCCTTCGGGAACAATCTCTTTTATCAATTGAGCCACTGGATAGTCGCTCTTGGTGTTTAGCACAGCCGGTTGGAGATAGGCTGAGAAATTCCAGTATAGAGTTAAAATTGTGAATATTGCCATTATTCCTGAGTGGAAACAGCCTCGTTGATTTTTGATTGATATAACAATCATGGAAATTAAGGAAAGGAACAAGGCAATATTCACAAAAGATAACTCGATGTTTTCAAGTCCATGCAGAAAAGCAATGTTTTCGACAGCACGTTTCCCGCTGAAAATTGTATCGGGAATAACTCCTAACTTAATAATAACAATTGCAGCTACAACAGCGATTGCCAGTGATGTTATAACCCAAGAAAACACCTTTAGAGATTTTGCTCCCTTTCGAGCCAAATACATTATATATAATGTGAGATAGTAGGCAATGAATGGATATATAGGAAGAAGATACACACTGCGTTTGCTTTTGGGAATGCAGTAAAATGTGAAAATAAGCACTAACGAAAGCAATGAGAATAGCTTCACATCGTCCATTTTGTTAATCCATCTCTTGAAGCGCGAAAACAGCTCTTTTGCCCTTTCTCCTTTGTGGAAAGGAGAGTGATATTTTATAGAAAATAATGAGAATATTGCCAATAAGGTATAAGGCAACATCCCTGATATGACGGTTACAAAATTGTAATGTATGGGGTTGACGTGAGATTCATAGCTCATCTTGCCAAGGAAGCGGTCAATATTCTCTTCTTTTACAAGGTCTAAGAAATGCTCGCCACCTTGTTGATAAGCTGCTATGTACCACATTGCGGGTATCACACATGCCAATAATCCCGATACAACGAATTGAGCAAACGTGCGCCAGAAGCCTACGCCTCTCAGTAAGTAGAATACCCCCATTACAAGGCATGGCAATATGATGGCTATGGGACCTTTTGTCAGTACCCCACCGCTCATTAGTAGTATTGCAATCCATGATATTCCTTTCGCTCCTCGCTCATAGTGGTGATAAAGAGCATAGAGTGATGTTACTATAAACATTGTCAATACCATATCCACGCGACAGGCATAGGCTGCTCGATACACTTCAAAAGCCGTCATAGTAATCAAAGTCATCGCAAACGCTACAAATTTTGATGCACGACGGCTATAAAAACGGAACCCTACCATTGTCAAGACAATCATAGCAATGGCCGATGGTACACGTGAACTAAATTCGGTTACTTCACCCCCAAATAGTAACGACACGGTGGCAATGCACCACGCAAAGAATGGTGGCTTATAAGGAATGTCCCCACCGCAACTTTCAGGCAGAATCCAGTTGTCCTGTTGCAACATTGATACAGCGACAATAGCCTCGCGAGGTTCTCCCTTGGTGTTATATATAGCTTCGCCCAAGAAAGGTATAAATGTTATTATGAGCAGGATAATTAATATCCACCAATAGTTTTTCTCTTGTTTAAGTGCATTAAATCGCATATTGTTAGTCCTTTCGTTTGATATTTAGCCACTCCTCTTTATATGGGTGGCGGATATATTCGGGGTGAGGTGAAGTGTTTAGCTCTTTAGCCGGCACTCCTCCTACAACAGCATTTCCGTTAACATTTTTCACAACGACAGCTCCGCCGCCTATACATGCTCCTGTCCCAATTTCGACATTGTCAATAACTATTGATCCGGGACCAAAGTACACGTTGTCTCCCACCTTTGCTGCTTGTGGTGTGTTTGCCCCGATGCTGGTAAATTGGCTGAAATGACTATTATTCCCTACTATTGCAGTAGAATTTATCACTATCCCAAAGCAATGTTGAATGTACATGCCATATCCTATTCGCGTCTTTGCAGGAATAAATAGACCACATTTGAGTTTGTAGCGGTTAAGCATAAATTTAATAAAGGGGTATGCCCACCCTTTGTGTTGGCTTAGTCTGTACCATATTGAGAAACCCATTGATGTGCGCGTGAAACTTCCTATCCATATTTTGAACATCGAGTCATTGCGTCCATTGTGCCGATAGCTATCTGACTTTATCAGTTTTACGCAATCGCCATACCCCTCTGGGATAGGGATGCGTACCTCGGAGCCCATGATTGTATGCGTTTCAAATTTCATATAGGTAATATTTATTATTGCCTTAAAAGACATAATAATATGTCTTTATTACCACAAAGATAGCAAGAAAGAGGAAAAAAGAAAAAAGATAAGGGATAAATGAAAGATAAAAGATGAGAACTATTCAAATTAACACATGAGGTTATGAATAATTGCATAAATATGCAATCATGTTAATAAGAAATAAAAAACAAAAAAGATTGATATTAATAGCTTGAAATAGGAGCAAACGTCGATAAAAATAAAGTTTAAAATAGTTAATGCTATGAAATAAATTATAAAAATAGGGGGGGTAAATAAAATATTTTAATAAATATGTTAACATCGTATTGTTCTATATATATTAGTGTATATATTTGCAATTCCATTTATGAGACTAAGAAAAATACAAAAAATAATATATACAATTTGAAAATTATTATGATGAAGCACAAGTTCCTAAACTTTTTATTGCTGTTGATGTTGCTTATCTCTGCTCCACGCGTAGTAGCTGCAGATGATCCAAGTGATTGGACGATAACAACCAAGCTTGCCGGTCAAGCATTTACTCCTGCTACATATTTAGCTTTTGGCTCTGAATTTGATGGGGGTTATATGTTGTATCGTGATGGCAATGCCGCAAAGCAAATTGCGGTATCAAATGGTGTAATTTATGCAATTACTCCAGGTCAACCTTATTGGAATAATCAGTCTAATAATCAGATTGAGGTTTACAATAGTTATGGTGGATTCCAAACACGCGGTGCGTTAGACTCCGGTTGTGGTTTAGGCTCTTCAGGTCGAGGGATAGCAGCCGATGATAACGGTAATATTATATACGCTTATACATCTAACTGTGATTGCAAGATTGGTTCTATTGCGGTATTAAAGAACTCTGGTGAATATGGTGTAGCAGTGAGTGTTGATACTCGCAAAACTATTCCCTTAGGAGTTTATACGAAGGAATTAAATCAAATTACAGCTAAACCGGATTGGTATACGGGACTATTAGGTCGTACTGATTTCTTCTATGCTTCGGGTAACGTATATGATGGAACAGGTTATATGTGGTTTACCGATGGTGTTGAGGTCGTGCGCATCACTATTGAAAACGTTGATGGAACTCAAACTGCCACTAAGCAAGATGTGTATTCAATTTCAGGTGATGGATTTGTAACTCCTACAGGCGAATTTCATGAAAGTCGCATCAAGCCTTATGGCAATAACTGTTTCTTGCTTCAAAATGAGACAGGTGTCTATGATTGTAAACTTGTTGACAATGTTATGCAAGTTGTACAAGTGATCAGAGGGACCAATTATAAATTACATGCAAGCAATATCTTCAATTTCCATGGACATAAAATCTTGGTGCTTGACCAATGGGCAAATGCAACTTATGGTGGAATTCGTGATGGTCAATTAAATATCATTGACATGAATACTGATGATATTTCCGGGAACGGAAGTATTGCCTATAATATCAATGCAATGACAGGCTCATTTGTGGCAAATGGTGTAGGTAATGATGTTACATTCACAGATTTAGATGGTGATGATGACGCAAATATTGATACATGGTGTGAATTTGAACTTGACCCAAATCACAAGCAATTACATCTTTATACTTATTGCCAAAGTGTCGGGTTTGCAAAATTCACTATCAACGCCGAAGGTAATATTGCAAATCCAATATCGCAAGTAGTAGCAACTCTTGAGAAACATGATGGACATCAGGATGCTATGATTACATGGGACGCTGTGAGTGAAAATCCTGAAACTACACAATATAAAATTTATTATCGCAGAACTCCATATACCTATGGCGATGTTAATAATGTACAGATTGATTTTGATAATTGGTCATCATGGATTGAACTCGGTACAACTGAAACCGGAGTAACAGAATATACTCATTCCGATGTAAAATATCTTAATCACGAAAATAAATTCTATGAACGAACTTATCAATATAAAGTAGTCCCTGTTGATGGAAATGACTATGCCAATAATGAGACGTTGGGAGAGGTAACACCCGAATGGATATCATTCAGTCCTACTTGGTTAACATATCAAGGCGCTGAAGGAGTTAAGCATTATGAAGGGTATCAAAAAGTTCAGTTATTTTGGAATTATGATGGGTATGGGAACCAACCTACATCCTATGATGTGTATCGTGATGGTGTGAAGATATCAGAAAATTCATTGCAGTTATTTAACTTCGTGGATTATAATGCGTCTCCCGGTCGTGAGCATACCTATTATGTCAGGGCTAATTATGATGGCATGACGATTAATGGCAACCCCGTTGAAGGAGGTAAAAGTGCAGAAAAAACGGTGCTTGTAACAAAACGTGACGAAGCTAAACCGCTATACCAATTTGAAGAAATTTATAATTACGAAATAGGTATCGGTGATGGTAAAGTAAATCCACAATCAGGATTTGAGAATTTAATGGACCGAAACTATTATCGTCAGGGAGAATATTATCGTGGAAATTGGTATGTAGCACAGAGAAAAGAAAAAGAAGAAGACGCCACCTCAAGCGGTGTTATTAGATTTAGTGCAAATGATCCTGCTTTAAATGCAACTGAAAATATATTGACTCCGGGAACAAAATATAAAGAACTTTCATCTCCCGATCATAATGTTGGTATCGCTATAGATGATGCCGGTAATATCTTCCTACGTTATGGTAGCTATTTTGGAAATTATGGTGATGGAAGTTTTGCTCAAGGAATTATTCTAAAAGCCGGTGATGACAACAACGACGGCTATGTGGATTGGCATAGTAATCCTACAGCAACTGATGCTAATGGTAATTCATATACTCATTATGTAGTAGATTTTTCATCGCTTACATTTACTGATAATCTTGGACAGACATGGAATGGTATTGATCGATGTGACTACTATTCTATGAGTGGAGATGTGTTCAGTGAAGAAGGCGCAATATTATATGTGGCTCCATCTTTGAAACAGACAGTATATAGAATAAAACTTAAGAGCGGAGATGCAGTTCAAGATGCAAATGGAAATTATGTGGGTGTTGTAACTGCAACAGCAATAGATGCATTTACGATTAGTGGAAATTCTTCAGTTACAGGTGATCCATTTAGACATGGAGAAGAGAACTATGCGTTTGGAGTAGATGGACGTGATGATTATATTTTTAATCTTCGTTCAAATGGATATTTCAACCTTGGTAAAACTCAAGATGACCCTGAAGGGAAACAAGTGGCAATATACGAAGCCCGTTCACGAATTAACAATGCAGGTGGTTGCACATTGCAGTTTAATGGAGAGTTGTTTATTATAACACCGATGAATCAATATTCGCAAAATACAGGGAACTTCTATGTGGGTATCGGTACACGTGAAACTGTTAGCGAAGAAAACGGCAGAGTTGTGTATGAAGGGCCTGAGGGCGCTGATTTGGCTAATGTGGTACCTGTTGCAACAATGGTACAAGATGATATGTCTGATGCGAAATATAACAATGCCAATGGTGTATGGCTGTATGCTGAGCTTGGTCGCATGGATGGAACAGAGTTGTGGCCCATGAAGACAATTACATTGGCTACAGATGCCGAAGGTAATGCTACAGAAACTGTTACGATAACTGAAGAAAATATCCAACAGTATGCTGAATGTATGTATATCTATCAATATGTTCCCGGTGTTCGCTTTGCAAAGTATCGCATCACCGCTTCAAATACTTTCCCTACGCCTGAGGTGAGCATCAATGTGTTCCCGATTTATAAAGATGCCAATGGAAATGAATTGCATCGTGATACGGAATCGGGTGCAGTTCCGGAAGATGCTATTGAACTTGACCGCTTTGATGCAGTAGTTTCATTCCCTCTTATTCAGGGTTATGGAACGGCAGGTGCCGACAATGCATATGAAATTGAAAAATATCAATTGACATTGTTTGACAAATATGGCAATGTTGTGTATCCGGCAGAGGGTGAAGATGCCGATGGCGAAGTAGATGGGGTTATCAATTTACCTCACAATGATAGAGCAACAACATATTCAGTACTTTATAAAGATCTTGATCGTTCAGAAGCTAATTCATATATTGCACAAGTAGTAACAATATTCAAGGGCGCGTCAGGCAATAATGTGGGTAAAACACATCAATCGGCTCCTGCTATTGCTGAAGATGATAACACATATGTTCCTATGGCTCCTGCAGGTCAAGCTGTGGTTTATCGCTCTTTGCAATGGAGTGACTGGGATGCTGACTATACAGGTGAACCTTCGTTTGATGCAGAGGGTAATCCCGTCCTTCCTGATAAGGCTGATGCTTACTGGGATGTATATAAAGTGTCAATGAATATTCAAGTGCCTGATTTCACGCAAACAGGAAAAAAAGAACCAGTGTCATATTATACGATACACGTTGCTAAGACAAATGATGGAAAGGAATATGTTGGTAAATATGCTGCCGATGAAGATGTAGAGTCTGACTATATTAAAGATATTATGCTTTATGTGGGTAAAGGCGAATCATTGGATGGTGTTGCTGCCGACGAAAATGGATATGTAGATTGTGGTGCACTTTATGGAGGCAAAATCCCCGGAACATATGAGTTTAAAAATGTGGAAGGTACTCCAAAGAATATCCCTGATGTATATTGGTTTGAAAAATACTATATGGGTTATTATGCAGGAGAAGCCGGAACAGAGTATGAAATAAAGACACCTGACCAAGTTAATGACCGCAAATATTATATAGTTGCTCACTATGCAGCAGGAACACCTCAAAAGGTTTCAGAGGTAGCAACCTTTGCAGCCACAACAGAAGGTAATAGTAAGATTTATGCACAACGACATGCCGAATTGACAGCAGCTGTGCAACATGAAAATCTTCCTACCGGAGTGGAAAATATTGAGTTGACCGCAAATATCAGTGTTTATCCAGTACCGGCAACTGTATCGATAACAATCAAGTGTGCAGAAGCAATCGAGTCGGTTGAAATTTATTCGCTTTCAGGTGTGAAAGTAAAAGAGATTGCCGGCGAAGGCGAACAAATCATGACCGTTGCTGTTGATGATATGGAAGCAGGTTATTATATGTTGCGTGTAAATGATAATGCGCCAATTAAAGTATTGAAGAAGTAGTAGTTTTTATATATTAATTATTTGATATTTAGTTATAAAGTAGTAGTAGGGTTGGGTTCGCTGAGAAGCGAGCCCAATCTTTTTTCATTTTTCCACTTTCCTTTGTATCTTTGTGGATATAATAAATGACGATTATGAAAATAGGAATAATAGTTGCGATGGGTAAAGAGTTAAATCTGTTGTTGCCTCTTATAGAAAATCATTCGACAATCACACTAAATGATATAGCATTTCATTCCGGGAAGATAGGAATACATGAAGTGGTTGCCATGCAATGTGGCATAGGTAAAGTGAATGCAGCAATAGGGACGTTGACAATGATTGAAAATTTTCACCCCGATATGATAATAAATACAGGTGTCGCAGGTGGTGCCGGTGGTGGAGCCGGAATACTTGATGTTGTAGTGGGCGATCGAGTGGCTTATCATGATGTGTGGTGTGGTCCGGGAACACAGTGGGGCGATGCTGCAGGCTGTCCTCGCTATTTTACATCGGTGCCTGAGGTTTCGGCATTACCATGTCTAAATGATAATACACGCATCAAGCATGGCTTAATTTGTTCCGGAGATATATTTGTGTCAAAGGTAGAGGAGGTTGAGCGCATAAAGAGAGTGCATCCCGATGTGATGGCAGTGGATATGGAGTCGGCATCAATAGCACAGGTGTGCTATTTGAAAAATGTGTTGTTTTTCTGTGTGCGAGTCATCAGCGACACTCCCGGAGGAGAGGACAATATCGCTCAATATGAAAATTTCTGGGACGATGCACCCAAGCACACGTTTGAAGTATTGAAAATGGTTATAACATCGATTTAAAAGATTGAGACTATGGAAAAAATTGCAAGTTTCACGGTCAATCATCTCACATTGTTGCGAGGAATCTATGTCTCTCGTCGAGATGTAACGGCATCGGGTGATGTGATAACAACTTTTGATATACGCATGATAGAGCCAAATCGCCAAGACGCATTGTCGGGCGAGGTATTGCATGCCATTGAACATCTCGCGGCAACATTTTTGCGCAACCATCTACAATGGAAGGAGCGCATCATCTATTGGGGGCCCATGGGGTGTCGCACAGGAAATTATCTATTGGTAAATGGTGATTTGACATCGACTGATATATTGCCGTTGATGCAGGAAACATTTAGGTTTATTGCTGATTTTGAGGGCGAGATTCCCGGGGCTACAGCTCGCGATTGTGGAAATTACACCTATATGGATCTTGTTGGGGCAAAAAAGGCTGCAGGTCGCTATCTAACGGAGGTACTTGAGTGTATAACATCTCAACAACTTGTCTATCCTGAATAATAATTTGGTGTAGTGAAAGATATAAAAGCAATAAGGGGGAAATTCTATATAGAGCGTCTCATCGAGGAGGGCGAACATGAACATCAGGATTTTAAATTTGCCATCTCTGATGCTCGCAAGATAGCTCGCAGTCTGTCGGCATTTGCCAACAACGATGGCGGGCGACTACTTATTGGCGTTAAGGATAACGGAAATATCGCCGGGGTGCGCAATGAAGAGGATATTTACATGATTGAGCAAGCAGCGCAGATGTATTGCCGACCGGTACAATCGCTTGACATTGCGGCTTTCAAAACGGAAGGTGGAGCGGTGGTAATACGTGTGGAGATTGCTAAGTCGGCACGTCGTCCGGTGATGTCGCAAGAGCCTGACGGTTCGTGGAGTGCTTATTATCGTGTGAAAGATGAGAATATATTGGCTCCTGATATAATGGTGAAAACGTGGCGTCGTAGGCAACAAAACAAAGGGGGGATAATCAGCATGTCTGATGCTGATAGCCGCCTGCTCTCAATAATAGAAGAGCGTGGCGCGATAACTCTTGAGGAGTATTATCGGGCTGCTCACATGCCTCGTGCTTCGGCGGAGGAAACTCTGATAAATCTTGTTTCTATGGATGTGGTAAAACTCCACCTTGGAACGAAGGGGGAGTTAAGAATTGAGAGTTGATAAAGTAAAAAATATTGTTTTGCTGTAGCTCAGTTTATTTATTGAATATTTCGTGGAAATAAAGCAGGTGATGACGGAGCGAGTTGCGCCAATAAGGATGAGTGTGTCGACCGGGGCGCTCGGTGTAGTCATGAGGGATATTATATTTGAGTAATTCCTCGTGAAGTTCACGATTTACGCCAATAAAGAAATCATCGACACCGCAATCAACCACGATATTCAGTTCGTTAGGTTTTAGTTTTGGAACAAGGTTGATTACTGTATAGTCAACCCAACGTTGTGGATACTCCTCTTGTGTACCTATGCGGGTTGCCATCTTCCAAGATTTAGCCCATTTGGGTTTATTGATATTCACCCCACCACTCATGCTGCCACATGATTTAAACAAGTCGGGGTGACGCATTGCAAGCCACAAACTACCATGACCTCCCATGCTAAATCCTGTAATTGCACGCTTTTCAGCTACAGGAATAGTGCGATAGTTTTTGTCTATAAACGGAACAAGTTCTTTGGTAATAAATGATTCCATTTGAAGTTCAGGGATAACGGGAGAATCCCAATACCAACTATCACGTCCATCGGGACACACGAATATCATATTATACTCGGTAGCAAGGCTATCAAGATGAGGCTCAGTCAATTTTAGCCATGAAGAATAATCTCCGTCATAACCATGAATAAGATAAACGACAGGATAGCGAGTGCTATCATTCTCCTCAAAATATTGTTCCGGAAGAATTATCGAGCAACGCATTGGCGACTCAATATATGTTGCAGGAACATTAATCGTATCAACTTGCGCTATTTGAGCATTAGTTGAAGCAACAAAACCTGTAAGAAAAACAGCAATTAAAATTGCAAATAATCGTAGTTTCATCATCTTTTAAATTAAATTTATGCGAAGATAGTGAAAAATAATTGCAAATTGAGAAATATTACATATCTTTGTTCAAATGTTTATTTACTAAAATTTAATTATTATGGATTTTCTTACAGCAATTAAGACATGCTTCTCTAAGTATGCTGATTTTAATGGACGCGCTCGTCGTTCTGAATTTTGGTTTTGGTACTTATTTAACGTAATTATAGGAGTAATCTCTTGGATACCTATTATCGGATGGATTATAAGCATTGCTCTTATTATTCCAAGTTGGGCAGTTGGTGCACGTCGTCTTCACGACACAGGCCGTAGCGGATGGTGGCAACTTCTTTGCTTGCTTCCTATTGTCGGTGCAATCATTTTGATTATCTGGTGGTGTCAAGATAGCCATGCAGGTGAAAATAAATACGGAGCTAATCCTAAAGCATAAAATATCATCACATCAATAAGCCACGCCTGAGCAGGATTTTCTGCTTGGGCGTTGTGCATTATAAACTAAATGTGTTATCTTTGTACAATAAATAAATTCAGCTGAATGATAGAACGCATCGTAATCATCGACAATGTAGATCCCGTAAGTTTTTATGGAGTAAACAACAGCAATATGCAGTTGATACGCAACTTGTTTCCCAAATTGCGCATGGCTGCTCGTGGCTCAGTGATAAAGGTGATAGGTGATGACAAAGAAACAGCTGAATTTGAGAAAAAAATCAAAGAGCTTGAGGAATACTGCGTCAAGTACAACAAGCTCACAGAAGATGTAATCCTTGATGTTGTAAAAGGAGATATCCCTCGTGAGTTAAAAATGGATGATGTGATAATTTATGGTGTAAATGGGAAACCCATTACCGGTCGCACTCCTAATCAACAATTACTCGTAAAAACATTTCAAGAAAACGACTTAACATTTGCTCTCGGTCCCGCCGGCACAGGAAAAACCTATGTCGCAATAGCCCTTGCTGTCAGAGCATTGAAAAATAGAGAAGTGCGCAAAATCATTCTTTCTCGACCGGCAGTAGAAGCGGGCGAAAAACTCGGATTTTTACCCGGCGACATGAAAGATAAAATCGACCCATATCTTCAACCTCTCTATGACGCGCTCGAGGACATGATTCCTGCTGTCAAACTTAAAGAGTATATGGAAACAAAAGTCATTCAGATTGCGCCATTGGCATTCATGCGTGGTCGCACTCTCAATGACGCGGTAATAGTGCTTGACGAGGCACAAAACACCACTACCCACCAGATAAAAATGTTCTTAACCCGCCTTGGAATGAATGCAAAAATGATTATTACCGGCGACGTTACTCAAATCGACCTTCCACGCTCCACAACTTCAGGACTCGTTCAAGCATTGAGAGTGTTGAAAGAGATAAAAGGAATAGGCAAAGTCGAGTTTGGTAAAAAGGATATTGTAAGGCATCAACTCGTCCAACGCATTGTCGAAGCATACGAAAAATGGGACAAATGCAAATTAGATGACAACGAAGAATTGAAAACTGAAAATTAAAACAATAATATAAGACTATGGCAACAACATTGGTAAATACCGATTTTAATTTCCCCGGACAAAAGAGTGTATATCATGGTAAGGTGCGCGATGTATATAACATCGACGATGATTTGATGGTGATGATTGCAACTGACCGCATCTCAGCTTTTGACGTTATTCTTCCAAAAGGAATTCCGTTCAAAGGTCAAATGCTTAATCAAATCGCAGCTAAATTCCTTGATGCTACTGCTGATATTGTCCCTAACTGGAAAATCGCTACTCCCGATCCAATGGTAACAGTAGGACTGAAATGTGAAGGATTTAAAGTGGAAATGATCATTCGCGGATACCTCACAGGTAGTGCATGGCGTGAATATCAAGCAGGTTGTCGTGAAATATGTGGAGTTAAATTGCCCGACGGAATGCGTGAAAACGAACGTTTTCCAGAACCGATTATTACCCCAACAACAAAAGCCGATGCAGGACACGATGAAAACATCTCTCGCGAAGAAATAATTGCTCAAGGCATCGTTGCTGAAGAAGACTATGTGGTGATGGAGAAATATACTCGCGCTTTGTTCCAACGCGGTACTGAAATCGCTGCTGAGAAAGGATTGATTCTTGTTGATACAAAATATGAGTTTGGAAAACGTGATGGTAAAGTAATCCTTATCGATGAAATCCACACTCCTGACTCTTCTCGCTATTTCTATGCCGAAGGTTATGAAGAGCGTTTCAATGCCGGCGAGCCACAAAAACAATTATCAAAAGAGTTTGTGCGTCAATGGTTGATTGACAACAATTTCATGGGCAAAGAAGGACAAACAATGCCAGAAATGACCGATGAATATTGCGATAGTGTATCGGCTCGTTACCAAGAACTTTACGAACACATCACCGGCGAAGATTTTGTAAAACCAGCCGAAGAAGACCTCGCTGCTCGCATTGATGCAAATGTGAAAGCATGTCTTGCTTCACTTAAACGATAAATGGAGGTTAAAGCCGAAAAAATAAATCCCTACGACGACAGTCGTTGTAAAACAGAACAGGTGCAAGAGATGTTTGATTCTATTGCACCTGCCTATGATTTTATGAATCGCGCCATGACTTTCGGCATTGACAAGCTGTGGAGAGCCCAAGCAGTTAAAATGATAGGTCGACAGTCTCCCAAAGTCATACTTGATGTAGCTACCGGCACAGGCGATCTTGCCATCAAGCTTGCCAAGACGCTAAACATTGAAAAAATTACCGGCATTGATTTGTCTGAAGGGATGATTTCCGTAGGGCACAAAAAAGTCAAAGATGCAGGATTGAACAATAAAATTGAGTTGGTTCAAGGTGATTGTCTGGCATTGCCATTTGCCGACAATACCTTTGACTGTATCACTGTTGCCTATGGTGTTCGCAATTTTGAGCGTCTCGAAGTCGGCTACAAAGAGATGCAACGAGTATTGAGAGATGGTGGAATGTTATGCGTGATAGAACTCTCTACCCCCACATCTCCCATTGTGCTACCTCTATACAAGTTCTACACTCGATACATCATCCCATTCTTTGGCCGTCTCGTATCAAAAGATGTGAGAGCCTACTCTTATCTGCCAGAGAGTATTGCTGCCGTACCACAAGGAAATAAAATGCTTGCATTGATGCAAAATGCAGGGTTTGCCGATTGCAAATATCGCCCACTCACATTTGGCACATGCACCATCTATACTGCTTTTAAACGATAACTGATTTAAAACTACATTTAAAACATGCATAAGATTACTTTGTCGTTGCTATTTTTACTTTGTGTGACACTTTGCACTCATGCCCAAGAGACACAAGACTCGATTGCTGTAGAAACTGTTGAGACCGCAGGAATTGTTACGACCGACAGTGTTTCAACTGACGCAACAGTTCAAAACACCGATTCTATCAGACAAGAGCGTAAACGCCTGATTGCCGCTTGGCGTGAAAAGCTTAGAACCGACTCTATTGCCAAAGCCGACTCTATCGCTCGCGCCAACTATGTTAAACCCACCCCTATGGAGATACCTGCAACTTTTTTTGGACCTGTGGTATTTTCCGGATATGAGATGATGGACAGCTTTGACCTCATGGACATGCGCGGTAGCGGTGTGGTGCAAGATGCAATGACATGGATTAATCGCGAGATGGATATGTCTAAACGCTTGAGACGACTCAAGCAAAACTATATTATCAACAACCCTCGACATGTAAAATACAACTACGACTCTCTACCGGCTCCGCCCAAGGAGTTTACTGCTGTGGTCGATCCCACAAAATCAACAATAGAGGTGAAAGACCTCAATTTAGACAAAAAAGATGTTGAAGAAACTGTAGAAGTTAATGAAGTAAAACGTGTCAACTGGTTACGCTCGTTTGATGGCTCGGTCCAATTTTCGCAAGCCTACATTTCACCTAATTGGTATCAAGGGGGAAATAACAACTTGAACATGATTGCCAACGCTATCTACAATGTGAAGTTAAATCAGGCATTTTACCCCAATCTGTTATTTGACACAACCATACAATACAAATTAGGCGTATATAGCGCACCCGATGATTCATTACGCAACTATAGTATCAGTGAAGATATTTTCCGCATCAATAGTAAGTTTGGGTTGAAAGCGACTAAAAGTTGGTACTACTCTGTAACAGCCGATTTCAAGACTCAGCTATTTAACGGTTACAAGAAAAACTCAAATGATCTACAAGCATCATTTCTTTCTCCTGCGGAGTTAAACATTGGTCTCGGTATGACTTATAGCTATGCCAATAGTAATAAGAAACTTTCATTTGACGCTTCTATCGCGCCATTGTCCTACAATCTCAAAATATGCACCAATGATAAAATGGACGAAACATCATTTGGGATTGACAAAGGGAAAACAACTGCTAATCAATTTGGTTCGAGTGCCGAAGGAAAATTAACATGGAAGCTCATGTACAATATTACCTACACTTCTCGTCTGTTTCTTTTCTCTAACTATGAGTATGTACAGGGAGATTGGGAAAATCGTTTAAGTTTTGACATCAATCGTTTTTTGTCAACACAGATATTTGTTCATTTGCGTTACGACTCAGGATCTACCCATGTACCTAATGCGTCATGGAAAGATTGGCAAATGAAGGAAATACTAAGTTTCGGGTTCAATTATAAGTTTAGCACAATATAATCTCTCTCTGATATGGCTCGATGTGGAATGTTGATATGTGCATTGCTATGCGGATTAAGACTATTTGCATTCAATCTTGATGACATTCCTTTGACATCGGAACGACTTAATAGCTATGAGCGAGGCAATGTCGAGACACGCCTGCAATCGATGCCACTTGACAATATAGAGGGAATTTGGCAATTCCCCACCGATGGTGCACAAGTCGTTATAGAACGTTTTATCCCTGATAATTACCGCGATGATGGTGCTATACGTTACCGCTTAGTGGTTATACAATCACCTCGACTCTCGGTGCGCCCCGGCACGGTGATGGGTTACATGATACCTTCGGCAAAGAAAGGGTATTATGACGCTCGCATCTATACCGTTTTTGATGGGGGATTACACCTAAGCTCACCCAAAAAATTCATCTTGAAACATTCCGACGATGGACGCCTATCATTTGTAGAGCATAAAACAGGAGTGAAGATTAACCTATGGCGAATGGTTCCATACATGTTCCGATATTCGATCTCGACACAAGACAATCGCCCTGAAGATATGAATGGATGTATTAAGATTTTCCCTTGCGAGGTAGACCACAATCCCACACCAAGATACCTATAACTATGTGCCGACTGATAATCATATTCCTATTGACTGTTTTCTGCTCCACCCTCTTGGCAGAAAAGACGACTCGCAAACGTCTAAAAGCAAAGCCCTCCAATATTGAGATAATTGCAATAGAATATGATACCATCGTACCTGACACAGCAAAAATCATAGTTACAGGATATGACAAATCGCTCACCTCTCGACGCGAGTCTTTTTTTGTTAACAATCTCTACAATCGCACGATAAAGGCTATTACCATAACATTCAACTATTACGATCTATCTGGACGCCAATTGCACTCAGCAACAAATACCATCGAGTGTGCAATCCCTGCTGGCGAAACACGTTTGCTACACATCCCATCTTGGGACAAACAACTATCATTTTACTATTATCTCAGTCCTCGTCCCCGACGCCAATCTACCCCTTTTATCGTTACTCATTCTGTCGATAACATACTTCTTTACAAGGGGAATTGTAAAGAGTAAATAAATTTTCCTTATCAATACTCATTCTTTTGAACGTTACCAATCTCGTTTTAACTATCATTTAAAGATTGGTTAAAAGTTCTGATTTTTGTCGGTTTATTCCTTGAAGATGTTTGTGTTTGGTCAAAATGATGGAAAAAGAAACAAAAAAGGATAATAATATTATAGCGGTTTTATGTTGTAATTTAAAATGAGTATTTTTGTGGCGAAACTGAAATAGGAATAAATAATAAAAGGTAAAAAGATATGAAAGTAAAGGTATTAAAGGCAGTGGGCTTGTTTGTAACAAGTACTGCAGTAATGATGCTCTCATCTTGTAGTGGCACACAGCAACAACAAGTTCCTGCACCGCAAATTGGGACAATGACAGTAGCTTATGGCTCGGCAAATCTTGAAGATTCTTATCCAGCAACAATCAAAGGGCGCACTGATATAGCAATCCGTCCTCAAGTAACAGGTTTTATTACTAAAGTTCATGTTGATGAGGGTCAACGTGTGCATAAAGGTCAAGCATTGTTCACTCTTGATCAAGTACAATATGAAGCGGCTGTTGAATCGGCTAAGGCGGCAGTAAATGTAGCTAATGCAGCTGTCTCTACAGCTCAACTTACAGCAGATAACAAGAAGATGCTTTACGGAAAGAATATCATCAGCGAATATGAGTGGCAAATGGCTGAAAATGCTCTCGCTCAAGCAAAAGCTCAACTTGCACAGGCTGAAGCAGGTCTTGTAAATGCAAAGAAAAACCTTGCCTACACTGTGGTTACTGCTCCTTGTGAAGGTGTTGTGGGTTCTATCCCTAACCGTGAAGGTTCGCTTGCTTCTCCATCTTCAACACAAGCGTTGACAACTATCAGTGACAACTCAGAAGTGTATGCCTATTTTTCTTTGAATGAAAAAGATATCCTTTCGTTGACTGATAATGGTGCAACAACTCTTGACAAAGCAATCAAGGATATGCCTGCTGTACAACTTAAGCTTGCCGATGGTACAATATATGGCGAAAGTGGGAAAATTGCTACTATCTCAGGTGTGATTGACAACACTACAGGCGCGGCCAATGTGCGTGCTCTTTTCAATAATACAAACGGCATGTTGCGTAGCGGAAGCACAGGAACAATTCTCATTCCTCATCAAGTTGATAGCGCAATTCTTATTCCTCAGAAAGCTACTTTTGAAATTCAAAACTTGCGTTATGTGTATGTTGTGAATGATTCAAATAAAACGGCATCTACTCGCATTGAAATTATGAGCCAGAATGATGGTAAAAATTTCGTGGTAACATCGGGTCTTAAAGTCGGTGATCGCATCGCAGTTGAAGGCGTAGGTATATCGTTGAAAGATGGTATGACTATTACGCCTAAAGAGGTTGCTCCTCAACAGTAATGCGTTGAAACAAACTACTTGTTAAACTAATCGATAATTAACAATGAAATTAGATAATTTTATTAACCGCCCGGTGCTATCGACGGTTATCTCAATATTTATCGTATTGTTGGGGGTTATTGGATTGATTTCACTTCCAGTAACTCAATATCCCGACCTTGCTCCTCCTACAATTTCGGTAACAACTACTTATACTGGAGCTAATGCTCAAGCGGTGCAAAATTCAGTTATTGCTCCTCTTGAAGAACAAATCAATGGAGCTCAAAACATGACTTACATGACCTCTGTTGCAACAAATACAGGTAGTGCTACTATTACTGTGTATTTCAAGCAAGGTTATGATGTGGATATGGCTGCCATTGACGTGCAAAACCGAGTAGCTAAAGCTCAAGGTTTTCTCCCTGCCGAAGTAACAAAGGTGGGTGTCATCACTCAAAAACGTATGACATCAATGTTGATGGCAATAGGCTTGTATTCAACAAATGACTCTTATGATAATGAGTTTATTGAGAACTACATGAAGATTAACATCATCCCGGCTGTTCAACGTATTTCAGGAGTGGGTGATGCAATGGTTTTGGGTGCCGACTATTCAATGCGCATATGGTTGAAACCTGATGTGATGGCGCAGTATGGTTTGATGCCAAGCGATATTACAGCTGCGCTTGCTGAGCAAAATATTGAGGCTGCTCCCGGTCAATTTGGCGAAAGAGGAGAGCAAAGTTTCCAATATATCATGAAGTATAAAGGTCGTCTTGTAACACCTGAAGAATTTGAAAATATTGTAATTAAAGCCAATACAGGTGGAGATGTCCTCTACTTGAAAGATGTAGCTGATGTAGAACTTGGGCGTGTGTCTTATGGATTCTCAAATAAACTAAATGGCTATCCTGCTGCAACAGCAATGCTTTTTCAAACTCCGGGCTCAAATGCGACAGAAATTATCAAGAACGTTCTTGCATATCTTGAAGAAGCAGAAAAAACTCTCCCTGAAGGGTTGAAAATCAGTGTTCCAATGAACTCTAATGAGTTCCTTGAAGCGTCAATCCACGAAGTGTTGAAAACTTTGTTTGAGGCATTCTTCCTTGTGTTTATTGTAGTGTATATCTTCTTGCAAGATATGCGTTCTACGATCATCCCTGCTATTGCAATTCCTGTAGCTCTTGTCGGTACATTCTTTGTGATGCAGTTAATAGGATTCTCTGTTAACTTGATCACATTGTCGGCTCTTGTGCTGGCGATTGCGATTGTGGTTGATGACGCGATTGTGGTCGTCGAGGCGGTTCATGCCAAGCTTGATGTGGGATATAAATCGGCACGCAAGGCGTCTATTGATGCAATGGGTGAGATAGGTGGTGCAATTATCTCTATCACGCTTGTAATGATGCTTGTGTTTATCCCTGTGTCATTCATGCCTGGAACTGCCGGTGTATTCTATCAACAATTTGGTTTGACAATGGCTATTGCAATCGGCTTCTCGGCTGTCAATGCGTTAACACTGTCTCCTGCGTTGTGTGCTGTGTTCTTGAAACCTCATGAAGAACATGGTGAGAAGAAAACAACATTTATGCAACGTTTCCACACAGGATTTAATGCTGCTTATGATAAGCTTTTAGGTAAATATAAAGGATATATCAGTTTCTTTATCAAAGCTAAAAAACTATCAATGTTGATTGTAGCCGGAGCAATTGCAATGCTTGTATGGCTCATGTCAACAACTCCAACAGCACTTGTGCCAGACGAAGATACCGGTACTATTTTCTGCGTGGTGGATATGCCTCCTGCTACATCACAAGAACGCACAGGTGAGTTGCTTGACCAAGTTGACAAGATTATTGCTCAAATTCCAGCAGTAGAAACGCGCGTGCTTATCAATGGTTATAGCTTCGTTGCCGGTCAAGGTGCTACTTATGGTACATTCCTTATCAAGTTGAAAAATTGGGAAGAACGCTCAAAAGACGAAAGTGCTGCTAAGATTATCCAACAATTATATGGAATGGTGGGGCAACAAGTGAAAGATGGACGTGTAATGTTCTTTGCTCCTCCTATGATTCCGGGATATTCTGTTACAAATGGTTTCAGCTTGCAAATGCTTGACAAAACAGGTGGTGATATTAATAAGTTCTTTAATGTAACACAAGGATTCCTTGCTAAGCTAAATCAACAACCTGAAATCCAAATGGCTTACACTACATTTAATCCATCGTTCCCCCAATATCAAGTAGATGTAGATGTTGCTAAATGTAAGCAAGCAGGTATCAGTCCATCAACTATTTTGTCAACATTGCAAGGTTACTATGGTGGTATGTATGTTTCAAACTTCAACCGCTTTGGTAAATTATATCGTGTAATGATGCAAGCGACACCAGAATCACGCGTATCTCCTGAAACGCTTAATAGTATCAAGGTGCGTAATGGTGCAGAGATGGCTCCTATTTCAAATTTTGTGAAGCTTACCAAAGTGTATGGCCCCGACTTGTTAAATCGTTTCAATATGTTCCAAACTATTGCTGTCAATGGAACTCCTAACGAGGGTTATTCATCGGGTGATGCTATTGCCGCTATTGAACGAGTGGCTGCTGAAACCCTTCCACAAGGTTATGGTATTGAGTACTCAGGTATGACTCGAGAAGAAAAGAGTTCTTCAGGTAGTGCAACCGCAATAATCTTCGGATTGTGTCTATTGTTTGTTTATCTATTGTTGAGTGCCCAATATGAAAGTTACATTTTGCCATTGGCGGTAATTCTTTCTATTCCATTCGGCTTGATGGGTACATTTATTTTTGCCTGGATGTTTGATATCAACAATAATATCTATTTGCAGATTGCATTGATTATGCTCATCGGTTTGTTGGCTAAGAATGCTATTTTGATTGTAGAGTTTGCCGTTGAACGTCGTCGCACCGGTATGAGTATTATTAATGCTGCCGTTGCCGGAGCTGCTGCTCGTTTACGCCCGATTTTGATGACATCGTTGGCGTTGATTATAGGTCTTCTTCCATTGATGTTTGCATCAGGAGTAGGTGCTAATGGTAATAATGCTCTTGGTGCCGGTTCTATTGGCGGTATGTTAATCGGTATGATATTCCAAGTATTGATAGTGCCCGCGTTGTTTGTGATATTCCAAGCTATTCAAGAGAAATTTACTCCTCTCAAGTGGGAAGATACAAATAATCAAGGTATAAGTTCAGAAATCGAACAATATTCACGTAAATAATAACTTAGCATTAATATTGTCATGACAATAAAAAATATATCACGCATAGCAGTAGTTGGACTAAGTTTGACTATGCTTTCAAGCTGTCATATTTACAATAAATTTGACATGCCTGAAGATAATGCGCTCGCTCAAGAATATGTACAAGCCAAAGACGCAGAAATTGACTCTGCGGCCTTTGGTAACCTTCAGTGGCAGCAAGTGTTTACAGATCCTGTGTTGGTTGATCTCATAAATCAAGCACTTGAAAACAATACAAATTTGCAAAATGCAAAGTTGAATATTGATGTGGCTCATGCTCAACTCAAAGGAGCTCGATTGAGTTATTTGCCATCGGTGGCCTTAGCTCCCAATGGTGCAGGTGTTTCTTATGCAGAGTCTAAATTTACATGGACCTATCAATTGCCAATGGCGGTGAGTTGGGAGATTGATATCTTCGGTAAGTTGTTGAATACTAAACGTGGTGCTAAGGCAGCTGTGCTTCAAAGTGAGGCTTATCAACAAGCTGTGCGCTCTCAAATCATTGCCGGAGTAGCAAATTGCTACTATGCAATAGCTTCTCTTGAACGACAACTTGAAGTGAGCTGTCAAACTGCCGAAAACTGGAAGGAAAGTGTTGAAGTGATGAAAAATTTAAAACTTGCAGGTCGTACAAATGAGGCAGGTGTTGTTCAAAGCACTGCTAACTATTATAGCATCCTTGCGTCTATCACTGACCTTGAGGTAGCGATTAACAATGCTCACAACACAATGTCATTGTTGATGAATGTGATGCCTCAACGATGGAACATTTCTTCTACGGCAACACTCAATGCGCCGGCGATGATGCGTGAAGGTGTGCCTATGAAAGAACTTGCGGCTCGTCCTGATGTTCGTGCAGCGGAACAAAATGTGGCAATTGCTTACTATGCAACAAATCAGGCTCGTTCAGCTTTCTATCCCGGTTTGTCAATTACGGCCAATGGAGGATTTACCAACCTACTCGGCTCTGTAATTGTTAATCCCGCTGAAACATTTGTTCAACTTGCAGGCTCATTGACTATGCCATTGTTTGCTCGCGGAGCTAATATTGCTCGTCTTGAAGCAACAAAAGCTCAACAAAAACAAGCAATGAACAATTTTGAATATGCATTAATGAGCGCAAGTGCTGAAGTGAGCAATGCGATGACTATGTACCAAAAAAGTGAGGAAAAATCAAAATTGCTAGCTTCGCAAGTTGAAAATCTTGAAAAATCAGTAGAATATACTCAAGAATTGCTATCTTTGGGAACGGCTACATATCTTGAAGTGTTGAATGCTCAAACAAGTCTTTTGTCGGCTCAAATGTCGCAAATCTCATGTGAGCTGTCAAGACAACAAGCTGTAATAAATCTATATCAATCACTCGGAGGAGGTCGTCAATAATTTATTTAAATCGATATAACCATGATTAGTCCATTAGCATACGTTAATCCGTCGGCAAAAATCGGCCAAAACGTTACAATTCACCCTTTTGCCTACATTGATGAAAATGTAGAAATAGGCGATGGCTGTGAAATTATGTCTTATACAAGCATAATTCATGGTACACGCATGGGCAAAAACAATAAGATTTATCAAGGTTCAATAATAGGTGCTGACCCTCAAGATTTTCGTTGGAAAGGCGAGGAAACATATTGCCTTATTGGAGACAATAATGTAATTCGTGAGCAGGTGATCATCAATCGCAGTATTCGCGAAGGTCAAGCTACACACATTGGTAATGATATATTTATCATGGCAGAAACTCACATTGGACATGATTGCAATGTTAAGGGTAAATGTGTGATAGGTAATGGTGTAAAAATAGCCGGAGATACAGAGATTGGCGAATGTGTTATTATGTCGTCAAATTCAATGTTGCATGAGAAGTGCAAAATTGGTGATTGGGCATTGATTAAAGGCGGATGCCGACTTGGAAATAATGTTCCACCATATGTTATCATAGCTCATAATCCGGCAAGCTATTATGGAATAAATGCTGTAATAATGCGTAAAGAAGGATTTTCAGAAGACCAAATTGATGATATTGCAAAGGCTTATCGCCATGTCTATCAATGTGGAACATCGGTGTTTAATGCACTTCGTCGCATCGAAGCAGATGTACCTGATACTCCAATTCGTAAATCAATTACTGATTTTATTCGCAATTGTGACCTCAAAATAGTTGCAATCCCCCAAGAACTAATGTAACACAACAAGCATAACAAACTAACTTTTCTCGAAAAGCATGCCTGGAGAGGGCATGCTTTTATTTTGCAATGATGCCTAAAACAATTGGTTACATTCCTCTTTTGTTGTATCTTTGCAATTAGAAAATAAAAATTGAAGATTAAGATGGAAAAGAAATTTAAACGCACGTTGATTACTACTGCATTGCCATATGCTAATGGCCCTGTTCACATCGGACACTTAGCAGGTGTTTATGTTCCCGCTGATATCTATGCTCGCTATATGCGTCTTAAGGGTGAGGATGTGATAATGATAGGCGGTAGTGATGAACATGGTGTGCCCATTACTATAAAAGCTCGTGCTGAGGGTGTAACTCCTCAAGATATTGTTGACCGTTATCACTCAATCATCAAGGAGTCAATGGCAGGATTGGGCATTTCTTTTGATATATATTCACGCACAACATCAGATATTCATCATGAGACAGCAAGCGAGTTTTTCCGCCATCTTTATGATAAAGGTGAGTTTGTAGAAAAAACATCTATGCAACCTTACGACGAAACTGCAGGCGAATTCCTTGCTGACCGCTATGTGATGGGTACTTGTCCTCATTGTGGCAATGAACGTGCCTATGGGGACCAATGTGAGGCTTGCGGAACATCATTGAACGCTACTGATTTGATTAATCCTCGCTCTACGTTGACCGATAGCCCCATTGTGTTGAAAGAGACTAAACACTGGTTCTTGCCTCTCGATAAGTGGGAGCCTGCTTTGAGCAAGTGGATTTTGGACGGACACAAAGAGTGGAAGTCAAATGTATATGGTCAATGTAAATCATGGATTGACCTCGGGTTGCAACCTCGTGCGGTGAGCCGCGACTTGAAATGGGGTGTGCCTGTTCCAGTTGATGGTGCTGAAGGGAAGGTGCTGTATGTGTGGTTTGATGCTCCCATCGGATACATCTCAAACACTAAAGAGTTGCTCCCTAATACATGGCAAACATACTGGAAAGATCCAGAAACTCGCATCATAAACTTTATTGGAAAAGATAATATCGTGTTCCACTGTATCGTGTTCCCAGCGATGATGATGGCTTACGGCGATAATTTCCAATTGCCTGACAATGTGCCAGCTAATGAGTTCTTGAATCTTGAAGGTGATAAGATTTCAACTTCTCGCAATTGGGCGGTGTGGTTGCATGAGTATCTTATAGATTTCCCCGGAAAACAAGATGTGTTGCGCTATGTGTTGACAGCTAATGCTCCTGAAACAAAGGATAATGACTTTACATGGCGTGATTTCCAAGCTCGCAACAACAATGAGCTCGTTGCTGTGCTTGGTAACTTTGTTAATCGTGCTATTGTTTTGACTCACAAATATTTTGAAGGCAAAGTTCCTGCTGCCGGCGAATATACTGATGTTGACAAACAATTGTTTGCTGATATCGTAGCATCTAAGGATTCTTTGAGTGCAAATCTTGATACATTCCACTTCCGCGAAGCATTGAAAGATGCGATGGAGATTGCTCGTTTAGGTAATCGCTATTTGCAAGAGACAGAGCCATGGAAGTTGGCTAAGACCGACATGGAACGTGTGGCAACAATTATGAATGTCGCATTGCAAATATGTGCCAACATTGCTATTGCATTTGAGCCATTCTTGCCGTTTATGGCTGAAAAATTACGCGACTTGCTTGGTATGAGTTCTGCAAATTGGTCAAAACTCGGTGCCTCAGATATTCTTAACGCCGGTGATACTATCGCTCCTGCAGAATTGTTGTTTGAAAAGATTGAAGATGAGGCTATCGATGCTCAAATTCAACGCTTGGAACGCATCAAAGAGGAAAACAAGGTTAAGAATTTCAAAGCAGCTCCACAACAAGAGGATGTTGATTTTGATACATTTATGAAAGCCGATTTGCGTGTTGGTACAGTATTGGAGTGCAAAAAAGTCCCTAAAGCCGATAAATTATTGCAATTCTTAATTGATGATGGTATGGGTACTCGTACTATCGTTTCAGGTATTGCTAAATATTACCAGCCTGAAGATTTGATTGGTAAGCAAGTTTGCTTTATTGCTAATCTTGCTCCTCGCAAATTGAAGGGTGTAGTATCGCAAGGTATGATTCTCTCGGCAGAAAATGCCGACAGCTCTCTCGTTGTAATAGGTCCGACAGCTCCGGTTGTTCCCGGTGCGCAAGTCAAGTAACGGTTTATAATCGCTCACGATAAAATAAATATGCAAAACAACCACAAACCGCGTATTCTGATAATTTACACAGGAGGGACCATCGGGATGATTGAAAATCCCGAAACACATTCTCTGCAACCATTTGATTTCACGCATCTGATAGATAATGTTCCGAAAGTCAAAAAATTGGATTATGAGATAGATAACATCCAATTTAATCCTCCTATCGATTCATCGGATATGAGTCCTCGTCATTGGGTGGAGATTGCTCGACACATTGATGAGAATTATGATAAGTTTGATGGGTTTGTTGTCTTGCATGGTACAGACACTATGTCTTATACAGCATCGGCATTGTCATTCATGCTTGAAAATCTTCATAAACCGGTAATTATCACAGGCTCACAATTGCCTATAGGCGAGGTGAGGACCGATGGTGAAGAAAACCTCATTACCGCGTTGCAAATAGCCGCCGCCACTGATATCAATGGTGAGCCTATGGTGAGAGAGGTTGCTATCTTGTTTGAAGATTATCTATGGCGAGGAAATCGCTCAACAAAGATGAGTGCCGATAATTTCAACGCTTTTAAGAGTAATAATTACCCTTCGTTGGCGAAGATAGGTTTAGGTATTCATTTCAATGAAGAGGCTTTATGGCGAGTACAGGCTAAGCGTCCGTTGAATGTTCAGTATGGAATGGATCAGGCAGTAATGATTATAGACCTTAATCCGGGAATAACTGAGTGTATATTGCGTCATCAATTATCGACTCCCGGAGTGAAAGGTATTGTATTGAAGACTTATGGTGCCGGTAATGCTCCTACTGAGGTGTGGTTTACAGAAGCAATCAAAGATGCTATTAATCAAGGTATAGTGATATTAAATGTAACTCAATGCGTAAATGGTGGAGTGCATGACCGTCGCTACATGTCGGGCAATCAACTTGCATCGACAGGCGTAATTTCCGGGCATGATATAACAAGTGAAGCGGCAATAACCAAGATGATGTATCTTTTTGGACTTGGGTTGTCAACATCAGAGGTTAGGCGTTATCTTAAATGTTCACTTTGTGGTGAGGTAACAATATAATATGCAGGATAAATATTAAAAAATGGAAACGCGTTCTTAATCAGAACGCGTTTTTTTCTCCATGTATAGCATTTAATACTGTGCGAATGATAATCTTAATGTCAAGCAAAAAAGTCCAATGCTCAATATACCACACGTCATATTCGACGCGTTTTTCCATTTGCCATATTTCCTCGGTTTGTCCTCTCCAGCCATTGGCTTGAGCCCATCCGGTAATACCCGGTTTGATGAGGTGCCTTACCATATATTTGTCAATCAACTGGCTATAATCTTGAGTGTGCTTTAACATGTGAGGACGAGGTCCAACGACCGACATGTCACCTAAAAAGACATTGATAAATTGAGGTAGTTCATCAATGCTTGTCTTGCGTAGGAAATTCCCGATTCTTGTTTTTCGTGGATCATCCTTTTTCGCTTGAAGTTTGTCACTCTCGGCATTCACACGCATTGTGCGGAATTTCCAGCAGTGGAAATCGCGACCACGATATCCGGTGCGTAGTTGCTTGAAAAATACCGGTCCCGGTGATGAAATCTTAATGGCAATGGCAACCGGGATAAATATAATGGGGGAGAATAGTAATACGACTGAAGAGAATATAATGTCAAATGCTCGTTTAATGAAACGATTAATGTGCTTTGAAAGTGGGTTGCGACGTAGAGTTAATACCGGTACAGAGCCCATGTTGTATAACTCAAATCCGCGACTGAGGTATTTGCTTAACTGTGGAACGTAATAGAATTGAATTACGTTGTTATCGGCAATCTTTATAACCGAACGTATAGCTTTGTTGTTTTCTCCCGATAATGTGTAGTAAATCTCATCAACTTTTTCGCGTTTGAGATATTCTTCTAGATCATCTATTGTTCCAAGATATTTATCTTTTAGATTTTCCGGACAAGAGTCATCAAAGAAACCTCCCACGCGGTATCCATATCCTGCATCAGAAAGCATTTCATCATATAGGCGTTGAGCTGTCTCATTGCTCCCTATAATAATGGCTTTAATATAGTTTCTTCCTTTGCTACGGAAATATTTCAGAATTTGTCTTGAAATAGTCCACCATAAAGGCAGTGCGACAAACATCAATCCATATAAGATGAGAAATGATTTAGTGGGAATATGGGCTATTTTTAAGAAATAAAGTAACGATAGGTAGGATAGTGCATGAATTCCTACAACTTTGAATGATTGTAATAAAATAAGATCTAAGTGTAATGACCTTTTAGTATGGACGTTTAATCCCCAAATAGCAATGGGAATATACGAAATATTAAGAAGAAATAAGGTTACACGGGCATGTTCTTGTATTATGTCGGGGGAAATAAGACAAGTTGCAATAAAAACAATATTAATTACGATAAAATCGGTTAAAATTAATATTGAATTTAAATAGCGCCCATATCGACCTCTGTGGTTAGTAGTCATAAGTGTGTATTATTTCTTATCATGCCAAACGATGGAATGTTAATCCATCCCATCGTTTGGCAAAAGACATAAGTTTGCTTAATTTAGTTTGCTGTCGATAACACCGATTTTCTTTTCGATGGTTGCTAAGTCTTCTTTTATGCGTTGTATTTTGCGTTCCATTTCGCGAAGCATAGAATCTCCTGACTTAGATTTTGAGTTAAAGAATCCAAGATTGTTTTCATAGGTGTGGAGTTCATTGCGCTTTTGCTCATAGTTGCGGAGCAAGCGTTCACGTTCGCGGTATAGTTTGTTTTCGTCGCCACCCATTTCGTTGATGGCATTTTCAAAGTTGGCGAAGTTAGCTTTTGTTTCTTTTAGGTCAAAGCGGTCATAAAGGTCGTTTAGAGCTTTGCGGTAAGCTTCATAAACTTTGTCTTTTTCTTTAAATGGCACATGTCCTATTTGTTGCCATTTGGTTGTTAATTCTTTGACTTGTTTTTTTACATCTTCTTTGTCTGCATCGTGAGCGATGTTTTGAAGGGTTGCGATAATCTCGTTTTTCGCGTTGAGATTAGCGTGTTCCACATTTTTGGTGCTTGAAGAATTTTTCTTTTTTTGTTCAAAGAAATAATCGCAAGCTGAAAGGAAACGTTTCCAGATGGCATCGCTGTGTTTCTTTGCAACAGCACCTATAGTCTTCCATTCTTTTTGAAGTGCAACAAGTTCATCGGATGTTTTCTTCCAATCAGTGCTGTCTTTTAGTGCTTCAGCGCGTTCACAAAGGGCAATTTTCTTTTCGAGGTTGCTGCTGAAGTCGTCTTTCATGCGTTTGAAATAGTCGGCTTTCATTGCAAAGAATTTATCGCATGTTTCGCGGAAGCGGGCAAACAATACATTGTTCATTTTCTTTGATGCAAAGCCGAGTTTCTTCCAATCCTCTTGTGCTGCAATAATGGTCTTAGTCATTTCATCCCATGCCGCATAGCTCTTGAGCGACTCGAAATCAAGGGCTTCAACACGTTCGCATATTGCGGTTTTTGCTGTTTCATTTTCTTGCTCGCGAGATTTTCTTTCTTCAAAGAATGCTTGGTATTTTTTATTGATGATAGCGGAGGCATCTTTGAAGCGTACCCATATATCTTCGCGAATTTCTTTTGCTACAGGTCCTGTTTCACGCCATTTTTCATGAAGATCTTGCAATCGTTTAAATGCAATGATGACATCGGTTTCTTCAGCAAGTTTTTCGGCTTCGGCACACAATAGTTGTTTGATATCAAGGTTTTTCTTGAAATCATAATCGCGAAGGTCTTTGTTGATTTTTAATTGGTCATAATAACGTTCAACGGCGTCTTGATAGCTTTTCCATAATTCGCTCATTACGGTGGGAGGAACTTCTCCTATTGATTTAAATTCTTGTTGTAATTCTTTGAATTTTGGGAAAAGACGATTGACATTATCGGTATCAGCTGCCATTTCAATGATCTCAGTTATTATTGCTGATTTGCGATCATAGTTTGCTTGGCGAGTTGCTTCTTGTTCGGCAAGCAAAGCTGCTTTTTTCTCCTTTATTTCGTTAAGAATTTCTTTAAATTTTTCTTCAAGTTCATCTGTTTTGGGGGCAAATGCAGCTTCTTCATTCCCTTTTTCAAGGAATTCCGCTTTTTCAACTTCTAATTCGGCTTTGCGTATTGAATAGAATTGCTGCTTGATTTTAGTGATTTCGTCGCGAGAGATTTCTATTGCCGGTTTTGCCGATAATTCTGTGGCAAGTTCAACAATCTGCTCTTTTGAAAGTTTTTCAGCGGCTTCGGCTGTTGTTTCTTCTGTTTGATTCACATTTAGGACTTCTGTTTGTCCTTCGTTCAAGGTTTGGTCCTTTCCTTTGATTTCAGGATTTAAGGACTGTTCACGCAATTCCATAATAAAAAGTTTTTAAGTTACATAATGTGCCTTCACGGTAATTTTACCGTATCATGTTATTTAATAGATTTCAAATTTAATAAAAAAAATGATATTAATGTAAATTTTAATGCTAAAATGCGGTTTTTGAGTAATTAATGAATGATTTTAAGTTTTACTCAGGGCAATAAATGAGGGTTGAACAATTCTGGGAATTGAAAATCTCTTGTGCAACACTGATGATTTTATCAGTTGTTATTTCTCTGTATCGGGGAACAATGTTATTAATATCTTCGTTGTGCATCTCGCTCATTGCCAATGCTTGCGCTTTAGCTAAAAAATTGATTGAGCCGAAAGTGAAGTTTGATTCATATCGATTGATTGTTCGTGTTAACTCATATTCAGTCAAAGATCCATTAGTTATAGATAGTGCTTCGGAGAGCATCAATTCTTCAGCACGTTTTATGGACTCGGAATCATTTTTTGCCAGTCTGGCATTAAGGATGAGGTGTCCCGGCTCGTCGCTACCGCATATAGATGCGTCAATTTCTGTAAATAGGTCGGTGCCCATTAGCAGATTGCGATAAAATCGTGATGAGCGTCCCGATGCGAGCAAGTCGGTAATAATGTCGCAAGGGATATAGTCAGGGGAATAGTAGCCCGGCATTCTGAATGCTTTTACAATTGCGGTTTGTGGTACTCTCCCTGATATGATTTTCTTTCGTCCTTCAGTTTGCTCTGGTTCAGAAGGGTAGTTGCGGGGAGCTATTGAGCGAGAGGGTATATCGCTAAACCATTTTTCGACAAGGCGTTTTGTTTCCTCTATGCTGATGTGTCCCGACACAGCTATAATGGCATTGTTTGGGGCGTAGTGGCTGTAAAAGAAATTCTTAACATCTTGAAGTGTTACTTTCTCGATGTGGTTGATCTCTTTACCTATTGTTGGGAAACGATAGGGATGTTTGGTGTAAATTAGGGAGCGTAATTGGTGTCCCATATCGCCATAGGGCTTGTTTAGGCACACTTCTTTGAACTCTTCTATGACAACATGCCGTTGTACTTCAAGAGGTTTTTCGTTGAATGCAAGGGCTAACATGCGGTCACTTTCAAGCCAAAAGGCTGTTTCTGCATTGTGGGCAGGGACTACATCATAGAAATTTGTGAAGTCATTGTTGGTCCATGCGTTATTCCATCCTCCAGCGCGTTCGATTGCTGTATCAAATTCGGGAATGTTTACAGAGCCACCAAACATCAAATGCTCAAACAGATGAGCCAATCCTGTCATTTGAGGATCTTCATCTTTTGCACCTACATTATATAAGACATTAAGTGCCACCATTGCAGTGGCACTATCGTAGTTGTGTACAACACGCAACCCATTGGGTAGTGTGAAGCGATTTATTTCAATCATTTTACAATTTTTGCGCTAATGATTTTGATATCTTCTTCAGGACGGTCTTGAGCGTTAGTTGCGGCTTTTTCGATTTTTGCAACAACATCCATTCCTGAAACAATTTCACCAAATACAGTGTAGTCATTATCCAAGTGAGGAGTTCCTCCTATAGTAGAATAAGCTTGACGCTGTTCTTCTGTGAATGATGCTGGATTTTTGGCAGCTTCGGCTTCGGTTTTAGCGATGAGCTCATTTTGAAGGTTTTGCAATCCCATTTGGTCGCGATTTTTTCGCATGTTCATGATTGAATCGCGATATTGTAGAGCAAGATTGTTGAATATTGCTTGTTTTTGTCTCATTGCAAGTTGTCCTTCCATTTGCTTTAGTTGCCCTTCGTTGTAAACTTTTCCCGTAACGATATAGAACTGAGAGCCAGATGATTTCTTTTCAGGGTTTACTTGGTCTCCTTGACGGGCAGCGGCAAGAGCTCCGCGCTTGTGGAAATGTTTAGGATACACGATTTCGGCATCGATTTGATATCCTGGGCCACCTGAACCTAACATTTTTCCTGCAGGGGCATTCTTTGAATCGGGGTCTCCGGCTTGAATCATAAACTCATTGATGACGCGATGGAAAAGAGTACCATTGTAGTAATTGTCATTAAGAAGTTTGATGAAATTGTCGCGATGTTTTGGCGTGTCGCCATATAGTAAAACACGAATATCACCCAAAGATGTTTTAATATCTACCATTACATCGGTAGTATCGACTGTTGTCATTGTTGTATTGTTTTTAGAGTTGTTAGAATTGTCGTTTGATGTGTCTTTTGCTGATGAATTGGCATTGCATGAAGCCAATGAGCAAAGTAAAGCTGTTAATAAAAATAATGTTTTGCGCATGATTTCAAATTCCTTTAGGATATAAACGTTTATAAATGCGACGGAAATTATCATCGCTTGAATTTAATTCGTCAATTCGCTCAATGTAATCAGCACCCCATATACTTTGTAGTAGGTCGCCGATGTAACGATGTTCGCGGTCCTTTTCAATAGCTGACGCTATCAATCGGTTGATTGCTGATTTATATTTTTCGCGGTCGATAGCTGTTAAATAACGGGCAGCGCTTACAAGAAATTGTCCGTTTTTATCAACCATTATCATGTTATCGATTAGGTCATCGATAATTTCATGACATGAATTGATGTGATTGGCAATATACTCATAAGTGAGAAGTCCGTCAGAATCTTTACTTAATATCTTCTTTAAATTTCCATCCATGATTTGTATAAAATAATGAATTTTATTATGACAAAGATAATGCAACCAAAACTTATAAACAAGATAAAAGAGTTTTTCCTAAGAATTAATTCAATATTTGGAAAATTAAAAACCTATTTCGAAATTTGTGTCTCGGTTAAAATGTAATGCATGAATGAAGATAAAAAAAGAAAATATAGATTGGGTGTGGGTTGATCTTGATGACACTATTTGGGATTTCAAGTCAAACTCATGGGAGGCATTGGCTCATGTGTATGAATATGCCGGATTGGAAGCGGCTTTTGGTGATGTTGATACATGGCGCAATACCTATCAAGAAAACAATCATCGACTGTGGTTGCTCTATAATGTTGGGAAGATTACAAAAGAATTTCTCATGGTTGAGCGATTTCGCAAGGTGCTTGCCGATGCCGGATATGATAATGAAGAGACTATAAAAATGAGCGCAGAGTTAAGCGATGTGTATCTCGATAAACTTGCTTCGTTAAAGACACTCGTACCTGGGGCTCGTGAATTATTGGACTATTTGAAATCTCGGGGGTATAAAATAGGGGTTATAAGCAACGGATTTTATGAAGTTCAACATAGAAAAATGGAGTCAAGCGATATCATAGATTATTTTGATGCAGTAGTTTTGAGTGATGATATAGGAGTAAATAAGCCGGACAAGCGTATCTTTGACTATGCTTTGCAGAAAAGTAATGCTGAAGCCCAAAGCACACTAATAATAGGAGATAATCCCGATACAGATATTGTCGGAGCTGTGGGTGCCGGATGGTATGCAATTTATTTTAATCGCAATGGTGAAGGCGCTGAGTTAAATAATATTGACGCAATAGAGGTGTATAATTTAGTTGAAATCCATGATATTTTATAATATTATAACTTCAAAAATGTGAATAAATAGTGCTCAAATGTGAGTTTTATGAGAAAAAATGGTGTTGATGTTGTGGCTATTTGAAAAAAAAGTACGATATTTGCAGTTGCAAATTTTGAGTGTAGGGGATGTGCCCTTAATAACTTGCATATCAACGATATTAATAATTAATAATTAAAATATATAACAATGACTAAAGCTGATATTGTAAACGAGATTTCAAAAACAACAGGCATTGAAAAAACTAATGTTCTTGAAACTATCGAAAAATTCATGGAGATTGTAAAAGATTCACTTGCAAATGGTGAAAATGTTTACCTAAGAGGTTTCGGTAGCTTTATCGTGAAAACTCGTTCAGAAAAAACTGCACGCAACATCTCTAAAAACACAACAATCATTATTCCAGCACACAAAATTCCTGCATTCAAGCCTGCGAAAGTGTTCATGGAAGATGTAAAATAATACGCGAGAACATTTAAATATTGCACAATTAGAGAGAATCAACCCAATTACTAATTATAAAAGCGTAACAAAATGCCAAGCGGAAAGAAAAGAAAAGGCCACAAGATGGCTACTCACAAGCGCAAAAAACGCCTAAGAAAGAATCGTCATAAGAAGAAATAATCTTCGATTTAGTTGACTGAACTTTCGACTAAACGCTATACGAAGAACAAACTTGATGTGGCTTTTCTCCCATTAAAGTTTGTTCTTTGTGTATTAAAGTATTCTAAGAGATGAAAAGTGAACTCATAGTAGATGTACAACCCACCGAGGTGTCAATCGCTTTGGTGGAAGATTCCCGATTGGTTTCTTTGCAGAAAGAATCGCGGAATGTTTCCTATGCTGTGGGCGACATTTATTTGGCAAAGGTAAAAAAGCTAATGCCGGGTTTAAATGCCGCTTTTGTCAACGTGGGGTATGAGAAAGACGCTTTTCTTCATTACTTAGATCTTGGTTCCCAATACTCTTCCTATTCATCTTTTCTCAAACAGGTTTTGGAGGATAAAAAACGAGTGCCTTCGTTGTCCAAAATGAAATTGCTCCCTGATATTGATAAGCATGGAACAGTGGCAGAAACTCTAACTCCAGGACAAGAATTGATGGTTCAAATTGTCAAAGAGCCTATATCATCAAAAGGTCCACGACTCACAACCGAAATAACATTTACTGGTCGATATTTGGTTTTGATACCATTTTGTGATAAAATCTCTATTTCACAGAAAATTAAATCGACAGAGGAGAAATTGCGATTGCGCCAATTAATAGGTAGCATAAAACCTAAAAATTTTGGCGTAATAGTGCGTACGTCAGCCGAAGGTAAACGTGTGGCTGAACTTAACCATGAATTGAAAACACTTTTGAAATGTTGGGAGGATGCTATCGCTAAGGCGCAACGTGTAGATGCTCCATCACTCATTTTTGAAGAAGAAAGTCGCATTGTGGGCGTGTTAAGGGATATTTTTAGTCCTACTTTTGAGAATATCTATGTTAATGATGCTGACATATACAGTCAGATATCAAAGTATGTAAATCTCATCGCTCCTGAACGTCAAGAGATAGTTCAGATGTATGATAAAGACGAGCCGATTTTCGATCATTTTAATATTACAAGACAGATAAAGTCGTCTTTCGGGAAAATCGTATCGTTCAAGTCAGGCGCATATATTATTATTGAGCACACAGAAGCTCTGCATGTGATAGATGTTAATTCAGGTAATCGTTCAAAGGCAAGTAATGATCAAGAAAGTAATGCCTTGGAGGTTAATCTGCGTGCTGCCGACGAAATTGCACGACAATTGAGATTGCGTGACATGGGCGGAATTATTGTGGTAGACTTTATTGATATGAATAAAGCTGAACATCGCCAGACGCTTTATGAGCACATGAAGACAATAATGGCAAATGACCGCGCACGTCACAATATATTACCATTGAGTAAATTTGGCTTGATGCAGATTACTCGTCAGCGTGTGCGTCCTGCTCTTGATATTGTAACTACAGAAGCTTGTCCGTCATGTTTTGGTAAGGGCGAGGTGCAACCATCGTTATTATTTACCGATGTGTTGAGAGAAAAGATTGATTATTTGATTAATTCACTGAAGGTAAAAAACTTTATTGTATATGTGCATCCGTTTGTTGATGCCTATTTGAAGAAAGGCATATTTTCAGAGTATGTGCGTTGGCGCATGAAGATGGGATTTAAGTTCCGTATATTGCCCGACCAATCTCTTGCATATTTACAATATAAAGTGTTGGATAAAAAACACAATGAGATAGATCTCCAAGAAGAGAAGGACATGAACTCTTCGTCTTCTAAAAATAGAGCAAAAACCAAGAATCGAAATGATGAGGAATAGGCGTTAGTGCCATCCTCTTTACTCTAAGTAAGGACTCATGAAACATAAACGGCGACATTTTTTTTGATGTCGCCGTTTATTTATAATGTAAATAGTTTTATTATTCAGTTGTTGCAAGTGGAGATGGAGTGTTGAATACACGTGTACCAAGTTCTTGGTCAAGCATATAAAGTCCCATTCCGTTATCTCCAATTAGAGTAAATTTGTCAATTAGTTCTTGTGCGCTTTCTTCTTCTTCTACTTGCTCTGAGATGAACCAGTTTAATCGATCACGAGTTGCATAATCGTGTTCACTTTCAGCAAGAGCATAGATACTGTTTATGAGCGCAGTTACTTTCTGCTCATGAGCAAGAGTTGCTTTAAAAGCATCAAGAGGAGTGTCCCATTCTGTGTCTACTGCATCAATAGGTTTAAGAATAACTCTACCTCCGCGAGAATTGATATAGTTCATGAAGATCTCAGCGTGTGCTTGCTCTTCTTTAAATTGGATTTTAAACCAGTTTGCAACACCGGGAAGACCTTTAGCTTCAAAGTTTGTTGCCATTGAAAGGTAAAGATAAGCCGACCATAATTCAGCATTAATCTGCGCATTGATTGCGTCTTCAATAGTTTTACTTAACATAGTCTATAATCTTTTAGTTGTTTTTACAAATGTAATAATAATTCTTAAACTTGAGTAGTAGATAAATCATTTTTTTTTAATTCCATAAAGCGATAATCACCTCTATAATAAAATAGATGCAGATTACGAGTTTCAGGAATGTGCCACAAAGAAATCCTATCAATGATCCAATTCCTGATTTGAGCGCTGTGGTTGTGTCTTTTTTGCCCATCAATTCACCAATGAATGCACCTAAAAACGGACCGGCGATAATACCCCAAGGGAGGATGAACATTCCTAATAGAGTTCCAATGATACAACCCCAATATCCCCATTTTGTGCCTCCAAAAATTTTTGAGCCAATTGATGGTACGATGTAATCAAGTGCTATAGACAATGCAACAATAGTGCCCCAAATAATTAATGATGAGGTTGAAAATTGGATGCAGTCAGTGAAATGAAAGCATAACATCCCAACATATGCTATGGGCGTTCCCGGAATAACAGGAATTACACATCCTGCAATTCCTATTATGAGGCAAAGAATACCAAGTGTTAAAAGCAAATATTCCATAATGGTACAAAGATAATGTTTTTGATGCGTAAATTGCAATGTTGATAGGAAAAAGCAACCGGGAATAACATCACTGTCGGTCCCGGTTGCCAAATTATGAGAATAAGTTAAGATTATTTCTTTTTGCAACAACGACGAGTTTTCTTTTCAGAAACCGGCTCTGTAGCGACTACTTTGGCGTTAATTTCAACTGCTTTTGCCTTTGTTCCCTTAGGCGCAGCTTTTTTTGCTTTGGGTTTAGCTTCTTCTGCGATTGCAGCTTTAGCTGCTTCACGCAATAGATGCTCTTCGTTGAAGTGTTCAATGTTTTTGCGCATTGATTCAACCTCTTTGGTTAAAGTGCCGATTTCGCGAGCTTGATTTCTAATTGTAGTGAGCAATGCGTCCAATTCTTCATTTTCGATTGACAATGGATATTGTTCTTCAACGCGCACAATGAAATCAGCAAGGGCGTTCATGTAGTTAGTAAACGCTTGGAATGGTGTTTCGTAGGGGCTGAAATGAGAGTGAACAGCTCCATCTGCAAGGTGTTTGGTACACATATAGAAGAAATGGTCGCTTGCTTGCAGATAGTACCAGTCTTGTTTCAAACGGCGGTCATCACACAAGCGAACACGTTCTGCTACTGAATATAGTTTTTGGAATGCTTCATTTTGGAGTTTGTTTCCTAACCATGCTGATGTATCGCGAGCTTCGTCAGCCCAAGATATTGGGTGCATAATGCTCAAATTGTCAATAGGTTTTAGCTTAGATATAGCTTCTGATGGAGTCCAGAAATCAATTCCTTTTTCTGCGGCAAAGCGTGGTAGAGCTTCAAGGAATTGGAAGATTCCTGTTTCGCGTGATTGCATTTCTCCAAATGTTTCAAGGTTGAGGAACAAGTTTATTATTTGTTCTTCTGCAGGAGTTGATGCAATCCAGTTGATGTATTTATCAGCAGTTAGTGGATATGAATCCCAATCAGGATTGCTGAATCGGAATGCTATATCATCAGATAGTTTAGAGTTCTTAAGCAACATTTTCAATTTTGGAGCTGATGCAGCTGAGTATACATAGTTTGGCGATTTCCAGCCCAGGATGTGTTTTGCTCCCTCTGTAATGACTCCTTTGTATCCCATGCTGAGAATTTGAGGAGCAAGATCATCGCAATAAATCAACTCGGTGTTGCGAAGCACTTTGGGTTGAACTCCAAATAGTTGGTGGATTTTTTCTCCGTGAGCCTTTACTTGTGCTGCAAATTCTTCTGAGTCTATCAACGAAGATAGCGAGTGAGCATAAGTTTCAGCAAGGAATTCAACTTTTCCTGTATCTGCAAGCTTCTTCAATACATCAATAAATTCGGGAACATATTGTTCGCATTGTTCAAGAGCAACGCCTGTGATTGAAATTGCACAACGGAATTTGCCTTTGCTATCTTCAATCATGCGCAATAGACTTTCTGCTGCAGGAATGTAGCTACGTTGAGCAATGCGAGTGATGATATCGTCATTAGCAAAATCGTCATAATAATAGTGGTCGTTACCTATATCAAAGAAACGATATCTTTTTAACCTAAATGGTTGATGTATCTGGAAATAAAAACATATAGCTTTCATGAGCTTGATATTTTAAATGTTATCTTATTTTGTGAATTGTCTTAATTGCGGTTTAATACCTTATTGTATATTGCTATTACTTTGGCTCCTGCTTTGTCCCATGTGATGCGATTTACTTCATCAAGACCATCTTCTCGCAATTGTGTGTACATTGCAGGATAGGTGATGATTGAATATATTGCATCGGCCATTGCATCAATATCCCAATAATCGGTTTTTATGACATTGTCAAGGATTTCGGCACATCCCGATTGTTTAGAAATAATTGACGGAACTCCCATTTGCATTGCTTCAAGAGGGGAGATACCAAAAGGCTCTGAAACTGATGGCATAATATATACATCAGATGCTTTTAGCATTTCATATACCTGTTTTCCTTTTTGGAAACCGGGGAAATGGAAACGATCAGAGATGCCTCTTTCTGCTGCAAGTAAAATCATTTTATCCATCATGTCTCCGCTACCTGCCATTACGAAACGCACGTTGTGGTTGTTCTTAAGAACTTTAGCTGCTGCTTCAACGAAGTATTCAGGACCTTTTTGCATAGTGATGCGACCAAGGAATGTAACCACTTTTTCTTTGGGTTTGTTGGCTTGAACGTTTAATAGTTCTTCGCTTAGTGGTTCAACGGCGTTATGAACAGTTGTTACTTTAGCCGGATCGATTCCGTATTTTTCAATAACAGTTTGGCGAGTTAGGTTACTTACTGTTATAATGTGGTCAGCATGAATCATCCCATCACGCTCGATGTTGAATACCGTAGGATTAACGTTTCCACGAGAGCGGTCAAAGTCTGTTGCGTGAACATGTATAACAAGAGGTTTTCCTGTAACTTGTTTAGCGTGAATACCGGCGGGGTAAGTTAACCAGTCGTGAGAGTGAATAATATCAAACTCTTCAGTGCGAGCGATTACTCCGGCACATATTGAATAATTGTTGATCTCTTCAAGAAGATTATCGGGGTAACGCCCTGAGAATTCAATGCAACCAAGGTCATTGGTGCGCATATAGTTAAAATCGGCATATATATTGGAACGCAATTTATAGTATAAATCGGGATCCATCAGATGTCCTATGCGATTTTCTACATATTCACGATTTACATCTCGCCAAGCGATGGGCACTTGTGATGTCCCGATAATTTTTGCAAAACTTCTTTCTTCATCGCCATGAGGCTTGGGAATGACAAATGTGATATCCATGTCGCCACATTCCCACATTCCCTTTGTGAGACCATAGCTGGCGGTTCCGAGACCTCCGAGGATATGTGGTGGAAATTCCCACCCAAACATTAATGCTTTCATAGATAATGTGGCTACATGTTAAACTTTTTGAGTGTACGTAGTGTGCGCAATACTTCAGCAACGTTTGTTGCGTGGCTTATTGCTCCTCGACCGGTAAATGGAGGGTTGCCATCGTATAGTTGAGACAGAGAGCCGATACAACCTTGCGACATTTCATCTTCAAAGCCGATGAGCATGCGGTCGATGTATGAAACTCCGCTCATTCCGAATACCCGTAGATAGGCATCGGCATAGAATCCCATTAACCATGGACGTGCTGGACCTTGATGTAATGCTAATTCGCGTTCTTCGGGTGAACCCAAATAGAATGGGCGATAACCATAGCTCTTTGGCGATAGTGTGCGCAATCCTTTAGGAGTAAGTAGTTCACGAGTAACAACATCAAGTACACCTTTTCGTTGACGTCGGTCAAGAGGAGAATAGTCAAGACCTATCGCTACTGCCATGTTGGGACGCACAGAAGGATCAGCATAAGAGCCGTTTACATAGTCATAAAGGTATCCGTAGTCGTTGAGGAATGTGTCAACAAATGAATGTTTCATTAATTCGGCATATTCAAGCCATTTCTCACGGTCCTTTTCGAAATTTTTGTTATTCTCAGCAAGTGTTGCTCCAAACATTAGTGCATTGTACCATAGTGCATTAAACTCAACGAGGTAGCCGGTGCGTGGTATTACCGGATGCCCATGTAGTGTCGAGTTCATCCAAGAAACAGGATTAGATGAGCCTATTGTTGAGATGAGTCCATTCTCTTCAACGCGCAAGTTGGGGTGGCCACCTTCTATTATGTAATTAATGATTTGAGAGATGAATTGCATATAACGAGTGCGAGCCTCATCGGTATTAATCATTTTGGCGTATTGTTGTATTGCCCAAATAGCCCATAATGGAATGTCGGGAAGGTCTATGCCACTGATACGTCGGCTAAGTTCGCCGGTTTTCATGTAGTGAATAAGCTCTTTCGAAGCTGTCTCCATAATGCTTTCAAAGTCGGCCTTATGGTCAATAGCAAGTGTAGCTCCAGGAAGAGACATGAATGTATTTCGAGCAAGTACTACTCCCCAAGGATAACCTGAGATAATGAAATCGCCATCTTGATCTTTAAGGTAGCATTGTTTTGCCGCATTCTTAAGACAGTTGTAGAAACTTGTGCGACGAGTGCGGTCGGCAATTTCAAGTTCATACATCTTATTAAGAGCTCGTGGTGAAACTTCAGAAATACCGGCAGAGAAAATGATTGATTCCCCTTTTTTGATGGGAATTTCAAAATATCCGGGAACCCAAAGATCCTCAGTGTAGGGGATGCCTCTTTCAAGGTCTTTTATGTATTCAATGCCTTTATACCAATGTGGATCGTAAACCCAATTTGGCTTACGGCTCATTTGCATATATAATGTAGGGTAGCCTTGATATAGGCAACATGAAATTCCATTAGGAACATCAGTACATTCTTTATTGAGATTCTGGTTCTCCATGCACAATTCACTTGCATTGCGAAATGCAAGGAATGGTCGGAATTGTAATGTCGTTGGAGAGTGGGCTTCAACAAGTGTATAACGGATTAAGATGCGATTCTCATGAGAAATGAAGATTTTCTCTTTAGTAAGAATTACACCGCCCACGCGATAGGTTGTGCGTGGAACACTTTCGCAATCAAATTCACGTATGTATTTATGTCCATTAGGGCTATACACCCCACCGCTATAGCGGTGCAACCCCAGATTAAATGACGCACCATGTTGTATCACTGACTCGTCAAGCGATGATAGCATAATGTGTGGCTTATTGTCCATTTCCGGAATGGGAATAACCAATAACCCATGTTGTTTGCGAGTGTTGCATCCGACGATTGATGTACAATGATAAGCGCCTGACTGATTTGTGCGGAGCATCTCTTTTGGCAGAGATTGCTCAAGGTTTATCATGAGGTTTTTATCAAATTTAAGATAACTCATTATGTTTATTAGGTTATAATTTTATGTTTCAGGTATATAGTATTTAGTTTTACGAATATCGTGTTTATTTTGGAATTCAACAAATTTTTGCTAAAAAAACAGATAGAATTAACTTTTTTAGCAAAAAATAACATATTATCTTCTGCGAAATATGTTGCTGAGAGCAATCTTAAAATCGTTCCACATGCTGTTTACCGGAGTGATAATTGGGCGGAATGGGACATCTTTTTGGGGGATAAAGATTTTTAATCCTTTGTGATGGCACTCTATTGAAATTGTATCGGGCATGATTAATGGCTCGCCATCAAGGTGTGCGGGCCCTTCGTTTGTACGGGTTATTACGACTGATGGCGTTCTGAATGTGTGTATCAGTGTATTTCGGTCAAGGTAACCGGTGAATAGGTCAACTCCCACCATTGCTGTATCTAATGGTGTGCCGGAATGGACGATAGTAACATCAATTAGCCCGTCGGTGATGCTTGCGCGAGGTGCTATATAAGCATTATTGCCATATTGAGATGCATTACAGCAAGCAACAATAAATGCTTTTTCTGTAAATGTTTTCCCATTGGCGCTGATGGTGTATTCTTGAGGGGTATAGTTTAGGAATTCGGAAATGGCGCTTTTTACATACATGAATTTGCCCCGCTTGTTTTGCTTTGCAAATTTTTCACTTACTGTAGCGTCAAAGCCAACACCAAATGTGCAGAAAAACGGGCGCTCGTTTACGGAGCAATAGTCGCAGTCAATGATATTGTTTTCGGCTATTACATTAAGAGATTGTATCGGGTCAATAGGGATGTTGAGGTGTCGGGCAAGTCCATTGCCTGAGCCTGCCGGAATAATACCGAGGGCGACGTTGCTATCGCATAGTGCAGCGGCTGTTTCGTTGATTGTCCCATCTCCGCCGGCTGCAAGTACAGCATGGTAATTTTGTTCAATAGCTTTTTTTGCAAGTCGAGTTGCATCTCCTCGACCTGTGGTATAAATTACATCTATGTCATATCCAATCTTAGACAAAAAATTAGTTGCAAACTCAGTGAGCCCACGTTTGCTTCCTGTCCCGGAGATGGGATTGATAATTAACATTATGTGCCGATTTTTTTTCTCCATTAAATAGCTATGTTGTTACAAAGATACAAATAAAACTTGTTTCAAAAATAATATAAAAGAGGATTTTGGCTTATTCATTTGATGAAGATTAGGTTTTTTGATCGATGAGTGCAATAATCATAAACCAGATGCGTTTAAAATATTGATGAAATATATCAAATACATATTGTTATTGTTTGTCGCGTGTGGATTTCTGTCGACAAGTGCAGCAAAATTGAACGATAAATTGTTAAATCGTCCGTATGCCGATATGCGCAAATGGCATCTTGGGTTCTCTGTGGGTACACACACACAAGATTTGAGTTTCAATCATAATGGTTTTGTAACAGAAAATGGGGAAACATGGTTCATGGAACAACCTTCTTTTTCTCCTGGATTTAATGTTACAGGTCTTGCCGAAGTGAGATTAAACAACTATTTCAGTGTGAGATTTAGCCCCGGGATGTATTTTGGGAACAAGGTCGTGAAGATGTATGATACAACCAATGGCGTTGAAGAGCAACAAAATATAAAGACCTCTTATGTCGTGTTGCCAGTTGATGTGAAATTTGCCGGACAGCGTTATCGTAATGCTCGTCCATATGTGATTGGTGGTGCGATGGCCGCATTTGATGTGGCAAAAAAACGCAGTGATTTTTTGAAATTAAAAACAACCGATTTTTATTTGACGTTGGGGTTTGGATGTGATTTTTATTTGCCTTATTTTAAGCTTATTCCTGAAATAAAATTTTGTTTTGGATTTGCCGATATATTGGAACATGATCGTCCTGATTTATCAGAGGAGCCTGAAAAGATGAAATATACGCAATCATTGAAAAAGGTTACATCTCAAATGGTTGTAGTGTCATTCTATTTTGAATAAAGTTGTAATGATAAAAAAAATTAAATATACATTATTGACTTTGATTGTCGCATTATTGCTTATACCGAAGATAGCAAAGGCGCAGTCTGATGCTCAGTTTTCTCAACATTTTGAGGTCCCTGCATATTATAATGCAGGAGCGACAGGAATGAGTGACTTTATTCGCATACGTGGAGGCTCTCGTATTCAATGGGTAGGTATTCCCAAAGCACCAAGAACATTTTTGGCTGTAGCTGATATGCCATTGAAGTTATTGGGGAAACGTTTCGGGGTGGGACTCATCATGCAACAGGAAAGTTTGGGCCTTTATAAAAATATGACATTGGGTGCTCAAATGAGTTATAAGATTAAATTGTTTGGCGGAACATTGTCAGCAGGTTTACAACTTGGATTTGTCGATGAGTCGTTTAAAGGTTCTGATGTCTTTCTCCCTGATGATGATGACTACCATGAAGGGAATGATGATGCTATTCCTACAACCGATATTAGAGGGACTGCTTTTGATTTGGGGCTCGGAGTGTTTTATACTCATAAATATTTTTGGGCGGGAGCATCAGTTACTCATCTGACATCTCCAACAATAACAATGAATGCAGAATCGGGAGAGGGAGGAGAAGAAAAAAATTATGAATTTCAGATTGGACGCATACTATATTTTATGGCGGGTAGCAATATTCCGTTAAAAAATACGTTATTTGAAATAATGCCGTCGATAATGGTTAAGAGTGATTTGACATTTACTACGGCAGAGATAACAGGACGTGTGCGTTATAATAAATTCCTATCAGCAGGACTTGGTTATCGTTACAATGATGCTGTAACAATAATGGTGGGAGCTGAATATAAGAATTTTTTCTTAGGTTATAGTTATGATTATCACACATCGGAAATATCAAAGGCGAGCAGTGGTAGCCATGAAATACTTGCCGGATATAAGTTGAAACTTGATTTGTCAGAAAAAAACAAAAATAAACACAAGAGTATTCGCATAATGTAATATGAAGAAAGTAACTGTATATCTTTTTACATTTGTAATCTCAGCATTCATGGTTTCATGTGCGTTGAGTAGCAAAAGTAGTTCAGCCGGAGGAGAAGTAACCGGCGTTGGAGCGACAGCATGGGGCGAGCCCACTCCCTATGGAATGGTGCTTGTGTCTCGTGGATCAATGGAAGTTGGCCCACAAAAAGCTGATAGCTTGTGGAATCTTCGTGCCGATGCACGTGGAATATCAGTTGATGGTTTTTGGATGGATGAAACAGAAATCACAAATTCAAAATACAAGCAGTTTGTATTTTGGGTGCGCGATTCCATAATTCGTGAACGTCTTGCTGATCCTGCTTTTGGTGGTGATGAAGAATTCAAGATTGAAGAGGATAAAGAGGGTAATCCTATTAAACCTCATTTGAATTGGGATAAAGCAATACCTTGGCGCAATCCTAATGAAGATGAGGCTCGTGCCATTGAAAGTATGTATCGAGTAAATCCTATAACAGGAGTGAAAGAACTTGATCCCACTCAATTGAACTATCGCTATGAAATTTATAATCACACTGAGGCTGCTAAGCGTAAACATCGTCTTGATCCCACTCGTCGTGAATATAATACAGACAAACCGGTTCCGACCGATGTGCCCATCATATCTAAGGATACAGCCTATGTAAATGAAGAGGGGATAATCATTCGTGAAACAATAACTCGTGGATTAACAGGTGATTATGACTTTTTGAATACGTATATTGTAAATGTTTATCCCGATACAACGGCATGGATTAACGACTTTGAAAATGCCTATAATGAGCCATACGTTAGATTGTATTTCTCTCATGGTGGTTATAACGAATATCCTGTTGTGGGGGTAAGTTGGGAACAAGCATCGGCATTTGCAAATTGGCGCACTGACTATCTTCGTCGTGCAATAGGTCGTGAAGGTGTATATGTAGAGCCTTACCGTTTGCCAACTGAAGCAGAGTGGGAGTATGCTGCTCGTGCAGGTGTAAATGAAAATATGTATCCGTGGGAAGGAGATCTCCCATTGACTGAAGATAAGGGCTGTTTCTATGCCAATTTTAAACCAAATGAAGGTAACTATATTAAAGATGGTCAATTGATTACATCACAAGTAGGGACATATTCTCCAAATGATTTTGGTCTGTATGATATGGCAGGGAATGTGAGCGAATGGACTTCTACTGCTTATACCGAGAGTGTAGGTAAATTGACAAACGACCTTAATCCGGAATATCGCTATAATGCTGCTAAGGAAGATCCTTATAAGATGAAACGCAAAATTGTGCGTGGTGGTTCATGGAAAGATGTTGCACATAATATCCGTAGCGATATACGCATGTGGGAATATCAGAATGAGCAACGCTCTTACATCGGGTTCCGTTGTGTGCGCACTCAAATAGGTTTTGCTCGCGGACAAAAAGCAAAGAAATAATAAACAATCACGATAACTAATATTCTCCTTTTGACAAATGGGAAAGATAAAAAGATATAAAAACAGTATTGAACGTTTCCTCTCAGGAGAGAGTGGACAACGATTCTTTAACTTTGCATACAGTATAGGTGCAGCAGTAGTAATCTGGGGCGCACTTTTTAAAATCCTTCACTTGCCTGGAGGTAACACATTGTTGTCAATCGGTATGGGTACTGAGGTGTTAATGTTTATCTTGACAGCATTTGACCGCCCGCCAAAAGAATATAATTGGGAAGAAGTATTCCCCGTATTGGCATCAAAAGATCCCGAAGATCGTCCGGAATTTAATGGTGGAGGTGGAATTGTTATAGGCGGAGGCAGTGGTGTTTCCGGAAATATAACAGTTACAGGAGAACAAGCTCGCAATGCTGCCGGAATACCTTCAAATATTAATCTTAGCGAAGATGATACTAAATCATTGTCTGAAAGTATCGCAAAAATGGCGGCAGCTTCTGATCAATTATCTAAAATGGCAGAGTTGACTACTGCAACACAACAATATCTTTCTCAAATGGCTGCCATTTCGGCAGAAATGCAACAATTGAGAGAAACGACAGAAGCATTAAATCAAGTTTCTGATGTGTTGTTGCAATCATATCGTGCAATTACTGAAAATTCTGAAAATATTACTCGCAGTTCAACAGGATATGTTGAGCAAATGCAAGATCTCAACCGCAATATTGGTGGCTTGAATACAATCTACGAAATTCAGCTTAAGAGTGTGTCATCTCAACTTGACTCAATCGATCGCGTAAATCGTGGCATTAAAGATATTCGTGATATGTATGAAAAGAGCTCGGCTCAAAGTGCACGTTATTGCGAAGAAACAGAAAAGATGGCTCGTTATATGCAACAGTTGAACTCGGTATATGAGAAAATGATTACGGCAATGACTATCAACATGTATCGTCCCATGATGGGTGGTGATATGCCGGGAGTTGCCGGTATGCAACCTGATGCGGATAAAGCTCAACCCAATAATTAATAATTTCTCGAACCCGATTAATTATATCTGATGGGATCTAATAGTACAAAGCTTTCACCAAGGCAGAAGATGATAAACTTGATGTATATCGTCCTCACGGCCATGCTTGCACTAAATGTTTCGAGTGATGTGCTTGACGGATTTACTCAAGTAGAAGATGGATTAAATCAGTCAAATGAAACAGTAGCGCAACGCAATGAGGATATATACCGCCGTCTGGAAGCATTTAATGAACAAAATCCTGAAAAGGGAGCTGTGTGGTATAATAAAGCAACAGAGGTGCGTCAAGCCACCCAACGATTATATGACTATGTCGATTCATTGAAGTTGGCAATTGTGATAAAAGCTGATGGCGATGATGCCGATGTCTCCGAAATTGTACATCGTGATGACCTTGAAGCTGCTTCGGTTGTGATGTTGTCTCCAACAAATAATCAAGGGGAAAAACTTCGCAAATCGATTGATGGTTATCGTGAGTATATTTCTGAGTTAATGACTGACTCAGTGAAACGCATGACAGTTGAACAAGCGTTATCGACAGAGTCTGTAAATAAGTCGGGAACTATAGGTGCTCAAAAATGGGAGGAAGCAAAATTTGAGAGCCAACCGGTTGTTGCGGCAGTAACTCTTCTTGCTCAGTTGCAAAGTGATATACGATATGCCGAAGGGGAAGCCCTTTCAACATTGCTTTCTAATGTGGATGCGCGAGATGTGCGTGTAAACGAATTGAACGCATTTGTTATTCCTCAATCTCGATTTGTGATGAGAGGTAGTAAGTACTCGGCAAATATTGTTCTTGCCGCGGTTGATACTACGCAGCGTCCGCTTGTAGTAATTAATGGCGAACAATTAGATAACGACAGAGGTTTGTATGAGTTTATTGCAGGCAAAACAGGAACATTTGATTATACCGGATATTTGGAAGTCCCTCATGGTGATGGCTCGATGACAAAACATGAATTTGCTTCATCATATACTGTAATTGAGCCTACCGCTACAGTGTCAGCTACAATGATGAATGTTCTCTATGCCGGTATTGATAACCCAATGAGTATTTCTGTTCCGGGTGTTCCGTCTAACTCTGTGAGCGCAAGTATGACCAATGGAACATTGACTCGTAGTGGTGATGCGTGGATTGCACGCCCTGCAAAGGTAGGTGCTGAAGCTGTAATCACTGTTACTGCAAATATGGATGGCCGTCAACAAACGGTTGCTACGATGAATTTCCGCGTGCGCAAGTTGCCCGATCCTTCTCCATATATTACATTTACTGATGCCAAAGGAAATCAAGAACGATATAAAGGCTCTCGCCCGTTTGCAAAAACATTGTTGTTGCAAGCATCAGGGCTTGAAGCTGCGATAGATGATGATTTGTTAAACATTCAGTTCAAGGTTTTGAGTTTTGAAACAGTATTCTTTGACTCAATGGGAAATGCAATCCCGGAAGTATCAAATGGTGCAAGTTTTTCTCAACGTCAAAAAGATTCATTCCGCCGTTTATCTCGAGGAAAACGTTTCTATATCTCTCGTGTGAAAGCAATAGGTCCTGATGGAATAGAACGTGATCTTGCTCCGATGGAGGTTATTGTCAACTAAAATTTGTAAATCGATTTCAATTTAGATATAAAATGAAACAACTAAAAAGATATTTTATCGTTGCCATCACATTGTTGAGTGTGAGTTTATCAGCTGTGGCTCAAGATTCGTCATCAAGCACTATAATGCGTCGCGGAAAAAATGACCGAAACAAGGATAAGGAGCAACAAGGTGTGCAGATTACTGATCGCATGCAACAGTTCTATGAAGAAACACCAATGAGTGATGCCGATTTATCGTGGATGAGAGTTATCTATCGTCAACTCGATTTGACAAATGACAAGAACGCTCCGCTTTATTATCCCGAAGAGCCTACAGCTGACCAAGAAAGCATGTTTCGCATTATAATGCGTCTTCTCGCTAATAATCAAGTTGCTGCTTATGAGTATCTTGATGGACGCGAGGTGTTTACTGACCAATATCGCATCAAAGTGAAGGATATGCTTGAGCGTTTCCACATTCTTTATTCTGAAGCAAAAGGCTCAACTGAGAAGAATCCTAAATTTACTATTGAAGAAAGTGATGTCCCTGCCAATGAGGTATTGTCATATTATTTGTTAGAACGATGGGTGTTTGACTCTCGTAGCAATCGCATGAAAACAACAGTTGAGGCAATTTGTCCTGTATTGCATCGTGCAGGCGATTTTGGTGGAGAACCTATAAAATATCCTATGTTTTGGATAAAATTTGACGTGTTGCGCCCCTATTTGACACAACAATATATTTTTGTTGATGATGATAATAATTTGCCAAAATACACTTATGATGATTTCTTCCAATTGACAATGTACGAAGGAGATATTTACAAAACTCGCAATTTGAAGAATAAATCAATGATGCAACTTTATCCCGATCCCGATGATTTGAAGCGTGCGCAAGATAGTATTCAAAATCGTCTTGAAAAATTTGAAGATAAACTTTGGGTACCATCTCGTGAAGAGGTCATTGCCGCTCGAGAAGCACGTGAAAAGGCTGCTGCCGGAGATACTACAAAGATTGAAGCAAGAGATGAAAAGTCTGTGAAAGAGAATACTACTTCATCACGTTCAAGTCGAGGGAAGAAGCCTGCTAAAGTGAAAGAAAAAAAGGTTAAAAACTCTTCAAATACTGCTGTACGTTCAGTTCGTCGCCGCAAATAATACAAACCTCAATATAAGACAAGCAAGAGAATGTATCAACGATACATTCTCTTGTCATTTTAAAGAAGAATATAATTGTCTTATTTTAGTTTGATAAAAGATTATAAAAGTATTTTATTTGTATCTTTGTGTGGATAATAAAATGATATGAAAGAGGCGGAGATAATAAAAAATATAAAAGCGAGGCTTGGTATTGAGCAATTGAATGAGATGCAGCGTCGCATGATGCGTTGTCATGCACAGTCGGTTATGTTACTATCGCCCACCGGTTCGGGAAAGACAATTGCTTTCACTATACCCATGTTGAGGGCGTTAAATGCTCCGATGGGGGTGGTGCAAGCTGTGCTGATTGCTCCGTCACGCGAATTGGTACAGCAAATAGCATCGGTGGTGCGCACAATAGCTGTAGGTTATAAAACAGTAGCGTTTTATGGTGGACACTCGATGATGGATGAGGTGAAGTCATTGAGCGTTACCCCTGATATAATTGTCGCCACTCCGGGACGTTTGTTGGACCACATCAACCGCAATAATTTAAATCTCTCCTCGGTAACAACTCTTGTCCTTGATGAATATGATAAATCGCTTGAACTCGGCTTTCACGACGAAATGCGTCGTGTGGTGAAAGCAATGGGTAGTTTTCGATTGGTGATACTCACATCGGCGACAATGTTGTCTGACATGCCTGCATTTTTGCCTTTCCGCAAGCCTGAAATTGTAGATTTTACGCAGTCAGATGATAACCCACGTGAACGCATGACTATTGTCAGAGTAGAAAGTGCGGTTAGAGACAAGATTGATATTGCAATTGACCTGATGCGCTCGTTGAATAATGGCAAAGTAATCATTTTTGTTAATCATCGTGAGAGCGTGGAGAGAGTTTATGATATGATGCGCAAGGTGGGGTTGCCTGTTGGTATGTATCATGGTGGATTAAAGCAGTTTGACCGTGAAAAGGCGATTGACTTGTTGAATAATGGGACGACACCCATACTTGTTTCAACTGATCTCGGCTCACGAGGATTGGATATAGATGCTGTTCAAGCTGTGGTACATTATCACTTGCCAACAAGTAAGGAAAGTTGGACTCATCGCAATGGCCGTACGGCACGCATGGGTGCTGATGGCGTTGTTTATGTTATTACTGCAGAGGGGGAGAATATTCCGGAGTATATAGAATATGATCGTAGTTATGTTCCCACAGGAAAGAGCGAAAATCCTATAACAGCCGGAGTCTTAACATTGTATTTTAATGCCGGCAAGAAGGAGAAAATCTCACGTGGAGATATTGTGGGCTATTTGGTGAATAAGGGCAACTTGGACGCGCCTAAAATAGGCAAAATAGTAGTAAAAGACCACTGCGCATTGGTTGCTATCCCTGTCGAAGATGCAAAAGCGACGCTTAATGCCGTTACTCCTCACAAAATCAAAAACACCCGCGTCAGAGTTTCAATCCTAAGATAAAAACAAGCGGAGCGAAATTTGAAGTGAACCCCAAAGTTTGGATAAAAAACTTTGGGGTTCACTTCACTTCAAGGATGCCTTTTTTATTAGTATTTATTCCTTTTTAGAGTAGTTTTTGGAGGGCTGCATCAAAGTCAGCAGCTTCCATCATTCCTACATGGCTGTTAACTTTTCCGTCGGGAGTTACAAATAGGATAAATGGAATAGATTGAACTTGGAATGCGTTAGCTACATCGGGGCAACGATCAACATCAACAGAGATGAATTGGATTTTCCCACTATATTTTTTAGACATTTCCTCAAAGATAGGTGCAAATGCTCGACATGGGCCACACCAAGTTGCGTTAAAATCAACAACGATGGGGTAACCATATCCATTTTCAAAACTAAGATATTCATCTGCTGCGAGGTCATACACTTCGGGAGTGATGTTCTCGTTAGGAATTACTTTTTCGGCTGCTACTGTAACAATTGAGTCATTGACTGTAACTTCTTTAGTTCCTGAACCGGCACATGAAGCAAGTGTCATGATAGACACAAGTGCCAATGCTGATAATGTTGTTTTAATAAAATTCATTGTTTTATATTTTTAAGTTATTCTTTAATCCATGCGTGTTTAATCTCGGCAATGTAAATATCGTGAAGACCACCTTTTTCTGAGCCATACCAATTTTCAAGAGGTTGCTTGTTGATAAATTTGTCGGCACACATGGCGTCTTTGTATAATATTTCACAATCGAGGATTATGCGTGCTTCGTCGAAAGCAATTTGCCCGGATGGTAGTTCAATGGGTGAGAGCGTTGGCTCTTGCATTTTGTCGTAATTGCGTCCGCTTTGCGAGCCCATTAGAGCTAATGTCTTGCGCATCGAAGCGGGAAAGAATGTCAATGTGAAGCGGTTTGACTTTTCGATATATTCGTGAGTATATCTTTCGGGGCGCACATAGATTGTAACTACAGGTCGTGCCCATAGGAAACCTACTCCACCCCAACTCGCTGTCATCATATTAAAGTCGCTTTTGTCGCCTGCTGTTACAAGCATCCATTCGCTACCTATCAATTTGATGAAATTGTCATTGATCTCTTCAGGTTTAATCTCTTTCATGACGTGTTGCATATTAAAAAAGGAGTATAGTGTTTCTATTGAAACGCTCTACTCCCTTTAAAAGTTTTATCTTGTTAGGATATTAGTCGCTTATGCAAGAGCGGCGTTAGTGTTGTGAACAGCTGCTGCACTTTTAGCGAATAGTTCTTTTTCTTCGTCGTTAAGGTCAAATTCAACGATTTTTTCGATACCATTGCGTCCGAGGATACAAGGAACACCGATGCAAAGATCTTTTTCGCCATATTCCCCTTCAAGAAGAGCGCTACAAGTAATCATGCGTTTTTGATCGTGGATAATAGCTGCTGCTACTTGAGCTGCAGCAGCACCTGGAGCATACCATGCCGATGTACCAAGAAGACCTGTAAGAGTAGCACCACCAACCATTGTATCAGCTGCGATTTTCTTAAGTGCTTCAGCATCGATCAATGAGCTAACAGGAATACCGCGGTAAGCTGCATAGCGAGTCAAAGGAATCATAGTAGTATCACCATGACCACCAATTACGATACCTTCGATTTCGTTTGGATTAGCGTTAAGAGATTGGCTCAAGAAATATTTGAAGCGTGCGCTGTCAAGAGCTCCACCCATACCGATGATGCGGTTTTTTGGAAGACCACTTGTTTTATGGATAAGGTAAGTCATTGTATCCATTGGGTTAGATACGCACACGATGATAGCGTTAGGAGAATATTTTAATACATTGTCTGTTACAGACTTAACAATACCTGCGTTAACACCGATAAGCTCTTCGCGAGTCATTCCTGGTTTGCGAGGAATACCAGAAGTAATTACAACAACATCAGAGTTTGCTGTTTTTTCGTAATCGTTAGTTACGCCCACCATGCGTGTGTTGAGACCAAGGATGCTTGCTGTTTGCATAATGTCCATAGTCTTACCTTCTGACAAACCTTCTTTGATGTCGATAAGAACTACTTCATCAGCGACACCTGTAGTTACCAATACATTAGCACAAGTTGCGCCTACGTTTCCGGCGCCTACGACTGTTACTTTTGACATAATAAAATTATTTTAATTGGTTATAATTTGTTTATTTACTGTTTTATTGTCTATAGCACTACAAATTTAAGCAATTATTTCTTATGCATCAATGTTTAAATAAAATTTATCTTTAAATTTTAATAATGTGAATTCATAATATCAAACTCACGTTATTTAAGTATTTTTTCTATAACCAGTGGATAATGGATGTGTTCAAGAGTATGGATGCGTGAGGCAAGCGTTGTTGCTGTATCATCAGGTTTGACCGGACAAGAATCTTGAAATATAATTTCCCCTCCATCGACCTCTTCGGTTACATAGTGAATTGTAATGCCACTTTCTTTTTCTCCGGCTGAGATTACAGCGTCGTGGACATGCTGTCCCCACATTCCCGGACCTCCATGTTTAGGTAGCAAAGAAGGGTGGATGTTGATAATACGTCCTTTGTAGTTTTTAATTATAGATGGCTCTATTATACATAGGAATCCGGCAAGGACAATTAGGTCTATGTCGTTTTTTTGTAGTGTAGAGAGGATTTTAGAGCAATCTTTCCACTCATCTTTTGAAAAAGTGAGAGTTGGAATTCCTAATGCTTTTATGCGATCATGCACACCAGCTTTTTGCCTGTTTGACAACACGATTTTAACGCACGCGATATCACTATTTTTAAAATATTTGGCAATAGCTTCGGCATTAGAGCCATCTCCTGAAGCAAATATGGCAATATTCTTCATCTTATAAAATAGAGATTAGAATTTTTGCATATCAACAAGGCGTTTATAATATCCATCTTTAATTATAAGCTCATCATGGGTGCCTCTCTCTACTATGCGTCCTTCGTGCATAACGCAAATCATTGATGCATTCTTGATTGTAGATAGACGGTGGGCAATAATGAGTGTAGTGCGATCTTTCATTAGACGATCTAATGCTTCTTGAACAAGGTGTTCGCTTTCAGAGTCGAGTGCCGATGTTGCCTCGTCAAGAATCAATATTGGTGGATTCTTGAGAATGGCACGAGCAATTGAAAGGCGTTGGCGTTGCCCTCCTGATAGCTTGCAACCGCGGTCTCCTATATTTGTATCATAGCCATTTTCTGATGTTACAATAAATTCATGGGCATTTGCAATCTTTGCTGCTTCAATGACTTGTTCCATTGTGGCATTTTTTACACCAAATGTGATATTGTTATAAAATGAGTCATTGAACAAGATTGCCTCTTGGTTGACATTGCCCATCATTGAACGCAAATCATGTACACGTAAATCTCTGACATCAATGCCATCGATAGTGATTGAGCCTTTATCTACGTCATAGAAACGAGGGATTAGGTCGGCCATTGTTGATTTGCCGGATCCTGATTGCCCAACAAGAGCAACCGTTGAGCCGGCAGGAATGTCAAGAGTAACATCGTGAATAACAGTGTTTGAGCCGTAGCTGAAAGTTATCTTGTTGTAGCGGATGTCGCCATGTAGTTTTGTAATCTCTCTCGGATTTGTGGGATCTTTAATGGGGTTGTCGGCATTAAGAATCTTGTCAACACGTTCCATTGACGCAAGACCTTTTTGGATTGAGTACATTGCCTTTGAGAGGTCTTTGGCAGGGTTGATAATGCTGTAGAATATCACCATATAATAGATAAATGATGCCGCATTGATTGATGAAACTCCGTTTAAGATTAAAGCGCCACCAAACCATAAAACAATCGCAATCGATACAGTGCCAAGGAATTCGCTCATTGGGTGAGCAAGTGATTGACGACGAGCAACTTTGTTGCTGATGTTGAAAAACACGTTGTTTTCTCGATGGAAACGACTGCGCACTTTTTCTTCAGCGTTAAATGCTTTAATGATGCGCAATCCGCCAAGGGTTTCTTCGATGTTTGACATCAATGTCCCCCATTGTTGTTGTCCCTCAAATGATTTGCGTTTCAATCGTTTACCGATTCGTCCCATTATTACACCTGCGATTGGCAGTAGGATGAGCACAAATATTGTTAATTGCCAACTGATAGCAATCATCATTCCCAAGCACACGATAATCATTACAGGGTTTTTGAACATCATGTCAAGAGATGCCATTATGGAATTCTCAATTTCGGCAACGTCGCCACTCATGCGAGCCATAACATCGCCTTTGCGCTCCGATGTGAAAAATGAGATGGGAAGGGCTGTGATCTTGTCATATACATAGTTGCGTATGTCGCGAACAATACCTGAGCGCATAGGAACAATAAAATACAAACTCAAATATGTAACACCTGTTTTTAAGAAGGTCATTACGACCAATAACGCAGCGAGTCCGGCAAGTGCTACTGATGCGCCCCATTGTTCAATCGCAACTTGGGTATAATAATAGAAATTATTTATTACAACGTCCTTTAGTGATGCATCGGCAAGAGACATATAGACATAGGTTGCCTCTTTAATTTGAAACAGCATCTCAAGGATGGGGATAATGATAGCAAACGAGAACAGAGTTAAAAACGCCGCTAAAATATTAAAGATAATATTTAGCGCAAGATATTTTTTATATGGCGGGACAAAACGTCCGAGGATTTTAAAGAATTCTTTCATAGTGCAAAGATAGGCATTAAAACGCATAATACATAATGCTTAAAGTATAATAGCACAATATTTGTACTTGAAAGCCAACAACTTTAATGTGTAAATTATTGTTATAAAGAAAAAATAGAAGTAATTTTACTTTTGAGAAAAACAAATAAAATAGATTATGAATAAAATTGTATCATCATTAATTTTAGCCATCGGAATAATAATACTTGGCATATGTGTGAAATCGGGGATAGATAATTTTTCGTCTCGAGATAGAATTGTAACGGTGAGAGGACTAGCTGAACGGGAAGTAAAAGCAAATAAGGTAACGTGGCCTATCGTTTGTAAAGAAGTGGGAAATGATTTGCCGGCATTGTACACGCGCATCAACAATACAAATGAAATTATTGTTGCATTTTTGAAAACCAATGGGGTTTTCGATGCGGAAATCACAATTAATGCGCCGGATATCATCGATTTACAGGCTGAAAGATACTCTAATAATGACCGCCCATTTCGTTATAATGTAACATCTGTTATAACGGTTACATCTCAAGATGTAGATAAGGTGCGCAAGTTAATTGATCGACAAACAGAGTTGTTGAAGCAAGGAATAGCAATAACTGCTGGGGACTATAATTATCAGACAATGTATGATTATACTGATTTAAATAAGATCAAGCCCGAAATGATTGCTGAAGCTACAAGCAACGCTCGCGAAGCGGGAAATAAGTTTGCTGCCGACTCAGAAAGTGAATTAGGTAAAATCAAAACGGCTTCACAGGGACAATTCTCGATAGAAAATAGAGATCCTTATACTCCATATATAAAAAAAGTCAGAGTCGTTTCAACGATTGTATATTATTTGGAAGATTGAGAAATTAGATTATAAATGCAGTATCCTATCGAGGGAGTTATTAATGTTGTAGGTTTAAAACCCGAGTGGAGGATGATTTTTTTTGAGAGTCAAATGTGAGTAAAATATTGTAGCATTGGATAAAAACGTTTAAATTTGCACAATCAATTTATATAAGACTGGTTAATGCTGATGTAAAATAAATTTGTGGTAGTCTTATATTGAAAAAAAGTATTGAATAATAACCTTAGATAAATTTTATAAATAAACCTAATTAACGCCGAGAGGCTTGTTTGAAAGAAATTTATGGATAATAATGAAAAGAAACCCAAAAGACCACGCATTGGGGAATTGCGCAGTGTAAATCACGAAGAACAAGATGCGCGTTATGAAAGAGTAAATTATAATCAATCATCTGATTATGTGGTTTCGGGTGACCAAAGCTATGTTTCAAATGATTATTCGTTAGGCCGTAATTACCAACCACGTCAATATAATCGTCAGCAGGGTGGATATAATAATCGTCATGGCGGATATAGTAATAATCATCATGGGGGGTATAACAACCATCAAGGTGGGTATAACAACCAAGGCGGATATAACAACAATCGCCGTCAAGGTGGTTACAATAATCGTCATGGTGGATATGACAACCAAGGGGGTTATAATAACAATCGCCAACAAGGTGGATATAATAACCGTCAAGGTGGCTATAATAACCAAGGTGGTTACAATAATCGTCAACAAGGCGGATATAACAACCGTCAAGGTGGATATGATAATCAAGGCGGTTACAATAGCAATCGTCGTCAAGGGGGTTATAACAACAACCAAGGCGGATATAACAACAATCGCCGTCAAAAACGCAACAATAACAACGGATTGCCAATGCGAGGCAAAAGTTTTGTGCCACGTCCAAAACGCATTGAGTATGAAATGGAAATTCCGGATCCAAATGAACAAATTCGTCTTAACAAGTTTATGGCCAATGCCGGAATTTGTTCACGTCGCGAGGCTGACGAATTTATTCAACAAGGACTTGTTAAAGTTAATGGTGTTGTTGTTACTGAACTCGGAACAAAGATTTCACACAACGATACAGTTGAGTATGATGAAAAGATTGTTACACTTGAAAGCAAGTGCTACATCTTGCTAAACAAGCCAAAAGATTGCGTAACTACAAGTGATGATCCAAATGGTCGCTTAACAGTAATGGACCTTGTTAAGGGCGCATGTAATGAGAGAATTTATCCAGTGGGACGCCTTGACCGCAACACAACAGGAGTATTGTTGCTTACAAACGATGGCGATCTCGCTTCAAAATTGACTCACCCAAAATATGTGAAGAAGAAAATCTATCATGTGTGGTGTGACAAGGATATCTCAGAAGATGATATGCAACGCATTGCCGATGGTATAGAACTTGAAGATGGACCAATACATGCCGATGCTATCAGCTATGCAACTGAAACCGATCGTGATCAAGCAGGAATTGAAATACACTCAGGTCGCAATCGCATCGTACGTCGCATCTTTGAATCTCTTGGCTATCATGTAACAAAACTTGACCGCGTTTATTTTGCCGGGCTTACAAAGAAGAACTTGCCACGCGGACGTTGGCGCTATCTAACACAAGAAGAAGTCAACTTCTTGAAAATGGGCTCTTTTGAATAATATAATGAGATAAAAAAGGAATAATTAAGATATGAAAAGAACTAAAATAGTTGACATTTTCGATCCTCAATTGATTGGATCTGAAATTAGTGTCAAAGGGTGGGTGAGAACTCGTCGTGGTAACAAGCATGTACAGTTTGTAGCTCTTAATGATGGCTCTACAATCAAAAACATTCAGATCGTTTTTGATATGGAAAAATTTACTGAAGAACAACTAAAACCCATTACAACCGGAGCAAGTATTCATGTAATTGGTCAGCTCGTAGAGTCAATGGGTAAAGGTCAGTCAGCTGAAATCCAAGCAGAGAAATTGGAAATCTATGGTACTGCTGATCCTGAAACATATCCATTGCAAAAGAAAGGACACACATTTGAATTCCTTCGTGAAAAAGCTCACTTGCGCCCTCGTACAAACACATTTGGTGCAGTGTTTCGTATTCGCCACCACATGGCAATGGCTATCCATCAATTTTTTCATGAACATGGTTTCTTCTATTTCCATACTCCCATCATCACAGCATCAGACTGTGAGGGTGCAGGTCAAATGTTCCAAGTAACAACTAAAAACCTCTATGACCTAAAGAAGGATGAAAATGGATCTATAATCTATGATGATGATTTCTTTGGAAAACAAGCAAGCTTGACCGTTTCAGGACAGCTTGAAGGTGAGTTGGCTGCTACAGCTCTTGGCTCTATTTACACTTTCGGACCAACATTCCGCGCTGAAAACTCAAACACTCCTCGTCACCTGGCTGAGTTCTGGATGATTGAGCCTGAAGTTGCATTTGCCGACCTCAACGATTTGATGGACTTGGAAGAAGAGTTCATTAAATATTGTATTAGTTGGGCTCTTGACAACTGTAAAGATGACCTTGAGTTCCTAAATAATATGATTGACAAAGGCTTAATCGAACGTTTGAACGAGGTTGTAAATACTGAATTTGTGCGTTTGCCTTATACTGAAGGTGTCAAGATCCTTGAAGAAGCAGTTGCAGATGGTAAGAAATTTGAATTCCCTGTATATTGGGGATGCGACCTTGCAAGCGAACATGAACGCTATCTTGTAGAAGAGCATTTCTGCAAACCGGTAATCATGACTGACTATCCTAAGGAAATCAAAGCATTCTACATGAAACAAAACGAAGATGGCAAAACAGTTCAAGGTACTGACGTATTGTTCCCGCAAATTGGAGAAATCATCGGTGGTAGTGTTCGTGAAGAAAGCTATGACAAGTTGATGACTCGCATCGAAGAACTTGATATCCCAATGAAAGATATGTGGTGGTATCTTGATACTCGTCGTTTCGGTACAGTGCCTCATGCAGGTTTCGGTCTTGGTTTTGAACGTTTATTGTTGTTCGTAACCGGTATGACAAACATTCGTGACGTTATCCCATTCCCTCGTACTCCAAACAATGCAGAGTTCTAAACATATAAACACACCATAAACGACAACGCGCATAAGGTTTTCCTATGCGCGTTGTTTGTTATTGTAAAATGTGAAATTATTTTTGGAGGGCGATTTTGTTGACGCGGTTAACGTGGCGACCACCTTCAAATGGAGTATTGAGGAATGCATCAACGATTTCAAGTGCGAGAACGGGTTCAATGAAACGAGCAGGGAGTACAAGTACGTTTGCATCGTTGTGCTGGCGAGCAAGTTTGGCAAGTTCTACTGTCCAACAAAGAGCCGCACGAATGCCTTGGTGCTTGTTAAGTGTCATTGAGATGCCATTTCCGCTACCACACATAGCTATGCCGGGGTAACATTCTCCGCTTTCTACAGCATTGGCACATGGATGCGCAAAGTCAGGATAGTCGCAACTATCGGCGCTGTTAGTTCCGAAATCAACATATTCAACATCTTGTGCTTCCAAATATCCTTGGATGATACTTTTTAACTCAAATCCTGCGTGGTCGCTACACATCGCCACTTTTTTGTTCTCTTGAAGTATAGACATAGTTATAAATTTTTATTTCTGATTACAAATTTACGAAAAAAGACTATATTTTACTACCTTTATACTCAATAATGGGAAATAAGATAAAAAACATATTTGAAAAGGTAAAAGCATGGCTTGCCGGGTTGTCGTTTCGCACCGGTGTAGTGCTGATTGTCATCTGCATGGTGTGTTATATAATCTCCTTTGCTCAGATGTTGTTGCCCATTTCGGTGGGGGCAAAAGGGGTGTTATGGTTTATATTCTTTGGGTTAGCAAAGACTTTCCAATATTCTGGACTTGCCGTACTTGGCACTGCAGGTATCAATCGACTTAAAACGTGGTTGAAATCCCGCAAAAACAAAGATTAGTTTTTGATGGGGAGGCGTTTCCAAATGAAACGTGGGATTAGTTTCCAAAGGGCAACGCCGATAGCCCATTTCCAGTCGATGATGGCAATGCGCTTCTGCTTGAGTATCGCTTTTGTGATGCGGGGGATGGCATATTCAGTGGTCATTGTCATGGGGTAATTCTTCACTCCGTCAAGTAGGGGGGTGCTGATAAATCCCGGACGAATATCGGTAAATTTTATTTTCAGTCCTTGCATGTGAGCAAGTTGCTCAAGCGCGTCGATGTAGATGTATTGATAGCGTTTTGATGCGCTATAGCTTGCGGCAACCCCTAATCCTTTAGTTCCTGCAACAGATGAGATGACGGCGATGTGTCCCGCTTTGTTCTCGGTCTTGAAATAGTTGAAAGCAGCATCGACGATGCGAGTAAAGCCAACGACATTGGTGAGCGCAGTGCGAGTGTCGATGTCGTTTTGTAGGTCAGGATTTTGTTTGCCTATTCCTGAAGCGAGCAACAGGGTGTCCATTCCGCCGTTGCGACTGATGAGAGAAAGCATTTTCTCAGCAGCATCATCGGCAGTAACATCAATGGTTTCGTAGCAGATGTTGTCGGGGAACTTTTGGCAAAGTTCTTTAAGCGATTCTTCGCGGCGAGCGGCAATCCCCACTTTCCGCCCCATTTGTGCAAAATCTTCGGTAATGCCGTAGCCAAGTCCCGATGATGCGCCTATGATGATTATCTTCTTCATGGTTAATGCTGTTCTTCGTTATTGTTTTGCTTTTCAGGAAGTTCTTCTTCGGTCTCAGTCTCCACAATCTCAGCTTCTTTATTTTTGAAAGGAATGGTGTACATGATTGAGAATGCGCCGGTGATTGATGAGCCTCGAGTGCCATATCCGGGGATATACCATGGCTCTCCATATTTGTTCTTGCTCTCATGCAAAATGGCATGGTATTTCAATGCCCAACCCATCGAGATGTTTTGATGGATTTTTACTTTGATGCCAAAGGTCAATTCCATAAATCCGACAGTAGATTTTTGTGATGGGATGTTGAAATTAACAGGCTCTCCCCAATAACCTGCATCCATAGAGATGTCGTTTAATTCATAGGAGAAGGATGATAACCCATATTTTAATCCGGCAAGGAACTGGTAGTCAGTAATTTTCTTGTATAAGAAATTGTAGTTCATCCCCACGCGGAAATATGGTGCCATTGAACTTTTGTAGGTGTAGTTTTTGTCCTCAGGAGTGGAATTAGCCGAGCCAAATCCTAACTCGATGATGGGTTTGAATCGGTTATATAGGCTAAGTTCAGCCCACACTTCTGCTCCGCCATATTTTTGTCCCAAGCAACGCATCACAGGGTCCCAAAAGTTGAACCCGAATGTCGCTTCGTGTAATAGGGGGTATTCTATTTTATTTAGGTCTTTTACCTCGGTTGTATCAACAAATTCTTTTCCGGAAACGGTGTCAACCAGCACGATGTTGCCTTTTTCATCTTTGAACTCAACAAGGCGACTTTTGTCTATCTTCTCTACACGCTCTGATTTTTGACCGCTCTGTGGAGTAACCGGTGTGATGCGCCGTTGAGCGGCTATCGTAATAGATATAGCAATAGTGCAAATTATGTATAATAGTAGTCGTTTCATTATTCAGCGGGTTCAGATGTGCGGAAATAAATTCTTATGCGCTCGATATCGGTATTTTTGACCATTGAGTCAAGGAGACCCACAGAGTCGATGATGTGCCGGGTGTATTCTACTTTTTTGATGGAGTAGAAATACATTGCTCCACATTCTTCAGAAACGAAGTAGGGGATAGACTCGTAGTCAAATGTGATAGTGTCGTTTAATGCGTCAAAATCAAGCGCTTCTTGATTGTAGTGGATATAAAATGAAGTACTCTCTTTTGATGAGCGGAATGGAAGATATACTTGGGAAACGCCTTGGCCATTGTCAACGATCAATGAATCAGAAGGCGCACCAACACCACCTATGCTGATAGAGTCAATGGAGATGGCTTGCTTTGTGCTACTGGTGTAGAAACCGGCAAGAGGTACGCTGTTTTGGTTTTCAAGACAGCCTGATGAGTTGCATCCGGTAAAAAGTGATGCACCTATGATTGTGAGAATAAATGAAATTAGTATTTTCCCCATTTTATAATATCTTCTATGTTCTTGCGATTTTTTGAGGGTATTGTAGCGTCCATATTGGGATATCCGATAGGAATAATTGCAATGGGCTCAATGTTTTCAGGAATGTTTAGTTGTCCTTTGAGTATGTCAACATCAAAGTTGCATATCCAGCAAGTCCCCAACTCGAGAGATGCGGCAGCAAGGCAAATGTGCTCGATGGCGATAGATAGATCGACATCGGTGTGGTCTTTGCCGTCGCTAGCACGATGCCATGCTTCGTCATGGTTGCCACAGGCAATGATAAATGCGGGTGCTGTTTTCACCCACTCGCGGTCATAGCTCTTGATGACACCTTGGCATAATTCTGGAGTGTCAATAATGATAAACTCCCAAGGCTGGCGATTGCATGCCGATGGCGCTAATTGGGCAGTAGCGATGACCTTTTTGAGCGTATCGCGCGATACCGGTGTTGCCTGATAGCTACGACAAGAATATCGACTTGTTACAAGGTCGAGAAATTGCTGATATGTGTCTTTGTTGTTCATTCGGCTGTGATTTCCTCCTCAATTTCGTAATCGTTGCGTCGATGAGAATTTCTGACGATGAGTTCTCCCAAAAATCCTGTTAGGAAAAATTGTGCACCGAGTATCATGAGTGTTAGCGACAAATAAAAATATGGAGAGTCGGTAACCAATGAGTAAGGATTTCCGCTGTACATATTATATAATTTTGTTGCTCCAACAACGATGGCTGCAATAAAGCCGAGAATGAACATCAAACTACCCAACAAGCCGAAAAGGTGCATGGGCTTAATGCCAAACTTGGCAGAGAACCACAATGTAGCAAGATCGAGATATCCATTTACAAATCGGTCAAGACCAAATTTTGTTTTGCCATATTTGCGAGCTTGGTGTTGTACAACTTTTTCTCCTATGCGAGTAAATCCGGCATTTTTTGCAAGATAGGGGATATAGCGGTGCATATCTCCATATACTTCGATGCGTTTTATCACTTTTTGACGGTAGGCTTTCAATCCACAATTAAAGTCGTGAAGGTTCTTTATTCCGCTGACTTTGCGTGCTGTCGCATTGAATAGTTTAGTGGGTATCGTTTTAGATAGCGGGTCATATCGTTTTTGTTTCCAACCCGACACGAGGTCATATCCATCCTCTTTAATCATGCGATAAAGTTCGGGGATTTCATCGGGACTGTCTTGAAGGTCGGCATCCATTGTGATAACAACATCACCTTTAGAGCGAGCAAAACCTGTGTTTAATGCCGGCGATTTTCCGTAGTTGCGACGGAAACACACACCTCTGATATTGCTATTTTTCTCTTTTAATGATTTAATGACCTCCCACGATTCGTCGGTGCTACCATCATTAATGAAAATGATTTCATAGCTAAAGTTATTGGCTTCCATTACGCGCTTTATCCACGCTTCTAATTCAGGAAGTGATTCTGCTTCATTGTATAAAGGAACAATAACCGATATATCCATTCCGCTATAAGTTTTAGTTGTTGTTTTTTATTTTGCGTGCTTGCACCACTATTGATAATATCATTGAAAGGACTGATCCTGTAAACACAGCAAGCCAGATGGATTCAATGACGATGTTTATGGGTGTGGGAAGCAAATTTTGTTCAATCATTTTAGTTAGCACCTTGGCAATTTCTTTGCCTTCCTCCCAATCTGTTGCCATATAAATATCAATGAGCGATTGCACTTGAACTGCGATGAAATCTGGATTGATCCATTGCATATAAACGAGTGCAACGATGCCAGATATTAGTGAGCCACAAAAGAATGTTGTTATCCCTTGTACCCACAATGCTGAAAATTGGGTAGTGCCAGAATCGTAAACATAGCTACGACGAAGGAATCTGTATATAAGAAACGGCACTCCCAATATTAATATCATTGAGAGGAGTCCGGCAAATGGAACTGCCATTGAGAATGCCGAAGCGAAGAACATGATGATGAGGTATATTCCGAAAAATAACCCATCATCAGCTCCTCTTTTATATACCGATTTTTGCTTTGTTGCCATTTATTAGTAGCCTGTATAGCTGTGTGGAGATAGACGTTTCAGCTCAGCCTTAACGTCGTCGCTCACATTGAGAGTATCAATAAATGTCGCGATGCTTTCAGCTGTAACGGTTGAGTTCACACGAGTTAGTTCTTTGAGCGTTTCGTAGGGCTTTGGATAACCTTCGCGACGAAGGATTGTTTGAATTCCTTCAGCTACCACGTTCCACATTGCATCAAGGTCAGCTTTAATTGCGTCTTTATTTAGAAGTAGTTTGTTCATGCCTTTAAGAGTGCTGTGAAGAGCGATGAGCATGTGGGACATTGGAACGCCTATGTTGCGAAGAACAGTAGAGTCGGTCAAGTCGCGTTGTAAGCGAGAAATGGGTAGTTTCATTGCCAAGTGGTCGAGGATCGCATTAGCAATGCCGAGGTTACCTTCAGAGTTTTCAAAGTCGATTGGGTTAACTTTGTGAGGCATTGCTGATGAACCAACTTCGCCGGCTTTGATTTTTTGCTTGAAATACTCCATTGATATGTATTGCCACATATCTTTGTCAAGGTCAAGAATTATTGTGTTGATGCGACGCATTGCGTCAAACAATGCTGCAAGGTTGTCGTAGTTTGAAATTTGAGTGGTGTATTCTTCGCGTTGGATGCCAAGTTTTTCGCTAAGGAATGAAGCACCGAATTTACGCCAATTAATGTTGGGATAAGCAGTGAGGTGAGCATTGAAATTGCCTGTTGCACCACCAAATTTACCGCTAATGGGCACAGCATCTAACATAGCCAATTGTTGGCGAAGACGATAAGAGAAAACTCTGATTTCTTTTCCTAAACGAGTAGGCGATGCAGGTTGTCCATGAGTTTTTGCAAGCATTGGAAGGTCTTGCCATTCATCGGCACAACCTTCAAGATGCTCGATGAGTTGAAGCAATAAAGGACGATATATATCAGCGATGGCTTCTTTTACAGACAAAGGAACTGAAGTATTGTTGATGTCTTGAGAAGTCAAGCCAAAGTGAATAAATTCTTTATATGCATCAAGACCAAGTCGGTCAAATTGTTCTTTGATGAAATATTCAACAGCTTTTACATCGTGATTAGTTACGCTTTCAATCTCTTTAATGCGAGTTGCGTCAGCGATTGAGAAGTTGGTATATATTTCGCGTAAATTTCCGAAGATGTCGTTTGAAATAGCAGATAATTGTGGTAATGGGAGTTCGCATAATGCGATGAAATATTCGATTTCGACGCGTACACGATACTTGATCAATGCATATTCTGAAAAATATTCATCAAGTTTTTCACATTTACTACGATAGCGGCCATCTATTGGAGAAATTGCTGTTAGAGATGTTAATTCCATATTGTATAATTATATTGTTTAATTCAAACTGATATTAAATTGCAAATTTACAAATATTGAATGACTTAAATGCATCAATAAGTGATAAAATCATGTTAATATTAAACATATATGTTATATTTGTGATTAAAATAAGATAATGCGCTATGAAATACTTGGTCGTAATATTTCTTGCAATAATGATGCTTAGCTCATGTGAGAGAAAAGTATCTAAAAGTGCGCTATTGGAAACAGGTGTTGATACAGTTGCAATTATTGATACGGTTGATACTATAATTGATGATACGATTGAGATTGATACGTTGCCACCACGCAAGTATTTTCACGATTCTATCTCAGCGCTGAAATTTGTTAAGAGTGAAGAATATAGAAATTCCTACAAGGGTAGTATAATCCCACAGATGATAAAGGATTATTTTCCGTATGCTCAAAAACTTTTGAATAGTAAATATCAACGGTTTATAGTTGTTGATAAATACACGATGAGGGTGATGCTGTTTGATCGCATGGGCCGATTGGAACGGGCTTATAAGATGGCATGCGCGCGCAACTATGGAACAAAGCATGAAAAGGGTGATGAACGCACTCCTGAAGGATTTTTCTCGGTTGAAAATATATATGACAGCACCGATTGGTTGTTTGTTGATGATGACGGCAAAAAGTCAGATATCAAAGGTCAATTCGGTCCACGTTTCATAAGATTGAGAATACCGGGAACATCACAAATAGGAATTCATGGGACATGTTCACCGCGATCTATCGGTTGGCGTTGTAGTCATGGTTGCATACGAATCACAAATGAGCAAATAATGGAGTTGGTGGAACTTGTAGAGCCGGGTATGCCTGTTATTGTAAATCCTGGTCGCCGAGATACACGAACAAATCTTGAAGAGGGGTTTGATATTCCATGGATAAGTGTTGCTCCCGATACAGCGCGTTATCGTAAACCTAAGTTTACTCCTAAACCTCCAGTAGATACGATTGTGTCAGACTCTGTGCTTGTTGTGCCGGTTGTTGTAGATACAATGCCGATGATTGATGTAAAGATAGATACAGTTAAACCGGAGATTATCATTGAGTTATGATTTTTGTGGCGAAATTTTACAAGGATTTTTGCTAAAAAAGTTTGTCAATTCAAAAAAACGTTGTACCTTTGCATCGCTTTCTTAAAGAAAGGGCGTTTAGCTCAGCTGGTTCAGAGCATCTGCCTTACAAGCAGAGGGTCGGCGGTTCGAATCCGTCAACGCCCACACAACAAGCCAAAGCGTTGGCTCAGTTTTGAAAAAATATAGTAATTATTCGGGCGTTTAGCTCAGCTGGTTCAGAGCATCTGCCTTACAAGCAGAGGGTCGGCGGTTCGAATCCGTCAACGCCCACACCAAAAACCTCAACGTTTCTAACGCTGAGGTTTTTTATTTGTGCTATATTAGAAACTTTAGGGCGATGAAAGAGAGGCGGTGGGCGTTAAGATGTTGGCGAGCGATTTCAAGTGTGCCAGCGGCATCTCTGTTGCAAATGGCTGTATGGTTATTGCCTAAATATGGAATAACTTTGTCCCAAAAATCGGATTGTAGCTCTATATTTATCCACTCTTTGCATTTGCGTTTTGATGCAAACGGATTAATTAATTGTTGTGAAATAGAGTATATAAATGAATTGACAGCACCGCAGGCGAGTGCGAGCATATTTTCAGGTGTTGAGGCATTTATTTCCTCTAATACTGAGTGACATCTGTTGTATAATCTCTTGTCATCGTTCCATGTATCTGTTGCTGATTTTTTTGAAGCACCTCCTGTTGTATAGTTGTAGCCGATATAATTAATCCATCCTAAAGAGGCTTCTGTATTAAATATGCGGAGATTGGTTAGCATATCTTCTCCGTAAAATTCATGCTCTGCTGTAGTCCAAACGGAATTTAGTAACTCCTTTCGATAAAACTTATCCCATAAAGATAAAGGAAATCCGAGTTTACATAGAAGATTTGGCATAAGCTCAATCGAATTGTAAATTGTCTTTTTGAAATATTTATCAGGATAAAATATAGTGATTTTGAATTTTAGATATTTATGGTAATGCTGACTGCCCATCATTACCATATCTAAATTGTGAGATTTAGCGTGGGAATATAATTGTTCTATTGCATTTTTCTCTAAAGAGTCGTCGGCATCAAGGAATTGGATATATTCTCCTTGTGCAATTGAGAGTCCTGTTAAACGACTTTGATTGAGTCCCATGTTTTTGTTATGGGAAATAAGTTTGACACGATTGTCTGTGGATGCAATTTGCTTAACAATTTCAGCAGTCTTGTCGGTAGATGCATCGTTGACAACAATAATCTCGATGTTTTTTAGCGATTGAGCAGTTGCCGATTTTATTGCACGAGCGATGCTTTTCTCCTCGTTGTAGGCCGGTATTATGATGCTGATAGGAATCATTGTTTAAATATTGAGGTGATGAGATAAATGAAGTAATTTTTGCGTTCTGCCTTTAATCGCTGTTTGCCATGCGAAATTAGCATGTTGATATCGTTTAGATTTATTTGTGGAGATAGGCGTTTACTTATGTCATGCCAAAAAATGGAATTTATCTCTGTTGTCAACCACTTTTTAATACTTTGGATTGATTTAAAGGGATTAAATAATTGTAATGCGATATTTCCGATTAAATCATCATATAAGTTTTTTGTAATAATATTGGCATATTGTGGATTTTCTTTGATTTGAGATAATGATGAGATGAGTTGATAGAGGATTTTTATATCATTCCATCTTAATAAACAATCAAATCCTGTGTTGCCTAAATTGTAATTATATTTTTGTTCCTCTAAGACAGCAAATTTATTTACATAATTCATTAATTGAATATTGAAGATAAAATCTTCCCCATAAGAACACCTATATGGTACTAAATTGCACGATGTAATTAACCCCCGTCGATATATTTTGGAACACATGCTTGGCGATATTTTTTTGTTAATTAAAATATCACTGAATTTATGTATTTCTAAAGAACGATTTGGCGCATAGACGTTGATTTTGTGAAAGATACAATTTACTTTGTAGCCCATTTCTACTATGTCGGCATCAGTTTCTTGAGCGACAGCTACAAGCGATGATATTGTATCTGTGTCAATAGTGTCATCAGCATCAAGGAATGATATATATTCACCAATAGCATTGTTTATACCATGTAATCGAGCATTGAAAGTTCCTTGGTTGCAATCTAAGGTATATAGCTTAATGCGCGTGTCTTTTAAAGCTAGTGTTGATACAATATTAACAGTTTTGTCAGTGGAGCCATCGTCTACAACGATAATTTCGATGTTGCGCATGTCTTGATGTTGTGCCGATTTTATTGCACGCGCAATGTGTTTCGCCTCGTTGTATGCTGGAATGATGATGCTGACTAATGGTTGATTCGCTTTCATGATTCAAATATAACAAATTATCGATGAAATAATATAATTATGGCACATTTTTTGGCGATGTGTGCCATTGGTTAAAGTTGTGCTAATTAAAGAAGAATCCAAGGAGTTATGCAAAAGATTTTTTATTTTTGCATTATAAATGAATAATTAAAACAGAATTAATCCTAATTATGGCTAAAGTAAAAGGTGCCGTAACGGTTAATCAGGAACGTTGTAAGGGTTGCGACTTGTGTGTCGTAGCTTGCCCTACCGATGTGTTAATGCTTCAACCTAAGGAGGTTAACAATCGAGGATATCATTTTGCATTTATGAAAAATCCTGATGCTTGTATAGGTTGTGCGTCGTGTGCAACAGTGTGTCCCGATGGTTGTATCGAAGTTTATCGAGTAACCATCAAGTAATAATAACAAGATTAATCTTATATACATAATGGAAGAAGTAAGATTGATGAAAGGAAACGAAGCGATCGCACATGCGGCAATCCGTTATGGAGCCGATGGCTATTTTGGTTATCCTATCACTCCACAGTCAGAAATTCTTGAAACACTCGAAGCCGAAATGCCTTGGGAAACAACCGGAATGGTTGTTTTGCAGGCTGAAAGTGAGGTGGCCGCAATAAACATGGTTTATGCCGGAGCTGCATGTGGGAAGGCTGTGTTTACATCATCGTCAAGCCCAGGTGTGAGTTTGAAACAAGAGGGGATATCATATATTGCAGCAGGGGAGTTACCTGCTCTCATTGTCAATGTGATGCGTGGCGGTCCGGGACTTGGAACAATTCACCCATCTCAGGCCGATTATTTTCAGGCTACAAAGGGTGGTGGTCATGGAGATTATCACTTGATTGTGCTTGCTCCATCAAGTGTTCAGGAAATGGTAGACTTTGTTGCTTTAGGATTTGATCTTGCGTTTAAATATCGCACTCCGGCAATGATTCTTGCCGATGGTATCGTTGGTCAGATGATGGAAAAGGTTGTATTACCTCCTTTCCGTCCTCGTCGCACCGACGAAGAGATTGCTCGTCAATGTCCATGGGCTATTACCGGGCGACCGGCAACACGCAAGCCCAATATTATGACAACGCTTGAACTTGATTCATATCAGATGGAACGTAATAATGAGCGTTTCCAGCGTACATATAAGATGATTGAACAAAACGAGGTGCGTTATCAAGAATATTATACTGAAGATGCCGATTATCTAATCGTTGCATTTGGTTCAATAGCCCGCATCTGCTTGAAATCAATAGAGGAACTTCGTGCTCAAGGAATTAAGATCGGGCTTATAAGACCTATTACGCTATGGCCGTTCCCATATGAACGTATTGCAGAACTATCAAAACAAGTTAAAGGAATGTTGTGTGTTGAGATAAATGCAGGACAAATGATAGAAGATGTGCGCCTTGCTGTTGAAGGTCGTGTACAGGTGTGTCATTTTGGCCGTTTAGGAGGAATTGTTCCAAATCCCAATGAGGTAGTTGATGCATTTAATTCATATTTCTCAGATGCTAAAAAATAAAGGAGTTATGACAGTAGAAGAAATAATAAAGCCTGAAAATCGTGTATATGCAAAGCCTCGTTTGTTAAACGATAATCATATGCACTATTGCCCCGGATGCAGTCATGGCGTTGTGCATCGTCTCATTGCCGAGATTGTTGAGGAGATGGGCATTGAGGATAAAACAATAGGTATTGCTCCTGTGGGATGTGCAGTGTTTGCCTATAATTATGTCGATATAGATTGGATTGAGGCAGCTCATGGTCGTGCTCCGGCAGTTGCAACAGCGGTAAAACGTCTAAATCCATCGCGCATGGTGTTTACCTATCAGGGCGATGGCGATCTTGCTGCTATTGGTACATGCGAAACAATTCATGCTGCCAATCGTGCAGAAAATATTACAATCATATTTATAAATAATGGTATTTATGGCATGACTGGTGGGCAGATGGCCCCCACAACACTTGAGGGGATGAAGACATCGACAACCCCATATGGTCGTCGTATCGATTTGAATGGATACCCATTGAATATAACCAAACTTGTAGCAGAACTTGATGGAACATGTTATGTTACACGTCAGGCAGTACACACTCCTGCTGCTGTGCGCAAGACAAAAGCTGCAATCAAACAAGCATTTAAGAATTCAATGGAAGGTCGTGGTACTTCATTAGTCGAAATTGTGAGTACTTGTAACTCCGGATGGAAAATGTCTCCGGTTGCAGCCAATAAATGGATGAAAGAAAACATGTTTGCTAAGTATCCTCTTGGTGAAATCAAAAACACAGTAAAGTAATGAAAGAAGAAATAATAATAGCCGGTTTTGGCGGACAAGGAGTGCTTTCAATGGGTAAAATTCTTGCCTATGCTGCACTAATGGACAACCTTGAGGTTACATGGATGCCTTCTTATGGTCCTGAACAGCGAGGTGGTACAGCAAATGTTACTGTTATTTTGAGTGATGCCCCCATCAGCTCACCTATCCTTGATGCATTTGACACTGCTGTAATTCTCAATCAGCAAAGTCTTGACAAGTTTGAATCAAAGGTTAAACCCGGAGGCACATTGATATATGATCCTTATGGCATTCATCATGCTCCCACTCGCACAGATATTAACATCATTAGTATAGATGCCATGGAAGCTACGTTTGACATGGAAAATGCTAAGACTTATAATATGATTGTACTTGGAGCATTATTAAAGGTTAAACCATTAGTGCCAATGGCGAGTGTTATTAAAGGTCTTAAAAAGACGCTTCCGGAACGACATCACCATCTTATTCCAATGAATGAAGCCGCAATCACACGAGGCATGGAATTAATAAAATAGGACACATTTATTCATCTAGATACAACAAAAAAAACAGCTTTCGTCGAAAGCTGTTTTTTGTTATAGTTAGATGAGGGGGATTACATCATGCCACCCATGCCGCCCATGCCTGGAGCTTGCATTGCGGGTGCAGGATTATCCTCTTTCTTCTCTGCAATAACACATTCAGTTGTGAGGAACATGCCTGCAATTGAAGCAGCGTTTTCAAGAGCTACGCGAGTTACTTTAGCAGGGTCGATAACACCGGCAGCGTGCATGTTTTCATAAACACCTGTGCGTGCATTGTAACCAAAGTCGCCTTCACCATCTTTTACTTTTTGAACAACTACTGCACCCTCAACACCTGCGTTGGCAACGATTTGGCGAAGAGGCTCTTCGATAGCACGTTTAACGATTTGGATACCTGTTGTTTCGTCATCGTTTTCACCTTTGAGGTTTTCAAGACGAGCAACGCAACGAATGTAGGCAACACCACCACCGGGAACGATGCCTTCAGCGATAGCTGCGCGAGTAGCGCTAAGAGCGTCGTCAACACGATCTTTTTTCTCCTTCATTTCAACTTCAGAAGGAGCACCAATGTGAAGAACTGCAACACCACCTGCAAGTTTAGCAAGACGTTCTTGAAGTTTTTCGCGGTCATAGTCTGATGTTGTTTTTTCGATTTGCATCTTTATTTGGGCAACACGTGCAGCAATAGCGTCTTTGTCTCCGGCGCCATTAACGATAGTTGTGTTTTCTTTGTTAACAGAAATCTTTTCAGCGCGACCGAGATAGTCTATTGTTGCGCTTTCAAGTTTCATGCCCTTTTCTTCAGAGATGACAACACCACTGGTGAGGATTGCAATGTCTTCAAGCATTTCTTTGCGACGATCACCAAATCCGGGGGCTTTAACAGCACAGATTTTCAATGAGCCGCGAAGGCGGTTCACTACAAGAGTAGCGAGTGCTTCTTGGTCAACATCTTCGGCGATGATGAGCAATGGGCGTCCGCTTTGTGCAGTAGCTTCAAGGATCGGAAGCATGTCTTTGAGGTTAGAGATTTTCTTGTCGTGGATGAGGATATAAGGACTATCCATTTCACATTCCATCTTTTCAGGGTTAGTAACAAAATATGGAGAAATGTAACCACGATCAAATTGCATACCTTCAACAACGTCAACTGTTGTTTCAGTTCCTTTGGCTTCGTCAACAGTAATAACGCCTTCTTTCTTAACAGTCTTCATTGCTTCTGCAATTAGGCGACCGATAGCTTCATCGTTATTGGCTGAGATGCGAGCAACGTCTTCGATTTTCTTGAAATCGTCGCCCACTTCTTGAGCTTGAGCCTTGATTCCTTCAACTACGACGGCAACAGCTTTGTCAATACCACGTTTGATATCCATTGGATTGGCACCTGCTGCAACATTTTTAAGACCAACGTTAATGATTGCTTGAGCAAGAACGGTAGCAGTTGTAGTTCCATCACCTGCATCATCACCGGTTTTAGAAGCTACTTCCTTAACGAGTTGAGCTCCCATGTTTTGGAATGCGTCTTCAAGTTCGATTTCACGAGCAACCGAAACGCCATCCTTAGTAATGTGAGGAGCACCAAATTTCTTTTCAATAATAACGTTGCGTCCTTTAGGACCAAGAGTTACTTTTACAGCGTCGGCAAGAGCGTCAACGCCTTTTTTTAGCTCTTCGCGAGCTTTGATATCAAATTTAATTTCTTTTGCCATGATTGATAAAGTTTAAAACATTATTCATTGATGATTGCCAAAATGTCACTTTGACGCATGATGAGGTATTTGTTGCCTTCAAATTCGATTTCAGTACCGGCATATTTGCCATAAAGTACTGTATCGCCTTCTTTTACAACCATTTCTTCATCTTTAGTGCCACAACCGGCAGCAAGTACAGTTCCTTTAAGAGGTTTTTCTTTTGCAGAATCAGGAATGATGATACCTGCCATAGTTACTTCTTCGGCGGGAGTGGGGTTAATCAACACTCTATCGGCCAATGGTTTAATATTCATAACTTAAAATGATTTATAGTTTTGTTTATAATTTTATTTCTTAACTGAAAATCATATTAGCATATTCCGTGCCAAACTTGATTTCTCATGGCAAAATTATTTTTTGTCAATGTCGCTAAGAAGGGTTTCAACAGCAGTGCGCAATTGTGTATCTTCTCCATTTACAACAGTTTCGGGCGCATTGAGGATATGGATGTCAGGCTCAAGTTGAGCATTTTCAAGATAACTGCCATCGGGAAGTTTGTAGCCGACAACAGGAATACCAAACACAAGTGTTGGGTCTTGCAAGGTAACCCAGTTGACACTTGTCATTGTGCCGGGGACTGGTGCACCAACGAGTTTGCCGATGCCTTGATGTTTATAAACCCAAGGTGTCCCATGAGCATTGCTATAGTTAGCTTCGCATTGCACCATGATACTTGGTTTGTTCCATCGACGACTTGGCATGTCGCATGCTTCTACACCACGCACTGTCTGAGTGAAATATTTTTGTCCACTGAATAGAATTTCAATATCTTCGTGAAGGCGTCCACCACCGTTCCAACGAGTGTCAATTACGATGCCTTCGCAATGGTTGTATTTTCCGAGGATGTCGGAGTATACTTTGCGGAAACTATCATCGCCCATTGACTGAATATGTACATATCCGAGACGTCCGTTTGACCAACGTTCAACATCGGCAGCACGTTGTTTTACATATCTGTTATATAATAGACGATTTGTTGCTGATGTGGAGATAGGAAGTATAACTTCATCCCATCGTTCATTTGTGGTGGGGTTGAAAATTTCAATGAGCGTTTTTTTGCGAGCAAGACCATTTAATAGTTGGGTATAGTCTTGGTCGGGTGTAATTTCTTCTCCGTTGATTTTCTCAATGATACATCCGACTGTTACTTTTGAACTTGCGCGGTCAAAAGGACCTCCTTCAAGAACTTCTTCAACTTTTAACCCTTTGCCAGCAAATTTCAAGTCATAGAGTAACCCAAGGCTTGCAGTCGCTTCTTTTGCCGATGGAGCAGAGTAGCGTCCTCCGGTGTGTGATACATTCAATTCGCCAAGCCATTCGCTAAGTAATTCAGCAAAGTCGTAGTTGTTGTTGATGTGGGGGAGGAAACGACGATAGTCGGCAGTCATTTTATCCCAATTTACCCCATGCATATCCTTTTTATAGAACATTTCTTTTTCTTGGGTATATACATAGTTAAACATATATTCTCGTTCAGCAGCGGCATCAAGCTTCATTGTAGCAGAGTAGGTGATGGGAGTCATCTTTTCGCTCTTGGCATCCATTTTCTTCATGGATTTTCCGCTTAAAAGGAACATGTTTTTACCATCAGCGTCCATTTGCAATGATGTGTAGCCGGCGTCAAGTTTGCTTGATAGTTTTGCCCCGGGTTTGCGAAGGCTTATTTTCCAAAGGTCATAACTTTTTCCCGCTGAAGATAGATAATAAAGATTTTCTCCATCTTTGGTTACGATAGCATCGCATATGTCAGAAGAATATGGGGTTAGACGCACTATACGATCGCGAATACCATCAAGTTCAACGTTAATTTTCTTGGTGTCATCAATTTTTGCTTTTTTGTTATCACTTTTTTTGTCTTTGTCTTCTTTTTTATCAGCATCTTTCTTTTCCGATTTCTTTTGCTCTTTTTCTATTTCTTTGAAAAGTGCATAGTCTTCTTCGCTCAAGCGGTATTTGTCATAGGCATCTTGGTTGAGGAAAATCATCATTACGTCATATTCCGTTCCCCATGAAGCATGGTTGCGCATGCCATATCTTTCAGAAAGGAATATTATTGCGTTTCCATCCATTACCCAGCGAGGAGATTCGTCAAAATATCCGCTTTGAGTGAGGTTGACAATTTCGCCACCATCAGCACTCACGATGGCAACATCGCTATATGGATCGTGTTTATTGTCAACGACAGAAAGAACAAACCATTTTCCATCTGGAGACCAAGAGTAGGCAAAGCCTCCATTACGGCGTGCATGAGTAGATCCGTCGGTAATTTGGCGCACTTTTTTTGTTTTGATGTTCATTACCATCAATTTATTGCGGTCTTGTATAAATGCAAGTTCGTTGCCATCGGGAGAGAATGAAGGATAAGTGCGCTCAATTTTATCTTTGGCAGAGAACATAGGCTCTTCATCAATGATGGTTGCATTAGGAAAATTGCGATCCTCTTCACGAGCTATAGTAGCCTTGTAGATGTTCCAATGACCATCGCGTTCGCTTGTATAGGCAATAGTGCGATTATCTGGAGACCAAGTTATTTGACGTTCAGCAGCTGCTGTGTGAGTAATTTGTTTTGTTGTAGTGTATTCTACCGAAGTTACAAAAATCTCACCGCGTTTGATGAATGCCACTTGCTTGCCATCGGGAGAAACAGTTGCTCCATTAGCCCCGCTATTAACTTTGATGGTTTCAAGTAGATTTTCATCATCAAGGGTAATGTTGATGATGACTTTTTGCGGTTTGCTTGTAGGGGCTTTAGTGTATATTTCGCCATTATAGGTAAAAGCAAGAATCCCATTTTTACTTTGCGAAAGGAAGCGAACAGGGTGAGTGTTGAAATTAGTTACAGCAGTAATATTTTTGGGATTGTTTAGAGGGAATGTGTAAACGTTAAAAGTTTTCCCATCTCGTTCGCTAAGGAAATATACAGTGTTGCCATCAGCAGATAATATGGGGTTGCGGTCTTCTCCAGCACGATTAGTGAGATTAATGTGTTTTCCGGTAGTTAAATCACAACTCCATATATCACGTGTGATAGATGATGTGTGATGTTTACGCCATTCGTCTTCCATTCCCTTTTGGTCTTGGTAGAGGAAAAATGTTCCATCGGCATTAAAATTAATCATTTGAGCCGGTGAAGCTATAATTTGTTTGGATTGTCCTCCTGTTACAGGGATTTTATATAATTCGGTCAAGCGTCCAGATGGGAACATGGCACTTGATGAAGGGTCTTGGATGTTAGCAGAAAAATAGATATGTTTTCCATCGGGCGAGAATGCTTCGGGAGTTTCTGAATTAGAATGAAATGTGAGGCGAGTGGCTTGCCCGCCATTTGCATTCATGATGTAAATGTCAGAGCCACCATTGCGGTCAGATGAAAAAGCTATTTTCTTTCCGTCGGGCGACCAAATGGGAACAGCTTCATAGGAAGGTTGTGTTGTAAGTCGAGTTGCTTCTCCTCCGGTTGTAGCGACTTTGTAAATATCACCTTTATAGGTGAATACTATCTGTTGCCCATCAGGAGATATTTTTACATCTCTAAGCCATAAAGGAGAGATTGCCGATGCACTGATTGTAACAGATGCGAGAGCTAATGCTGTTAATAATTTTTTCATGTTATATAAATTTTAATTGTTATTCAATGATGTTTCCACAAAGATACTCAAAATAATAGAGCTACAAAAAACAAAAAACTGCTCCTGAAGAAGCAGTTTCTATATGTTTGCGAAATTAGTTGGAAAATGATATATCTTGGAATGGACAATCACGGAGAATTGGGTGATTGCTTCCCATTTTCCAAATGCCATTAAAATCAAATCCCTCTGTCTGTTCTTCATTCTGGAATGTTCCCTCCTTTTTAGCGTCTTCATCAGAAATCTTTTTATCTCCCAACCAATCTCCGGAATCACTACCTTTAGTATAGAAAGTATAATCGTCATAGATTATTGCAGAACTTTTGCGAGTCCCACAAATACCTTTGTTTGTTTCGCCCGAATTAAAGCATTTCTGAACATAGCTATAATGATCTACGTAGCCAACAATGCCTCCGCGGTCTCCACTTCCGGTGATTGAACCGGTATTGTAGCAATCATGAACCCAAGAATCTTCGTCAGTCCAATCAGAACAGCCTTCCTCTTGGAACCCTAAAATTCCTCCCACATGTGAGCTGCCATTGCTGCTTGAAACAGTGCCGGTATTGGCACAATAACCAACTTGAAGGTTTGTCGATTGGTGAGCGGCGCTTGGATCCTTGCCCATTGAACCGACAATACCACCTATTCGGCATTCATTTGCTGAGTAAACCTCTCCATGGTTTGCACAATTAAGGACACGACCTCGGCGAGTGTTGCATCGTCCGAGAATACCGCCGACTCCGGTATCTCCACCTGTAATTTTTCCATAATTACCACTATGAGAAATGGATACATATAAATTTATATCATTATCTCCTTGCATATATCCAACAATTCCACCGGTATCAGCACCTGACCCTGTAACAGCTCCTGTGTTCACACAATAATTAACAAAAATACCCCCGTCGTTAATGTTTTCGTAACATAGCTTTCCAAGTACACCTCCGACATTCTCCTTGGCTGAAATTATCCCGTAATTGATGCAATCAAGTATCTGCCCATTTTTTGTTTTTATTCCGACTATACCGCCTATGTTTTTATTTCCTATTAATTCTCCTTTATAAGTACAGTCTTCAATGACCTTTAATGATTGAAGGGTAGATTCAATGTGCCCGACAATTCCACCAATTGAATCAAGATTAGTTAATTCTATAATGGAGTTTACGCATATTCCTTTGATCGAAGAGTTGTATGCTTTGCCAATAGCTCCTCCAAAGCAACTACCCGATGAAGGATTAGCCGCGATTATTTTACCAGAGAAATTAGGGGTAAATCGAGAAAATTTTGGAATTGTCAACCCGCTCCCTTCATTATAGTCAAAAGTGTTTTGCCCCTTTATGATTGCATTTTTTACAAATCCTATCAATCCACCTGTATTTACCCCTCCTTTTATTTCTACTGTATTTTTTAATTCAAAACCATTCAAATTAATAGTACGTTCATTTTCTGATTTAGAATTATTGAAATTTACGCAACCTGCAAAACCACCGACATTAGTAGTGCCTGAAACATTTACGCCACAATAAATTTTTGAGGTATTCTCAAATATGATTGTTTTTCCTGATGGCTCAAATTTACCAAATACCCCACCAGTATAGTTACCACCTAAAACTTCAGCTATTCCGTCTGATGTTTTTATGCTTGATTCTTCTTCAAATGTAATGGGGCATGCTGTTAGACCTAAACCGATAAAGCCACCGGTATTGGTTTCTCCTTTAATAATGGATGCTATTTTACAATTATTTATAGTTATTGTTTTTTCGGAGATGATAGATAATTTGCCGATTAGTCCACCCACATTTTCACTACCGGTTACAGGACATTTAATGTGCACATCTTTTAAATATGAATCAGCAGTCATATTAGATATGTTTAAATCCCCAAATACCCCACCAATACTTTCTTCTCCTGAAATGATTTTAATTTCATTGTCAGCAGATGTTACAGTATGTTGCAATGATATTTTTTCAACTTTGAAATTCGGTGCACTAAAATTCCCAAAAATTCCTCCTACAGAAGTAGTGCCTGATATCGCAAAATGAGAGTCGATATTGGATAGGTTTGCTATTTCATAGGATGCTTGAATGCTGCTGCCAATAACGCCACCAACAGAGGTTTTCCCGGATACATCACCACCTATTTTAGAATCTTTTATAATCGTGTTGCTGTGAGATGCTCCGATTATTCCGCCAATATGTGTTCCATCGGCAGTTATATCAACATCAAGATTACAATTTGTTATTGTCAAAGTGCCATTGGTTGGTTGATTTATTCCAATTAGACCACCACAAACTTCGTGGCAGTCATCAATATCACCTATAACAGAGATACTGTCAAGTGTAACATTCCCATTAGAGTAGCCTGCAAGTGCTCCTGAATAGGAATGAACTCCTTTGAATGAGACATCTAATTTAAGATTTGAAATCTTTGCACCATCATGTAATCCGTCAAATAGCCCAATATTAGTATCTATTGAACTTGATTTAGTCCCAGTATAGTTGATGTTAGAAATTGTGTGTCCGTTTCCTTTGTAGATTCCGGCAAATGGGAAACTTGCATATTCTCGACCATCGGCATCGTCTCCGGCTTTTGGTGCATCAAAATCGGCTGTCTGAGAAAAATAGCTACCTTTCCCATGAAGCTCTGTGTCTACATATTTAAGATTATATAGTAGATAATCAAAATCTTTAGTAGATGATATTATATATGGGTCTTTATTAGTCCCACTGCCGGATAGATATTTGTATTCAGGAATTTTAGCATCAATAATATCAATCATCTCTTTCCTGATTTTAACAATGAAACGTATGCGCATTAATATAATGTCTAAATTGGTAATAACAACCACCGAAAGATTATATATGCCATCATCAATTTTTTCATTGTTGGGAATATCCATTTTTACTTCAAGACGATTGTCTTTTAGTATTGTTTTAGCTGAAAATTCGTATTGTTTTAATGTTTCAGTATTTTCGAGATATACAGTGGCAGAATTAGTCCCGTTACTGATTGTTGTGCTATCATGTGGGAGATAGAATGTAGATACTCTTTTCCCATCAAAATGTTCTAAGGTAGAGCCTATTTCGTTTGAAAAAATGTCATTCTCATCGTGGCATGAAAATAATGCAAAGCACGATAATGATGTTAATAGGATTACAATGTATTGCATGATTGTTTTCATTGTTGTGAGATTTTGATTAAACCTGTATTTTATTTCTCTCTCATTTCGGAATAGAATGGAATAGGGTATGATTTGTTGGACGAAGAGGAGGGTATAGTCCATAGATTTTTATCGGTGCCTATGTCCCACCCGTCATAATTTGATGCATCTCCAATTTCTGAAGGAGATAACGCATTAAGCGCTGTTGAACTTTCGCTATTATAAAAGTAAACATCAGAGACGTCTATTAGTTGTTCCATTTTAGCAATTGTTCTTTCCCAATTTTGCCCTAAGGAAAGGCATCGAGTAATTTCAGATTTGTCGCCAGCTGTTCCAATAAAATATCCACCTTTGCCATCACCATTAGCTGTGTTGAGACAATCGCGCATAATACCATAGTCATTGAGAACACCGATCAAAGCTCCTGTTTCATCGCTTGATGAGGATGTGATTTTTGCGGCATTAACGCATTGTGAAACAATAACTGCATTTTGCTCAAATTCAGTAGAGCCTTTAACAATTGAATTAACACCACTAATAACAGAAGTGATTGCACCCAACCCAACAAATACTGCTGCGGCAGTAGCACCTCCGGTGAAAAAACCGGCTATTACAGCCCCGGTAGTGAAAATAAAACTTGCACCAAGAGTAATACCTGCTATTATTGAATGAGCCAACTCTTTATCCTCTGTCTTTTTCTCAACGGCATCACATAGATTATTTCGCTTTGTGTTTATACTGTTATTATAGGTGTCGGCTCCATTATCTTGGATGTAATAGTCAAGAGTGTTGTTTATTTCAGCAATATAATTGGTGGTAATTATAGATTTGTCAAATCCATTTACATCAATATTTGAATAAGTGTTTTCACGTATATCAGATATTACATTGTTAACGTCTGAACTAATGTTTGATGTAGCTCCATTTACAGCTACATCAATTTGTTCAAGAGCTTCATGATGAATAATTGAATGAACGGTGTGATATTCAAAGTAAGTGTTTGTCCCAACAAGGCTATATTCAATTAATGGCTCGGTTATTTTTAGAATAATGTGTAATGCACCTTCTGTCGCATGCTCTGCATAAGCCATAATCGGGCCTAATGCAGCCATGGCGATTTCTATAGTGCCAATAACCACCTCTGCCGTATTCATGGGACCCCAGTCCGAAGGATTGCCTATTTCTCCTGCTATACCTCCTGTGGCTCCACTCGCTGTACTATTTATTTTGCCGAAATTTCCACATTGATGGATTACTGCTGTGCTGCCTGAAATTCCTATAATACCGGCAGTATGAGTTCCGGTGCTATTAACAGCCCCATAATTTTGACAAAGTGCAATAGATGTCATATCGGCTTTGCCTATGATACCTCCGCAGAAAGAGTTGCCATCATAATTAGTAACTGAAATTTCGCCTGAATTTACAGAATTATGCGTAACGGCAATTACACCTGCACCAAGTATTCCTCCCACTTGGGCTTTACCCTCAATTTTTCCGCTATTATAAACTGCATAGCTTCCAAAGTTGGAATCCCCACATATTCCTCCAACTGTGATTTCTCCAGAGACATTTCCTGTATTACCACAATATTTGACCATGGTGTAATTGTGAGCATACGGCTCTGGCGCTTCAGGATTTCGACTGCCTTTTATGCGAGTACTTCCGATAATACCTCCTACACCTTCGTCTCCTTTTATCGTTCCGGAGTTTGTGCAACTTGTTATATAGCTTGCTCCACTACCACCAACAATGCCTCCTGTGCCAATACCGGTATCTGATGAAGATGCACCACCTATAACAGTTGAAGTATTGGTGCATCCTGATATGTAAAGAGAATCGGCAACGGCAATGATCCCTCCGGCGCCTGAAATTTGGGCAGTGATATCATTGTCATAGCTTGTGCAATTTCCTATGTTTGCTACTGTATAACTTACACTACCCCCGACAAGTCCTCCTGCATTATAAGTGGCAATTATTGTATTATTGCTTGATGATGACGATGTCAGGTTGAGCATTGTACCCTCTTCTATTGCGCCAACGAGTCCGCCAATATTAACTCCTCCTTCTTCGGAATTGTATGTCGTGCCACTGATTGTGCAATTGTCAACGTGGCATGAATCAACAATGGTACATGCTTTAATATTTCCGGGTCTTGTTATTACGCCAACGAGAGCTCCTGTGGCATAGTCTCCACGTATGGTGGAGTTGCGAATTATTACATTCTTGATATATGCCATGCTTGTGTAGCCAAACAATCCAACACCAAAAGTGTTAGGTCGATTAATGTTTAGCCCGGTTATCGTGTAGTTGTTGCCAAAATATTTTGATTTAAAAGGGGTGTTGTTGCTTGCTCCAATGGGATTCCACCCATAGTCTTTATTGGTTTTAAAACATGCATATTCTAAGTCGATTTTACATGTCTGGATGAAAGTATAAGTAGAATCAATTTCAGAACCATCAGTGTTAACTGCGTTAGCAAGTTTTTTTAGGTCATCATCACAATTTATTGCGTAGGTATTGTTTTGCTCGTGTAATGCAAATAATTGTAATGAAGGATTGTATGCATCTAATATAGACGGTAGCCCATCAATAATGTTTATTTCGCAACCTAATCCAAACCGAGCTTTAGTGAAACGAGGATTATCAGGATTTGGAATGTCATATTCCATGAAAAGCAATCTATATTTGTTGTCGCTGAGACCTTCATTCAAAATTAATTCTGAAATATTATTTTCTCTAACATGATTACCTTTGCGTTGGATTATAGTACCATTGGGAGCAAGGATGTGTAGGATGAAATCCGATGCTTCAAATTGAGATGTTTCTTGCCCAAATTTAAATATCTTGCAATTGCCAAGGAATAAATCGTGTGTGTTATTAGGCGAGTTGGTAGTTAAGTCATCATCACTACATGAGTATATTGAAATAGCGATGATTACAAACATGAATAGAAAAAGGTATTTGCTAATCGTTTTCATATTTCTTGGTTAAGTCAATGTAATAATTCAAAAATATATAATTCAAAATAAATTACAAAATGTGAATAGTAAAAAATATCTGATTACATCAAAAAAGTTTTAGTAAATTTGTGTGATTGGAAAATATCAAAAGAAGGGTTACGTTAATACTTTATAAGTTAACATATATATCATTGGCATAAATTGATAGTTATGAAACATTTATTCTGTTTTGCGATAATATTGGTATCATTAATTATAAGTGGTTGCGGTGGCGCGAAAATGTCTGTCGGCGATGAACAATTGGCTCGTGGGGAATATTATGATGCCTCAAAGACCTACCGTAAGGTATATAATAAATATACAAAGCGAGAAGAACGTCCTATTAGGGGAGAGGCGGCATTTAAAATGGGAGAGTGTTATCGACATTTGAATATGAGTTCTCGTGCATCGGCAGCCTATCAAAATGCCATAAGGTATGGCTATCCCGATTCTATGGCTCAATTGTATTTGGCACAGTCTCTTCATGCCGAAGGAAAATATCAACCGGCATTGAATGCTTATAAAGAGTTTCTGGTGCGCAATCCAAAATCTAAAGCCGCATCAGTGGGAATTGCCGGTTGTAATCAAGCAATATTAATGAAAGATAATAGAACTCGATATGTGGTGAAACAGGCTAAATTGTTTAATTCGAGACGTGCTGATTTTTCGCCTATGTATTTTGATAAATCGCATGATGTGTTGTATTATACAACAACTAATGAAAAGGTTGTAGGCGATAAACGTAGCGAAATTACTGGCATGAAGAAATCTGATATATGGTTTTCAAAAAAGGATGAAAATGGTCAATGGCAACGCCCTGAATCCGTAGAAGGTGAATTGAATACAGAATTGGATGAAGGTATAATTTCTTTCGCGCCCGATGGATCTACAATGTATTTGACAAAGGCTCGTCGAGAACCAAATGCCAATACAGGAGTGGAAATATACACATCCCAACGTTCTGATGCACAATGGAGTGCGCCTGTGAAATTTGAAATAACAGCCGATACGCTTTCGAGCTATGGGCATCCTGCCGTATCTCCCGATGGGACATATCTTTATTTTACATCAGATATGCCGGGTGGATATGGTGGTAAAGACTTGTGGCGTATTAACCTAAAAGAACGAGCTGGTTCACTTGAAAATTTAGGAGAATTTATTAATACGCCTGGAGATGAGGAGTTTCCTTATGTTAGAGAAGATAGTGTGTTGTATTTTGCGTCTGACGGACATCCGGGTATGGGCGGACTTGATTTGTTCTGTGCACAATTGACACCGTCGGGCGGATGGAAAGTTGAAAACATGGGATTACCCATGAACTCATCGTATGATGATTTTGGTATAACTTTTGGTGAAGGAGAAACAGGCTATTTTTCTTCTAATAGAGGAGATGGGCGTGGATATGACCACATATACTCTTTTGAATTGCCGGAGTTGAATATCTTAATTTCGGGGTGGGTACTTGATAAAGATGAAGAGCCTATTCCTAATGCTGTAATACGCATTGTTGGCAATGATGGCTCAAATCAGAAGCAGGTTGCTCGCAATGATGGCTCATTTAGTTTCCCATTACAACGCGGTGTGAGTTATGTGATGCTTGCCGGTGCTAAAGGATATTTGAATGCCAAACAGGAGTTTACTTCAGACACAGCCGAGGAGGATGCTGAATATGGTGTAGATTTCTTACTCGCATCAATAAACAAACCGGTCGTTATTGAGAACATATTCTATGATTTTGATAAAGCGACTTTGCGACCGGAGTCAAAAACCGCTCTTGATGAAATGGCGCAGTTGTTGCGTGATAATCCTAATGTAACAATCGAGATGGCTTCTCACACCGATAGAAAAGGGTCTGACGATTATAATCTTGATTTGTCTCAGCGTCGTGCTAAATCAGTTATTGATTATTTGATTGAAGCTGGCATTAATGCCGATAGATTGCAACATCAAGGATATGGCGAATCTCGTCCGAAGACAATAACTAAAAAACTCGCGCGTGAATATCCTCAATTTAAAGAGGGTGATGTTTTGACTGAAGATTATATTCTCGCATTGCCGGAGGCTGATCAAGAGGTTGCCGATCAAATTAATCGTCGCACAGAATTCCAAGTGCTGTCAATAGATTATATGATGTTTTAACGATATGGATTTTCGTACAACGATAAAACCGCTTGCAAATAAAGGAGTTATTGCTCATGATGGAGCAATAACAATGCTTGGCTCATGTTTTAGTGATAATATTGGTCGCCGCCTGCAAGATGCGCTTTTTGATGTTGAGGTAAATCCATTTGGAACATTATATAATCCGGCAAGTATAGCTTTGGCTTTGCAAGATTTGATAAATTGTCGCGAGTTTTGTATTAATGATTTGTTTGAATATCAAGGACGATATCATAGTTTTAGTCATCATTCATCATTTTCAGGAGTAAATGCCGATGATGTTATTTCTCGCATAAATGATAAAATCGATGGCGCATCAGAACGATTAAAGCGCTCAAGAGTATTGATAATTACTTTTGGAACTGCTTATGTCTATGAATATAAAAAGACTCAAAGCGTAGTATCAAATTGCCATAAATTGCCTGCATCTAATTTTAGCAGACGAAGCATGGCAGTTGATGAAATAGTTTCCTTGTGGAGCAAATTAATAGTTAAAATAAGAGAAATAAATCCCGAAATAAATATAATCGTTACGGTCAGCCCTATTCGTCATCTTGCTGATGGTGCTCATGAAAATCAGTTGAGTAAATCAACGTTGTTGCTTGCTGTTAATAAATTGTGTCATGAGTTGGACAATGTAATTTATTTCCCGGCTTATGAAATAATGATGGATGATTTGAGGGACTATCGTTTTTATGCTTCAGATATGATTCATCCGTCGGATGTTGCTATAGGTTATATATATGAGATTTTTTCTCAATCATTCTTTAGTGAAGAAACAAATAATATTGTACGGGAGAGTGAGAAATTGATGCGCCGATTGAAGCATCGGCACATGACTGATGATGTTTCAGTAATTGAAAAATTTAACCTTTCCACACAACAAATTATAGATAGAATATTATCGGCTTATCCTTATTTGGAACAAGCTATAAATAAGATACAGGTATGAACTATTCCATTTCACAAATTGCCGATATATTGAAGTTGCCACAACCCATGTTGCCGGCGATGACAATCAATACGTTGCTTACTGACAGCCGTTCATTAACTTATCCTGAACAGTCATTGTTCTTTGCGTTGCGCACACGCAATAATGATGGACATAAATATCTGCAAGGGTTATATAATAAAGGTGTCCGTAATTTTGTGGTGGAGTATGTTCCTGCAATAATGCAATCTATAGACGATGCAAATTTTTTGGTTGTTACCAATGTGAGACTTGCATTGCAAGCTATTGCACGTTACCATCGACAATTGTTTACAGTTCCGGTAATAGGAATTACAGGCAGTAAAGGTAAGACAACTGTCAAAGAATGGCTTTATCAATTATTGCAAGATGATTTTAATGTAGTGCGCAGTCCGCGTAGTTATAATTCTCAAATAGGAGTACCATTATCAATATGGAAGATGGATAATGATACTCAACTTGCTATTTTTGAAGCCGGAATTTCACAAGTAGATGAAATGCCTACATTGCAGTCAATGATACGCCCCAATTTAGGAGTTATTACAAATATCGGCGAAGAACATCAAGAGGGATTCTCTTCCATAAAAAGTAAATGTGAAGAAAAGATTGCATTATTCAGAGATTGCGATTGTATAATATATAATGGCGATGATGAGTTAATCAGTGATGTAATAGAAACAGCATCGGTAACAGTAAAGGAAATCGCATGGTCGACAAAAGATAGCGACCGCCCATTATTTATCTCAAAAATAGATAAACACCATGATTTTGCAACAATAGAATATTTCTATTTGCAGAATAATGCTTCAATGACAATACCATTTGTTTCTGATGCTGATATAGAAAATGCCATTCATTGCCTTGCCGTAATGTTGTATATGGGACGCACTCCGGATGTAATAGCTCAACGCATGAGTAAATTGTCTCATGTGGGAACTCGATTGAATGTCGTTGAGGGTGTAAATAACTGTTCGTTGATATATGATTCATATACATCTGATCTTAATTCATTGACTCCGGCACTTGATTTCATGCAACGCCGAGCTATGGCATCTCAATCATTGACAGTTATATTAAGTGATGTGATGCATGAAACGATGGATGCGTCGACACTGTATAAGGCAATAGCACATTTGTTGAAACAGAAGAACGTTGATCGAGTGATAGGTATTGGAGAAGAGATATCGGCTCATAGCCGTTATTTTGATGGAAACTCAATATTTTATAACTCAACCACCGAATTTTTGTCATCAATCGGTGCGAGTGATTTTGATAATGAACTGATTTTAGTAAAAGGTGCATCTCGTTTTAACTTCGAGCATATAATAGATGTTCTTGAAGCAAAACAGCATGAAACAGTGCTTGAAGTAAATCTGGATGCAGTTTTACATAACTATAATTTATATAGGTCGAGTATAAAACCTGAAACCGGAATTGTTTGTATGGTTAAGGCTTCGGGATATGGCGCAGGTTCTTATGAACTTGCAAAAACATTGCAATCACAGGGTGCTGCCTATCTTGCTGTAGCTGCATTTGATGAAGGTGTCGATTTGCGAAAAGCAGGAATAACCATGCCAATAATGGTGCTAAACCCCAAGGTGGTTAATTATAAAGCGCTATTTGCTTATAATCTTGAGCCTGAAATATATAGTTTTGATATCCTACGTGAAATAATTCGGGAAGCAGAAAAATATGGAATAAAAGACTATCCTGTTCACATAAAGTTAGATACAGGTATGCATCGTTTAGGCTTTTTGGAAAAAGATGTGCCTGAATTAGTCTCGATCTTATCAGGGCAAAATGCAATATCTCCACGCTCGGTGTTCTCTCATTTAGCAGCCGCTGATTGCCCCGATATGGATGATTATACATTGCAACAATTTGATTATTTTTATCGTTGTTGTGGTCAATTGCAGAGTGGATTTTCGCATCACATATTACGCCACATACTTAATTCAACAGGAATAACACGATTTCCGGAACATCAATGTGATATGGTGAGATTAGGAATATGCTTATATGGAATTCCAACAATGAATGATGGCTCACAGGATAAACTGCGTCCGGTCTCATCAATGCACACAGTAATAATCTCAATAAAAGAGTGGGAAGCCGGTACTACAATAGGATATTCGCGTCGTGGATTGTTGCATCGTCGTTCTCGTATTGCTACAATTCCGGTGGGTTATGCCGATGGAATAGATCGCCATCTTGGGAATGGAAATGCTGATGTATTTATTAATGGTCATCGCTGCCCGACGGTGGGTAATATCTGCATGGATGTATGTATGATTGATGTTACTGATGCCGATTGTAGTGTTGGCGATTCGGTAGAGATATTTGGTGATAATATTCCTGTTGTTGAACTTGCCGATAAATTGGGGACAATCCCTTATGAAATATTGACTTCTATTTCTACGAGAGTAAAGCGAGTTTACTATCGCGAATAGTCAAATTTTGATATTTGTGGTGATAGGATAGTCAAGATTACTCCTCTGATGACGAGGTAGGAGATGAAGGACAGCCACACTGCGTGGTTCAAAAATGTGTCAAATAGTGCAAAGTATAATAAGAAGAATGAGACCGATGCTGTAAACATCGATAACAGCATGGCGCGAGTGCGAGTTGCTCCAATAAATATGCCATCCCATGTGAATGTAACAAACCCGGCAAGTGGAATTGCCGCAGCCCAATAGTAATAGCTCTTAGACGCCTCGATAACACCGGGCTCTGAACTTAACAGCATGAGAATTTGCTCTCCACCGAAAGCATATAAGCCTGTAAACAGCACAGCAACAATTAATCCCCACAACATTAATGCTCTGACACATTCTTTTAGTCGCAAGGCATTTCTCTCGCCAATAAAACGCCCTGCAAGCGCCTCACCGGCAAATGCAAATCCGTCCATAAAGAAAGAAAACAGTAGGAATAGCTGCATCAACAGTGTGTTTACAGCCAGAATGATATCCCCTTGTTGAGCACCGGTGCGAGTAAACCACAAGGTAACAGCAACGAGACAGAAAGTGCGGAAGAATATATCAACGTTAATGGAGAAAAATCGTTTAAGCTTGTTTAATTTGAAAATTTCAACGATAGGATATCGTGTTAAATTATATTTGCGTCTTAGACATAATAGTAGTCCGATAATAAATCCTACCCATTGTGCAGTTAGTGTCCCTGTTGCAACACCTGTAAGCCCCCAGTCAAATAAATAAACAAGAATCAGGCTGGTGGCAATATTTACGACATTGATTAATATTGAGATGTACATTGTCGCTTTGGAATCTTGCATCCCCAAAAACCACCCCGATAGGGCAAATGTTCCTAAAAAAGCTGGTGCACCCCAAATACAGATGGAAAAATACTTCCAAGCATAAATACTTGTAGATGATTTAACATTGAGAAAATTTAGTATTGCAGAGCCCAAAGGTACTTGCAATATTATCATAGCAATGCCTACAAAAAGAGCGACTACTAATGCGCGATATAGTGTTAATGTCGTTTCTTTGAAATTTTGTGCGCCAAAGGCCTGTGCGGTCATTCCGCTTGTGCCCATGCGCAAAAAAGCAAATAGCCAATAGAGCATGTTAAACATGTTCCCCCCAATGGCTATTGCGGCTATATAAACAGCATCACCCATGTGTCCTGTTATCGTTACATCGACAAGTCCAAGCAGTGGAGTTGTGATATTGGTAACGATAGCAGGGATGGATAGAGCGAGTATCTCTTTATGAATAGGAGGTAGTTTCAAAAATTAATCTTTGAACTTTTTAGCACGAGTGCTATCCCAGTAAAGGTAAGCAATCAACAACGCATACATTGCAACACCCAACAATTGGATTGTCCCTTCTGATAGAGGGTTGGTATATTCAAATCCTAAGAAACGTGTCAATGCTGCAAATACACCAAACAATGCACCACCGGCAATAAGACCTGAAGATATGAGCGTGCCACGTTCTTGACGCGCATTGTTGATGTCTTTATCTTTAGAACTATGGCTAACAAAATAGGCTATAGCACCACCCACGAGCATTGGAGTGTTCAATGGTAGTGGAATGAACATACCCAAGCAGAATGCCAACGCAGGTACTCCGAGCCAGTTGAGTATCAATGCAAGGATTGCTCCCACCATATAAAGAATCCATGGAGTCTCACCTCCCATCATCAATGGCTCAATAACTTTAGCCATTGCATTGGCTTGTGGTGCAACAAGTGCATTTTCTCCGGTAAAGCCATAAACTTCATTCAAAACAAGGATTACACCTCCTACGGTTGCTGCTGATACAAGCGTGCCGAGGAATTTCCAACTTTCTTGTTTGCGAGGAGTAGAGCCGAGCCAATATCCAATCTTCAAGTCGGTAACAAAGCCACCAGCCATTGAAAGTGCTGTACACACAACCCCACCAATAATCATTGCGGCAACGATCCCTGATGTACCACTAAGCCCGATTGCAACAAATATTGCCGATGCGACAATCAATGTCATGAGAGTCATACCCGATACAGGGTTTGAGCCTACGATTGCAATAGCATTTGCCGCTACTGTGGTGAATAAGAATGAGATAACAGCAACCACAATCCATGCTACAAGAGCTTGCCAGAATGTGTTGATGACGCCTAACCAGAAGAATACAAATACGACAATCAGAGCCAACGCAATGAAGAACACTACATGCTTCATTGAAATGTCAAGTTGCCAACGAATGGGCTTCGCTCCGTCAGAGTTACCTTTGAACTCACGACCGGCAAGACCTACTGCTTGGCGAATAATAGGCCATGATTTAACGATACCAATAACACCTGCCATTGCAATACCACCGATACCAATCAAGCGTGCATAGTCGCTAAATATTGCGTTTGGAGACAACGATGCTATGCTTGTTTCTCCATATGTGCCCATCAATGGGATTACCACCCACCACACAAAGATAGAGCCGGCAAAGATTACAAAAGCGTATTTTAGCCCTACGATATATCCGAGACCGAGTAATGCCGCTCCGGTGTTGCAACTGAACACTACTTTTGTCTTTTCGGCAAGAGTAGTACCCCATTGCGATGCTGTTGTTGTGATAGTTTCAGCCCACCATCCAAATGTGGCTACTATATAGTCATACAAACCGCCGATGAGCGATGCAATGATAAGCGTTTTGGCTTGACCTCCACCGCTTTTAGCTTGTGCGCTCACAAGAACTTGTGTAGTGGCTGTCGCTTCGGGGAAAGGGTATTTGCCATGCATATCTTTTACAAAATATTTGCGGAATGGAATGAAGAATAAAATTCCAAGCATGCCACCGAGTAGTGAGCTAAGGAATATTTGTAAGAAATTTACGGTAATTTCGGGGTATTTAGCTTGTAGGATATAAAGAGCCGGCAATGTAAAGATTGCACCAGCCACAATAACGCCCGAACAAGCACCTATTGATTGAATAATTACATTTTGACCAAGTGGATTGTCTTTTTTTAATGCCCCAGATAAACCAACTGCTATGATTGCTATGGGGATTGCTGCTTCAAACACTTGTCCTACTTTTAACCCAAGATAGGCTGCAGCCGCACTAAAGATTACAGCCAATAGAAGTCCCATTGTAACAGAATAGGGGGTAACCTCGCTATATTTGCGAGTGGGATGCATTATAGGGCGGTATTCCTCACCCTCTTTTAACTCGCGGAATGCATTTTCCGAGAGTTCTGTAGGATCTTGTTCGGCAACAAGATCAACATCTTTGAAATCCTTTTGCATATTGTTGATTTTTAATGAATTTTCGTTACAAAACACAAAGATACTAATTAAATCGGAAACATTTATGTATAGAAGGATGTACATTTGAAAATAAAAGAACTATCAATACATAAAAATTTATTATATTTGTGATTAGGTAGAATTATAATAAGTAAATGATGGGAAATTGGTTGATTTGGTTAATCGTGATGGCAATATTGATAATTGTAGAGTTGCTAACTTCGTTGATTGCAACATTTTGTCTTGCAGTGGGTTGCCTTTGTGCGATGGTGGTTTCTTTAGTAAATTTAGGCTTGGAAGCACAACTAATAGCGTTGATAGTCGGAACGATTATAGCTTTTTCCGTATTTGCTCCTAAAATACGTCGATGGCAGCGATCTCGAGAAGAAAGATGTGGCAATAATGCAGTTAGTAACATGGATGCATTAAAAGGTCGTGTTGTAGAAGTAATAGAAGATATTTCTGAGAATGGAGTGGGACGAGTGAGAGTCGATGGAGATCGTTGGCAAGCGCGATGTGTTAATTCACAAGCAATATCGGTTGGAGCGCAAGTGCGCATCATAGGCTATGATAGTATAATTCTTGAAGTCGAACAATTATAAAATAATAGCGATATGAATACTCTTATATTATTAGGCATATTAGTCCTAATTGTGATAATTCTTGTAATGGCAGGCGTAAAAGTTGTGCCACAGTCAGAGACAAAAGTTATAGAACGTCTTGGCCGTTTTCATAGTGTGCTACCTCCCGGATTGAACATTATATGGCCATTTATAGACAAGCCGAAGATGATATATACTCGCCGAGTGGAAAATTTTTCGGGCCGTCGTCAAATCGCAAGTATCGTTTCAACAGCAAGTATTGACTTGCGTGAACAAGTCTATGATTTTCCTTCTCAGCAAGTTATTACAAAGGATAATGTTACCACCGAGATAAATGCGTTGCTATATTTCCAGATTGTTGATCCCAAAAAATCTGTCTATGAGATTGACAATCTTCCAAATGCGATAGAAAAGCTTACTCAAACATCGTTGCGTAATGTAATCGGCGAGTTAGAGTTAGATGAAACTCTCACCTCTCGAGACACGATTAATTCTCGTCTTCAAGCGATTCTTGATGAAGCAACAAACAAGTGGGGTGTTAAAGTTAATCGAGTGGAGTTGCAAGATATTACTCCTCCCGAAAGTGTGCGTGAGGCGATGGAAAAACAGATGCAGGCTGAGCGTAATCGTCGTGCTGAGATTTTGAATGCTGAAGGAGAGAAAAAATCATTGATTTTGCGTTCTGAAGGAGAAAAACAATCACAGATAAATCAAGCTGAAGCAGAGAAACAATCACAAATTCTTAAGGCTGAGGGTGAGTCGCGAGCAAAAGTGTTGCAAGCAGAAGCCGAAGCAGAGGCTATTCGTCGTGTTGCCGAAGCTATAAAAGAGTCTAAAACCGATCCTGCAACTTATATGCTTGCCATGAAATATATTGAAACACTCAATGAAATGGTTTCAGGAAAAGATGGCAAAACTGTTTATATCCCATATGAAGCGACTGGAGTTCTTGGCTCAATCGCCTCAATCAAAGATTTATTTAATAAATAGAAATAATATAAATTTATATTGAGTAGTAACAATATGTGAGTATTGTTACTACTTGTATTATATGGGGATGATTGGTTATGTTTTCGTGAAAAAGTGCTAATTTTGTAGTCTAAAAAGCAAAATCATGGCAATAAGAAATAATGTGATGATTGTGCGTCAGCGATTATTGACGCGTCTCATCAAGCTTTGGAATGAAAATCAGTTGGTTGAGAAAATTGACCGCTTACCCATAGAACTCAGCCCACGAAAGGCAAATGTTTTGGCTCGTTGTTGTATTCACAAGGAACGTGCGGTGTGGAAATATAAGTCATTGCCACTAATGGGATTTGATATGAGTGATGAGACTGATGAATTGACTCCTCTATCGGAATATGCCCGCAAGGCTTTAATTCGAGAAACCCCCAAAGATAATATTATGTGTGTGGTTGATGAAGCATGTTCATCATGTGTGCGCACAAATTACCAGATTACCAATCTTTGTCGAGGCTGTGTCGCACGAGCATGTTCTGTAAATTGTCCTAAGAATGCAATAGAATTTGACTCAGAAACAAGCCAAGGTCGCATAAATAAATCTCTATGTATCAGTTGTGGAAAATGTTTCAATAATTGTCCTTATCATGCAATTGTACACATTCCAATTCCATGTGAGGAGTCATGCCCTGTTGGAGCTATCAGCAAAGATGAGTTTGGTATAGAGCATATCGATGAGTCAAAATGTATCTATTGTGGAAAGTGTTTGAATAGCTGTCCTTTTGGTGCAATATTTGAAATTTCGCAAGTCTTTGATATACTCCAAAGCATCAGACGTGGCGAACAGGTGATAGCCCTTGTCGCTCCTGCAATACTCTCTCAATATAAAAGTTCGGTTGAATTTATTTATAATTCAATCAAAGAAATAGGTTTTACTGAAATAATCGAGGTGGCTCAGGGGGCTGTAATAACAACCGAAAAGGAGAGCGCCGAACTGAAAGAAAAACTTGAAGAAGGACAGCCATTTATGACAACTTCTTGTTGCCCTTCTTATGTTGAAATGGCTGAAAAACATGCTCCTGAATTAAAAAAATACATATCAAGCACTCGTTCTCCAATGCACTATACTGCAAAAATCGCACGAGAGAAATATCCTGATGCAAAACTTGTCTTTATCGGTCCATGTATCGCTAAACGCAAGGAGGCTCGCAAAGATGAATATGTTGATTATGTAATGACATTTGAAGAATTGCAATCAGTGTTTGAAGGTATGGATATTCAAATGACAGAAGAACGCGTCTACAAAATACCGGTTAAAGTAGGTAAGGCTGCCTATGGTTTTGCTCAAAATGGAGGGGTAACTACTGCTGTTAAAGAACATGTTGATGGCAAACTTGAATTTACCAATGTGCAAATATCTAATCTTAACAAGATGAATGTAAATCTCTTGCGTGCATATGGTAAAACAGGAAAAGCTCCGGCTCAATTTATTGAGGTGATGGCATGTGAAGGTGGCTGTATATCAGGCCCAAGTATTCATACTCCTTACGATGCAGGTCGCAAGATTTTTGACAAAGAGCTATCTCAACTATAAATTTTATTAATGAAAGAATTAGTCGATAGATTGGCTCGTGAGCATAGTCTTAATGTTCATGAATATCACAAATTGATAGAAGATTGTGATGAATCAACTTTTGACTATTTAAGAAGAACGGCTGTTGCCATGTCAATCCAACGATTTGGAACAGGCATTTATGTGCGAGGTCTCATAGAGATAAGCAGTTACTGTCGCAATAATTGTCTATACTGTGGATTGAGATGCGAGAATAGAACTGCTGAGAGATACCGGTTGTCCGATGATGAAATATTATTGTGTTGTGATAGAGGGTATGATGCAGGGTTGCGCACATTTGTCTTGCAAGGAGGTGAAGATGTCGCTTTTACTAATGAGCGTCTTGTTTCTCTTGTCCGCGGAATAAAAGCGAAATATAACGATGTGGCAATCACGTTGTCATTAGGAGAGCGGTCAAATGAGTCATACGAACAGCTATTTACTGCTGGAGCGAGTCGTTATTTGTTACGACATGAGGCGGCGAGTCAAGAATTATATAGCTATTTGCATCCAGATAATATGTCGTTGCAAAATCGACTATCATGTATCGAAAATCTCAAAGTGATAGGATATCAAGTGGGGATGGGGATGATAGTAGGTGTTCCGGGTCAGACGGTTAATCATCTTGTTGAAGATTTGTTGCTGATGAAAGAGTATAGTCCTCACATGATTGGGATAGGACCATTTATCCCCCACAAGAAAACTCCATTTGCCGATGCCTCACCCGGGAGCTTTCAACGAACTTTAATCCTATTGTCTATTGTGAGATTGATGTTTCCTGATGCATTAGTTCCGGCGACAACAGCATTGTCAACATTATATAATGAGGGTAGAAAAGAAGGAATCTTGTCGGGTGCAAATGTCGTTATGCCAAATCTTTCTCCTGTTGGTGTGAGAGACAAATATGCTATTTATAACAATAAATTATCAATAGGAGCAGAGTCGGTTGAAAGAATGAATTTATTGGAACGAGAATTAAATTCTATTGGCTACCACATAGATTATTCGAGAGGAGATTATAAAACATATGGCAATGAATAAGTACGATGTCCAATCACCCTTAGCGGTCGAATTTATCAATGATGCAGAGGTGATGGCTACGATTGATTATGCTCGTAGTTTCAAGAGTGATATAGCGCTGATAGGGGAAATTCTTGACAAAGCGTCAACGGGTGGTGGACTCAATCATCGAGAGGCTGCTGTGCTACTTGAATGTGATGATCAAAAGATCGTTGAGCGAGTGTTTGCTATTGCTCGCGAGTTAAAGCAAAAGATATATGGCAATCGCATTGTGATGTTTGCGCCATTGTATCTGTCTAATTATTGCATAAATGGGTGTGTGTATTGTCCGTATCATGCTAAAAACCGCACTATCCCCCGACGCAAATTGACACAAGAGGAGATACGTCGAGAGGTAATTGCGTTGCAGGATATGGGGCATAAACGTTTGGCTCTTGAAACAGGGGAACATCCTGTGTACAACACGATGGATTATCTGTTGGAGTCAATAGATACAATCTATTCGATAAAACATAAAAACGGAGCAATACGCCGCGTGAATGTGAATATTGCTGCGACGACTGTAGAGAATTATCGATTGTTGCGTGACGCCGGAATAGGAACTTATATATTGTTTCAAGAGACATATAATAAAGCAGTCTATGAACAGTTGCATCCATCAGGACCTAAGAGCTATTGGGCTTATCACACTGAGGCTATGGATAGAGCAATGCAAGGCGGTATTGACGATGTGGGGATAGGGGCTTTGTTTGGGCTGTGCAATTATAGATATGATTTTGTAGGCCTGCTGATGCACGCTGAACATCTTGAGGCTCGTTTTGGTGTGGGTCCTCACACGATAAGCGTGCCACGTATTCGTCCGGCTGATGATATAGATCCTAATGATTTTCCTAATGCTGTAACTGACGATCTATTCCGTCGCATAGTTGCTGTTTTGCGATTGGCTGTCCCATATACCGGAATGATTGTGTCAACTCGTGAATCTCAACGCTCGCGCGAGTTGGTGCTCGATGTGGGGGTGTCGCAGTTGAGCGGTGGCTCGCGTACCACAGTGGGTGGATATGCCGAGAATTTTGACGATGGTAAGTCGGCACAATTTGATATATCCGATGAACGTACTCTTGACGAGATTGTGTCATGGCTTTTGGAGTTAGGTTATATTCCAAGTTTCTGTACGGCATGTTATAGAGAAGGACGTACCGGCGATCGCTTTATGTCTTTGGCTAAGAGTGGACAGATAGGGAACTGTTGTGCTCCAAATGCATTGATGACGTTGCAGGAATATTTGGCGGATTATGCCGGCAACAAGGCTAAAAATATAGGGCGTGAACTTATTTTAAAAGAGCTTGGATTAATTTCATCGGATAAGGTTAGACAAATAACTGAAGCTCGATTAAAGGAAATACTCGCCGGTAAACGCGACTTTAGATTTTAGTGAGTAAGACAATGAAACAGATAGGCAATATAGCAACATCAGAGCGTGTTCATATAGGATTTTATGGGCGTTGTAATAGCGGAAAATCTTCGCTGATAAATGCTATTGCGGGTCAGGAGGTGTCGATCGTATCGGAGCAGGCTGGTACGACCACCGATTCTGTTGCAAAGAATATCGAGCTGCCCGGTGTGGGTGCTGCGGTACTGATTGATACTGCCGGTTTTGATGATGATACTTTGTTAGGGCAACAGCGAGTGGCAAGTACTCGTCAAGCGATGATGAAAACTGATGTTGCTGTGATGTTGCTTTCGGGTGTCGATGTCGTAATTGAACAGCCATGGCTTAAAGATTTTCAGCAGAAGAATATACCTGTTATTGGAGTAGTGGCAAAGTCCGACCTGCTGTCGGATAAGGATTTGATAGCGAAAGAGATTACTGCAAAATTAGACATCCCATTAATCCACGTTAGCGCAAAAACTGGAGAAGGAATAGTGGCGTTGCTAAAACAGATAGCCCTATTTTATAAAAGTGAGTATAGGCTGTTGACTGAGGGCATGTGCCAGCGAGGAGATACTGTAATCCTTGTAATGCCCCAAGATAATCAAGCTCCGAAAGGACGGTTGATAAAGCCTCAGGTGGAGGTGTTGAGGGAGTTGCTGGATAAAAAGTGTGTTGCTATCTGTTGTGATGAGGAGAACTATGAAACGACATTGGCGTCATTGAAGACTGTGCCTCAGTTGATAATTGCTGATTCTCAGTTTTTTAAATCGGTATATGAAAAAACACCGAATGGAGTTGCGGTTACTTCATTCTCTATCCTGTTTGCACGTCAAAGAGGGGATATAAATCTATTTGTCGATGGTGCAGAAGTTATTGCTTCATTGACCGAAAACTCACGAGTGCTGATTGCTGAAGCATGTTCTCATATTCCGCAAAATGAGGATATAGGACGAGTTAAATTGCCTCGAATGTTGCGAAAATATGTAGGCGAGAACCTGTCGATATATGTTGTTGGCGGAAATGATTTCCCTCGCGATTTGACACAATATGATTTAGTTATACATTGCGGTGCCTGTATGTTTAACCGACGTCATGTGATGAGCAGGGTGGCACAAGCAGTTGAACAGAATGTACCCATGACTAATTATGGCGTTGCAATCGCTTTCCTAAATGGGATATTAGACAATGTAGTTTATTAGAGTGATTTAACGCGGTCCAGCATTTCGCTGATAGAGTTGACCAAAGCTCCGTTTATCGCAATCTTACATGGACTTATTGCAGTAATAACGTTTGGCATATCGTTGGAAATGCCTATACCCTCACGTTGCAAGGCGTTAATAATCCATCGCTTTAATAATCCATCTTCGCAGTTGAGGGAGATTTGTTTTTGGAACGATCTGTTAGATGTGAAATCTCCGATGCTGGCGTCAAAAGCAACATCGCGATCAGCGAAAAGATTATTTAACTCTCCGGAAAACACTAAATCTTCAGTTATCCCCTCGATCATAGAGTGGTCGTTACGTAGTAACCAAAGTCTATTGGCAAGAGCAAGAGATTGGTTTATGTCATGAGAAGATAGGAGAATGGCTTTGTCTTCTTTTTGAGCAAGCCGATGGAGATTGTTCATCGTTTCAATGCGTGAGGCAACATCAAGAAATGCTGTCGGTTCATCAAGGATTATAATGGGTGCCTCTTGCGCCAAAGCTCGTGCAATCATCGCTTTTTGTCTTTCCCCATCAGATAGTGTGCCCACATAGCAGTTGGCTTTATCCTTCATCCCAACGGCTTCAAGTGCGTGAGCTATAATTTTGTGGTCTGTGATGTCGAGATGCCCGAAGAATCCAGTATAAGGGTGTCGCCCAAGAGAAACAAGTTCAGAAACGGTCAAAGCTCCGGCGAGAGTGCGGTCGGTATATACGATGCTGATTAATTTTGAGCGTTCGCGTTGAGAATAATATGATAGTTTTTGTTCATTAATATATACATCGCCCGATAGAGATTGTTGCACACCTGAGAGTGTGCGTAGCAATGTCGATTTCCCTATTCCGTTTGCCCCTAATAAACACACCAATTCACCACAATTAAGAGAGAGGTTTAGCCCTGATAGTATCGTGGTTTCATTCTTTCCATTGCGGTAGCCTATGGTAAGGTTGTTGGTGGTTAATATGGCTGATTTCGGAGTGCTCATTATTAGTTGAAATAGAGGATGCGTTTGCGGTTAAGAATGATGTATATTATAATGGGGACACCTATAATGGGGGTGATAGCATTGATGGGTATTACTCCCGATGAGATAGGTAGGACACTGATGAGCGAGCAAAGTAATGCGATAACAGCACCACATAGCGCTGTTGCCGGTAGCAGAACGACATGGTTAGAAGACTTTAGTGCAAGTCGGGCGATGTGAGGAACAATAAGACCTATAAAGCCTATTGGACCACAAAAAGCAGTAACTACGGCGGTAAGTATGCCTGAAAGAACAAGCAACTTGTTGCGTGTTGAGCGAATATTTACTCCAAGATTTTCGGCATATCTCGCTCCTAAAAGTAGCGCATTTAACGGCTTAACAAGTAGTAGAGAAAGACTGAGAGAGATGATTATCAAAGACGCAAATATCGGTAATCGTTCAAATGTTACACCTGAGAAGTTGCCCAATCCCCATATGACGAATGAATGTACTCCTTCTTGTGTAGAGAAGAAATTCAGCAGGGATATTGCCGATGATGCTAAATAGCTGACTAAAATACCGATTATCAATAGCATTATCGAACTTTTTACTATTGATGAAAATGCAAGTAGGGTGAGTATGATAATCCCGGCACCAAGTAGCGCTCCGGCGAGAATACTCACATAAGAGCCAAAACTGTGTCCTATTGACCCTCCGAGCGCAAGCATCACTATTGCTACCCCTAAGCTTGAGCCGGTTGAAACACCAAGAATTGATGGCCCTGCCAGAGGGTTGTCAAAGGTAGTTTGTAATAATAGTCCTGCTACTGATAGGGCAGCACCCGCAAGCATTGCAGTGCAAGCCATTGGCAAACGGGTTTCGAGAACAATAATCTCCCATGTTTTGCGTGTAGCTTCGTTTCCGATTAAGATGTTGAGTACTTCATTAAATGGAATATTTACACTCCCAATAATGAGACATGCCGGAAATAGGATAAGAAGCAATGCCGATAAAATCCGCAATGCTATTTTTGAACGATTGTATTTCGGTGTAGCTTGTGTCATTTCACCTGCTTATAGTAGATCGTTGTTGCCTCTTGAGAGAGTTCGGGATGAATAATAGTTATGAAATCTTGCAGTAGCTTGTCGGGGTGGAATGGAAAATCCTCAAAAAGAGAAGATGTCGCTGTGTTACAAGAATACACACCATCATTTGAGAATGCATCCATGTGGGAGTGTAGCGGATATATTGATTTTAATTCGTCTAATGTGAGGTCGCGGTCAAATGTTTTTATAAACCAAAAATCGGCATTGTGGGCGCGGTCATAGACGGTTGCAAAATCAAGTTGGAGTGAGCCGGTTGATTGATCATCGTCCCAGGGGTATTTTGTGCCTGCATCGTTAAAAATGCGAGCCATGTAGCTACGCCCACCAGGGAGATACCACACTCCGTCAGTAACCATTTCGCTGATTACTATGGGACGAGTTTCTATAGCTGATGTTTTTGATGCGAGGCTGTTGTAGTTGTTGCGCACCTGATCATATATTTCTGAGGCTTTATCGCGACAGCCATATAGCTCACCAAGTAATTTTATCCATTCAGCTCTGCCAAGTGGGGTTGATTCCATATAGTCGGCACATTCTATTATGGGGATTCCAAGTTGCTCTATTGCACCATGTCCTGCATTTTGGAACGGAGAGGTGAGAATTGCTTCCGGCTGATGTTCCAAGATGCGTTCTATTGAAGGCGACATTGAGGAACCGGCATCAATGACCTTTCCTGAGCTGAGCCCATCGGCAATTTCCGGGATTTTGTAATATTCGGCATCACACACTGCTGTTATTGCCGATATTGCTCCCATTTCTTTAATGGCTCCTGCGTGAACTGATGAGTAAACGAGAGATGATTTAAGAGGTGTTTTTACGATTGTGCCTTTTGGAATATCGTTAATGCTGCTATCTCTGTTAACAAGAATATATCGTTGTAGCAATGCGTCTTTTTGCCAAGGATTTGTTATGTCAACAATAGTATAATTTCCGAAGTTAATAATCGTCAGTAGTTCGCTGTCATTTGTAATAGTGTCCCCACCGGAGATATTAGCATCACTTGACTTGCTCCCTATGCAAGATTGTAGAAAGCAGAAAACGAGTGTCAATAAATGAAAATAATAGCGTGACATGATGGAATCTTTTGTGCAAATTTAGCAATAGTTATTGTCTTCCGCAATTTAACTATGGTATATAAATAAAAATCTCGACCTGAAAAGATCGAGATTTTTTTATGAGTGAAACGCTGCTAATTATTCAGCATATTTTTTCACAATAATTGTAGCATTGTGTCCACCGAAACCAAATACGTTGGATAATGCTGCATTGACTGTACGCTTTTGAGCTTTACCAAATGTAAAGTTCAAGTTGTAATCAATGTTTTCGTCATTGTCGCCCTCTTCGTGGTTGATTGTAGGAGGAACGATATCCTCTTGAACAGCCTTAACGCTGAAGATAGCTTCAAGTGCTCCGGTAGCACCAAGGAGGTGACCTGTCATTGATTTAGTTGAACTGATATTTAACTTGTAAGCGTGTTCGCCAAATACATTCATAATGGCTTTAACTTCACCAACGTCACCAACAGGAGTTGATGTACCATGAGTGTTGATGTAGTCGATATCTTCTGGCTTCATCTCTGCATCTTCAAGAGCGTTCTTCATTGCAAGGATTGCGCCAAGACCTTCGGGGTGTGTTGCTGTGATGTGGTGAGCATCGGCAGAAAGACCGCCACCTACCACTTCAGCGTAGATTTTAGCACCGCGAGCTTTTGCATGTTCATATTCTTCAAGAATAAGAACGGCTGCTCCTTCGCCCATTACGAAACCATCGCGTGAAGCACTGAACGGACGTGATGCTGTTGCAGGGCTGTCGTTGCGAGTTGAAAGAGCATGCATTGAATTGAAACCACCTACACCGGCGGGGAAGATAGCAGCTTCTGCTCCACCTGTTACGATGGCATCAGCTTTTCCCAAACGGATGAGGTTAAATGCGTCAATGATTGAGTTGTTAGATGATGCACATGCTGATACTGTACCATAGTTAGGTCCATGATATCCATATTGCATAGAAATGTGTCCTGATGCAATGTCGGCAATCATCTTAGGGATGAAGAATGGGTTGTATTTCGGGCCTTGTTCTTCATGGTGTAGTGCATAGTAGCCGGCTTCTTCTTCAAATGTGTGAAGACCACCGATACCTGCTGCAACAATTACACCTACACGATTTTTGTCTAAGTTTGCGTCCTCTTCAATGCCTGAATCATCTACGGCTTGACGAGCTGCAACAATAGCATATTGAGCATAGAGGTCAAGTGTGCGCAATGCTTTGCGATCAAAGTGCTCACTTGCATTGAAATTTTTTACCTCACATGCAAATTGTGTTTTGAATTTAGAGGCGTCGAAATGAGTGATAGGACCGGCTCCACTAACTCCGTCAATGGCGTTTTTCCATGTGGTATCAACGTCATTGCCAATAGGAGTGATGGCTCCAAGTCCTGTTACAACTACTCTCTTTAATTCCATTATGAAATCTTAGATGAAAAGGGGATTATTATTTGTTTGCTTCGATGTAAGAGATAGCGTCTCCAACAGTTTGGATGCCTTCTGCTTTGTCATCTGGAATAGTGATACCGAATTCTTTTTCGAATTCCATGATAAGTTCTACAGTGTCAAGGCTATCTGCACCAAGATCTTTTGTGAATTCTGCTGTTTTAGTTACTTCATTTTCATCAATTCCAAGTTTGTCTACGATAATAGCTTTAACTCGAGATGCAATTTCTGACATAATTTTATATTTTTAGATTAATAATTATTTTGCAGTGCAAAGTAAGTAATTTTAATTCAATTACTAAAACTTTAGAGTCATAAAGTTTGTTTATTGGGTTGAAATGACTGATTTTTTAGTTGTTTTTTCTGCTCGATGTGGTTACTATAGCTTGTTTTTGGAGGGCTAAATGCTATTATTACAAATTTGTTACAGTATTTTGGGATTAATAAGGATAAGTTACATCCCAAAGGAATAATGCATGAGCCGGCATTGATGTCCCGGCAGCACAACGATCTTTTGCCGAGATGATGTCCATGAATTGTTGGAGTGTAATTTTCCCTCTACCTACATCTACAAGTGTACCTACAACTGCTCGCACCATGTTTCGCAAAAAACGGTCGGCGGTAATCACAAATACCCAACGATTATTATCTATTTGTTCCCATTTTGCATATGTAACATTACAGATGTTGGTTTTTACATCGGTGTGCAATTTTGCAAATGAAGTAAAATCATCAATACTCAATAATATTTCAGCCGCTTTGTTCATTAGCTCAAAGTTTAGATTGACAGGAGCTTGCCAAGATAATGGGTATAAGAATGGGGATTTGTCGGTGTGGATATAATAGTGATATGTGCGAGATGTTGCATCAAATCGCGCATGGGCTTCATCGTGAACAGGGGTGATCGAAAATATGGCAATATCTTTTCCTACAAGTGAATTCAGTGCTTTTACAAGTCCATCGGGGGATTGTAGTGGCTGTTCTACATCAAAATGAGCTATCATCATGTGTGCATTTACCCCGGTGTCGGTGCGACCTGCACCGGTTATTTTAATAGGAAAGCGCATGATGGTTGTGAGCGCGTTTTCAATTGTTGATTGCACACTCACTGCGTTAGGCTGTGATTGCCATCCGTGGAAATTAGCTCCACGGTAGGCAAGTTTCATGAAATATCGCGCCATATACTATTGAAAGTAAAACTAAACTTTAGTCGCGTTCAAGATATGTGTAGCCATAAAGACCGGAGCGATAATTGCTGAGGAATTCTCGCCCTTCTTCTGGTGAAATCTTCCCGGCTTTCATAGATGTCGTAACCCAAGTTTCAACGTTGCGCACTAATCGTTTATGGCTAAATTGTACATATTCCAAAACGTCGGCAACGGTTTCCCCTTCGATTATTTGGTCAATTTCATATCGATCTTTGTACACATCAATGTGAACGGCATTGGTGTCGCCAAACAGGTTGTGCATGTCTCCAAGGATTTCTTGGTATGCACCCACGAGAAATACTCCTAAATAATAGGGCTCACCCGGTTTTAGCGAGTGAACAGGAAGAGATGTTGAGGTCCCATGGTGAGATATGAAATTTGCGATCTTTCCATCAGAATCGCAAGTGATGTCTTGTAGCGTTGCTGTGTGTTGAGGCTTTTCATCAAGACGAGCAATGGGCATGATAGGAAATACTTGGTCTATTGCCCAAGAGTCAGTCAGAGATTGGAATAGAGAGAAGTTGCAGAAATATTTGTCAGGAATCATTTTTGCAATTTTCCTTAATTCTTCCGGAGCATGTTTCATTGACAGAGCTATTTCTCCCACTTCACGAGCAATTGACCAGAATAATTTTTCTATTTCGGCACGAGTGCGAAGGTCCAACAGTCCTAAACTGAACAAGTCGAGTGCTTCTTCTTTGATTTGTAAAGCATCGTGCCAACTTTCAAATAATCGTGGTTGATTTAATTTGTCCCAAATGTTATATAGTTCACGAGACAGTTCATGAGCGTCGGGCTTGAGCTCTTCTTTCTCGTTCCAAAATGGCAACGTGGTGCGTTCCAATACATCAAAAACAAGAATAGAATGGTGTGCAGTAAGAGACCGACCACTTTCTGTAATAATATTTGGCTGTTTAAGGCCATTTTTTTCGCATGCGTCAACAAGTGCCGATACCGAGTCGTTGGCGTATTCTTGGATGGAATAGTTCATGCTACTTTCGCTTGCCGAACTGCGAGTTCCGTCATAGTCAACTCCAAGACCGCCTCCAATATCAACAAAATCAATGTTATAGCCCATCTTTGCGAGTTGAACATAGAATTGAGTGGCTTCGCGCAAAGCGTTTTTGATGCGACGTATTTTTGTTATTTGACTGCCTATGTGGAAATGAATTAAACGAAGACAATCGTTCATCTTGTTTTTGTCAAGGAAATCAAGTGCTTCGAGTAATTCACTTGAGTTTAATCCAAATTTTGATTGGTCGCCACCTGATTCTTCCCATTTCCCTGAACCGGAACTTGAGATTTTGATGCGAATACCTACATTTGGAGTAATTTTCAAGCGTTTTGCAATCTCTACGATTAATTTTAATTCATTTAGTTTTTCAGCTACAAGGAAAATACGACGTCCCATCTTTTGAGCAAGTAGGGCAAGCTCGACATAGTTCTCGTCCTTGTATCCGTTGCATATAATGAGTGCATTCTCGGCAATATTTGTTGCGAGAACGGCATGTAATTCAGGTTTCGAGCCGGCTTCGAGTCCGAGGTTGAATTTTTTGCCATGAGTAACTATCTCCTCAACCACTTGGCGCATTTGATTTACCTTGATGGGGTAAATGATGAAATTTTTTGCTTGGTAATTATATTCCTCTGCCGCTTGTTTAAAACATCGGGAAATCTTTTCAATGCGATTGTCGAGAATATCCGGAAAACGCAATAGGACAGGTGAGGTGATGTCTCTTACTTGAAGTTCGTCCATGATTTCTTTGAGATCCACAGATGCATATCCTTCACGTGGAGTTACAGCCACATGCCCTTTTTCATTGATGGAGAAATATTTTAGTCCCCATCCGTTGATGTTGTACAGTTCTGCACTGTCATCAATGCGCCATTTTCTCATCGGCTCAATAAGTATAATTTAAAAGTTAAACCTAATTTTATAATAAATTTATTGGCAAATGTAGTTATAATTCCTCGTTTAATTGCTAATTAGATTTATTAAAATGTAAAAAACGCTCAAATGTGTAGATATGTTTAGCATGTTTATTCAAAAACAACTAAAAAAATGCTATATTTGTGCAATTAAAAGAAATATTAATTAAAAACAATAATATTATTTATTTATGAACAGAAAAATTACATTTGCCCTTGTATTGGGCGGAGCATTGGTTCTTTCATCTTGTGGAAAGAAACTCAACCCATTTGCTGCCGATTATTTCTCGGTAAATCCTAATCCGCTTGAAGTAACAGGAGATAAAGTTCCTGCAACTATTACAGGTAAAGTTCCTGCTAAATTCTTTGAAAAGAATGCAGAGGTGAAAGTAACACCTTACTTAGTGTATAACGGAACAGAAACAGCCGGTCAAACTTACACTTTCCAAGGCGAAAAAGTGCGTGGAAATAATCAAGTGATTAACTATGAATATGGTGGAACAGTAACAATGCCTGTTATGTATCAATATGTTCCCGAAATGGCTAAGAGTGAACTGTCTCTTGCATTTGAGGTTACTCAAGGTAAAAAACAATATGTGTTGCCTCGCGTGAAAGTTGCTGATGGCGTTGTTGCTACAGCTACTCTTGCTGATGCCGGAACAGTTGCTCCTGCTATCGCTCCCGATAAATTCCAACGCATTATTAATGAAAAATATGCGGCTGAAATCAAATTCTTGGTTAATCAGGCAGACATTCGCAAAGGAGAGCTCGCTTCTGATGAAATGGCTGCTCTTCATGCAAAAATCGCTGCTGCCAATGAAGACGAAGATCTTGAAGTTGCTGAGGTAAACATTTCTTCATATGCATCTCCTGATGGTGAACTTGATTTTAATGAAAAACTTGCAGGGAAACGTGAAGCCAATACTTCAAAATATCTCAAAGATAAATTCAAAAAAGATAAAATTACTGAATTTGGTGAATTGACTGCTCAATTTACAGCTGAAGACTGGGAAGGGTTTCAACGTCTTGTTTCTCAAAGCAATATCCAGGACAAAGAATTGATTTTGAGTGTTCTTTCAATGTATAAAGATCCTGAACAACGCGAACGCGAAATTCGCAACCTTTCATCAGTATTTGATCAACTTGCTGACGAAATTCTCCCTCAATTACGTTATTCTCGCATCACAGCGTCAATCAATGTTATTGGTAAGAGCGATGAAGAAATTGCTCAATTATTTGAACTAAATCCAAAAGTGCTTTCTGTTGATGAAATTCTTTATTTCGCTACTTTGACAGAAGATAATGACCAAAAACTCAATGTCTATAACAAGGCAGCCGAACTTTATCCAAATGACTATCGTACATTTAACAATGTTGGTGTTTGTCAATTCATAGATGAAGATTATGATGCTGCTAAAGCTAATTTCGAACAAGCTGCTCGCTTGAATGGCGAAAGCGCTGAAGCTCAAATGAACCTTGGTCTTGTGGCTTTGGAAAACAAAGATTATAAAGAAGCAGGTCAAAAATTCGGAGTTGCTGCAGGCCTTGAAGAACTTAGCGATGCTATGGGTACATATTATATGATGCAAGGTGATGTTAACGCTGCAACTAAATCATTTGGCGATAGCAAAACTAACAATGCTGCCCTTGCTCAAATTTTGAATAAAGATTACAGCAAAGCAAAATCAACACTTTCAGCAATCAATAATCCTGATGCTACAACTTATTATTTGATGGCTGTTCTTGGAGCACGCACAAATAATGAACAAATGGTTTACAGCAACATTCGTCAAGCTGCAAAACTTGACAAATCATTTGCTGAGCGCGCTCTTAATGACCTTGAATTCGCAAAATTCAATATCGCTTCAGTTGTAAGTTTATAATAAAACAATACTAAATTTTGAGGCGGATAAATACATCCGCCTCATCTTTTTTTGAGAACTATGATAAAGAAAATATTTACAGTTGCAGTTGTTGGAATAGCATTGACTGCATGTGGATCAAAATCAACAACAGAAACAGCCGAAGGTCAACATGTTCACACCGAGGAATGTAGTGAACATGGACATGGTCATGAAGGACATGCTCACAATCATTGTGTTAAGGTTGCCGGTGTGGCACAAGCCGGCGATGCGGAGTCAGGTAAAATCACAATCAATAAGTTGCATGGCGGAGAAACAGTAACCTATGACTACTCAAAGTCAAATCAAGATCAGATTGCCGCATGGCTTGAAGGTGATACTGTAACTATATTTATTGATAGTCATAATCATGGCTCACATAGTCATGAAGTGGTTACGAAAATCAAAATTGGAAATTTTGAATGTGTTGAGCATAATCATGATGCTCATGATCACTCGCATGGCGAAGGATGTAATCATCAACATTAAAAAATAATGTGGCAACATTAAGGAAATTTTATTACCTTTGTGCCACTAATGCGGTAATAGCTCAGTTGGTAGAGCATCAGCTTCCCAAGCTGAGGGTCGCGAGTTCGAGCCTCGTTTACCGCTCTTGTAATTCAATCGACATAAAACACATTACTAAATCCCAGTTCTGTGAAGAACGGGGATTTTTTATAACCATAAATACCGATTTTGTGAAAAATGGCACGATTTTGATGCCGATTATGTGAAATGGATTATTTGTTCAGGGGAGAATGATGTGATGGCGGTGATGATCTCTGATGGGATGTCAGAGATTGAAAGAATCAGATTGCGGTATTTGCCGCTGTGAGTCATTTCATCAAGTAGCCGATAAGCCGGGAGTTCTGTTGTCCAATATTCAGTACCGAGAAATACCATGGGGCTTGCATAGCCAAATGTCAGATAGTGGTTTTGTACTGCATCTTGAAAAATTTCTTGCATCGTGCCGGCACTTCCGGGAGTGTAAATAACACCACCTTTGGCAATTGTGAGTAACCCGTCTTCACGCAATGAATTTTCAAAATATTTTGCAATTTGAGTGGCAAAAGGCGTAGCCGGCTCATGTCCGTATAGCCATGTTGGGATGCCTATGCTGTGGAATTTGTTTTGTGGAAACATCTCCATCACAGCAAAAGCCGAACTCAACCACCCCTCATATTTAAATGATGGATATGGAGATAGCATCTTCATTGCCTCATCTACCTCTTGCTGAGTGCGACCTGCCATCCATGCGCCAAGATGTGTTGCTTCCATTGCTCCGGGACCTCCACCGCTCGCCATCAGTTTGCCTCGCTCGGTGAGAGCTTTAGCGATGTCAACTATCTGTCGGAACACCTTATCGGTGCGCAACAAGGCATGCCCTCCCATTATAGCAACAATATCCTCCTCTCTATAATTACTAAGGAAATCATGCAGAGCATCGCTCATTGAGTGGTCGTGTAGAGTGCGAGCAAGAGTTTCTGATATATTGTTGGCTCTCATTCCCGTATTTAGGTAATGTTTATATATTAGTGTGTCGTAGCAATTTGCCTGTGTCTCGGGATGTTGGTAGTCATATCCGTCATAAAGAGACTCTGCCGTATAAAGCGATGTGCGAAAAACATTGTAAGGCACGTGCATTGATGTCAGAGCGGTGTTGCTGTCGTCAAGCGTATATCTCATATCAGGAGTGAGACGGCAACCGATGAATATACATTCTTGAAACGATACCTTGGAAAGGTCAAACTCAATAGTGCGAAAATTGATGCATTGAAAAGCATATCGTTTTATTGCCCCGCCACGAGACAATAGCTCAATAGCTTTAGCTTCTGTGTCTATCTCAATGTGATTGTGCATAGGGAGGAGATGTTAGGCAACAGATACGAGTTCGATCTCGAAGATGAGAGTTGAGTTCTTAGGTATTCCATCGGTGCCACGTGAGCCGTAGCCGAGTTCTGAGGGAATGTATATGCGCCACTTGTCTCCAACATGCATCTGGGTGAGCGCAATTTGCCAACCTTTAATCAGTTCGCTTAATCTAAATGCATCGGGATAGCCTTGTGCTGTATTGTCGTCAAATGTGCGACCATTGATGAGCGAGCCTTTATAATATACACTCACGATATTTTGCATTTTGGGCATTGCTCCCTCGCCAGATTTCAGTACCTCACAAAGAATTCCTTGCGAGAGCATTTTTATCCCTTCACGTTTAGCCACTTCAGCCAAAAACTCCTCATTCTGCTTCTTATATTCCTGTTTTCCAGCCATAGCATAAAATCAATTTAAGCAAATGTAGGCAAAAATATTGACAATCCCACAACAATCAGCGGAATTCAAGAATCAATTAGATGTAGTGACCAGTTCTCCTCCTGGAATAGGAGAACCTCGCAGAGCTCACGAGTGAGCGAGCAGGGCTTGTAGGCTTGCCGGTGCCCGATTGCGAGACTCACCGTAACATTGTGGCACGAAGTGCCGAGGTGGTAGGAAAATTGAAAGTTGAGAGGTATTGCGAATTGAAAAATGGGGAGATAGTTATTGTAATGTGTAAAAAAATTAGTACTTTTGTAACAATCTTGTGCGAGATAAAGAGTTAGTTGCGCAAGAGAACATATTGTGAAGCGTTTTTTGCTTTATCCGATCAAAGGAAATCGCCAGTTTCAAACGTAGAAGGAGAGAGCAGTCAATAAACGCTCATGCGTGCCTATATCCACCCCATAGGCGGGGTGATATATATATATGGGTATGGCGTGGGGTGGGCTGTTTATTTCTACGTGGGTGTTTGGCGATACCTCTTTGATGATAAACTGAACAAGTCCCACGTTTCGCATTTTATAACCTAATGTTAATCGCCAAATTCGGGGACCAAGCGGCAAAAAAATAGTCGTATTATGAAAAGTTTTATTTTCAAAAAAAATGGCACAATTATTTCATTATTATTATGTGCAATGTGTTTATCTTCCTGTTTTTCAACAAAAACATCGAAGTTTAATACTCAAATTTCGGGAACTTATATTACTATCAACAGCGAACCCGAAGGTGCAACAGTTATTTTAGACGGAAAAACAATAGGTGTTACACCATGTCAATTTGCTCTAAATGATTACTATGGTGTGCTAAATTTAAAAGATATGAAATCTATAGAACAGATTTTGGTGTCAACTACTTCCAACATAAAAGATAGCAATCAATTAATAAATCAGTTAAGAGAAGTATTAAGCTATAAATTTACTTTCATTAAAGATGGATATGAAATCAAAAATGCGTCATTATATCCTAATATTTCTAAATCGGAAAATTTTGCAGAAAGTTTTGTCGGCATAGAATATCCACCAACCTTTACTGTTGCATTACAAAAGAAAGCCAATAATTCGGCATACGAAAAAGACCCTACTATAGTGGAAGGTGAAGCCAATAACATGGTATCACGTGACAAACCAGGCGGTACTGCATTAGAACGAACCATAATTCGTTGGTTCTTTGAGTCTGAGCCACGAGGAGCAAGAGTATTCTGGAGAGTGGTTTCAAGCATTCCATCAATAGTAAAAAACACTAATGAACTATATTTAGGAACAACTCCATATGAAGATACGCGCTCATTCAATATATTAGGACTTACATATGAAAACTCTAGAGATGTTCAAATTGAAATCAAATTAACTCGCCCTGGATACATGGATCAAGTAAAACGTTTCAATGTCAGACAAGCAATAGATCAACAAGAAATTAGCAGTTTCTTTGACTTGGTAAAAAAAGATACGGAGTAGCTTTTATTTAAAATATGTGAAAAGGCTGTCAATTGACAGCCTTTTCGCATAAAATGAACGTAATAGTAAAATCAATATTTGTATATTTATTAGTATTATCACACTTTCATAAATGAGAGATGAGAAATGGGAGATGATAAAGAAAAAAGAGAAAGTGGAAATTCCCATCGTTCTCTCTCCTCTCTCCTTTTGCCTTTCTCCTTTGGTTAGTTGCGGAGGCGGTCGTCAAAGGCTGAGAGGGCGGCTTTGGCTCCTTCGCCCATGGCGATGACGATTTGCTTATAAGGTACGGTCGATACATCGCCGGTGGCATATACTCCGGGGAGTGATGTACGACAATGCTCGTCAATCTTGATTTCGCCTATTGTCGATGTCGCTAATTGTTCATTAAATGGGTTGCTATTAGCCATTAGACCTATTTGAACAAACACTCCATCAAGTTCAACCATACGCTCATTGCCTGTTGCGCGGTCCTTGATCTTTAATCCTGTTACTTTTGAGCCGTTGCCGATGACTTCAGTAGTTTGTACTGATGTAAATATCTCGACGTTGTCGAGGCTACGTGCTTTATCTTGTAAGACTCTATCGGCTTTTAATGTATCGGCAAATTCAAGTACTGTTACATGTTGGCAAATTCCTGCAAGGTCGATCGCCGCTTCAATACCGGAGTTTCCGCCACCTATTACAGCTACTTTTTTCCCTGCATAAAATGGACCATCGCAATGAGGACAAAATGCCACTCCGCGACCAATGTATTCTTTTTCACCGGGAATATTAAGGCGTCGCCAACTTGCTCCTGTGGCAATTATTACTGCCGGTGCGCGGAATTCTTCACATGCATTTGTTACCACTACCTTTTGTGCTCCGACGAGTTGAGCTGAAACAACTCGGCGATTTTCATAAATATCAATAGGATATTTATTGAGGTGAGTCATTAGATCCGTTGCCAATTGGGTACCTGTGGTGTGAGGTACCGAAATGAGGTTTTCAATTCCTGTGGTCTCTTTCACTTGTCCGCCAATGCGTTCAGCAACAACGGCTACTTTTAAACCTTTGCGAGCTGAATAGATTGCTGATGAGGCTCCGGCAGGACCTCCTCCCACGACAACAACATCATAGTCTTTGACTACTACCTCAATGTCGTTTTGTGGATTGGAGCCAAACATATCTTCAAGCTCTTGCAGAAGTTCTCCCAAAGAGCCACGCCCCACGTGAAGGAGTTTTCCGTTGGCATAAACCGTAGGTACAGCCTGGATATTGCGCTCGGTTACCTCATTTTGGAACAACGCCCCATCAATCATTTCATGGTTGATGCAAGTATTGAACAATGCCATGATGTTGAGCGACTGAACGATGTCGGGGCAGTTGGTACAGGTGAGAGACACATAGGTCTGCAAGTGTATCTCACCTGCCAATGCTTGAATTCGGCGTATGATAGATTGATCGGGAAGATTTTTTCCTTTGCCGTCGGCATTCAATATTGCAAGCAGTAATGATGTAAATTCATGACCATTAGGTATTCCTCTAAATTTTATTCCTGTATTTATGTCATTTTGCTCGATGCTAAACTCGAGAGAATTGTGTGTGCTTTCAGTAGTTTTTACAGAAAATTTATCGGAACAACTTGCGAAATCATTGACAAATTCGATTAGCTGTGTTGCTTCTGCTCGATTGGGGAAATATGTTATCGAAAATGTATAGTTATTCTCTAAATTACTGAAAATACCCTTTACCTGCTCTATGATATTGATGTCTAACATACGCCGAATAGTGTTTTTTTGTTGAAATTAGATTTTACCTACAAGGTCGATGCTTGGTTTGAGCGTTTCGGCACCTTGTTTCCACTTAGCAGGGCACACTTCACCTTTGTGAGTGGCAACAAATTGAGCCGCTTCCACCTTGCGCAATAGTTCGTCGGCATTGCGACCGATGTTATTGTCATGGATTTCAGCAATCTTGATGAGCCCTTCAGGGTTTACAACAAATGTGCCACGATAAGCCATGCCATCTTCTTCAATCATCACTCCAAATGCGCGACTCAAAGCCCCTGTAGGGTCGGCAAGCATTGGGTATTGGATTTTCTTGATGCTGTCAGATGTGTCGTGCCATGCTTTGTGTACAAAGTGAGAATCGGTGCTCACTGAATATACCTCTACACCCATTGCTTGAAGCTTTTCATATTTTTCAGCAACGTCAACGAGTTCTGTCGGGCACACAAATGTAAAGTCGGCAGGATAGAAAAAGAAAATAGCCCATTTGCCTTTTACATCATCGCTTGTTACGGTTTTGAATTGACCGTTATGAAATGCTTGAACTTTAAATTCAGGTAGCTGAGAATTGATAATTGGTGTCATAATCCTTATATGTTTTAAAAGTTAGAAATTTTGTTTTGTCAATGCAAATGTATAGCAGTTGACGATATTAATAACAAAATTTCCTATTGAAAGGATTTATGGACCGATAGATGGTTTCTATATAGCTATCTGAGTTGCTTTTAATGAGAGCATTTCGCGAGGAACGGATGATTTTATTTCATTGGCAATTCCCTCGATTAAGGTTTGGCGTATATAGTTTTTGTTTGTAAGCATGACAATGTGTCGTGTGGGTTTTGGTATCGCAAATTCGCGTGCAAGTTCCTTTTGGCAGTCGCTCAATTGCAGTACCGCAAGTTCGGGGATAAAAGTAACTCCTTTGCCACTCTCTACCATGCGCATGAATGTTTCAAGGCTACCAAGGTTGTAGGCAAGTTGGCTTGCTTGTGCCGATTTGAATTGGCAAAATCTCACCATCTGATCTCTGAAACAGTGGCCTTCGTCGAGAAGCCACAATTGCTCATTGGCAAGGTCGGCTGTGCGCACGACGCTGTTCTTTGACAATTCGCTCTCGCGTGAGACATAGGCATAAAATTTCTCATAAAAAAGACTTGTCATTTTATATTCTTCAAGCCCATCAAGATTAGCCAATATTCCGGCATCAATATCGCCGGTCAATAATGCTTGCTTAATCTCGCTTGTTTTCATTTCTGACATGCGCAAGTCGAGTTGAGGATATTTTTTCATCAACTGTGCCACAAACCGAGGTAATAGATAAGGTGCAATGGTGGGAAGAATACCCAATCGGAACACTCCGGTAAAAGAGTTTTTTTCTTCGGCGATAAGATTTTTTATATGATTGGCTTGAACTAACACCTCGTGTGCTTGTTTTATAATCAGAGTTCCGACAGGAGTGGGACGCACAGGTTGCTGAGTGCGGTCAAAGATGCGAGTGTCAAGTTCCTCTTCGAGCTTTTGTATCATGGCACTCAATGTGGGTTGAGTAACTCGGCAATGCTCGGCTGCCTTTGTGAAACTCTTTAATCGGTCAACTGCGATGATGTATTCAAATTGTTGTAAAGTCATTATGAAAAATAAGTCAGAGGTGAGTTATAAATTTTATCTATGCAAAGATAGAAATTTTCAGTTTGACAAACACTTATTTCGCTATTAACTTTGCATCAAAAACAAATCAAAACGAAAAAATTATTAACTCTCTAACTCAATAAAATTAAATTATGAAAACTTTAGATTTCCTTCATTTAGACGAAAAAAATGTTTCTAACGTAGTCAACGCATTGCAACAACTCCTTGCCGACCTACAAGTTCATTATACCAATCTTCGCGATTTCCACTGGAACGTGAAAGGACATGGATTCTTTGTGCTACACGAAAAATTTGAAAGCATGTATGACGATGTAGCTGCAAAAGTAGATGAAGTTGCTGAACGCATACTCATGCTTGGTGGAACACCTGAAAATCGTTTTAGCGAATATCTCAAAATAGCTAAGATTAAAGAAACATCGGGCGTGAAATGCGGACATGAAGCAGTTGAACATGTGCTTGATGCCTATAAATATCTCATTGGTCAAGAACGTCGTTTGCTCGCCCTTGCATCAGAGGCAGGCGACGATGTAACAGCTGACTTGATGACCGGATATCTCGCTGAGCAAGAAAAAATGGTGTGGATGCTTGTTGCTTACAGCACACAAAGTTGCCACAAGTAAAATGAATTATTAACCACGATAAAAATAAGAGTTATGGAAAAGAAAGTTGAAAACAAAGAGGTGAAAGAAACAAAACCACGTCGTTGTTGCTGTGGAAAGCGCACAAAGAAAGATGATAATAAGTAAGTAGCTATTGTGTAAAGCGAGAGGTGCTTCCGATGATGAGCCGGAAGCACCTCATTTTTTATTTCGCTTATATATTACGTAGAAGATGTTTCATGACGAAAAATGGGCTAAAAATCATGCTTTTTATAGATATAAATGCCATTATAACTAATTGAATAATGATAAATTGCCCCATGTAATAACTTTATTACTAATAAACTTGTTACTAACAACTTTATTACATTTAGTTTGTTGGTTTAAAATAGTGAGCATCAAGTTGCTATTCCCGATCCGGTAATGAAAGAATGGCTGAAACGAGAACTGAAAAGTTATTAGCGGATTGTATCCCCCGCATAATTAACAACCCCGATCCAAAATGAAGTGTCATTGTGTTTTTTTATACTGTAACCGCTATGCGGTATTTCGTGTATTTGGGCAGAGACTGTTTATTTTAGGCTTTTGCCGTCGGAGAAGGCGTTGCCGACTTTTGCACCGAGTTCGATGTAGTCATGGTTGCAAGGATCGTAGGTGATAGGGCGTAGCTTTGATAGGTCAATCTTGCCGTTTTCGTTAAGGATTTTTTCATCGGCAGAAATATTAACGATTTTACCTACCATGAAACATGTTTCGGTGTCATAAGAAACAAGCTCACATTCAAGAGTCATAGGTAGTTCGTCAATAATGGGAGCGTTGACAAATTCTGATTTTGTGGCGTGAAAACCGGCTTTGAGGAATTTGTCAGGCTCTTTATTGCCTGAAACTATTCCCACATAGTCGCAAGCCACAACTTGGTCGGCTGTTGCCATGCTCACTGTGAATGCACGAGTAGCGAGAATGTTTTGTGTTGTTTTGTGGTCTTCCGACAGGCAAACTCCTATCATATTGTCGGTGTATATACCACCCCATGCGGCGTTCATGGCATTGGGGGTGCCGTCGTTGTCGTAGGCTGCAACGATAAATACCGGCATAGGGTATAGCCAAGTTTTAACTCCAAAATTTTTTCTCATGGTAGATGTACTTTAAAAATTATAATTAGTAAAAACGAATATAGTAAATTGAAATGTATTACATTTGAAATAATTACTAAAAATGATATTTCTTGCCGTTATCGGCAAGAAATGCTAAAGTTATTACTCTTTTTGAATAAAAGTTTGCCGATAGATTAAGTTAGTTGAGGTTGATTTTCTCGAAGTGGTAGCCGAGGCGTCTCAGTTCTATGGCTGCTCCTATGCGATACATTGAGCGACATGCGCGAGCAAACACATGAAATGCCATGGGTGTCTGTGGGTCAATTTGTTCATGACGGATGAGAGTAACGGCGGTTTCTCCACAACGGCGTATTATGGCTTCAATCTCTTTAGCTTCTGCGCTGTTAAGTGATACACCGAGCATTATCCCAACTATGTGCTCATCCATGTCATCAAAGCCTTGAGGTCCATATAATGATTTGTAACTCATCTCTTTGTATCGCTCCCAATCAGCATCCCAGCTCCATGCTATGGCCATGCCTATATAGGCGGCCCATGCTACTGAAACGGTGGGATAATCGCGAATTTGCTCTACGGCATCAACCATATACTCCGGCGCCAATTCTTTCCATCGCTCATCAATATCATCGTTGCATAAAAGCATGTCGTCAAGCATTTTATAGTTGCGGCAGAGGCGCAAAAGTTCCTCTTGCATCTTCTCTTCAAAATTATCTAAATATTCAAAATCCATTGTGTCAAAATTTTGTATCAAAGGTAGTGAATTAATTGTTAAGTCAAGAATAAACACAACAGAAAGATATTCTAAGACCCATAGTAAGATAAGAAAACGTGAGTTCAATACCCACGTTTTCGATTGATATATATTATGAAGGTTTAAAGGTCATCAGGGAGGGAAATGCCTAATGCTTTTGCAACACCAATTCCGTAGGCAGGGTCGGCACGATAGCAATTGCGCACATGGCGTTGTTTTATAAATAGTTCTGCATCACCCATTGCCCTTGCTGTATTTTCAAATAATAGTTGTTGCTCGTCAGTCGGCATGAGTCTGAATAAATCTCCCGGTTGGCTATAATAATCATCGTCATATTCTCGCTCATTATAGTTATAGGCATCGCCATGTATAGCCAATGGGGGCTCTTTAAGATGTGGAGAATCTTTCCACTCACCATAGCTGTTAGGCTCATAGCCTTTTGCTGCTCCATAGTTGCCATCGACACGCATCGCTCCATCACGATGGTAGGCATGAACGGGGCATCTGGGGCGATTTACCGGTATTTGTTCGGCATTGACACCAAGCCGATATCGTTGAGCATCGCCATAGGAGAATAAGCGCCCTTGTAACATTTTGTCGGGAGAAAAACCTATGCCATCAATGATGTTCATCGGATTGAATGCCGATTGTTCTACTTCGGCAAAATAATTTTCAGGGTTGCGGTTTAATTCAAGAATACCTACATCATGCAATGGGAAATCACCATGAGGCCATACTTTTGTTAAATCAAACGGATTTATGCGATAATTATCGGCTTGTTCTTCGGTCATTAGTTGCACTTGAAATAGCCATCGTGGGAAATCTCCATTTTCGATGCTGTTAAATAAATCGCGTTGATGAGATTCTCGATCTTTAGCAATAATTGCTTCAGCCTCTTCATCGGTTAAACATTTTATTCCTTGTAATGTGCGTAAATGGAATTTTACCCATGTGCGTTTATTGTCAGCATTAATAAAACTATATGTGTGGCTGCCAAAACCATGCATATGTCGATAAGAAAGAGGTATGCCACGCGGACTCATTGTTATTGTAATTTGGTGTAATGCTTCAGGCAACAATGTCCAAAAATCCCAATTGTTGTTTGCACTACGCATGTTTGTTCTGGGATCTCTTTTTATTGCGTGATTTAAATCGGGGAATTTTAATGGGTCGCGAAGAAAAAATACCGGAGTATTGTTCCCAACTAAATCCCAATTTCCTGCTTCGGTATAAAATTTCATGGCAAATCCTCTTATATCACGTTCAGCATCGGCAGCACCACGTTCACCTGCTACGGTAGAGAATCTGACAAAACACTCCGTTTGTTTGCCTATTTCGCTAAAAATAGCTGCTCGAGTATATTTTGTAATATCGTGAGTTACGGTAAATGTCCCATAGGCACCTGAGCCCTTAGCGTGCATGCGCCTTTCAGGAATAACTTCTCTGTCGAAGTGTCCTAATTTTTCAAGAAACCAAGGATCTTGCATCAAAATAGGTCCGCGTTGTCCTGCCGTTTGTGTGTTTTGGTTGTCTGCAATGTGTCTTCCATTAGCAGCAGTAAGTCTTTTTTCGTCCATAAAAGTTTTTATTATCAAAATTTATTTAATCTTCAACAATAAAAACAGAGAAAGACTGAGATTAGTTCGATTATATAGAATGTTATTTTGTTGTTAAAGTAGATTTTGCTGCGCGACTGAAACTTACAAGCACAACGCCTGCAAAGACGGTTGTCGCTGCTACAATTTTTTGCCAGCTGAGGGAGTCCATCCCAATGTATATGCTTATAGCAATGGCGATTATGGGTTGGACATAGGAGTACATGCTCACAAGAGTTGGACGTATGTTTTTTTGCCCTATAGGAATAAGGAAATATGTGATAAAAGTAGCGCAAATTATTAAAAATATCAATTCGCCGATGAATGAAGATGGGAGCATGCAGTAGTCTATGGTCAAGATTTCGTTCAATGAAAATGGTAGAGATACGACTGTGGAAAACAGAAATATCCATTTCATGAAAGTGATAACGGAGTATTTTGTAATTGTGGGTTTAAACATACCAAGATATAATGAAAAACAGATGCTGTTAATCACCATTAATGCAATACCCATAGCTGAACTTTCGGCTACATTTCCCGATGCACGAGTGCTATTTAATATTAAATATATTATTCCGGCAAAACTCAAAAGTACACCACCGGACTTTTTCAATGTAATGGGTTCCCTAAGCACTATTGCGGCAATAAACATTGTGTATATGGGCGACATGGAACTGACTATGGAACAATCCATTGGCGTAATTTCTGATATTGCCATTAAGAATGTAATTTGAGTCAAGAAAAATCCTAAGATTGATGCAGCAAAGATTTTCAAATAGTCATGTTTATCAACCTTTTCAGTAGGCATAAAAAGAGATATAATCCAGAATATCAATCCGGCACCGATAGAGCGTATGCAAAATAATGCCATGGGAGAAACAATATTCCCACTTGTCAAGTCTTTGCATACGATGATATTGAATCCGAATATTGCATATGCAGCAAAGCATGCTATATGTCCTATTGTTGAACTATTTTTTGTCATTGGGTATTCTTTCTTAATTGCCAAAAGGCGATGGCCGATGCAGCAGCAACATTAAGGGAATCAACATTGTGAGACATGGGGATGCGCACAACATAGTCAGCATCAGCGATTGTCTCTTTAGCGAGTCCGTCACCTTCGGTTCCCATGATGATTGCAAGTCGAGGCTCGGCTGATAGAGTGGGGTTATCAATCGAAATGGAATTGTCGCTTAACGCCATTGCTACTGTGCGGAACCCAATCTCTTTGAGCCGATTGAGAGAGCCGTCAATCCATGTCCAAGGGACGAGAAACACAGATCCCATTGATACTCTGATGGCTCGCCTGTTAAGAGGATCACATGAAGATGGGGTGAGTAGAACGGCGTCAATCCCGAGTGCCGCTGCTGAGCGAAATATCGCTCCAATATTGGTAGTGTCAACAACTCCGTCAATCACAACAATGCGTTGTGCGTTATTACATACATCTTCTACGTTTAACGGATGAGGACGTTTCATGGCACACAATACTCCACGAGTGAGTGTATATCCTGTGAGTGTCGCAAGTAGGTCTCGTGAGCCGGTGTATATGGGAATATCGGGGCAACGTTCAATGATTGATGCTGCATCGCCTGAGATGTGCTTTTGCTCACAAAGGATGGCAATAGGTTCATATCCGGCATTAAGGGCTACATTAATCACCTTTGGGCTTTCGGCAATAAAAATACCCTTTTCCGGCTCAATTCGATTGCGTAATTGTGCCTCAGTGAGCGTTGCAAAAATTTCCACTCCGGGGTATTGTAAAGAGGTGATTTCGATAATTGCCATTGAATAGAATTTTGTGCAAAGTAAGCAAAAAAAGATTTTTTGAGCAAGATAGTATAGTTGTGAAGTGGAATAATGTTATTATTTGACGTAAAAAGCATGCAAAATGTTAGTGTTTTTAATGTGGTTAGAGTTATAATTGCTATATTTGCAGTTTAAAGGCGATAAAATGAAAATTACAATATTACAACGAGATATAGTATGGGCATCTCCTGAAGAGAATGTGCGTAGAGCTGATGAAACGATATCGCGCAATCCGGGAGCAGATATATACGTATTGCCCGAAATGTTCTCTACCGGATTTTGTACCAATCCGGAGGGAATAGCAGAGAGCTTTGATAGTCCCACTTTGCAATGGATGAAACAGAAATCGGCTGAAATTAATGCCGCGATAGCCGGTAGCGTAGCTGTAACAAGTGAAGGTAAGTATTACAATCGATTTTACTTTGTGAAGCCCGATGGTAGTGTCTCATTCTATGATAAGAAACACTTATTTACCTATGGCGGCGAGCATCTTCGTTTTACTCCCGGTCAAGAACGTGTTGTAGTAGAATTTAGAGGTGTACGCATCTTGCTTGAGGTGTGCTATGATTTGCGTTTCCCTGTGTGGTCGCGCAACAGAGGGGATTATGATATGATTTTATATGTAGCAAGTTGGCCAACGCCACGAGTGTCGGCATGGAGCGCATTGCTGGTGGCTCGTGCTATTGAAAATCAATGCTATGTAGCAGGAGTAAATCGAGTGGGAGAGGATCCTGCATGTAAATACTGTGGGAGTAGCGTGGTAATAGACCCTTATGGAAAGGTTATTGCTTCATGTGAAGATGGAGTGGAATGTGAGGCTACAGTTGAGATAGACATGAATGCATTGGAGGCGTTTCGTAAGAAATTTCCGGTGCTGAATGATGCCGATTAAAAATGCAAAAAAAAGAAATAATGATAGAGAGAAAATTATTGTTGGGAGATGAGGCGATAGCATTAGGAGCTATACATGCCGGAATTAGTGGTGTATATGCCTATCCGGGAACACCCTCAACCGAAATAACTGAATATATTCAAGCCAATGCTTCTGATGTGCGTAGCCGATGGTGTACCAACGAAAAAACAGCGATGGAAGCCGCTTTGGGAATGTCTTATGCCGGAAAACGTGCATTGGTGTGTATGAAGCATGTGGGTATGAATGTTGCCGCCGATGCTTTTGTGAATTCGGCAATAACAGGAGTAAATGGAGGTCTTGTTGTGCTTGCTGCTGATGATCCATCGATGCACTCGTCTCAAAATGAGCAAGACTCACGTTTCTATGGTAAATTTGCAATGATACCCATTCTTGAGCCTTCTTCTCAGCAGGAAGCATACGATATGATGCAGTATGCTTATGAGTTGTCGGAACAGATGAAATTGCCGGTGTTGATGCGCATAGTTACTCGATTGGCACATTCACGTGCAGGAGTCGAGGTGAGAACAGCTATTGCTCAAAATGCTCTTAATCCTGATAATGAGCGCACTCATTGGGTGTTGTTGCCTGGAAATGCTCGACATCAATATGCAGGATTGGTGGCAAAACAACCTGAATTATTGGCATTGTCAGAAACAACAAAATATAATAAGCAAGTAGGAGATGGCAAAACTAAGATAGGTGTTATTGCTTGTGGTATTGCATATAATTATGTAATGGAAAATAACCCCAAGCAGTTGGGCGTGTCGGTGTTAAAAATATCTCAATATCCTATCCCTGAAGAAAAGATAAAAGAGTTTGCCGTTAATTGTGAATCATTACTCGTTGCCGAAGATGGTCAACCTCTTGTTGAGGAGCAAGTAAAAGCATTGCTTGGAGCAGACTATGTGTTGAAAGGTCGTCTCACAGGTGATTTGCCTCGAATGGGAGAACTAACTCCCGATTGTGTAGGAGAAGCATTGGGGATAAAAATGGAACAAACATTTGAAAATGTACAGAATGTAATGCCTCGTCCACCGGCACTATGTCAAGGTTGCGGACATCGGGATGTTTATGATGCATTAAATAAAGTGGCTGCCGAGTATGCAGGCGCTCGCATATTTGGTGATATCGGTTGCTATACACTTGGAGCATTGCCTCCATTCCGCGCAATAGATAGTTGCGTGGATATGGGCGCATCGATAACTATGGCAAAGGGTGCTGCCGATGCAGGAGTACACCCGGCAATAGCAGTTATTGGAGACTCGACATTTACCCACTCGGGAATGACCGGTTTGTTGGACGCCGTTAACGACAATTCCAATATTACGGTAATGATATCGGATAATCTCACTACGGCAATGACCGGAGGACAAGACTCTGCCGGAACAAATAAGTTTGAAGCCATTTGTTTGGGATTGGGCGTTGAACCAGAACATGTGCGTGTAGTTGTCCCATTGCCTAAAAACATGGATGAAATCACTCGCATTATTCGTGAAGAAATTGAGTATAAAGGTGTGTCGGTAATTATTCCTCGTCGAGAATGTATCCAAACACTAAATCGCAAACTTCGTAAACAAAAAGCTCAAAAACAATGAAAAAAGATATAATATTGGCAGGAGTGGGAGGTCAAGGAATTCTCACAATAGCGACAATCATAGGTGATGCTGCTGCGGCTAATGGGATAAATCTAAAACAAGCCGAAGTTCATGGTATGAGCCAGAGAGGTGGCGATGTCCAATCTAATTTGCGTTTATCTACCGAGGAGATATATTCTGACTTGATAAAACAAGGTGCGGCTGATTTGATAATATCAATGGAGCCGATGGAAGCTCTTAGATATGTGCCTTATTTGGATAAAAATGGGTGTGTGGTAACTTCGTCTCATGCATTTAAGAATATTCCTAATTATCCCGATGAGGATACATTGATGCAAGAGATTAATAATTTGCCACAAGTGGAGATACTCCCCATTGAAGATGTAGCAAAAGAGAATAATGTGCCTAAAAGTGCCAATGTTGTATTGCTTGGGATGGCGGCAAAATATATTGAAATCTTGACTCCTGAACAACTTCGTCAAAGTATTGCTCGCGTGTTTGCATCAAAAGGTGATGCTGTAGTAGAAATGAATCAAAAGGCATTTGATATAGGATTGAATGCTGTAAAATAAATGCAGTCAAGATGAAAATTTTTAGTGAAGAATTAGTTGAAACGGCTGTAAAAGAGTTGCACATCGCAGATCTTTCACAAGCAACTATCGGAGAGGTTTTGCTCGTTGCGCAATATTTGGAAAGAGAAACCGGAATTCCGTTTATACGCATGGATCAAGGGTCTCCCGGTTTGCCTGTTAATAAATTGGGGGTGGAAGCCGAAAAAGCGGCTCTTGATAGAGGTGTTGGCTCCCAATATCCAGCTGCTGCCGGTGTGCCTGAATTGAAACAAGAGGCATCACGTTTTGTGAAAGCGTTTTTAGATATAGATATTTCTCCACGAGGATGTGTTCCAACAGTGGGTAGTGTGGCAGGTTCCTATGGCTCTTTTATTGCTTGCACACAACGCACTCCGGGGAAAAACAAAGTGCTGTTTATTGATCCGGGTTTCCCCATTCAGAAATCGCAATTACGCATTATAGGTGCTGAATGGAAAGAGTTTGATATCTATAATTATCGTGGTGCGGCATTACGTGAGAAACTTGAAAGCATGTTAGCCGATGGCGATGTAGCCGCGATTGTTTATTCCAATCCTAACAATCCGGCATGGATCTGCCTTGAAGATGAGGAGTTGGCAATTATTGGTGAGTTAGCTACAAAATATGATGTCATCGTTATGGAAGATTTGGCATATTTTTGCATGGACTTTCGCCATGATATGGGGCATCCGTTTGAGCCTCCTTATCCTCCCACTGTTGCACGATACACCGATAATTACATTATAATGCTGTCATCGTCAAAGATTTTCAGCTATGCCGGTCAACGCATGGCATTGACATGTATCAGCGACAAGTTATATGACCGCTATTTCCCTGCATTGGCACAGCGATACAATGATGCCGGAGTGTTTGGGCAGACTTTGATTGCATCAATATTATATATGATCACATCGGGTTGTACGGCATCAACACAATATGCCTATGCCGAGATGTTGCGACTCTCTACTGAGGGGAAAATTAATTTTGTTGAGGACACTCGCGAATATGCTCGCCGAGCAGAGAAGATGAAAAAGATATTTACCGACAATGGGTTTCACATTATCTATGACTATGATGTAACTCAAGAGGTGGGTGATGGATTTTTCTTTACGATAGGGTATGGCAATATGACCGGAGGTGAATTGCTCAAAGAATTACTCTATTATGGTGTAAGCAGTATTTCTCTTTCTACAACAGGAAGTGAACAACAAGGTGTGCGTGCATGTACATCGCGCATGCGAGAAGAATTGTATGATGTGATGAATGAGCGCATGAAAGCGTTTCAAGAAGATCACCCATTATAAATGAAATAAATAATACAATAATATGATTTGGAATCCCAATAAGGAGTGCATGAGTCGTGATGAGATGCATGCTCTTCAAAGCAAACGATTACAGAAATTAGTAACTTATGTTTATCACAATGTGCCATTCTATCGCAATAAAATGCAATCGATGGATATTGCTCCGGAGGATATCAAGAGAATTGACGACATTGTGAAATTACCATTTACAACCAAACAGGATTTGCGAGATAATTATCCCTATGGATTGCAGGCGGCACCTCCGTCAGAGATTGTGCGTGTGCATGCTTCATCGGGTACAACCGGCAATCCCACGATTGTGGGTTACACTCGCAAGGATTTGGCTGTGTGGTCAGAGGTAATGGCTCGTTGTTTGACGGCCTATGGTATCACGCGTGATGACACATTCTCTGTGAGCTATGGTTATGGACTGTTTACCGGTGGGCTTGGAGCTCATTATGGTGTGGAAAATCTTGGTGCAACAGTTATTCCTACATCAACCGGTAATACTGAAAAGCACATTCGTTTAATTCGCGATTTGAAGATTACGGGGATTGCATGTACACCATCCTATGCCTTATATTTGGCTGAAACACTTGAAAAGATGGGATTGACCAAGGATGATATCAGTTTGCGCATTGGAGCATTCGGTGCTGAGCCTTGGACTGAAAATATGCGCAAGGAGATACAGGATCGCTTGGGCTTGAAAGGGTATAATCTTTATGGATTAAGTGAGATAATGGGTCCCGGAGTCTCTCATGAGTGCCAAGAGCAAAACGGCTCTCACATTTGCGAAGACCATTTTTATCCCGAAATTATCAATCCCGAGACATTTGAGCAATTGCCCTATGGCACACAAGGCGAGTTGGTGTTTACTACATTGACAAAAGAGGGTATGCCATTGTTGCGTTATCGCACAAAAGACTTGTGTACGTTGGAAGCCGGTGAATGTGCTTGTGGTCGCACATCAGTGCGCATGGGACGCATCGTTGGTCGTAGCGATGATATGCTCATTATACGTGGTATTAACGTGTTCCCATCGCAAGTTGAAAGTGTTATCCTTGAAATGCCTGAATTTGAGCCTCAATACATGCTGGTAGTCGACCGCGTGAACAATTTGGATACTTTGCAGGTTCAAGTAGAGGTGCGCAGGGATTTCTTCAGTGGCGATGTTGGTAGCATGTTGGCTATGAAGAAACGCTTGAGTGACAAACTTAAAAGCGTGTTGTCAATCAGTGCCGATGTGCGCTTGATGGAACCTAATAGCATTGAACGTAGTCAAGGTAAAGGAAAGCATGTGATTGATAAACGTATTTTGTAATTTAAAATAAACGTGATATGACTATTAAGCAATTATCAATTTTTCTTGAAAATAAGACAGGACGAATCAATGACCTTACCAAGATATTGGGTAAATATGGCATTAATATGCATGCATTCAGCATGGCTGAAACAACCGATTTTGGTATTTTGCGTTTAATCGTCTCTGATGTGGAACGTGCTGTTGAGGTGTTGCGCGAAGAAAACTTTGCTGTAATGCTCACAGATGTTGTGTGTATCAGTTGCCCCAATGTAGCTGGCTCGCTTTCTGAAATCCTTGAACATTTGGCTAAAAACGATATTTTTATTGAGTATATGTATGCGTTTGCCGAAGGTGATAAAGCAAATGTGGTTATTCACCCCAATGACCTTGAAAAGTGTGTTGCCGAACTAAAGAAATGCGAGTGCAATATTAACTCCATCTAAAAATAACTATCAATAACAGAACAAAGGCGACTCTGTAAGGAGTCGCCTTTGTTCTGTTGTATAATGATGAGATTATTATCCGCAGTGGAAATAACGGGTTACAAGTTTAAGCATTTCTTCTTGGTTGCCCTCAACCTCGCTACGTAGAGTCTTGTCGTTGTAAGAACGAAGTTTCTTGATGATGCCATCAATCATAGCAGGGCTAAACACGTTGTAGGCTTCAAACACTTTGCGTTGGCGTTCAAGGCAATCAGCCGATGCTTCGCAACTATCAGGCAATTGAGCAAGACCTTTTAACTTGTCTTCATGCTCTTTTTGGTGAATATTGACATTTACATAAGTCTTTTCTGCAATTTCCAATGCATTTTCCAACTCAAATCCATAACGGCATGCAACTGCAAGCCCCGCTATTAATTGGTAAATGTCGGCAGAGCCGTCGGGAGAACGCATTTCGACAGTTTGTTTTTGTGTAGTGTCGTAGTTACTTTCGCTTTCAAGCGGATTGGCAATACGGCACATGTCTGATTTAGCAGCCCAACCAAGAGGTACTCGCACGAGTACTGAGCGGTTGCGGTCGCCCCAACAGATATTTGTTGGCGCTTCTTGATGTGGAACAAGGCGGAAATAAGAAGTAGGGTTGGTGTTGCCAAATGCAGTGATAGAAGGTGCAAGTTCCATCATACCGGCGATAGCGCGACGAGCTGTTGGCGAAAGTACTCCGTTTTCGAGCATTTGATTTTGACCATCTTTCACGATACGCATGTGAACGTGTAGCCCTGAACCTGCTTTTCCGGCTGTTATTTTGGGAGCGAAAGTAATATCGTAACCATGTTGATAAGCAAGATTGCGAATAATCCATTTAGCAACCATGAGTTGATCAGCGGCATCTTCGGCATTAACAGGAAGGAACTCTATTTCGTTTTGTTCGTAAATCATGCCATCGATAGTGAAGTTACCCACCTCCGAGTGGCCATATTTAATTTGTCCGCCTGCTTGAGCAATATAAGCCATACATTGAGTACGGAATTCATTAAACTTAGCGTATGGAGCCGATTCGTGATATCCTTTTTGGTCAGTTGCAGGGAACATTTCGTCATCAGGAGCAATAACATAGTATTCCAATTCGCCCATTGCTTGGAACTGCATACCGGTAACATTATTAAACGCTTTGCAAGCCTTGCGCAATGTATTTTCAGGAGAACTTTCAAGGGGCTCACCATCTTTGTTAAAATAAGAGCAAAGCATTGAAAGAGTAGGTATTTCGGCAAATGGATCAAGAAACGCAGTACTGAAACGTGGCAATACATATAGGTCGCTACTTCCGGCTTCGATGAAAGGGAAGAGGCTTGAGCCATCAACACGTTCTCCACAGGTCAAAATAGCATCAAGATATGCCAAATTGTTGATTACAAAATTGAGCGTTTTTAGACGACCATCAGCAGCAGGATACATGAAATTCACCATCTGAATTTGATTTTCAGTAATGAACTTAATAATATCGGCCTTAGTGAATTCTTTACAAGGTTTACCCAAATAGCACACTACCTTATTTGGGTTTAAAGCTAATTCGTTATTCATATAGCTATAAATTTTATTATATATTATTTTTCTACTGCAAATATAATCAATCTATATAAAAAACATCCCCTAAGCCCCAAAAATTCCACAACAAGATAAATTGGAATTTCCAATAAAATATTTTCTTTGTCTCGCCCACCCAATAACATTTTTTATTATCTTTGCATCAGACTCAAAAATTTAGGTTAAAGAGATAACCTTTGAGCCTGACATATTTAACGAAAGGTGTTATTGAAATTTTATCTTCTGTTACCAAACTTGGCGGTTTGAAATTCTCGTGAAGATGAGATTGGCAATAGCATCTGCATCGGTTGCTTATACCCTGTCGTGATTGGCAGAATATATAGCAAAGCGGTGTGGGGCTATTGTTTTATCTACGAGAAAGGTACGCCAAGACCTGGTAGCAAGATAAAACAAAATACGATCCTCACACCTTTTTTATACCCTAACATTAACCGTTTCCCTGGGGATTGAGAAACATAAAAACACAACTAGGATGAATGAAAAACTAAAATCACATTTCCTAAGTCTATATTGTATGATTGTTTCAGACAATGAAGTATCACCATCTGAACTTGAGGAGTTGTATAGAATTGCGCATCAATTTTATGGATATTCAGAGGAGGAAATAAATTCTACTGTACTCTCTCAAGGCACAGCTTTATATAATCCGGATACAATAGAAGAAAAACTGCAATATTTATATGAATTAGCTTTAATTGCATGTGCAGATGGCATTATTAAACAAGAAGAAATTCAATTGCTCAAGTATTATGCTTTAGAATTTGGCTTTAAGAAAGAAAACATTGATGAAATTGTAGAATTTTTGATAGCAAATGCCAAAGAGAAAAATGAAGTTAACGAAGTAATCTTAAAATTATATAATTAGAAATGGGTATAAAGGAATTATTTCAACTGAGGACAAAAACGCCTAATGAAGATGCTGCAGTTCCTTCTGCAAATGATCGTAAAAAAGGTGAGACATATCAGCAATGGGGAACTCGATGGGCTGGTCAAACAAATGCGACAATTGAAGCTTTACATACAGCCTTACAAGTTGTAATATTACAACAACGTAAAGAACAGTCCGCGAATCAAGAACTGCAAAACAAAGCAAAAGTCAAAATGGAAACGGAGATTGAGGACTTGATAACCCAAAAAGCGCAAAATGAAAATTCAATATTAGAATTAAATGAACGAATTACATCATTAGAAAATGAAAAGAGACAAAAGCAGTTTGAAATAGAAAGGGTTAAAGATAACGATTCAAAAAATAAAATTGCAACGATAAATTATTATATCGGATTGACTATAACACTAATTTTAGCATTCTATCTATTTATATTTTATAGCTCTGCATCATATCAAGCATTTTTTGGAAATGATAGTTCTCTTGACAAAGGTCAAGCTATTTTTTATCCTCACGCGTATGAAGATGCGTTAAATATGGGTGCAGGACCGTTCTTATTGATATTATTGATGCCAGTAATATTCTTAGGACTTGGTTTTTTGATACATCAATTTACAACAATTTCAAATGGAATAACAAAATATGCTAAAATATTATTGTTGTATATTATTACATTTATTTTTGATGGATTATTAGCATATGAAATATCAGAAAAAATATATAATCAATGGTGCATAAATCAAACTCAAGATCAACCACCTTATTCAATCGACATGGCGATAGAATCTGCTGCATTTGGGGTTATAATTTTCTCTGGTTTTATAGCATATGTTATTTGGGGACTTGTTTTTGATTTCACAATGGATAGTTATGATGAAATGACGTCTAATTCTAAGACCATACAGCGCTTACAAAACGAGAATAAAATTATATCTGAACAAATAGAAACAATTAAGCCTCAAATTTCAAAAATAAAAGGATTAATAATTGATATTGATGGAAAGATAAACACTTTACAATATAATATAAATCATAAGATTCATATAAATATAGATGGAATCATACATGAAGTTAATAATTTTTTTAATGGATGGGTTGCTTTTATGTCTTTAGCTGGGAAAACCGACGCAGAAAAAGCGAAAGCACAAACCATAAAAGAGAATGCGATTAAAACAATTAAAAATTAATAATTATGACTAAAAATATAATTTGGACCATATTTATTGTATGTATAACATGCGTGTATTCATGTGGAGGGAATAAAACGGACGCAACAGATGATGTCGCAACAGAACAAGTAAAGCCATGGAATATCTCGATATTATGCGATTTATCGGATCGTATAACGAAAGAAAGCACAGGTATGTCTCAAGTTGAAAAGGACATTGCGGTCGTATCTGAAATCATCAGTGTATTAAAAGACAAAATCTTAAAAAATAAAATTACGCAAAGTGAGGATAAAATAAAACTATATTTTTATCCAAGTCCATCGGATAATTCTATAAATATGAAATCAAAGCAATTAGATATTGATTTCTCTAAAATAGAAAAGGGCAAAAAGCGAAAAGTATTACAAACGATAGACTCTATATTCAAAGAATCATTAACTCATATATATAAAACAAGTTTAGAAGAAAAAAAATGGATTGGATGTGATATATTCGGTTTTTTTGATACAGGAAAAGTACAAAGATATTGTGTTAAAGATGGATATCGAAATATTTTAGTAATATTATCAGATGGTTTTATTTTTCATAAAGATAATAAAATAAAAAATGGTAATAAATACTCATATATTTTGCCTCAAACATTGAATGTCCCAAATTCTGAATTAATATCATGTAACCCTATTGTTGGAGATTTAGATATTTTATTTCTTGAAATAAATGCAAATCCAAGTCAAAGTAAACGTATAAATAAGATATTATCAAAATGGTTTGATGAAATGAACATAAAAAAATATCTTATTGAAGGTACTGATCTCCCATCAAATACACAAGTTATAATAAGCAGTTTTCTAAAAGAATAAAATATTTTAAAATTTGTATTTTAAATGTCATACAATTGTAGAAATTATCAGGATCTAAATTTTATATAGATTTTATTGATAAAATATTTCAAATAGAATTAGGCGTCAATGTATAATTATGGATAAATTTGAAGAATCATTGAAGATAGAAGATAATATCTTTGAATTAAAAGAAAATTGTATTATAGAGTATTTGGTGCATTATTTTGCTCCTTGTACTGGATGGAATGAGCATGAAATGCCTGCAGGTACTAAGTTCTGTTTGCATGGCATAATGCGAGATGATGCTATGTATATGCATAGTATTGATAATGACATTGACTTTTATGAGATACTATCAGAGAAAGAAAAAAGAAGAAACCCTAAAATGAGTAGGCGTTTAGGTGGATTCACTTTTTTTATTACAGAAAAACAGATAGAAGAACTCCCTATCCATTTTATATCAGGAAGCAAGGAACGAAGTTTAGAAATCTTAAAGTTATATAGACAGAAAATTGGGATAACGGAATAGATATAGTTTAATAGAGATGAGAATATTAATTTTGATTATAACGGTGGTAATGCTTTCAGCATGTGGAGGTAACTCTGTTGATATTATAGATAGTAAAATAGTAGAGCGAGATAGTATTGCCTCCAATTCTAAACCTAAAAGTCTTTTGTATTTTACTCATGATACAATAATACAAGTTAATGAGCCTTTGGTTAAGTTGATGGACACGTTATATCAATATGTATGTTCTGATTCATTTAAAATTAAAAATATTGAGCAGAATTTAAAATGGATGGGAGATTACAGAAAACAGCTCTGTCGTTACTATGATAAAAATAGTTTGTCGCAAGATGTTATATCTCAATATGTTAAAGCTGATTCTGTAATTGCCGAAGCTCGTAGATTGTGGAAAGTAGATGAGGATTATTCCATAAAGAAAATGATAGATGAGGATTACTCTACATTAGGAATGATGGTTTCATTTCGTACAGAACGAACAAGATTGGTGTTTGAACAATATAATGAATTAGCAAGATTACTTGATTTATGCAAAACACCGATTCAACGACAGATTTTGTGTCAAGAATTTTGTGAATGGGTAGATTTAATGGATGCGTTTACAGATGTATATGATAATTGTGTGCATTTGTATTATTGGGGCGGTTCTTATACTCGACCTCTCTGTAGCTCAGGTAATAATGATGTATTATGCGCTCATATTTTTTTATATCGCGAAGATAGAAATATGATGGAGAACAATTGCGGAAATATATTTTATGTAAGAGATGGTGTTTCTGTTGAGCGTGCTAAAGAATTTTTACTGTATTGCAGTAATAAAACATATAAAATTGCAATTGAGAATTGGGAGAGTGAGGATGTCTCAGAAAACATTAAACAGTTGAAACTGGAAATACTATCTTATGTCGCAAAATTGCCTAAAGCTGTTGATGCGTGGTTAAATGCACGCGAGTTGTGGATTGAGGAAATGAGTTCAGATTTCCCTCACAATAGATATAGACAGAATTCAGGAAAAATGCTTGTTGACTTTGCAACTATTCTTAGCAATATCCCCGATTAAAATCATTCAAAAAATATAAATAGTTAGATAATCAATCGAAACGTTTTCTGTGCGTTAAGTGTTTATATATCAAAAGAATTAGTATTTTCGCAGTAGATTAACATAATTGATGAAACTGATAGAATTAAACATACAGAAGATTATTGAATTGTGTCGATTGCACAAAGTGAAGTCGCTATCTGTCTTTGGATCTATTCTTACGGATAGTTTCAATGAAAATAGTGATGTCGATTTGCTTGTTGACTTCGATAGTAAAAACATTGATGATTATGTTTCAAACTATTTTAGTTAAAAAAACTCTTTGATGGCATTATTTAATCGCGATGTCGATTTAATTGAAGATAAAGGTCTCAAAAATAAATTTTTCATTAAAAATATTAACCGCACAAAACAAGTTATTTATGGATGAATATATTTTGACATATCTATAAGATGTCCTTGATGCCATAAATGAAATGGATAGTTATTTTGTTGATTATCCAATGCGATATGAAATATTTGAAAAAGATTTTTTAAGACGCAGTGCGGTAGAATGAAAAGTAGAAATAATGGGAGAGGCAATTAATAGAATCTTAAAGCGAGACCCTTCTTTTGATTTGCCAAGTGCGAAAGAAATAATAAATACACGCAATCGAGTTATACATAGTTATGATAATGTTACATCTGAATTTTTATGGGGATTAGTGGTAAAACATATTCCAATATTAAAGCAAGATGTTGAACGATTGCTGTCCGAGGATGAAAAATAAAGTGGATAAAAAACTTATCCACTTTATTTTTTTATGGGTTGAGGAGGTCGGGGTTGAAGAAGGATTGGATGGCTTGAGCGTTTTCGAGGGCGCGTGTTGCAGGGCTTGAAGGTTTTATTTCTGCTGCACGACAATAGTCGTTCATAGCTTGTCGCTTGTCTCCTATGCGCCAATACATTTTTCCTCGCAAGAAATAAGCCTCGTCGTTATCGGGATGGGTGCCAATGAATTCATTCAACTCTTTTATCGCATCGTCTATACAATTTTGACTAATTAACTCGTTTATTTTTTGTAAACACATTTCCATTTACTAATTTTGAATGTTAATTATAAAAATAACGAGATGAGACGATTTTTATTTTTATCGATAATAACATTAGTAGCTTCGATAGCTATTCATGCTGTTGACCCTACGGCAACACATTTCAACAATGACGAATGTCAAGGTAGCTTGCGCCCCTATCCGGGACCTACTCAAGCATATGACTATCCCGACACGCTCACCCCGGTGTTTATCAACCATGTAGGGCGTCATGGCTCGCGTTTTCCGGCATCGGCAAGCAATTGCATAACATTGCAACGCGCTTTGATGCATGCCGATTCTATTGGCTCCATCACACCTCTCGGCAAACGATTACTTGATTTAACACAATATGCCATAGATCGAAGCAATGGCCAATGGGGAGCATTAGACTCTCTTGGGATGGCAGAGCAACGAGGATTAGCAGCCCGCATGTATAGCAATTTCCCCATGTTGCTTAATGGAGGAGAGGTAAAAGCAATCTCGTCATATTCGCCTCGATGCTTGATGAGTATGTACTCATTCACACATCAATTATCTCGCATGAATAATAAACTCAATATCACTGCGTCATCAGGCCGTAATTTGTCATATTTGATGCGTCCGTTTGATGTCGATAATGAGTATCTCGAATTTCGTAAGGACAAAAACGCGATGAAACCCTATGATGATTTCATGCACCAAACAATACCGGTAGAGCCATTGCAAAGAGTGCTCGGCAAGAATTATCATTACGATAATATTGATGCGCAATCGTTGGCATTGATAGAATATTATGTTATCGCCGGAATGAGCGCAATGCAAGTGCAATGTGACGCGTCGGAATATTTTACCTCTGACGAATACAATCGTTTGTGGTCATGTTTCAATTTGCGACAGTATCTTCAACGTACAGCATCAACCGTTTCTACAATACCTGCCGATATTGCTTCGCCTTTGCTCGCTAATCTCATTGAGACAACTGACGATGTTGTCAACGACAAAAGTCAACTCAAGGCGATGTTGCGTTTCGGTCATGCTGAAACTTTGATGCCATTGCTATCATTGATGCGCCTTAATGGGTGTTATTACATGACAAACTATTTCGACACCGTTGCCAAAAATTGGCAAGACTTCAATGTGGTACCCATGTCGGCCAACCTTCAAATGGTACTTTTCAAGACCTCAAAAGGAAAATACTATGTGCGCATCGACCATAACGAGACTCCGGTGACACTAGTACCAAATTCAAATAGCATTTATATCCCTTGGGAAGAAGCACGCGAATATCTCATGCGTTGTATTCCCATCTATTATCAACCATAAAATCAGTAACATTTAAAACGTATAACTATGGCAGAATTAAAAGGCTCTAAAACAGAAAAAAATTTGCAAGAAGCATTTGCCGGCGAATCTATGGCTCGCAACAAATACACTTACTATGCTTCTAAAGCTCGCAAAGAAGGTTTTGTTCAAATTGCAAACATCTTTGAAGAAACAGCTAACAACGAAAAAGAACATGCTAAAATCTGGTTTAAACTCCTTCATGGCGACGATGTTCCTGAAACAGCAGTAAATCTTCTTGATGCTGCTACAGGCGAAAACTATGAATGGACCGACATGTATGCTCGTTTTGCTGAAGAAGCTCGTGCTGAAGGCTTTACTAAGATTGCAGCGTTGTTTGACATGGTGGGCAAAATTGAAAAAGAACACGAAGATCGTTATCGCAAATTGCTTGCTAACGTAGAAGGTGAACTCGTATTCTCTCGTGATGGTGATATGGTGTGGGAATGTTCTAACTGCGGACACATCGTTATTGGCAAAAAAGCTCCTGCTATGTGTCCTGTGTGCAAGCACCCACAAGCTTATTTCCAAATTCGCGCTAACAACTATTAATCAAATAGTATCGCATAGCAAAAGGATGCACCTGGGTGCATCCTTTTCTGTTATAACGCTTAATCTCATATCTCAGTATCGTCTTTTAGCCCGGTTTGGTGATTGACTTGCAAGATCTCTTCTCGCAAAGCTTTAGGAGTTACATTTTTGCGAATTACTGTGAAATAGGAATGCCTAATCTCTCGTTTCACCATCTCTGTGGGCAAAATGGTCATGTGCAAATTGTTCCAATGCCGTTTATTGAAATGCCAGGCAGGTGTAATTGCGGAGTATTCATCGCGTAGAAGTATGGCTCGATCGGGATTGCACTTTACCGAAATATCTTCAGGATGTGAAAGGTTCATGACCGCAAACCACCGTCCACCTATTTTGTAAACAATAATTTCATCATCAAACGGCTGACATTCCTCTACAAGCGGAAACGTCAATATATATTCTCTACACTCCTCAATATTCATAAAAACAAAGATAATAATTTATCAATAGAGCATATTGAATAACCACGTTTAAATCTTATCTTTGCATCGAGATTTAACAGCAAAGCATGTTTAACGCGGGGAATAGCTTAATGGCCCCTTTAATCAGAAATGACAGATATTCCAAAATGCCCTAAGTGCGGTAGTGAATTTACTTATTTTGACGGCTCTCTATACGTTTGCCCTGACTGCGCTCACGAATTCTCAGCAGAGGAAGGCGAAGCTACTGAAGAAAACGCAGTTGCAAAAGACAGCAATGGAACAGAACTTTTTGATGGTGATGCAGTTACCGTAATCAAAGACCTTAAAGTTAAAGGTTCATCAATGGTAATTAAGAGAGGAACAAAGGTAAAGAGTATTCGCTTGACTGACAATCCAGAGGAGGTCGATTGCAAAATTGAAGGTAGTAGCATCGTTCTAAAAACCTGCTTCCTCAAGAAATAATCATAAGTTTTATGGGTTAGCGCACGCTCGACATTATTGTCGGCGTGTTTTTTATCCTTGTATTATTGCGAGTAGGTCTTGAAGTGCTGTTGTAGGATTTAGGCGATGGATAGAGTCATCTTTCTTCATCCAGGTAAGCTGTTTTTTTGCATAGACACGAGTATTCTTTGCAATGCGCGCAACGGCTGTTTCATAGTCCATTGTTCCGTCAAAATAGGCAAATAATTCTTTGTAGCCTACGGTGTTTAATGAATTGAGGTGACGCAAGTGATACACTCGGCGAGCCTCATCGACAAGCCCTGCTTCAACCATGAGTTCAACCCTTCGGTTGATGCGGTCAAATAATGTCTCGCGATCATAGTCCAGCGCTACCTTGATAATGCGAAATGGGCGTTGTTTCACCTGCCCTGTGCGCAATGAAGAATAAGGCACTCCCGCCTGTAATGTTATCTCAATGGCATGGACAAGACGTTTGTGGTTATTAAGATCCACTTGCTCATAATAAACAGGATCAATACGTTTGAGAGTCTCTTGGAGCAACGGCAATCCACCTTCGTGATACATAGCCATCGCTTGTTGACGTATTTCAGGTGTTATCGTAGGTAACTCGTCAATTCCACGAGTAACGGCATCGATATACATCATTGAGCCACCACACATCACTGCATAGGGGGACGACGTCCACAACTCCTGCAACAAAGCGAGAGCATCTTCCTCATATTGTGCGGCACTATAATAGTCCTCCAACGCAAGCGTACCTACAAAATGATGTGGAGCAGACGCAAGTTCTTCGGAGGTAGGAGCAGCAGTCCCTATGGGAATGTCGCGATATAATTGGCGTGAGTCGGCCGAAAGTATATGGCATCCCAATTCTTGAGCCAATGCAATAGACAATGCTGTCTTACCCGAGCCTGTAGGCCCGGTAATAACAATCAGCGTAGGCTCGATAGCGAGCTGAGACATCGTGTAAATATTTTTAATGGGAGTTATCGTTCTGCCACAAGGCGAGCAATCTCAACAATCACTTGCATAGCTTTTTCCATCGATGGAATGGGAACAAACTCATAACGACCATGGAAATTCAAGCCCCCGGCAAAGATGTTTGGACAAGGTAATCCTTTGAACGACAATTGAGCCCCATCAGTACCACCACGAATAGGGACAACCTTTGGTGTAACCTCAACATTGCGCATCGCTTGTTCTGCTATGTCAATTACATACATCACAGGCTCGATTTTCTCGCGCATGTTGTAATATTGGTCCTTCAATTCAAGAGATGCACATTCAGGGAATTCCTTGTTTATCTTGCGGGTAAGGTGTTCAAACTCTTTTTTGCGGCGTTCAAAACGATCTCGATCGTGGTCGCGAATGATATAGGTCAATACAGTTTTTTCAACAGTCCCTTCTATACCCACCAAGTGATAAAATCCTTCATACCCCTCAGTGTGTTCGGGAGTTTCCCAGCGAGGGAGCATGATGGCAAATTGGTTGGCAACGCGCAACGAGTTAATCATCTTGTGCTTAGCATATCCTGGATGCACATTGCGCCCAGTAAAAGTAACCTTTGCTACCGCCGCATTGAAATTTTCAAATTCAAGCTCGCCTATTTCACCGCCGTCCATAGTGTAACCCCAGTCAGCACCGAAACGTTCAACATCAAACTTGTGTGCCCCGAGACCTATCTCCTCATCAGGGTTAAACGCAATGCGTATGTCTCCATGCTTTATTTCGGGGTGAGCCATGAGATATTCCACCGCGCTTATGATTTCGGCAATACCTGCCTTGTCGTCAGCACCAAGCAGAGTGTTACCATCGGTAACAATCAAGTCTTGACCTTCGTAGTGAAGCAATTCAGGAAATTCCGAAGGAGACAACACTATACCTTTTTCGGCATTGAGAGTAATGTCTGTCCCATCGTAAGCTTTAACGATGCGAGGTGAAACATGTCGACCGCTCATGTCAGGAGATGTATCCAAGTGTGCGATGAAACCTACTGTTGGCACCTTGCGGTCAATATTGCCCGGAAGAGTAGCCATCAAGTAGCCATTATCATCAAGAGAGATATCCTTCAAGCCAAGTTTATGCAACTCCTTTTCGAGATGTTCGGCAAACATCATTTGTCCTGGAGTGGATGGGGTGAGATTGGTTAATTCATCACTTTGAGTGTCAAACTTGACATATTCCAAAAAGCGGTCAACTAAATTCATAATGCGGTAAAAATATTCAGGTTAAGATTTACTACATGCAAAGTTACAAAAACTATTTAAATACCACCACATTATTAAACCATGAGTTGTATTCAAAAATTGTGGTAGTAGAATTTTGTGAAGCATGCTACTGGTTATCAGTAGCAAATTATAGTTAATCAATGAATGTAATATGAAATATGATGTTACTAATGGTGGTTGGTGGTGAGATCAAGTGCTGATTTTCGTAAAATGTGGAGTGTGTGATGATAAAATATGAGGGCTAAATACTCTGTCTGATAAGTTTTTACTAATTTTGTATAACGATTCATATAATACGATATTTAATATGATACCTCAATTTGAAGAAATCCGTATCCAAGCACTCAAAGAATTGAGTAAAGGTGCAATAATGAGAGCTAAAGATTTAAGAATTCCTTTGGCTAATCATTTCAAATTAACAGAAGAAGAAATGACTGTTTGGTATCCATCTGGTAATGGGGAAATCTTTTTAGATCGCATAACTTGGGCTCTTAGTTATTTGTTTATATCTGAATTGGTTGAGAAACCCAAGCGAGGAGATTATAAAATAAGCACAAAGGGTTTGCAGATGCTTTCATCATGTGATGACAAACAAATTAACGAGTATATTAAAGCAACCGTTAATGCCAAAACACCCAAGAAAACCTTATCTAAGAATAAGGTTGGACCAACTCCACAAATTGATACAGATTCAAATGATGAACTTACTCCACAGGAAAGTTTAGATGATTCATATAATAATATCAAACAGTCGATACAATCGGAAATTTTGACTACTATATTAAGTAAAAAACCACAAGAATTAGAGCGTTTGGCTGTGAAGTTGTTACAATCAATGGGATATGGTGGCGAAATCAAGAATTCGGGTATCGTGACAAAACTATCTAATGATGGAGGGATAGATGGAATTATAAAAGAAGATATATTGGGCTTTAATCACATCTCAATTCAAACAAAACGATATGCATTAGGTAGTAATGTTAGACGAGATGAAGTTCAAAGCTTTGTGGGTGCTGTAGCTGGTACACCTTCAAAGAAAGGCGTTTTTATCACAACGTCGGATTTTACAAAAGGAGCGATAGAGTATGTTGAAAGCCTAAATGGATCTCCTACAATTATTCTTATAAACGGTCATCAATTAACAGAATATATATACGATTTTGGCTTAGGGTTACAAACCGAAAAAGTTTTTAAAGTAATGAAAATGGATATGGATTATTGGGACTCAATGGATGATGAGAAATAATATAAAAATAGCTATTCCAATCATTCTTCCATCCTAATCCTATATTAGGATTAGGTGTGCAACATCTTGCGCTTGATGTTTGAAAATCAAGTACCTTTATCTAAATGATAATTAGTAGAGTCTCTTAGAAAATGTCTGGTGGGTATTATTCCATGATAAAAATGCCAATGTATTGGAATTACTTAATTATAATAGATTTTATAACATGTTGTAATTGGTATGAAATAGTTTATTTAAAAAATTAAAGTAATGATTCCAACATATAAAAAAGAATTAAAAGATTTAACCAGGCAATTGGTGTGGGGAAGTGCGGTAGACTCCTTAACAATTAATAGAGAAATGTCTATAGTTCTCAATAAAGAGTATATTGAACGGTTGTGGGAGTATGTTTTCAATGATAATTTAATCAAATTGGGAATAATATCAAAATCAGATTTTTCATATCTAAGAGATTGGATTTTATTTTCAGATATTACTTACCAAGTTAAATCTCCTGAAAGTTTGAAGGTCGCGTTATTTTGTGGTCCTGAGCCTGAAAACGATGTAAACCATCTTTTGGAATTAGGAGTTAGAATTGAGAATATATATGCTTTTGAATATGAAAAAAGATTATTTGAAACAGCAATACAATCTTTAAAACAGACTTTCCCAACTTTAAAAATATATAATGGGAAAATAGAAACATTTATAATCTCAAGTCCTATAAAATTTGATATAATTTATTTAGATTTTACTGCATCTATAATTGCTAATATTCAAACTATTTCGACTATTATTGATCATAATGCGTTGTCTGAGCTGGGAGTTTTGGCGATAAACTCATGTTTCCCTGATAAAACTGAAGAAAATGTAACTATATTAACGGACTATTTTTATTTTCAATCATGTTTTGAATATAGCGTTCTTAATGGAGGTGAGAATAAGGGTCGTTTTATAGAGTCAACATTCGCGTATGGATTAGATTATGAGCAAACAAAAAGCATGATAGAATCTCATTTTGAGGACGCTTATTCAGCTTTCCAAACAAGTTTTGTCGCAAATTATATGAATCACATAAAGCCATTTTATGTGGTATTGAATAATCCGATATTAAAAAAAGATTATTTACAACTAATGATAAGCTAATTACACAAGTGAAAGATGATTTTGAAAATAATGAGAATGTGTATTTAGAACCAGAACAGTTTTCGTTATATCATTTCTTTTGCAAGATAAGTAATGATAAATGGAATTCTTTTATTGAAGAAAAAGGGGCATGTAAATATTCGAGGAAAGACGCTACGACTTTAATGTATGCATTTTTAGATGCAAAATATAATAATTATGAAATTGCACTTTCTGATTCATTAAAAAAATCATTACCACAAATAGATGAAAATTTGCCAGATCGACAAGGAGGTTTATTTTGTGATATTCCTATGATTCATCTATGGTTGGAAATTGCGATAAATCAATTAGGTTACCCTTATCATATAAATATGAAAAATCACAAACGTTATGCTTATACCTCAAAAACGCGAAAGATGTGTTTGGATATTTTTACATTAGATCAATGCCGATCTTTTTATGATTGGCTTCCTATGATTGAATATTATGGAGACGATTTAGCCAAATTAGAAAGACAGATGATTTCTCGTATTTGTGTGGATGCTATTGATAAACACACTATTTATTATTTAGAAAGGCAATATTTTGGAGCTGCGATTGTGGGTATAAATGAATTTCTCTGGTCTCGAAATTATATAATACCAGAAAGAATAAATTTAAAAAAATAAATAGAGATCAAGATTAATATAGTTCCTCGATTCGTCGTACGATGTCTTGTGTTGTATTGATAGTGAGTACTCTAAAATTTAGTCCTGTTTTTATGCCCAATATCTTATAATATTTTTTAATCAGAAAATTGCTGATTGCCAATATCGTCAGTTAAATACTTGGTGTTTTCGTTCTCCGTAATAATATCATTGGGGAAACAACACATTTGCACAAACAAATATAGCACCCGTAAAGAGTGCTATATTAATCATTTATGATTGATTTAACTATTTGATAATCAGTAGCCTACTTTCCGATGCAACACATTTACACTATTGATTGTAAGCGTTTTAGCCTTTTAATCGGTACAACTCGCATTTTTACAATGACACGGAAAATACTCACAAATTCACTGTGCTGATAATCAGCGATTTCGATATACGTGTTGTACCGCGCTTTTCAAACTCATTTTCAAGTTTCGGTAGATACCAAATTGAAGTGATTCTTATTCAGCCTCTTACCGCATTTGCGTCCCAAATGATTTCTTATGCAAAGGTACGCTTTTTTAGCGATAATACTCAATGTTTATCGTTGGAAATTACACAAATGTGTGATTTTAGTTTTTTCCTTTGTATGAGTACTATAAATCATCGTGCGCGATAAGTAAACGACGGCATTGTTTGCTATATTAACGCAAACGATAATTTATTATGGTTGTATCATTAAATTTGTGAATCTGAAAAAATCAGGATATAATTTATTTCCCTGCAAGTATGCAAAATATATTGATTGCAGGGAAATAAAACGACTTTTTCTATTTGTTTTATTTATGCTTTAAAAATTGAGCATTTTGCGACGGTAATCAAATGCCATCCAATATTGTTTTTGCAAAGATGGTGAAAGGAACGAACGGCCAAGTAATTCTTTAACTAAAGGTTGTTCTGCCGCGAACATATCAATCTCTTGTTTTATTACTTTTATAGGAAGTCCAATACGCTTACCGAACTCTTCAAAATCAGAACGGCTGATGGTGTGAGTATCAGAAAATGCCATTCCCTCCTTA
>JAZOCE010000023.1:0-119825 GCA_045596365.1 Muribaculaceae bacterium | reverse complement strand
GATGATGTAACTTCTAAGGAAAATACAATCACAATCCTTACCGATAAATACCACTCGGGCTGTTACATTATCCAAGTCTCAACCGAGAATAATATTGCGACAAAAAAGATAATACTATAATAATACTACACATTTACAGATTGGGAGGGCTGGGGCGTGAGTCTCGGTCCTTTTTTTGTCAACTTCATAATAAAATCACAACAAAAAATGTTAAACTTTGCTTTGTCTCTGTTTTAGTCGTTAACTTTGTATTTTTAAGTTAATGTTATAGCATTAAAATGATTTCGATACAAAATCTGTCGGTAGAATTTAGCGCAAAATCTCTTTTTGACAATATAAATTATGTCATAAATAAAAAGGACAAAATTGCTCTTGTCGGCAAAAATGGAGCCGGAAAATCGACAATGCTCAAAATCATAGCCGGGCTACAAAAGCCCTCATCGGGAAGCGTCGCAATACCATCTGATGTTACAATAGGATATCTCCCTCAACAAATGGTCTTGAACGACACATCGACAGTCATCGAGGAGGTGCGCAAAGCTTTTTCACACATCGATTCTCTTCACAATCAGATAGATAAAATAAACCATCAGTTACAATCTCGCCAAGACTATGACAGCGAGGATTATAATGAGTTGATTGAACGTTTAACGCTTCTGACAGAGCGGCTCTCAATAGAAGAAAGTGACAATTGCGAGGCTGAAATGGAGAAAACCCTCTTAGGACTTGGTTTTGACCGAAAGGATTTCAATCGACCAACAGCAGAGTTCAGCGGAGGATGGCGCATGCGCATCGAATTGGCAAAATTATTATTGACACGTCCCGATGTGCTGCTCCTTGACGAGCCGACTAACCACCTTGACATCGAGTCAATTCAATGGATGGAAAACTTTCTCATCACAAAAGCCAATGCTGTTGTTCTCGTTTCTCACGACCGCGCTTTTATTGACAATGTAACAAATCGCACAATAGAAATATCTCTCGGAAAGACATATGATTATTCGGTAAACTACTCTAAATATGTCGTTCTGCGTCAGGAACGCCTTGAGCAACAAATGAGAGCCTACCAAAATCAACAAAAGCAAATTCAAGATACAGAGGATTTCATTGAACGATTCAGATATAAAGCGACAAAATCGGTCCAAGTACAAAGTCGCATCAAGCAATTATCAAAAATAGAGCGTATTGAGGTTGATGAGGTTGACACATCCCATATAAACCTACGTTTCCCCCCTGCCCCACGCTCAGGCGACTACCCCATCATAGCCGAAAATGTAGGGAAACGATATGGAGATCATCAAGTTTTTGACAATGCAACATTCACCATCAAACGAGGCGAAAAAGTAGCGTTTGTTGGGAAAAACGGCGAGGGAAAATCGACACTTGTAAAATGTATAATGAACGAAATACCTTTTACCGGAGATTTGAAAATCGGGCACAATGTGAAGATTGGCTATTTCGCACAAAATCAAGCGCAACTGCTTGATGAAAGCATCTCGGTATTTGACACGATTGACCGGGTAGCAGTTGGCGATATACGCACAAAAATACGCGATATCCTTGGCGCATTCATGTTTGGAGGTGAAGCCTCTGACAAAAAAGTAAAAGTTTTATCTGGTGGCGAAAAAACTCGTCTTGCCATGATAAGATTGCTCCTTGAGCCGGTAAACTTACTAATTCTCGATGAGCCGACAAATCACCTTGACATGAGGGCCAAAGATATACTGAAACAAGCTATTAAAGATTTCAATGGCACTGTGATAGTTGTATCACACGACCGCGAATTCCTTGATGGACTTGTTGAAAAAGTGTATGAATTTGGAGGTGGCAAAGTGCGCGAATGTCTTGGAGGAATTTATGAGTTCCTTGAAAAGAAAAAAATAGCTTCACTTGCAGAACTTGAGCTATCAAAATCGCCAACGAATAAGTCGGTAGAAAATACTGAAAAAGTTGTTTCAGAACGAAAACTAAGCTATGCTGAGCAACGCGAGCGTGAAAAGATTGTCAAACGGGCAGAGAAAAAAGTAGCTGAAGCTGAAGCCGAAATTTCTCGCATTGAAACTAATATTGCCGAGATTGAGAGCAAGATTGCTGCAGGAGAAGTGGACAACGATATTTTTGAGCAACATGCCTCAATGAACAAACAGCTCGAAAATGCCATGAGCATGTGGGAATTAGCCACCATGGAATATGAAGAACTAAAAAACAATAATAATTAACCTATTTAATAACACTGACAAAATGAAAAAGATTTCTTATGCAGTTTTGTCTATCGCTTTCGCATCAACGATAACAATGTGCACAACTAAATCACCCAAAGGAGTGGACCGCGCCAATCTTAATGATTCGGTAGCTCCACAAGAAGATTTTTATGAGTATGCATGCGGTGGCTGGATGAAAGCTAATCCGCTAAAACCTGAATTTTCTCGTTTTGGGACATTTGACCAACTCGGAGAAAACACTCGTGAACAAGTAAAATCACTTGTTACAGGTCTCGACACAAAAAATGCAGTTGCAGGATCAGCAGCACAACAAATTGGAGACCTCTACGCTATGGGAATGGATAGTGTTCGTCTCAACGAACAAGGAGCAACCCCTATTATGAAAGATATCGAAACCATCAACAATACAAAGCGAGAAGATCTTATTGATCTCATGGCGACAATGGTGGGTGTTGATGCATTTTTCGGAACCGGAGTTGATGCCGATATGATGAATTCCGACATGAATACCATGTATTGGGGACAAGGCGGTCTTGGTCTTGGTGATCGTGATTACTATCTTGAGGACAGCGAAAACACCAACAATATACGTGAAGCCTACAAAACATACCTTAAAACCATTACAAGCCTTATTGGTTATGACGAAAATGCTCAACAACGTGTTGTTGACAATGTAATGAGAATTGAAACTGCTCTTGCTCAAGCTGCGATGTCTCGCGAAGAGCTACGAGACCCTGCAGCAAGCTATAATCCAATGTCTTTAACTCAAATTGCAAAAGACTATCCTAATGTTGATTTAAAACGTTACTTTGCAAAACAAGGTATTGACAGCATTGAAACTGTAATTATTGGTCAACCAAAATCTCTTGCTGCAGTAAATGAAATTCTCGGAAAAGAAAGCGAAGAAGCATTGCACGACTATATTACTGCCGGATATATAGCATCAGCAGCAAGCTATCTTAGTGATGATTTTATCAATGCCAACTTTGAATTACGTAAAGTAATTTCAGGCGTTCAACAACTTCAACCTCGCTGGAAACGCGCACTTTCTGTTCCCAATGGATTGCTCGGAGAAGCACTAGGACAACTTTACGTTGAAAAATATTTTCCACAATCATCTAAAGATAAAATGCTTGACCTTGTCAATAATCTTAAAGTTGCTCTTGGTCAACACATTGATGCTTTAACATGGATGAGTGATTCAACAAAAGCGCAAGCCCATGAAAAGCTATCAACATTTACAGTAAAAATTGGTTTCCCTGACAAATGGCGCGATTATTCTGATTTAACAATCGATCCATCTAAATCTTATTGGGAAAACGTACAAGCCGCTATTAAACACAATGTTGATTTCAGCCTCGCTGATTATGGCAAACCTGTTGATAAAACTCGCTGGTACATGCCTCCTCAAACAGTAAACGCTTATTATAGCCCACTTTCTAATGAAATATGTTTCCCTGCCGGTATTCTTCAAGCACCATTCTTTGATCCCGATGCCGATGATGCTCTCAACTATGGCGCAATAGGTGTTGTTATAGGACACGAAATGACTCATGGATTTGATGATCAAGGTCGACAGTTTGACAAAGACGGAAATCTTAAAAATTGGTGGGCAGAATCAGATGCAACAGCATTCAATGCTCTTGCTGACATTCTTGTTGCTCAATTTGACAGCGTTATCGTAGATGAAGCAACTAATACACATGCGAATGGTCGTTTCACTCTCGGAGAAAATATTGCTGACCAAGGAGGCTTACGCGTTGCTTTAACAGCTTATCGAAACTCTCAAAAAAACAATCCTGCCGAAGCAATAGATGGCTTCACTCCCGAACAGCGCTTCTTCTTAGCTTATGCAAATGTTTGGGCTGGTAATATCCGCAATGAAGAAATTCTTTCTCGTACAAAAACCGACCCTCACTCACTTGGTCGTTGGCGTGTAAACGCAACATTGCGCAACATCGAAGAATTCTTCCAAGCATTTGACATAAAAGAAGGCGACGCAATGTATCGTCCCGTTGAAGAACGCGTTATCATCTGGTAATAAATTACCTGATTATATTTCTCTGATATACCCCATAGCATAGATGTTATGGGGTATTTTTTATTTCAGAAATTATAGCTATATTTGTAAATTAAATAATTATATATTAAGGCAAGTCCTTAGTCTGTTTAATATCAATAATTTGCTATAAATAATTAAACTATACCAATATGAAATTTAATGTCCCCAGTAAGACGCTCTACAACTATGTTTCATCAGTGAGCAAAGTCATCAATTCAAAGAATGCATTAGCAATCTTAAACAATTTCTTGTTTGTTCTTGATGATAATACATTGACAATTACAGCATCAGACCTTGAAAATCGTTTGACTGCACGTGTTCCTGTAACTGAAGCTGAAGGTAGTGGCAGTTTCTGTATTGATGCTCGTCGTCTTGTTGACCTTCTTAAAGAAATGCCCGATCAAGGTATTACATTCAACATCAATGACAATAATCTTGCGGTGGAAATTACATATCCAAGCGGGAATTATAATCTTATAGCCCTTAACGGGAATGAATATCCTTCTAATAGCAATGATGGCGAAGATATTGAAAAACTTGAATTCACATGCCCCACAGAGCAAATCATAAAAGGTATTGACAATACACTTTTTGCAGTTGGTAATGACGACCTCCGTCCACAAATGATGGGTATACTTTGGGACATCAAACCTGATGCAATCACATTTGTTGCCACAGATACTCGCAAACTTGTTAAATATCGCAACGAAATGTCGGCTCCCGGAGTTGAAGGCTCTTGCATTATTCCTATCAAACCTGCAACTGTTATCAAAAACGTGTTCGCAAAAGAACAAGAAGTTAAAATTACAATCGAGCCCAAAAGTGCAACATTTGAAAGCCCTTCTTTCACTTTCAACTGTCGTTTCATCAAAGGCACATTCCCTGATTACAACCGCGTAATTCCTGCAAATAATCCTTATACTTTAACAATTGACCGTCATTCATTCTTGAATGCAGTGCGTCGTGTAGGAGTATTTGTTGATCCCGGACACGGACTTGTGAAATTTAAACTTACTCCTGACAAACTCATAATGAAAGCTCAAGACAATAACTACCTAACATCGGCATGGGAATCAGTTCCTTGTGATTTTACAGGTAGCGAAATGGTTATTGGCTTTAGTGCTCCATATCTAATTGAGATATTTGGGACATTATCAACAAGCGACATTGTGATAAAGCTATCTGACCCAAGCCGTCCCGGTGTATTCCTTCCATCAGAAAATGATACTGATAGCGAATTGCTAATGTTGTTAATGCCAATGACTGTTTCTGAGTTTTAATTCCACAAATTATAGAAATGGAACTAAATCTAAAAAAGCCTATCATATTTTTTGATCTTGAAACAACAGGGACCAATATCACACAGGATCGCATTGTCGAAATTTCAATGATTAAAATAATGCCTAATGGCGAGGAAATTGAACGCACATTACGCATTAATCCGGAAATACCTATTCCTGCTGAAGCAACTGCTGTTCATGGAATTACAGATGCAGATGTAGCTAATTGTCGCACATTCAAAATGATTGCAAAGGATCTTGCGCAAAGCTTTACCGGCTGTGATATTGCAGGGTTCAACTCCAATCGTTTTGATATCCCAATGCTTGATCAAGAGTTTCAGCGCGCAGGTGTAAAATATGATTTCTCTAAGCCCAACTTTATTGATGTTCAAACTATATTCCACAAAAAAGAACAACGCACATTAGTTGCCGCCTACAAATTCTATTGTGGGAAAGATTTGACTGATGCGCACTCTGCAAGTGCTGATACTCGTGCGACTTACGAGGTGTTAAAAGCTCAACTTGACAGATATGAAGATTTGCCAAACGATATTGTAGCTCTATCGGAATATTCTTCACAAAATCGCAATGTCGATCTTGCCGGACGTGTAATTTACAATGAGAACAAGCAAGAGATCATTAATTTTGGCAAATATAAAGGCAAATTAGTTATAGATGTTTTGAAGCAGGATCCGGGCTATTATAGTTGGATTATGCAAGGAGACTTTCCTCAAAACACCAAAGATGTTTTCACCAATATTAAATTAAAAAGCAAATAATGCTGAAAGGCAAACACATAATACTCGGTATATCTGGCGGTATTGCTGCCTATAAATCAGTATACCTTCTTCGCTTGCTAATTAAAGCAGGAGCAGAGGTACAAGTTGTAATAACTCCATCAGGTAAAGAATTCATTACACCTGTTACATTATCGGCATTAAGTGGCAAACCTGTCATCAGTGAATTTTTCACAGCCAACACAGGTGAATGGCATAGCCATGTGGATCTTGGATTATGGGCTGATGCTATGATAATTGCTCCTGCAACAGCTTCAACTATTGCCAAAATGGCAAATGGCGTTGCCGACAATATGCTCATTACAACTTACCTTTCGGCAAAAGCGCCTGTTTTTGTCGCTCCGGCAATGGATCTGGACATGTTTGCACATCCAACAACACAACGAAACATTGATTTACTTCGTTCTTATGGAAATCACATTATTGAGCCTACATCAGGAGAATTAGCAAGCCATCTTGTTGGCAAAGGTCGCATGGCTGAGCCTAAAAGCATAGTTGCTCAACTTGAAGATTTTTTCAATATAGAAGAAGATTTAAAAGACAAACACGTTCTTATTACTGCTGGTCCTACTTATGAGAAAATTGATCCGGTGAGATTTATTGGCAATTATTCCACAGGTAAAATGGGATATGCGTTAGCTGAAGAAGCAGCCAACAGAGGAGCAAAAGTAACTTTAGTAAGCGGACCGGTATCAATTAAAGCCAAGCATCCTAAAATTTCAGTAATCAGTGTTGAATCAGCCCGCGAAATGCATGACCAATGTATCATACAATTTCCATCATCAGATATTGCAATAATGTGTGCTGCAGTTGCCGACTATGCCCCGAAAAATACGGCAACAGAAAAGATTAAACGAGAAAAAGATGATATTCCGGTCATCAACCTTGTAAAAAATCCTGATATCGCAGCTTCGCTTGGTCAAATAAAAACTGAAAGCCAAAAACTAATAGGATTTGCACTTGAAACAAACAATGAAACGACAAATGCTCAAGACAAATTAAAACGTAAAAATCTTGATGCGATTGTTCTCAATTCTTTGCAAGATAAGGGTGCTGGTTTTGGCACAGATACTAACAAGATTTCTATTTTCTTTGCAAATGGTAATCGTCAAGATTTTCCATTGAAATCAAAAGTTGAAGTAGCAAAAGATATAATTGATGCAATTTTAAAATAAATGAAAGATTACGTTCAATACATACTCTTTTCTTTAATGGTAATACTATGCGCCATGCCTACATTTGCGCAGGAATTGAATTGTAAAGTAGAGATTAACTCTCAACAAGTTCAAGGCACAAACAAACAAGTGTTTACTACTCTTGAAGCAGCAATTAATGACTACATGAATACTACCAAATTTTCACAAGCACAATTTGCTGCTAATGAAAAAATTGAATGTAAGTTATTTTTTACCATAAAAGAGTATTATGATAATACAATGATTGGAGATCTACAAATCCAATCAACACGACCAGTATATAATAGCTCTTATACTACTACTCTCATAAATTTCAAAGATTCAAAAATTGAATTTACCTATCAAGAAAACGAGCCACTTGTTTTCTCTGAGAATTCAATGGAAAGTAACTTGACTGCTATTTTAAATTTTTATGCCTATCTTATTTTAGCTGTCGATTTTGATAGCTTTTCATTAAAGGGGGGTGAGCAATTTTATGAACGTGCTGAAAATGTTGTTTTGATGGCTCAATCATCAGGAGAAAGTGGGTGGAAAGCATTTGAAGATACAAAAAATCGTAGTTCTGTTTTAAGTGCATATACAGAACCAAACACATCTGTAATACGAGAATTACTTTACTCTTATCATCGTACAGGTCTTGATGAAATGGCGTTAAGTCCAGACAAAGGTCGTGCTGCAATAACAAATTCCATTGAAGCAATAAAAAAAATATACGATGTGGCTCCCATGTCGGTAGCCTTATCAATGTTTAAAGATGCTAAACTCGATGAATTGGTAAATATATATTCCAAATCAAACTCTACTGAACGAGAAAAAGTATATGAATGGCTATATCCTGTTTTTCCAACTGAAGCAGAACGTCTAAATAAAATAAAGACAGGTAAGATTAAATAATTAATTATCGTATGCTTGAATCATTACACATATCAAACTATGCGTTAATTGATAATCTTGATATTGATTTTCACAACGGATTTAATATCATTACCGGAGAAACCGGCGCCGGAAAGTCTATAATCCTCGGAGCTTTATCTCTCATTCTTGGAGGAAGAGCCGAGACAAAAGTTATTCGCAATAATGATAAGAAATCAGTTATTGAAGCTATTTTTTCAATAAAAGATTACCCATCATTAAAAAAAATATGCGATGATAATGACATCGAATGGGATGACTTACAATGTATTTTAAGAAGAGAGATTGCTCCAAATGGCAGGTCTCGTGCATTTGTAAACGACTCCCCCGTTTCTCTTTCACAACTCTCTGATATTGCGATACAACTCGTTGACATTCATTCTCAACACCAAAATTTACTTTTAGCATCTCCCGATTATCAATTAAACATAATTGACAACTTAGCCGGGAATAATGATAGGCTTAAAGAATATCATCAACTCTATCAAGAGTATGTCAATGCAGTACGCCAATTAAAAGAGACTCGACGAGCAATTGAAAAGGGGGTTGCCGACGAAGACTTTACTCGTTTCCAACTTGAGCAACTTGAAGAGATGAATCTTGTTGCCGGTGAACAAGAAGATCTTGAACGAGAAAGAGAAATTCTCTCTAACATGACCTCTATAAAAGAAACTCTTTACTCGGCCCTTGAAGCATTATCTGAAGGGAAAAGCAATGTTTTATCTCTTTTGAGCAACGCTGTAGATGATTGTGATGACCTTGAAAATGTTCTTGAAGACGAAAATAATCTTACTGAGCGACTTGAAACTACTCGCATTGAGATTCAAGATATTGTAGAGACTCTTTCTCAATATAATAGTAATTTAAATGCTGATCCTCAAGAATTGGAGCGAATAGAAGACCGCTTAAACAAGATATATTCTCTTGAACACAAGCATAAAGTTTCAACCGTTGATGAACTAATCGCAATAAGAGATAACCTTCAAAAACACCTTGATGCTATTGACAATAGCGACTATGCCATAGAAAAACTTGAAAAACAAGCACGACAAGCCTACAAGATGGCATTATCTGCAGCAAAAGAAATCTCTAAGCATCGACAAGAAGAAGCGGTTTTATTTGCTAAACTTTTAAAAGAACGAGCACTTCCTCTTGGCATGAAAAACTTGCAATGTGAAATAAAAATAACACCTATTGAAATATCATCTACCGGTATTGACAAAATTGAATTTTTATTTGCATTCAATAAAAATCAGCAGTTGATGCCTGTCGGAAATACCGCTTCAGGAGGAGAAATTTCACGGCTCATGTTGTCAATAAAAACTATTATTGCCGACAAAATGCAGTTGCCATCAATTATTTTTGATGAAGTTGATACCGGAGTTTCAGGCGACATTGCCAATAGCATGGGGGAAATGATGCAATCAATCTCTCGTAGCATACAAGTTTTAGCAATAACACATCTCCCTCAAGTTGCATCAAAAGGGAATCATCATTATAAAGTATTTAAAGAGGATGACGAAACATCAACCCTCACTCGCATAAAAGAATTATCAATTGAAGAACGTGTTGATGAACTTGCACTAATGTTGAGTGGTTCAACCATCAATGAAGCAGCAAGAGCAAATGCTCGTTCTTTATTAAACATATAAGACATGGATCGTAGCGAATACATATTTGGAATACGTGCAGTCATCGAAGCTATCGATGCAGGAAAACAAATTGACAAAATATTCATCAAAAAAGATCTTCAAGGGGAACTTGTAGGCGAATTATTTGACTTAATTAAATCACACCACATCGTTACTCAACGAGTTCCAATTGAACGTATAAATAAAATTACACGCAAAAACCACCAAGGCGTTGTCGCAATATTATCAGCCGTTACATATTATTCGCTTGATAATATAATCCCTCAACTTTATGAAGATGGTTTATTACCTTTTATCGTTGTTCTTGATGGCATTACTGATGTTCGTAATTTTGGTGCAATTGCGCGCACATGTGAATGTGTTGGAGCGAATGCCATTGTCATTCCTGAACGTGGTAGTGTTAGTGTTAATGCCGATGCAGTAAAGACATCAGCAGGAGCATTACACCACATCCCAGTATGCCGAGAGCGCAATGTCGTAAACGCAGTTAAAATCCTAAAAGACAATGGATATCAAATTGTTGCAGCATCAGAAAAGGCTGAAATTAATTATACTCAAGCTGATTACACCACACCAATAGCTCTTGTTATGGGAGCTGAAGATGTAGGAGTTTCGCCCGAAGTGATTAAACTCTGCGATACATTTGTTTCTATTCCGATGTTTGGGAATATTAGTTCATTAAATGTATCAGTAGCAGCAGGAGTTATGATGTATGAAGTTGTGCGTCAACGACTCGCAGCAGATATGGAAGTAATATAAATTAACCCTAAATATATATTATTAAAAATGGCAAAGATTGGCTCAGTAATGACCACTGTTGGTCGCAAAGCATTATTATTAGGGAGTGGAGAATTAGGCAAAGAAGTTGCTATTGAACTTCAACGATATGGAGTTGAAGTTATAGCTTGTGATAAATATGCCAATGCTCCGGCAATGCAAATAGCTCATCGTTCTCATGTTTTCAACATGCTTGACGGCAAGAAACTTCGTGAAATAATCGAGTTAGAAAAACCCGATCATATTATCCCTGAAGTAGAAGCTATCGCAACTCCTGTACTAAAAGAATTAGAAGCAGAAGGCTATAATGTAACCCCTACTGCAAATGCAGCTTGGTTAACGATGAATCGCGAAGGTATTCGCCGTCTTGCGGCAGAGGAGCTTGGAGTTAAGACATCTCCTTATCGTTTCGCTTCAGACTATGAAGAATTCAAAGCTGCTGTTACCGAAATAGGCATCCCATGCGTTGTAAAACCCATTATGAGTTCATCTGGTCACGGACAAAGCGTAATCAAAACCGAAAACGATATTGAAAAATCTTGGAAAATAGCACAGGAAGGAGGTCGCGCAGGAGCCGGTCGTGTTATAGTTGAAGGTTTTGTAAACTTTGATTATGAAATCACTCTTTTGACAGTCAGAAGCTGTTCTGGCACAACATTCTGTGCCCCAGTTGGACATATTCAAATTGATGGAGACTATCGCTATTCATGGCAACCTCAAGCAATGAGCGACAAAGCCCTCGCTTCTGCTCAAGAAATTGCTAAAAAAGTAACTGATGCCCTTGGTGGCTATGGCATATTTGGTGTTGAGCTATTCATTCAAGGCGATACTGTAATATTTAGTGAAGTATCTCCACGTCCACATGATACCGGTATGGTAACTATGATTTCTCAAGATCTTAGCGAATTTGCACTACATGCTCGTGCATTACTTGGTCTACCTGTTCCTTCAATCCGTTTCTTTGGTCCATCAGCATCTCGCGCTGTTGTAGTAGAAGGTGATACTGATAAAATTGAAATGGATAACCTCGAACAAGTTCTTGCTGAACCTGGAGTGCAAATGCGCATATTTGGCAAACCAGAAATTAACGGACACCGCCGAATGGCTGTTATTCTTGCTACAGACGAAACAGTTGAAGCTGCTCGTGAAAAAGCCGAAAGAGCTTACAATGCTCTCAAAGTAAATGTTCTTCCACGATAACAAAGGGCCAAATATATAAATGAATAAAGGAGCTGAGTTTCAGCTCCTTTATTCGTTTTATGCTCAATTAATTAAAACTTATATCCCACGCTTAATACCAATTGGTTATTATTATCTTTTATTTTAGCGGAATTTGACCGTTCTGTAACCTCATAGTCATTCATCATGTCATTAAATTCTCCAAATGATGAGAATGCGCGATATACACTTTCTCTTGTTTTATGAACATATGCCATATCAATATAAAAACCTTTATAACGATATCCACATCCGGCTGTTATATATTGAGTTGAATTATCAAACGTATATGCCGGATTAGTTCCTAAAGCATTGGTTCCTGATGTATAAATATATCTCTCATTGTCTATTGCCACATTCTTTGCAGGAGATGTTTGATAACTATAACCTGCCCTCAAACTAAATGACGGTGTTACACGATATTCTCCTCCAACACGAATTATGTGAGATGCTTGATAATAATTGTCTATATCATCACTTTCTGCATAATATTCATTCCCATCAGGGTCAGAGACTCTCATACTATTATAACCAACATATTCATAGTCCATACTCAAAATACCGCGACCTCCTATCACACCCGCTACACTAAGAATTAAACGCCATGGAGTGCGCAAGTCATAATCATAATATGTATAATACCCATCATCAACTTCTACATATCCCTCTTTTGTTGCAATAGTTTGGATATCACCTGTTAGAGTTTCGACTTCCTTTGCATAACTATATTCTATTCCTGCATATGCTTCATGTTGTAGGTCATAAAACGTAGGTGTATGGACTGCAATACCAAGTCGCAATTCATTAATGGGCTTAAAAATAAGTCCGGCTTTAAAATTAAAGCCATTACCTTTTACTCTTTGATAATTCCCCAAGTCATACCATCCATTACCGGTAGTAGCACTTAATCCATCTGTATCAACGATACGAGCTCCTGTCAACTCTTCATCATAATACGAAGCTGATGTATAGCTTATATCAGTAAATCCAAATCCAATACCCCAATAAAGAGTATTCATTATATTTCCACCAAAATTAATGCTATATTCATCAACATATCCTTTTTCTCGCACATCAAAAGTTGCATTACCTCTTGTCCCATCTTGATACATTCCATCATAGGAACTATTTCCATTAGGGTGAATCATATATGCATCATAAGCTAATATACTCAACCATGGCGCATAAGAATCATAGTAACTCATATTCAATTCTCCTTCATCCCAACCATTAGTAAAATTAGCAATATAATTACTTAATGACGTATTCAATGAAGGAATATATCCTTGATATTTTCTATCAAATGAAGCAACGCGATTAAAGGAAGCGCCCCATGTAAAATAAGGCATCACTTCACTATCTAATTTCACAGCACCTACATATCCAAAATTATTACATGTAAATTTTGTTTGGTCTGATTTCATTATACTACCCATTGAATTTGTTTCTGTGCCTTGGAAATCAAGATTTAGAGATAATCCTATTTCATTTGAACGATACACCCCTATACCAGCAGGGTTTTGATTTAATGTAGATATATCTCCACCAAGAGCGCCAAAAGCTCCAGCCATTGACACAAATCGTGCAGTCCCTTTTAAATCTGATTGAGAAAGTTGATATGCATCAATAGCACTTTGCGCCATTAACATCATTGGAGCTATCCCCACTAATGCTATAATAATTGATTTTTTCATGACTTCTAATTAGTAAGAATTATTGTATATTATCTGTTTAGACTTGATTAATGGCGACCACCACGTCGACCACCACTACTGCGACCGCCTCCACCATAGCTGCTGCTTCGAGAGCTACCTGATGAACGATAGGAACTTCCTCTATTGCCACTATTTGATTGGCGAGAGTATCCATCATTTCTTGATCCGGAATTCCGATTTCCTGAATTAGAAATTCCTGTTTCTCTATTTACATTTGATTGGCGACGTCCTGATGTAACCGATGTCCCATTTGAATTATTTCTATTGGGACGATAATATCCGCTATTACGCGATGGTGTTCCTCCCGGACGGCGACCAGGTGAATAGTTATGCCCCGGACGAGAAGGTCGATAAGACGGTTTTGATGGATAATGGGGCACCGGTCTCACATAATGAGGATAATAATATCCAGGATACCATGAGGGCCCCCAATAGCTATACCAACTCCAATAAGAGCGATAATACCAAGATGGACCATACCAAGCATCATAATACCAAGGTGAATGCCATGACCAATACCATGAACTATAAGGATAATTCCAATAATACGGAGTATTTACATAATAAATGTTTATCTCGGCAGGCTCCTCTTGGGAATTATAATAATATTCCTTCAACTCGGCATCATTAGAACCACTCACAATCGACGGATTATAAAACCGTTCTATGCGACGAGTATATGTAAAATCTTCTGTCGCAATTGAGTCTATCAATGCTGATCCTGAGTAATTTTCAACACCACGTCTATTATATTCATCTACATCACGAGTTGAAGTTCCTGATACAAAATAGGTATCAGCTGCAGGATAATCATAATAATATGACGCATTGTTGTTATATTGAGTAGAATTCTTGACTTGTTGTTTTTTTTCTTCTTTCTTCTCTTTTGATGCATCATAATATATGTCATCATCATAGTAACTTTGAGCCACTATGCTATTGATACAACCTGACAAAATTACAAATAACATTAATTTTCTAACATTCATCATAATTCATCTTGTTTTAGATTTCATTTATATCAACTAAACTATTAATTGGACGATTTGCCCAACTAATAGTTTAATCTTCACCTATACAAATCTACTACAAAATTCTGATTTTTCTACGATAAAGTCATTTTATAACATTAATATTTACATATTTAACAATTATATCATTCTTCTTTATCTTCCTTTGGTATAGGTTTCAATTCAAAAGACGATGATACTAATGTAATACCCCAGTATATAAACGCTAATGATACTAACGTGCTCACCATTATAACATCATTTAAATACCCTGCTCCAATAAAAAAGAAACCAATAAACATCATTAAAACACCATTTAATAGTTTTATCCACCAATATTTATAATTCCGTATCGTAATTGACTCTATTACCGATATAGCTCCCCAATAAATAAATATTATTGATAAAAAATAAGGTAGCATCATCTCAGCCAGCTCTACTCTATCAACAAGCATAAAACCAATAAAGATGTTTAATATTCCGCCAAATAACCACCAACCCCAACTTTTAAGGCGATTTCGACTTGTTGAAATCAATAATTGTATAACTCCGGCACCTACAAGCATCCATCCAAATAATACTGACGCGACAGCATAGCCTGTTGCAGGTAATAGCCAATATGCCATACCACAAACAATCATCATGATTCCCACCAACATTACTGCCCACCAATATCTTGATTGACAGAGTCTTTTTAAATTCATAGCATCCATAATTTTTATAATTTAAACTTGATTTTGGTTTATAATTAAAACAATAAATCATCGTTTTTGTTGAATATTATTGAAAAACAACAATTTTATAAAAATAATGCGCTATGAAAAAGACAATGTTTATTTCAATGTGTTTAGCAACATTTTTTATTGTTAATGCTAAAACTTCTGACGAAATTCAACTTGATTCATTAAAAAAAAGTCATCAAATTGTATTTATCGGAGATGGAGACAATCCACACAAAGATTCAATACGAGCAATGATAGATATGTTTTATATGGACCAATTTCGCCATTTTCAAGATCCACGAGCTCCATATTTTTTATTCATGAGTAAAGATAGCCAATTGGCAATGGGTATAGGTGGAGTTGTGCGCATGCGTGGATGGTATGATTGGGGAGGAGTCATTCCATATAACGGATTTATCCCTTACGCAATTTCTGTTCCTCGAGACAATATAAATCGAAAAAAAATAAGTACTACTCCCGCAGGAACAGCTTTATTTTTTCGAGTAATAGGTCGTAATCATGCACTCGGAGACTATCAATTATACATCGAAACCAATTTTGATGGCTATAACCAAGTTGGCATGAAATTAAAGAAGGCTTATGCAACTGTCAATGATTGGACCATAGGATATGCCAACTCAACATTTGGAGATCCTGCAGCATTTCCACCGTTAATTGATGCTCAAGGTCCACAAGCCGAAGTGCAAACGACCGCCGTACTTGTTCGATGGATGCACTCCTTTGATAAGAATTGGACTACAGCTGCATCAATTGAAGCACCACAATCTCAGGTAGGCTATGATAATATTACCACTGGAAAGCTGAATGATTGGGCTCCTAATATTGCCGCATTTGGACAATTTGGGTGGGGACACAACGAACACATCAGGCTATCAGGAATTATGCGAGTTCTCCCCTATCATGATATAGTAAATGGTTCTAATGAACGATGCATTGGTTGGGGCTTGCAACTTAGTTCAATATTCCGCCCTGCTGATCCTTTAACCGTTTATGCTACTGTAAATGCGGGACGTGGATATGGTAGTCTCACAGGCGACTTGATAATGTCAAATTTTGATTTAATAAATAATCCTAACCAACCGGGAGAAATGTATGCTCCGTCATCATGGGCATGGTATGGTGCATTACAATATCACATTAGGCCTAACTTATTTGTAAGTGCAACCATTGGACAAGAACGTTTTGCGCCATCGAGACATATTGACCCCACAACCTACAAATATGGGCTATATAGCGCAATGAATGTCTTTTGGGATATAACACCACGTGTTCAAGTAGCAGCCGAAGTTAACCTCGGCAAACGACAAAATTTCAATGGCGAACACAATTATGCCCGCCGAGCCTGTCTTATGACTCAATTCAGTTTCTAAATATAAAAAGACAATCGATTATGATCGATTGTCTTTTTAGTATATTCAAATTGTAGAGAATAGTTTAAATCACTAACTTTGCAGTATGATTTATCCGGAGAATTTTGAGCAAAAAATCGGTTTCTCTGCCGTCAGAGAAATGGTTAAGAAACATTGTGTTTCCACTCTTGGTATTGAATACTGCAACGAGATGGAGTTTTCGTCCCGTTTTGATGTGGTTAATCGTTGGTTATTATCTACAGCCGAAATGCTTAACATCATTAATGGCGAAGAAGCTCTACCTTTGGAAAATATACACGATGTAACCACCAGCCTTAAAGCAATCAGAGTTCCCAGAACATTTATTGTTGCCGGTGAACTTCTGCGTGTTCGCCAATCCCTTGGAGCTATCATTGAGATTGCATCGTTTTTCTCTCATCACCGAGAAGATGACAAAACGCCCTATCCCATTCTTGATGCTCTTGCTCAACAATTATCCCCATTCCCTCTAATAACATCAGCCATCGATAGAGTGCTTGATCGTTTTGGTAATGTTAAAGATAATGCTTCGCCTGAGTTGGCAACAATTCGTCAATCTCTCGCCTCAACAACAGGAACAATCAACTCAATAATGCGTCGTGTGATGGCACGAGCTCAACAATCGGGATATATTGAGGCTGACACTGCACCATCAATGCGTGATGGACGATTAGTAATTCCGGTTGCACCCATGCACAAACGCAAAATCAACGGTATTGTTCATGACGAATCAGCATCAGGTAAAACCATCTATATTGAGCCGGCTGAGATAGTTGAAGCTAACAATCGCATCAGAGAACTACAAATGGAGGAAAAACGAGAAATTACTCGCATCCTCACTATGATTGCCGACGAAATGCGACCTCACATTGATGAAATGCTTCACAGCTACTCTATACTTGGAGAAATAGATTTTATTCATGCTAAAGCTAAATTTGCTCAAGAGATTGATGCAAACATGCCATCTATCAACCACGAGCCGGAATTAGAATGGTATCACGCATGCCATCCGGTGCTATTGCAATCGTTACAACGACAAGGGAAAGAGATAGTCCCTCTTGACATTACCCTCTCGCAAGAAAACCGCATCCTGATTATTTCCGGACCTAATGCCGGAGGGAAGTCGGTGTGCTTGAAAACAGTAGGGATTGTGCAATATATGGCTCAATGTGGATTACTGCCACCTGTATATGAAAATTCTCACATCGGCATTTTTGAGGATATTTTCATTGATATAGGAGACGACCAGTCGATTGAAGATGACCTAAGTACCTACAGCTCACACTTGCGTAACATGAAATATTGCCTAAGCCGAGGCAAGAACAAAACGTTGATACTGATTGATGAATTTGGTGGGGGTACAGAGCCTCAAATAGGTGGAGCCATAGCTCAAGCAATACTCCGACAATTCAACAATAATAAAATGTGGGGTGTAATAACCACCCACTATCAAAATTTGAAACATTTTGCCGAAGAAACACCGGGGTTGATTAACGGTTCAATGCTATATGATCGCCATTTGATGCAACCCATGTTCCGCCTCTCGATAGGCAATCCCGGTAGTTCTTTTGCCATTGAGATTGCTCGCAAAACAGGCTTGCCAGCCAATATTATTGCCGATGCCGAAGAAATAGTGGGTAGCGATTACATCAATCTTGACAAATATCTGCTTGACATCACTCGCGACAAACGATATTGGGAAAACAAGCGCATGGCTATACGCCAAAAAGAGAAAAAGCTCGAACAATTGCTTGCCCAATATGAAGAAGATGCAACTACATTGAGAGAGAAACGTCGCGAAATCATCAACGAAGCAAAGACCGAGGCTCAACGTATTATCGACAATAGTAATGCTACAATCGAACGTACAATTCATGACATCAAACGCGCACAAGCCGAGAAAGAAAAAACCATTGAGGCTCGTCGCCGTTTACAACAAGAAAAAGCGCATCTGATAGCTGAAGAGAAACAAGAACATCCCTTGTTACACAAAGCGCCAAAGACGAAGAAAAAAACTTCGTCATCTACCCCAAAAACTGAGAAACGCCCAATCGTTGTTGGCGATAATGTAAAACTTGACGGACAAGGCACTGTGGGAAAAGTGCTTGAAATACAAGGTAAAAATGCAGTTGTTTTATTTGGTATGCTAAAAACGACAGTAAAACTTGACCGCTTAAAGCACACAATGTCGCAACCGAAAGAGCCAAACCGACAAGCAACATTTGTATCATCGGCAACAGCTGATAACATGCGCGACCGACAACTGAATTTCAAGCAAGAGATTGATGTGCGTGGTATGCGTGTCGATGAAGCAGTGCAGGCAATAACCTACTTTATTGACGATGCAATACAATTCAATGCGCGCCAAGTGAGAGTCCTTCATGGCACAGGAACAGGAGCATTGAGACAATATTTGCGACAATACCTCGATACAGTTTCAGGTGTACGCTCCTATCGCGACGAGCATGTTCAATTTGGAGGCGCCGGCATCACCATCATAGAATTAGAATAAGTAACTAATTTGTCTATTTAATTAACCTTTATTGGCTGAGACTTGCTAAAGGCAAGCGATGTTATAGCCCAGTATAAGGTCAAAGACCACAATGCTGGGTGGATAGAGACACAATATCAATACCTTTAGGTATTGGATATTATGTGCCATCTGGTTTATAATTCTTTTTTCTGCCGGAAGCTTAGGAATGAGAGAGAGGAAATCCCTATTTTAAACTATGGGCAAGCCGAAAACCTATGTCGTAGTTGCGGTAGTCGGGAGAGCTGTAGTAGCGAAACGACACTCGGCAGCCCTGCGCATCATTGCGCCAACTACCGCCACGGTACACGCGGTACGAGCCCGTTGTGGGTCCGGTGGGATTAGTGGTCGGACTTGACGAGTAATAGCTATCGCTATACCAGTCAGAACACCATTCCATTACATTTCCACTCATATCATAGAGTCCTAATTCATTCGGTCGCTTTGTTCCTACTTGATGTGTTGTTTCTGAAGAGTTATACCAATACCACGCTACATCTCCAATAGTGTTGCTACCAGAGTATTTATATCCTCTATATTTATTACCACCACGAGCAGCATATTCCCACTCTGCCTCAGTGGGCAAGCGGAATTGCAACCCGGTGAGGAGATTTAGTTTCTTTATAAACTCTTGGCAATCATTCCATGAAACTCTCTCTACCGGTTTATTTGCTCCTTTAAATTTTGATGGATTATTCCCCATTACGGCTTCCCACTCCTCTTGTGTTACCTCATACTTTCCTATACTGAAATCACTCAATCTGACAGAGTGTACGGGAGATTCATCGCTTGAAGCATCAGAATCATAATTTGATAACGAGTTACGACTCCTACTTGACGTTGCACCCATCATAAACGTGCCTCCATCTACTTTTATCATATTATCAATGAGGCGTTGCAATACCTGCTTTGTCTTTGGTGAAATCCATGCTTGCCATTGTGGAGAAAGACCAAATGCTAAATGCAATACATTCTCTGTGCCTGATTGAGACACAGTTATTGTTTTCTTAGCAGTTTCTCCATCTCGGCGCAATTCTACATCTTGATTACCATAGCTCAATGATATAGAGAGTGGTGTAACTCCTTGCTTCACTCCATCAATATAAACATCATCGCCATTGCAATCGCTTGTTATTGTGTATTCTCGTCCTTGGGGTAAATCAAATTCAATGGTTGACAACTGCCCTTCTGTGATAGTAACTTTGCGTGTTACCGTTCCACACCCTTTTTACTTATCGTAAATTATATCCCAATCTACCAACCTTAAATATCTGCTTGTTTGCCAATGTATTATATCAACATTTAAGCGTATTGCTAAATTATTATCACATACAATTTGCATACAAAATCGGAGATTTAAGAAAAATAGTAATGCAAAAATACCACAACAAAATTTTCTGTCGTAGTATCTATTTTCTTTCACTTCCGACACCACAAAGGTATAAAAATAATGCTGACGAAAAGAGAAGTTGCAATGATTTCTTTTTTCGCCAGCATATTTTGCGCTGTCAATGCACAAATAAGTTTAGTCCGTTTTGGGTATATAGCCAATGGAATAAACTAAACCTGTTGGTCTATTTGTATTATTGTCTATTCTCATAAAACACTTTTTAATTTTTTTGTTTCGATATGGAGCGGCTATATGCAGTTTCAGATATTCTATCGCCTTGAGGTTTTGTAGAATTTTGCACCGAGTTTAATGAATAAAAAATAGGTGTAAAATGAAACTGAAAAGTTTATTAGTAATGATGTTCACCATCGGAGCTGTAGAGTGTATTGCTCAAAGCGACACTCTCACACTAAAACGGTGCATCAAAATTGGCATTGAGAATAATCTCACGCTACAGCAAAAGCAGCAGGATATTCACATTGCTGAGATTGGACAGAGTGAGAATCGGCATAAACTGATTCCCGTTATTCAAGGATATGCAAATTTCGTCCACAATGTTGAACGAGCCACATCTGTTACAGATGGTTCAAACCTAAGTAAGTTGTTGGGCGTTGATGCTCCATATATGGTAGGTCAAGGCTTGGATTTTCAAACAACGGGAGGGTTTCAATTTTCGATGCCTCTTTATAATCAAACACTCTATACGGGAATTCAGATTGCCGACAAGATGAAGGAGATTAGTGAGGCATCTTATGAGAAAGCTAAAGAGGATTTGACGGTAGAAATCTCTAAACTCTATTATTTAGCTCAAACTACTGCCAAGCAGATAGAACTCATACGCTCAAATATTGGGCGAATGGAGTCATTGAAGAGTATCACTTCAGCATTTTATGATAATGATATGGCATTGAAAGTAGATGTGCAGCGTGTAGATATAAATTTGGAGAATCTACGCACACAACTTACCAATGCCGAGGCAATGTATGAGCAGCAACTAAATCTATTACGCTATACGCTCGATTTCGCCCCCGATACACCAATATTGTTATCTACACTTAAAGGTTATATGGATTATGACGACAGTTATCTGTTGCGTGGTCTCTCCCCTAACCTATATGAATTGCAATTGCTTAATATGCAATCAGAGGTGTTGCAGAAACAGAAGAAGATGATTAATCAGGGGTATTTGCCTACACTCTCGTTGGTAGGAGCAACACAGTGGACGGCTTTCACCGACAAGTTTGAGAACTATTTTCATACGCACCCGACAAATAAGTGGTATAACCATACCTATTGGGGGTTACAGCTGAATGTGCCTATTTTTGACGGATTGGCAAAGCGAAATAAATCCCGCAAAGTGGCGGCTCAATATACCCAACTTCAAACAACCATTGCAGATACTGAAAAGAAACTTCAGACACAATATCAAAACTCGCTTAATGATTGGCACAATAACATTCGTAATGCCGAGCGTCAGCGAGAGAATTACCGCTTGGCAGAGAGCGTCTATCTTGTAACATCAGACCAATACAAAGAGGGGGTGGCGTCAATGAGCGACCTGCTGCAAGATGAGATGCGTATGACAGAGGCACAGAACGGATATATATCGGCACTCTACAAATATATGGTATCAGAACTTTCTCTATTGAAATTGACAGGACAATTAAATCGCTTAACTGATTAACAAACAAAGTAAAAGGAATAAACAATGGAACAGAAAAAGAATAAATCGGGTAAGATATTTACCATTTTGGGTGCAACCATCCTCATAGGAGGTTTGGTGTGGATTGGGACACTCTTTTTTGGATTTGATTCAACAACCACTACTGACGACGCACAAGTTGAACAATATCTGTCGGCGATCAATGTGAAAGTGCCGGGATATATTGATGAGATTAGATTTACCGAGCATCAATATGTTCACAAGGGCGACACACTGCTTATCATCGATAATCGCGAGTATAAGATTCGTTTGATGGAGGCTGAGGCAATGCTCAAAGATGCAGAAGCAGGTAAGAGTACAATCGGAGCAACGCTTGACCGAACTGAAAACAGCGTTTTGGTTTTTGACTCCTCGATTGCTGAAATTGAGGCTCGCATAGCCAAACTGCGAAAGGACAAGGCTCGCTTTGAGAATCTTGTTGAGCGTAATGCCGCTACACCAATTCAACTAGAGCAGGTCGAAACAGAACTTATTGCATTGGAGGCCAAATTGGAATCTGTTAGGCAGCAAAAACGCACAGCAAACTCTTCAGTAACAGAGGTCGTTACCAAAACAGAGAGTATTGAGGCTGCCATTCTGCGTGCTACGGCAGCAGTTGATATGGCAAAGCTTAATCTATCATACACCGTCATTACTGCCCCCTGCGATGGCTGGTTAGGTCGTCGAGCTTTAGAGGTTGGTCAGTTGGTTAATGCAGGGCAAACCATTACGAATATTCTGCCAGATGAACAAAAGTGGATTATAGCCAATTACAAAGAGACTCAAATCAAAGAGCTGACAGTTGGTCAGCGAGTTAAGGTTACTATTGATGCGTGGCCAGATGAGCAATTTGAGGGTATCATTACACATATTTCAGCCGCAACGGGTTCTAAATACTCGATGGTTCCAACCGATAACTCGGCAGGAAACTTTGTAAAGATTCAACAACGCATACCGGTTCGCATTGATTTTACACACCTCTCAAAAGAGGATAATAGAAAACTTGCCGCAGGAATGATGGCAGTAGTTGAAACTATTAATGATTAACGACAATGACAGCAGAAACCGCTAACACTCCCCGCCCAAAACTTTTCTACGATTGGGTTCCAAAGTGGCTGGGCGGCTTAATGTTCTTCTTCATCTTTATTCCCACAATGTTCCTGAGTGGTGCTTACAGTAGTAACGCTGCCGATATTGTGGGCGGATTGGGCATACTCTCCGAGCATATAATGATGGCAACCTTTGCTGCTGCCATCGGATTGGTGATAGCTGGTCCTTATGTATTGCCCGTACTACAATCGTTTGGAGCAAGACGAATATACATAATGGGATTCACCATAATGTTAGCACTTAACATCGTCTGTGGATATACAGAATCGGTTATTGTGCTCTCGATGTGTAGTTTTGCAATGGGTGTAGCACGAGTGTTTGTTATGTTGAATACGATATTCAGCCTAATTAAGCACTTTGCAGGTATTGATCCTATGTCGATGCTATCGCCTTCAGGAGATGTATCTCCTGAAGAGAAAAAAAAGAAGAATCAAGGTCGTGCAATGTTGCAGAGTGTAACATTCTTTATTTTCCTGACCATTGGTCAGGTGGGTTCATATCTCACATCAAAGATTGCATACGAATACCGTTGGCAATACGCCCATTGGTATGTGGCAATATATGTTTTGGTTGCAATCTTGTTGGTTATGCTGATGATGGTGCCCTCGCATACCCGTGATAAATCCAAAATTGTGTGGCCACCATTGGGTCAAGCCTTGGCAGCAACTGCATTTTTCTTCTCGCTGACCTTTGTCTTTGTATACGGCAAGACTTACGATTGGTTTGAAGATTGGCGCATTTCGTTGGCTGCTGGAGTGGCTCTTGTCAGCGCTGGTACATTTATTCTACAACACTGTTTCAGCCGAAAGAGATTCATTGATCCCAAGGCGTTTACAGCTCCAAGTGTAAAAATGGCTGCCGTATTCTTCACTTTGGTGATGATACTCAACTCCTCATCGGCTCTTTCGTCCGCCTTTATGGGTATGGCAATGAAACTCGATTCGGTGCAGACTGCATCAATGGGTAATTGGCAAATACTTGGGTTCTTTATTGCAATGGTTGTCAATATCACACTCATCAAGAAAGGGACACATCATCGTTGGGTGATTGTAGGAGGTTTTACGCTAATAACAGCCTCGTCCATATATATGTATTTCCTATATCAGGGAATGGCAACCTACGAGATGATGATTTTGCCTACGGTGCTACGAGGAGCAGGAATGTGGATGATATATGCCTACTGCGGATGTATGGGAATGAATGATTTGGATGCAGGCAAGCAACTCGGTTCGTGGGTATTTATAATGTTGATGTTTCGAGCCGTATTAGGTCCCGTGGGAGGTTCATCTCTCTATTCCAATGCTGTGTATCAACGCTCACAAAATCACATTGAGCGTTATGCCCAAGATATGGATGTAAGTAATTCCGCTGCGGCATCTTCGTTCCAACGCACACAGATGGGTATGGTGATGCAGGGCAAGAGTTATGTTGAGGCTACACAGATGGCATCAATGTCGGCAAAAGGTAGCGTACAGTTACAGGCTACGCTTGTTGCGCTGAAAGAGATTTCGGGTTGGACAATCTACGGAGGTATTGCCGTGATAATATTTGCACTGATTTTCCCTTATGAGGGAAGACGCAAACGATTGTTGCCAGATTCGGCAGCACCCTAAATGTTTCGTTCACGATACTCGGTAGGTGATAACCCTGTCTCTCGTTTGAAGAACTTGGCAAAGAATGAGGCGTTCGGGAAGTTCAATGAGTCTGATATTTGCCGCACAGTATCGGAGGAAGATTTCAGTTTGGATTTTGCATAGAGGACAACGGCATCGGATATGATTTTCGATGCCGGCACCCCTCGCACATCTTTAACTGCCACATTCAAATAGGTGGGAGTAATGCAAAGTTTCGAGGCATACCAGCCCACACTACGCTCTTTGTCATAGTGTTTGAAAACAAGCGAAATATAATCACGAACAATCTGCTTTTTTCGCGATAATTCAATCTCTTTTCCCATCATACGATGATTGTCGTAGATGGAGCATACACCATAGAAGAATGACATCAGCAGATTCTTCAACAAACCGTGATTGTCCGAAGGTTGAAGCCTTGAACGATGATAGATGCGTGAAAAAGTAGAATAGAGCTCGGTTACAAAAACAGATTCATCAGAAAACAATCCGACAACAGGATTTGCGCTGATTGTCTCCATATTGGAAACTATCTGGCGCACTAAATCAAAATCCTGCACATAGTCGGGCGAGAATGCAATTACATCGCACGCAAAATCCTCACTTGCATTCGCAATCTGAATAATACTGTTGGGAAAAATCATTACAATACTATTCGGAAGAAGAGAGTATTCAGATAAGTTGATAGATAGGCGAGCAGTGCCTTTGGTGATAATCCACAAACAGCCCAACTCCATCCTATGAGGTTGAAGATACTTGGCAACTTGTTCCTGTTGAACAATTGATTTGAGGACAACACCATCTTCAAGTGATACTGCCGGAATGGTATTCTGCACTGTTTTCATACACCGAAATAAATTGTAAGAATACAAAATTACAAACAAAATGGATTGGTTCAATATCTGAAAATATTAAAAGACCTGAATAGTCCAACATTGCGGAAAAACAAAAGAATATTTATGAGTTACACAACCCCGCTAATTGAGTATATGCACACTTTGAGTTCGCAATCGAACACAAAGGAGTCGTGTGCGGTGTTGCCGTTACACGATAGGGATTTTTTGCAACACACAATAGCAATGAAAATAATTTAAAGCTAAAATAATAGGGCAAGGTGGTAGATGAAGAAGGCTGCGAGCCACGCCACAAGAGTGTTGTATAGAACGGAAAATGCCCCATATTTCCAACTGCCCGACTCTTTCACTATTGCTGTTATTGATGCTATACATGGGCAATAGAGCAACACAAACACCATAAAACTCAATGCCGAAGCAATTGAAAACTCATTAGTTCCATCAACAACACCAAGCGTAGAAACGACAATCTCTTTTGCCGGGATACCTGCAACTATTGCTACTGTTGCTCGCCAATGAAATCCCAATGGTTGCATTACCGGATTAACCGCTTTACCCATCATTTCAAGGAATGAATCAGTTTCAGGGTTAATTTCAGGAGAAGAATTTGCGATTATTTCAGAGGGAGTATCTGCAACAGCATCATGATGAGGGAAATAGTTTAATGCCCAAACAATGATACTCGCAAAGAGAATTATTCCTCCCATCTTACGAAGATATTGAGCCCCTTTATCCCACATGTGCATCAACGATGTTTTCATCGTCGGCATGCGATAAGGAGGTAATTCCATCACAAATGGTGTTTCATCTTCTCTGAAATAAAATTTACGCAAAATCCTTGCGGTAACGATAGCTATAAGTATGCCCAATATATATAAGCCAAATAATACAATAGCCGCATATTTGCTAAAAAACGCTCCGGCAAGCAATAAGTAAATGGGCAAACGGGCAGAACATGACATAAACGGATTTATGAGCATCGTTATTATGCGACTGCTCTTACTCTCTATGGCTCGAGTTGCTAATATTGCAGGGACATTACAACCAAAACCCATAATCAACGGAATAAATGACTTGCCATGTAACCCTATTTTGTGCATCATCCTATCCATGATAAATGCTGCACGAGCCATATATCCGGAATCTTCCATGAAGGAAATAAAGAAATATAATATCAAAATATTAGGAAGAAATACAATTACCCCACCTACTCCCCCTATTATTCCATCAGAAATAAGAGATTTTAATGGTCCATCAGCCATTATATTATTTACCCATCCATCCAAGAATTTTACTCCGGCATCAATCCACTCCATGGGGTAAGCCCCCACTTGAAATGTCGCCCAAAAGATAAAAAACATTATCGCAAAAAAGATAGGAAAGCCAAATAATTTGCTTGTTACCAATGCATCAATTTGTCGAGTTGATTGTGCCACATCTTTTTCTTTTTCGGTCATTGTCTCAGCAAGCGCTCCGGCAATAAATCCATATTTCTCATTGGCAATAGCTGATGTTATATCTTCTTCATATAATCGCTCTATCCTACGAGTTTCTTTGTCGCGTAACTCAATGAGTCTCTGATAATCTGATGATGTTTCTTTTAGTAATTGTTCCACCTCTCTATCTCGTTCAAGAAACTTGATAGCGAGGTATCGAGGAGAGAAATGAGCTTCAATTGATTTATCTTGTTTCAGAACATCTTTCAACACTCTTACTCCGACTTCTATATCACTGCCAAGATTAACATGTACATGACGCACCGACTTGTCTCGTCCCTCATAGACCTCAATAATGCGATTAAACAATTCCTCTACACCCTCTCCTGTTCGAGAGATTGTAGGTACAACAGGTACACCTATCATATTTCCAAGAGTATCATAGTCAAATGTCGCACCGGTATTAAGCAACTCATCATACATATTGAGTGCAATCACCATACTGCGGTCCATGTCAATCAACTCTGTACTCAAATATAGATTTCGCTCAAGATTAGATGCATCAACAACATTTACAATAACATCAGGCATCTCATCTTTCAGATATCGACGAACATATAATTCCTCCGGAGAATAAGCCGACAATGAATATGTCCCAGGCAAATCAACTATATTGAATTTATATCCGCCATATTCAAATCGACCTTGCTTTGCATCAACAGTAACTCCACTATAATTCCCCACATGCTCATGTGCCCCTGATGCGATATTAAACAACGAGGTTTTACCACAATTTGGGTTCCCGATAAGGGCTATATTAATCGTATGACTCAAGCCTCGATATTCTCGAGAAAAGTCATCTTCTTCAGCCAAAACATTTAAGTGTGTAAAATCAGGGAGATTATTGGCATCAGCATCTTTGACAGGGATAACCTCTACAAGACGTGCTTCACTACGTCTCAAAGATATCTCATAGCCCATGAGACTATATTTAATAGGATCTCGCAACGGAGCGCTCAAAATAGCTGTAATAGGACGACCTTTCACAAAGCCCATTTCAAGAACTCGTTTGCGAAAAGCGCCATGTCCTAATATCTTTACTATTATACCGGTTTCGCCAGTTTTAAGATCTGATAATCTCATTACTCACAAATTTTGTGTGCAAATATCCGAAAAACGCATCAATTGATGAAATTATCGCACACATTTATTTATAATGAGTATAAATAATAACATATCTTAACAAATAAACCATCCCCTCACAACCATTTCGGGACGATATCATACATAAATAAAAACTAATTCTTAAAAATGCTTTTTTATTAAGGGCAATTCATTAACTTTGCAAAATATATTACTATTTAAAACTATAATTAAATGCCCAATATATCTCAACGAGGACAGATAATGCCGGAATCGCCAATCCGCAAATTAGTACCATTATCGAATGATGCTAAAAATCGTGGTTTAAAGGTTTATCATCTCAATATCGGACAGCCTGACCTTCCTTCTCCGGCTGAAGGATTGGAAGTACTAAAACACATTGATAGAAAAGTACTTGAATATAGTCCATCAGAAGGGCTGTTGTCATTAAGGCAAAAACTCGAAAAATACTATAAACGATTTAACATCAACGTTGATGTCGATGATATAATCGTAACAACAGGAGGCTCTGAAGCTGTACTATTTGCATTCATGGCATGCCTTGATCCGGGAGATGAAATAATTGTACCTGAACCGGCATATGCCAATTATATGGCATTTGCTATTTCAGCAGGAGCTAAAATCGTTACTGTTCCCTCAAGTATTGATGAAGGCTTTGCGCTTCCTCCAGTAGAAAAATTTGAGGCTCTAATCACCCCTAAGACCAAAGGGATATTGATATGTAACCCTAATAATCCCACAGGATACCTCTATACACAAAAGGAGATGAATCAAATTAGGGATATTGTAAAAAAATATGACTTGTTCCTATTTTCCGATGAAGTATATCGTGAATTCTGTTATACCGGAGCCCCATATATTTCAGCATTCCATCTACCCGGAATTGAAGATCAAGTAGTACTTATTGATTCAGTCTCAAAACGATATAGCGAATGTGGAATACGCATTGGAGCAATCATCACCAAGCACAAAGAGCTAAAAAAGAATGTAATGAAATTCTGTCAAGCTCGTCTAAGCCCCCCACTATTGGGACAAATCGTTGCAGAAGCATCTATTGACGCATCTCCCGATTATATGCTGATGACCTATAATGAATATGTAGAACGACGTAAATTCCTAATTGATGGACTTAACAAAATACCAGGATGCTACTCTCCTATCCCAATGGGAGCATTTTACACCGTAGTGAGTCTTCCGGTAGATGATGCCGACAAGTTCTGCGAATGGTGTTTACGTGAATTTGAATATGAAGGACAAACTATATTCATGGCACCGGCATCAGGATTTTATACAACTAAAGGAGTTGGCAATAACGAAGTGCGCATGGCATATGTCCTCAAAAAAGAAGATTTATCTAATGCTCTTAAAGTTCTGGCCGAAGCTCTTAAAGCATATCCCGGACGAACTAATATATGAAATTTGAATTCTATATAGCTCGACGATTAAGGCTAAAAAATTACGATGGCAGTAAACAAAACACTCCAAGTATTTCAATAGCCGTTATAGGTATTGCATTGGCAATTATCATTCTGATGATTGCCATAGTTGTTGTATTAGGGTTCAAGCATGAAATCCGAGACAAAGTCATGGGGTTTGATGCGCAAATAACAATTAACAACTCCGATTATACCGAAAAAGATAAAAGCTATATAATATTAAATGATACTTTAAAAAACATCATAAACTCTGCTATTCCTAACGGACAAACATCCCTCTCCATCAAACAACCCGGAATACTAAAGACCAACAATGATTTTATGGGGATTGTATTTAAAGGGATGGATAAAAATTTTGATTGGAAATTTATCTCTGACAATTTAACATCAGGAACTATACCCAATTATAATAACGATGAAGATAAATACAAAATAATAATCTCTAAAGTTATATCTTCCTCACTAAAACTGAATATCGGAGACAAAATATTTGCTTATTTCTTTGAAAATAACAAAATCCGCACACGACGCTTTGAAATTGCAGCTATATACGAGACTCATTTTGGTGAATATGATAAACTATTTGCGTTCACTTCTTTAAACACTCTTCAAGGATTAAATAATATTGATTCTATTACAGGAAATAGTATTGAAATTCGCAATTTGCCTATTTCTAAAATAGAAAACGCGTCATATAATCTTCAAGATAGCCTAATCCAAGCTTGTTACACAAATAAATTAAATTCATTGCATCGAGTTGATACCGTATATAATACCGGTGCTTTATATTTTAATTGGCTTGACTTGCTTGACACTAACGTTATTGTAATTCTTATCCTCATGTCATTAGTATCAGGTTTCACTCTTATATCAAGCATGTTCATTATTATTCTAGAAAGGATAAACATGATAGGCATAATGAAATCTCTTGGTGCAACCAACACCCAAATACGACGCATATTTATATATCTTACTGAGAGATTAGTAATTAAAGGTATTATCTGGGGAAATACGATTGCCCTTACAATAATATTTATTCAAGCAAAATTTAAACTTATTCCTCTTGATCCCGAAGCATATTACCTAAATTATGTCCCTACAGAAATTAATTGGTGGTATATCTTGTTACTGAATATAGGAGTCATAATCATTTCGGGATTGATACTGATACTACCTTCTCATTTAATATCTACTATATCACCTGCGAAAACCATAAAATTTGAATAAATCTTTTTTGGCACTCTATTTGTTACAATATAAGTTAACAAGCGATATCATTACCGGATTTTTCGCTATTTTTGCACAACATTTAATTTTGAAATCATAAATGACAGGAAATATTGATTTAGTAAAACTAATTACAGAAGGAATACAAGAGCGCAAAGGGCATAAAATAACCCACGTTGATTTAAGCAATATCGAATCAGCTGCTGCCGAAAATTTTATTATTTGCGAAGGAAATTCAACAATGCAAGTATCAGCAATCGCCGATAGTGTTAGAGAATATCTTCAAGAAAATGCAGGAATAAAGCCATATAACTATGATGGATATCAAAATTCGCAATGGATTGTTATTGACTACGGCAACACATTAGTACATATTTTCTTGCCAGAGATGCGCCATCTTTACAATCTTGAAGAATTATGGAGCGATGCTATTATTACTGAAATACCTGACTTAGACTAAGTAAATATAATTATGGATCAAAAGCCAAAAACAAATAAACGTCCCCAATTTAAATTCAGCCTATACTGGATGTATGCTCTTGTTATAATATTTTTAGCAGGGACATATCTACTCGATAATAATACAATTACCAAAGAGGTTAGCTACTCCGACTTTGAAAAATATGTAACATATGGTGGTGTAGAAAAAATTATTATCGATACCAATAAAGATGAAGCAATAGCTTTTGTTAATGACTCTTTAGCGTCAACTATCTTCCATAAAGATCAAGTAAAAAAAGGGACAGAATACAAAATAACAACCCGAATTCCATCCGCTGATAAAATACAAGAAAAAATCGATGGATGGAATAATTCCGGTGTATTTACCGGCTCTGTTAAATATGAAAAATCAAGCGATTTTACATCTTTACTTTGGTCATTTGGTCCAATTGTTCTTCTCATCGCGTTTTGGTTCTTTATCATGAAACGCATGTCAGGCAAAGATGGTGCCGGTGGTGGAGTTTTCAGCGTTGGTAAGTCAAAAGCTAAAATATATGATAAAGACAACTCTGTTAATGTAACATTTAAAGATGTTGCAGGATTATCTGAAGCAAAAACTGAGATTGAGGAAATTGTCGAATTCTTGAAAAATCCTCAACGATACACTGAACTTGGTGGGAAAATTCCTAAAGGCGCATTACTTGTAGGCCCTCCCGGAACAGGTAAAACATTGTTAGCTAAGGCTGTTGCCGGTGAGGCTAATGTTCCTTTTTTCTCAATGTCGGGTTCTGACTTTGTGGAAATGTTCGTTGGTGTGGGAGCATCTCGTGTAAGAGACCTGTTCCGCCAAGCAAAAGAGAAATCTCCATGTATTATTTTTATTGACGAAATTGATGCTGTGGGACGCGCTCGTGGTAAAAATCCAAATATGGGAGCAAATGATGAACGAGAAAATACACTTAACCAATTGCTCACTGAAATGGATGGTTTTGGCTCAAACAGCGGTGTTATCATCCTTGCGGCAACCAACCGAGCCGACATCTTAGATAAAGCATTGTTGCGTGCCGGTCGTTTTGACAGACAAATCTATGTAGAGCTACCTGATTTAAATGACCGTGTAGCAATATTTAACGTACATCTGCGCAATATAAAAATCGACGAATCTGTAGATGTTGAACTGCTTGCTCGTCAAACACCGGGATTTTCTGGCGCTGACATAGCGAATGTGTGTAACGAAGCTGCTCTGATAGCTGCCCGCCAAAACAAATCAACAGTTGAAAAACAAGATTTCATTGATGCAGTTGACCGTATCATTGGAGGCTTGGAAAAACGTTCAAAAATCACTACTGAAGAAGAGAAACGATCAATAGCAATACATGAGGCCGGTCACGCTACTCTTTCATGGCACTTACAATATGCCAACCCACTCATTAAAGTAACTATTGTCCCTCGAGGAAAAGCTCTTGGTGCTGCATGGTATTTACCTGAAGAAAGACAAATAACCACGTCACAAGCTCTCCTTGATGAAATGTGTGCTACTCTTGGAGGTCGCGCTGCTGAAGAACTATTTTTAGGTCGCATATCCACAGGTGCGGCAAACGATCTTGAACGAGTAACGAAACAAGCCTATGCTATGGTTGTTTATTTCGGTATGAGTGATAAATTACCTAATCTTTGCTATTATGATTCAACAAATCAAAATTATGGATTTACAAAACCATATAGCGAAGAACGAGCCAAAATCATTGATCAAGAAGTTTCTCGCATTATAGAAGAACAGTATCAACGTGCTAAAGATATTCTTAGCAAATATGCTGATGGACATGCTCAACTCACCGAAGTGTTGCTCTCTCGGGAAGTAATATTTACCGAAGATGTCGAAAAAATATTTGGCAAACGTCAATGGACATCTCGCACCGATGAAATATTGGCAGCTCGCTCTGCTGAAGCAGCCGAAGCAGAGAAAGCCGAAATTGAGCAAAATAAAAAAGACATTGAAGAAGCTAAAGAAAATACTAATGATGATGGCAATCTGCCTGAACCGCCACCGATACCCTCTTCTAAAAGTTGAGAATAATATCCAAAATTACCATAAAGCCATGTTTAGAGCTAAATCTGACATGGCTTTAATTTTATTGAGTTATATATTATTCCTATCTTTGCAAAATATTTTGCACTATATTTATTTCATGAAAAAAATTGTACTGTTTGTTTTATCCTGCCTTTCTGTCGGCACACTATGGTGTCAACGAAAAAACATGCAATACCCTGACTCAACAGGACAAGTACAATTTTATGTCCAACCGGCTATACTAAATCCGAAAACCAAATATGCCGATTCAATAAAAGTACTCAACAAAACGCCTAACTGGTTTAAAGAATACCTTTCATCATTAATGCGCGGACACGTTGACCGCACAAGAGAAAAGCGAATTGATTTAAGTTTTGCCATAACGCCATCATATACTCGTGAAGCAGGATTTGGTATTGGAGGAGCTGTAACAGGCTTGTATCGATATGACATGAATGATACTCTTCCTAATCCTTCTGATTTTCTTGCAACAATAAACGCTTCATTAAATGGATTTTATGTGTTTACATTAAAAGGCAACAATTTGTTCCCTAATAATAGATCAAGGCTATCCTATAAATTGGAATTGTACCGAAAAGCTCTGGATTTTTGGGGTATAACATCAGAAGAAACAGCTAAAAACCCAAAATCAAAATATAACCGTAGGCAAATTGATTTACAAGCTGAATACATCTACAAGATAAATCGCAATTTCTATGCAGGAGCACAACTTCGCTGTAATTATACCGATGCTCGCGATGTATGGGATATTAGCTATCTATTAGGAGAAAACAGACAGTATTATGTTACTGGATTAGGTCTATCTTTTGAATTTGATTCTCGAGACAATCTACTGACACCTACCCGTGGCATACACATTGCATACAAACCTATGGCATTTTTTAAAGGTTTGGGCAATGCTCCAAAAACTTTTTTCAGTCATACTTTCATTGCCAATTATTACCAACGACTTTGGAGTGGTTCCGTTCTTGCATTCGATGGATACATGAAGTTAAATAGCCCTGCAACTCCATGGACAATGAGGGAAATGATTGCGTCAGACGGAGCCCGAATGAGGGGATATTACATGGGGTCATATATAGATAATAATCAAATATCATCACAAATTGAATTACGCCAGCACATTTGGAACAGATTTGGTCTTACAGTTTGGGGAGGAAACGCTCTAATATTTTCTTCATTTAAACAATTGACCAAACAAGACATCAAACCAGAGTGGCTCCATAACTTCGGGATAGGAATTCGATTTGAATTTAAGCACAATGTCAATGCTCGCATTGATTATGGTTTTGGAAAAGGAACATCGGGGATACTATTTGCAATCGGAGAAGCCTTTTAAAAGTCTCCCCTTAACACTTATTAAGACTTTTGCTGTCATTAAAAATAATCTTTATCTGTCTTATTAGTAAAAACCATTAAAATCATGACATCACAAGAATTTGACCAATTGTACCGAAAAAACTATCCGATATTATATCGCTTAGTTTACCCTATGCTTCGTGATGAGGAGGAATGTCGTGATGTGATTAATGATGTTTTTACCCATTTATTAAATAATCCCAATCAAGAAATTGCAAATATTGAGGGTTATCTATATCGAATGGCAAAAAACAAAGCTCTCTCAATCATATCTCGACAAAACACACTATCGCGCTTTCAAAGACTCTACCCCATTGAAACTGAATTAAACATTGTTTATGACCAAGAACGAGACCGAATGTTATTGCAAGTTTTCCAGTTTTTAGACCAACGACTTTCTCCTATAGCAAGAATAGCAATATCTCTTGTATTTGAGAAAGGACTATCCTACAAGGATGCAGCAGAAAAAATGGGAGTAACAACATCAGCCATCAATAAACATGTAGTCAGAACCCTGAAACTACTCCGCGAGCATTTCAATAGCAAATAAAATTAATTCCCACAATTATGAAAACATTAAACGAATCATATAGAGACATAATCATTTCCCGTCTAATAAATTCTCCTGAGACATTGACATCTGAAGATATTACACTCATTCAAAATGACAAAGAACTTTCAGAATTATATAATGCAGCAAATCTTCTCCAAGAATCCTCTGCATTGAAAAATATAGAAATCCCTGATATTGAAACTGAATTAATCAAATTTAAAACTCAACGCAAAAAAATAAGACCAATCAAACCTTGGGTCCAATTAATGCGTATTGCCGCGATTTTTATTATCATTGCAATTACATCAATTGTTATTGTTGCGGCATTTAATCCTCAGATCGTTGACTATATCACCGGTTATGATTCCCTCAACGAAATTGAATCTATTGAAAAAATAAAAAACACCTCTATTTCAACAACAAGCGGAACTATCGAAAACATCGTAATAACCAATGACCATGAATTAATATACGATAACATCTCTCTTAAAAGCATTACCGATGAATTTTCAGAGATTTATGATGTTGATGTTGTTTATATAAATGAAAAAGCGACAGAGCTGAGATTGTACCTTAAAATTGAGCAAGGCAAGACTATTCAAGATGTTGTTGAAATGTTGCAATCCTTTGAACTATTTGCAACGACATTTGAAAATAACACGTTGACTATCCAATAATCTATGATAACCATGAATAAGTATTTATATATCATATTGACAATGATATTGGTTTGTCATGTCAATCTATCGGCTCAAACATTCACAAAAACTTATTACGATGAACCAATGCCCAATGTATTACGAGACATTAACAATGCATATACCGATGGCAATATTCATTTTATTTTCAATGAACTTGAAGATTACACCGTAACAACAACGATTATCAACAAACCAATATTGGATGCCATTTATGAAGTAATTGGGTTTTATCCCATTAAGGTGACACGAGACGCCAATGACATTTTCATTGAATGTTGGCAAAAAGAAGAAAATAAACTTAAAGGACGTCTGATAGACGAGCATCGAAATCCGGTAGAATTTGCCAATGTTTCGTTATTCAACCCCATCGACTCTACCTTTATCACAGGTGGAGTAACAAACCAGAATGGTGATTTTGTAATTCCCACTAATGCAAAAACCGTATTGTTAAGAACTCGTTGCATTGGTTATATGCCATACTCCAAAGTTTACAATGTAGGTAATATAGGAACTGTTCACATTCATTCCAATGCGAAATTACTTAAAGAAGTACTTGTTGAACAGAAACAAATTTCCTATGATGGAGACAAAATTATAACTCACCCGACAGCGACACAAGTTAAACATTCAGCCGATTTATATTCTCTTTTAGGACAACAACCATTTCCAGGATTGTTTGTAGATGAGATAAATCGCTCAATAAAAGTATTCAATGGAGCACCTATAATATTAGTTGATGGGATAAAGCGATCGGCATCAGAACTCATTTCAATCAATCCTAAAAATATTGCGAAATTTGAATACAGTCCTAATATTCCTCTTAAATATCTTGACAGCGGAGCATCCGGCATCATCTATGTGTATTTAAAACAGCCAAAAGATGGTGGAACATTTTATGGCAACATTACCGGCGCTCCAACAACAGGTTTTATAAATGCCGATGCCGGAGCATCATACAATCAAGGAAAATCAGAATTCACATTAGATTATTCATTTAATTGGAGAGACTATGATAAACGAGAAGTTGATATAGAAGAAAGTTATATAGGTGATGATTTCAGAGTGGATATTACTAAAGATGGGAAAGAATCCCCAATGGATTATAATCAACATAGCATAATCACCGGATATACTTATCGCCATGATAAATCACTTACATTCTCAGCAAAATTAAGAAACTATATTTGGACCAATCACAGCAAAGAGTATAGTAATGTAACAGATAGTTATTTAGGCAACTATTCGCAAATTGAAAGCGATCGTGGATACAAATATGCCCCATCTTTAGACCTTTTTATAAAAAAAGAATGGGACAATGGGCAATCTATTGAGGCTCAAGTCGTTGGTTCTCTTTCTGATAGCGAACAATGCAGAGACCTTAATAATGATTTTGCTACTGATAATTCCGAAATATACTCATCAGTTGTTAATAGTAATCACAAATCACTTATAACAGAAATCTCATATTCTAAACAATTTGGCAAAAAAACTCAACTTTCGGCAGGTTTTCAAAACAGCTTAAACCAAACATCAAACAATTATATCCTAAATGAAGCAAAAACAACACTCAGTAGTAATAACAACTATATCTATGCCGGATTAACTCAGCGCATAGGCAAATCGGTTTTAAACATAGGCTCAGGCTTAAAAATGATATGGATGGAAAGTGAGGATAATAAACGTAATTTCACTCGCAATTTGTCATATCTAAGTTTTGGATTACCTATAGATCAAAAATTCCAGATTAATTTTAGCGGACGATATACACCATCAATACCATCTCTACATCAACTCACGAACGTTGAACAAGAATATGACGGATATTTAGTAACAAATGGTAATCCCAATCTAAAATGTCGTCAAGACCTTTTTGGTAGATTACAAGGTCATTTTTCTCATAACCGATTTTCAGCCTCGATTGGAGCAGAATATATGTATATGATAGATCCGACCTATTTAAATTTTACATATCTTGGCAATGGGAAATTTATTGCACTTACAGATAATTTCGATAATTATAAACGATTAGGGATATATGCGAATATCGCCATGAGAGAAATTTTCAATAAACACTTGTCTTTTAATATCTATTGTTTATATAATCACATGACTTCAATCGATGATGCTTGGCATTATTCTCTTGATGGATTTACTGCTCAATTTTCTGTCAACGCTTATTTCGGGAATTGGGGCATCAGAGCTTATTATAAAATACCAGACAAATATCTATTTGGAGACGAAAAAAGAAAGAATGAAAATTGGAGTACATTGACAATCGGATATCGACCAAATAAACAATGGTATTTTTCTCTCACCGGTAATCTATTATTCCACTCAGCCGGCACAGAATATCCCAATTGGAAACTAAGCGCGACAAATCCAAATTACACCTATGTATCAATACAAAACAACGCAAATATGATAACATTCACCGCTCGTTATAACATTTCATTCGGACGCATCTTCGGAAAAACAAAACGCAGTCTCAATAATTCCGACTCCGGACCTGCCGTATTAACTTTATAAAAAACTTTTTATTCATAATTACTTAAAACGTCGGTTGTAATAAACAATCGACGTTTTATTATAGCTAAATTTATGCGTATCTTTGTATAAATTTTATCTTACTAAAATGATTCTATTATCTGATAATAATTTTATAAATAGCATTTTAAATTTGCTTAATATTACCAATGATTTCCTTTGGACCTATATAATCATTGGTCTGTTAATTTTCAGCGCATTATACTTTACAATACGTACTCGTGGAGTACAATTTGTATTGTTTAAAGATATGATACGCATTATGATGGGGCGAGACAAGAAGAAAGAAAAGATACCACAGGATAAAACAACGGCCAAATATATCAGTTCATTTGGTGCATTTACCGTTTCTCTGTCAAGCCGTGTGGGGACAGGAAATCTTGCAGGAGTTGCATCGGCAATATTTGTCGGAGGTCCAGGAGCTGTATTTTGGATGTGGATAATGGCATTGTTAGGCGCTGCAACAGCATTTGTAGAATCAACACTTGCACAACTATATAAACGTCGAGGTAAAGACTCTTTTTATGGAGGGCCAGCATATTATATGCAAAAAGGTCTGCATCGAAAATGGATGGGAATTGTTTTTGCCATACTCATAACAACAACTTTTGGTATGGCATATCAAGTAATACAAAGTAACACACTTTGCGATTCGTTATCAGATACAATCGGCATAGATAAAATTTCAATAGGAATAATCTTAACGGTAAGCACTTTAATTATTATTTTCGGTGGTATACAACGCATTACCAATTTCTCAAATATGATAGTCCCGGCTATGACATTAGGCTATCTATTATTGGCACTATATATTGTATTTTCTAATATCAATTTACTTCCATCTGTATTTGAGCAAATCATAGATGGCGCATTTGGATTAGAACAAGTAACGGGAGGTACACTTGGTGCAGCAATGATGCAAGGCATAAAACGGGGGCTTTTCAGCAATGAAGCTGGAGAGGGATCTGCGCCAAATGCAGCTGCTGTAGCCGACACTTCTCACCCGGTAAAACAAGGGTTAGTTCAAGCATTAGGTGTTTTTGTTGATACTTTAATAATATGTTCCTGTACCGCATTTATCATCATCGTTTCAGGAGCACACACAAGTGGCGTCGATGGAATATTGCTCACTACAAAAGCAATCGAAAGTCAAGTGGGTGAATGGGGTAAATATTTTATGACTGCCGCCATATTCTTATTTGCCTATAGTACTATAATTGGAAACTATTTTTATGGAGAAGCCAATATCCGATTTGTTACAAAAAAAAATACCGCTGTTACTATTTTCAGATTAATCACTGGGGGAATGGTTATGATTGGAGCATTTGTGAGTTTACAAACAGCATGGAGTTTTGCTGATATAATGATGGGACTAATGACTCTTTTTAATCTGATTGCGATTTTATTATTATCAAATAAAGTCTTTTTCCTACTTAATAATTATATTTCACAGAAAAAAGCAGGAAAAGAGCCGAAATTCCGCCGTAATATGATGCCTGACATCGAAAAAGATATTGACTGTTGGGAATAATAATTTCATACAATGACGATTGACTTAGCACTTGAAATCATTGGAACAATAGTTGGTGTTCTATATTTATATTATGAATATAAAGCGAATGCTCTTGTGTGGATAATGGGGGCTATCATGCCTGCGTTATCATTGATTGTATATTACAATGCAGGGCTATATGCTGATTTTGGAATAAACATTTATTACCTTATTGCCGCAATATATGGCTACATAACATGGACTTTTCCTAAAAACAAAAAAGAGAATAAAGAATTACCCATCACATCAACGCCATTGAAATACTATATTCCGACGTCAATAATAACTATCATACTTTTTATCGCCATATCATTTATTCTAATAAATTTCACTGATAGTAATGTCCCTCTATGGGACTCTTTAACCACTGCACTAAGTATTATTGCAATGTGGATGATGGCTCGAAAATTTATAGAACAATGGATTGTGTGGATAGCTGTAGATATAATCTCTGTTGGTCTTTACATATATAAAGACATCTATTTCTATGCAACATTATATGCTATATATTCTATTGTAGCTATTTTGGGCTACTATAATTGGAAAAAGTTAATGCAACATGACAACAATTGATCCATATAAATACTCTCAAGTTGTTATTGTTGGGAATGGAGAATTCCCAACTACTCCTCTACCCTTAAGAATCCTCAATGACGCTACAAATGTAATACTCTGCGACGGAGCAGCCAACTCATATATTAAACGCAAAATGGATTTTGATATAATTATTGGAGATGGAGACTCTGTTTCTGACGAAATCAAGCAGAATTACGCTTCAAAAATTATAATCAATAGCGATCAAGAGACTAATGATCAAACAAAAGCTATAAATTTCCTTTACTCTAAAGGGATTTCCGAAGTCTCTATCATTGGTGCAACAGGAAAAAGAGAAGATCACTCGTTGGGAAATATAAGCCTACTAATAGATTATATGCAGCGAGGAGTAAACGCTAAAATATTCACCGATTATGGTATTTTTATCCCAATAATAGGAAAAGCCAAGGTTCTCGTTAATCCAAAACAAAAAGTTTCTATTTTCAACTACAATTGCACAGAAATGTCAGCTATCGGTTTGAAATATCAAATTAGAGCATTTAATGCTTTGTGGCAAGGGACTTTAAATGAAGCCACAAATAAAGAAATCATCATAAATGCCAATGGACAATATCTATTGTATTTAGCCTATTAATTTATTACCTTTGTATAATAAATCAAAGAACAATTATGATTGAATATATTAAAGGCGAAATAACTGAATTAACTCCTACATATACAGTTATTGAATGTGGAGGAGTGGGATATTTACTCAACATATCTTTACCTGCATTTACTCGCCTTGAAGGTGCTAAAAATGCTAAGCTATTAGTACATGAGGCAATTCGCGAAGATGCACATGTATTATATGGCTTTATTGATGAACAAGAAAGGACTCTATTCCGCCTATTAATAGGTGTATCCGGAGTTGGAGCAAATACCGCTCGCATGATTTTATCATCAATTGCAGCACCCGAACTTGAAATTGTTATTGCAAGTGGAGACCATGCCAAACTGAAAAACGTAAAAGGAATAGGCATAAAAACTGCTCAACGCATAATTGTTGACCTCAAAGATAAAATAAAACCTATAGGTGATGCGTTTATAATACAACCGACTATTGCAAGTGATGTCTTTGATGAAGCATTGGCAGCAATGATTATGCTCGGCTTTGCGCGACCACAATCTCAAAAAGTCTTGAAAAAACTATTTGATAGTGATCCGACTCTAAAAGTTGAGACCGCCATAAAGAAAGCACTTACAATGATGTAAGCGATTATAGACTAAACACATGCAAATATAATTGTCGGCTGTAACAAGCCTTTAATGGAAAAAGTATATAGTAAATTAAATAATAAAAAACATATAGTTATCGGAAGTTGTCTTGTGCTACTTTTGATATCTACTTTTTTTGCCCAAGCTCAATATTACAAATCAGAGCTAAATCCTCCTGCGCCTTCAAATACAACTCCCCCGCCGTCAAAAGTAAAAGGCGATTCAATTGAGATGCGGTATGACATCCAACCAACGACACCTGATAACTATAATAATTTGATGCAGGAAAGAGGACCATTAGACTTAAAAACGCCCTCTAATATAACTACAACAGCTGAATATGATATTGCAACAGGCTGTTACATTATTCGCACAAAACTTGGAGACATTGATATCGCAACACCTTTCATGCTATCAGCAAGCGAATATAACGATTGGCAAATGCGCAAATCAATGCAAGAATATTACAGACTGCGCAATACCGAACTATTTGAGAAAAAAGAAAAAGAGCCTTTCAATATTCTTGATATGAATTTCGCCCTTGGTCCATTGGAAAAAATATTCGGACCCGGAGGAGTACAACTAAAGACTCAAGGTTCTGTTCAAATTCAAATGGGGGTTAAATCAAACAAAACCGATAACCCTGCTCTACCTCTAAATGCTCGTCGCAAAACCTATTTTGATTTTGACCAAAAAATTCAGGCGACTATTGGTGCTACAGTTGGTGATAAGCTAAAATTCAACATGACATATAACACCGATGCTACTTTTGATTTTGACTCTAAAAATCTCAAGCTCCAATATGAAGGGAAAGAGGATGATATAATCAAAAGCATTGAAGCCGGGAATGTGAGCATGACAACAGGATCATCTCTCATCCGTGGTAGCACTGCCCTTTTCGGTGTAAAAACGAAACTCCAATTTGGAAAATTGACAGCGACGGCTCTGGTATCTCAACAAAATTCAGAATCTAAAACTGTAAATACTAAAGGTGGTGTACAGACTACTGATTTCTCTATAAACTGCGATAATTACGACCAAAACAGGCACTACTTTTTGTCTCATTTTTTTAGAGATAACTATGACCAATTTGCATCTAAACTACCGTATGTGTCTTCAGGCGTCAATATTACTCGCATTGAAGTGTGGGTAACTAATAAAAGTAATAACTATAATCAATCACGTAACATTGTTGCCTTTATGGACTTAGGAGAAAACAAAGTCCTCGCTAATTCATATTGGCAACCTAATCTATCCTATAATAATCCATCAAACACATCAAACAATCTTATGAGCGTTATCAAGGAACAATATCCTGATGCTCGTAATATAAACACTGTTACACAAGCTCTTGAGCCACTATCAGCCTACGGCATAGACGGTGGTAAAGATTTTGAAAAAGTAGAAAGTGCCCGCTTGCTTTCATCTTCTGAATATACACTCAACTCAACTCTTGGTTACATCTCTATCAAGACAGCTTTAAATGCTGATGAAGTACTTGGTGTAGCCTATGAATACACCTATAAAGGTCAAGTGTATCAAGTGGGTGAATTTTCGGGCGACATCACCACAACAGACAACTCTTTATACGTAAAAATGTTGAAGAGCACTACAGTCGCGCCCAAATTACCCATGTGGGATTTGATGATGAAAAACGTTTACTCTCTTGGTGCTTATCAAATTCAAAAGAGTAATTTCAGAATGAATATTAAATACCTCAGTGATACAACAGGGACTGAAATAAACTACTTACCTATTCCGGGATTGAATAACATTTCACTTTTGCAAGTAATGAATCTTGACCGAATTGATTCAAATGAGCAATCAAATCCCGACGGATTCTTTGACTATATTGAAGGCTACACTGTTCTATCTTCTAATGGGAAAATCATTTTCCCTGTTGTTGAACCTTTTGGCTCTCATCTTGCTAAAAAAATAAATAATCCGGAGATTGCTAAACAATATGTTTATCAAGAATTATATGATTCTACTCTCGTTGTTGCACGACAATTTGCCGACAAAAACAAATTTGTGCTCACTGGTGAATATCAAGCATCGTCAGGTTCTCAAATCAGACTTAATGCAATAAACGTGCCTCGAGGCTCTGTCGTTGTTACAGCCGGAGGGGTACAACTCATTGAAAACAGTGATTATACCGTTGATTATTCAATGGGGATTGTTACTATCACAAATCAAAGTATTATAGATTCGGGACAAAGTATCAGTGTTTCTCTTGAAAATCAATCAATGTTTAGCACACAACGAAAAACATTATTGGGACTTGACCTTCAATATGCTTTTAACAAGGACTTTAATATAGGTGCTACAATATTACATTTTTCAGAAAAAGCATTAACAGAGAAAGTAAACATCGGAGACGAAGTGATTAATAACTCAATGTGGGGATTAAACTTATCTTATAACACCGAGTTTATGTGGTTGACCAACATGTTGAATAAAATACCTACAGTTAATGCTACCCAACCATCTCGATTAAGTCTAACTGCCGAATATGCACAATTAGTACCTAATAAACAAAAATCAGGTTCAACTCAAGGGAGTTCATATGTTGATGATTTTGAATCATCACAAACCGGCATCGACCTGCGCTCTCCCTATTCTTGGTTCTTGGCCCCAACACCATACGAATCCGGGACAAATGCCATGTTCCCCGAAGCTGCCTTATCTAATAATGTAGATTATGGTAAAAATCGTGCATTACTTGCATGGTACTACATCGACCGCATGTTTACTCAAAAAAACTCAAGTCTTGCACCCGGATATATTAAGAGCGACTTAAAACAATTATCAAACCCATACGTGCGCGAGGTTACATCTCGAGAAATATTTCCAGGAAGAGAATTAAGCTATGGCGAATCTTCAACAATTCAAACTCTAAACCTATCATTCTATCCTGAAGAACGAGGACCATACAACCTTGATGCAACAGACATTGATGACCAAGGGAAATTGTTAAATCCGGAAAAACGTTGGGGTGGTATCATGCGCAAAATGGATAATACAAATTTTGAGCAATCAAATATTGAATATGTTCAATTTTGGTTAATGAGCCCATTCCTTGATGAAGAAGTAACAAATCACGAAGGCGGAGACCTGTACATAAACTTTGGCGAAATGAGCGAAGACATCCTCAAAGATGGTTTAAAATCTTATGAAAACGGGTTACCCGTAGATGGGAATGAACAATTCATAAAAACAACCTCATGGGGCAAAGTTTCCAGCCAAAATTCTTTAACATATGCTTTTGACAACAACGCTGGTTCACGTAGAAAACAAGACGTAGGTCTTGATGGATTGGTAAATGATGAAGAATTTAATTTTGATACATATAAAAATTATCTTGATCAATTACGACTCAAATTGCCGGTTTCAACAATAGAAGCGATGCAAACTGATCAGTTCTCGCCATTCAACGACCCTGCCGGAGATAATTATCATTTCTTCCGAGGATATGACTATGATGAACAACGTCTATCTATCCTTGAGCGATATAAGCATTATAATGGTGTTGAAGGGAACTCATTATCTCCAGAAGATACTAATGAGCCTCTATATCAATCGTCACGCAGTGTCCCTGACGTAGAAGATATAAATCAGGATAATACATTAAATGAGTATGAACGATATTTCCAATATCGCATCTCCATAAGACCCGAAGATTTTGTAGTCGGCAAAAACTTTATTACTGACAAGCAAGTATCACTTGTCAGAACTCGCGATGGCAAAGACACTGAAGTTGAATGGTATCAATTTAAAATTCCTTTGAGTGAATATGAAAAAATTGTCGGCTCAATAAATGATTTCTCGACTATACGATTTGCTCGTATATTTATGACCGGCTTTAAACAAGTCACTCACTTGCGATTTGCAACACTTGAACTCGTAAGAGGAGAATGGCGCACATATGATTTCAATCTAAATAATCGTGGAGATGCTCCGGCTGAAGGGCAATTGGATTTATCAGTTGTTAACATTGAAGAAAATGCTGAACGTGAACCGGTAAACTACGTTTTGCCTCCTGGTGTTACTCGCATTGTCGACCCCGGGCAATCTCAAATCACCCAACTTAACGAACAATCAATGTCAATGAAAGTTGTTGGACTCCAAGCCGGTGATGCTCGCGGTGTATATCGAAATACATCTCTTGATTTGCGTAATTATAAACGCATGCAAATGTGGGTACACGCTGAAAAGCTCATTGACGATGTAACAAATCTTAAATCAGGCGAATTATCGGTGTTTATTCGTTTAGGCTCTGATGTTAAGAATAACTACTACGAATATGAAATACCTTTGGCTCTGACTCCTCCGGGACAATATAACACTTATTTAACATCCGATAGATATATTGTTTGGCCGGAATCAAACTATTTGAATTTCAGTCTTCAAAGCCTTGTAAACCTCAAAAAAGAACGCAACGTTGAGAAGAGTCAGGAAGGCAGCAATGTAGGTTATGCAACATTATATACAGGACGAGATCCTGATAATGAGCAAAATCGCATGGCAGTACTTGGAAATCCATCATTAAGCGATGTTAGAGTAATTTTGGTAGGTGTTAGAAATAACTCAAGTACAACCAAAGATGGTACAATATGGTTAAATGAATTAAAGGTTACCGATTTTGACAATAGCGGAGGTTGGGCAGCAAAAGCAAATGCAAATCTCGCATTATCTGATATCGCAACTCTCAACTTCGGCACCCACATCGAAACAGCCGGATTTGGTGGTGTTGATCAATCATTAAATTCTCGTCGACTTGATGACTATGAACAGTATAACTTTGCTGTACAAGCCGATTTAGGGCGTTTCTTACCTGAAAAAGCAAAATTGAAAGCTCCTATTTACTATTCTATAACAAAAGAAAAAACATCACCAAAATACAATCCTCTTGATCAAGACGTCTTATTACAAGATGCACTTGACGAAGCAAGTTCTAAACAAGAAAGAGATTCAATTAGCGACTACGCTATTGAACGTTCTACGGTTCAAAGGTTCAGTATATCGGGATTAAAATTTGATATTCAAAGTAAAAATCCGATGCCTTGGGATCCTGCCAATTTCACACTAAATTTTTCATTCAACAAACAGACACGCCATGATCCTACAACAGAGTATGAATATACCAATGATTATAGAGGCAGTTTCCAATATTCCTACACTCCATATGTAAAAGGGTTAAAACCTTTTGGATGGATAAAAAGCAAAAATAAAAATCTTAAATTCATCAAAGATTGGGAATTTAATTATCTACCAAATTCTATTTCATTCCTCACTACAATGTCTCGCTACTACTACGAACAACAAACTCGTAGTGAAGTGGATGTTATGTTCCAATTGCCTGTATCTGTCAGCAAAAATTTCCTTTGGGATAGACAATTTGCTTTAACTTGGAATTTAACAAAGAGTCTAAATCTGTCTTTCAACTCCAACACTTCAGCTCGTATTGAAGAACCGGTGGGCGCGGTAAATAAAAAATTATTCCCCGATAAATATCGTGAATGGAAAGATACTGTGTGGCAAAGCATTTTGCACATGGGTACACCATGGGCTTATAATCAAACATTTGTCGGTACATATAAAGCTCCTTTCAGTAAAATCCCCGTACTTGATTTCCTTACAGGCTCTGTCAGCTATAATGCGACATATCGTTGGGACAGAGGAGCTACAATTGACGGCGTTGATCTTGGTAACACCATCAGTAACCAATCAACATGGAATACTGATGGACGTTTGAATTTTGAATCAATCTATAAAAAGGTTCCTTATCTAAAAAAAATAGACCAACGTTTCTCAAAGAATAATCGTCAACGTTCAAAATTGAAACCAAAAAAATTTGAACGCACATTCCAATTGAAAACTGACACATCTCTAACTATTAAACATAATCTACGCAATAAAAAAGTAAAAGTTACGGCGGTTACAACGGCAGGCAAGCCTGTTGCTGTAAAAACAAAAGTTATTGATGCCAATACTATAGAAATTCTTAACAGAGGGGATGATAATGTTAAGTTTACAATTGTAGAAATTATTAAAGAAGATAAAAATATTTGGAAAGAAATAGAAGAACATGCTGTTAGATTTGCAATGATGCCCCGCAATGTATCAGTGCGTTGGCGCAAAACTAACTCTCTTTCTATTCCTCTATTCTCTCCTGAAATTGGCAATGTATTTGGTCAATCAAATAGTTATGGACCAATGGCACCGGGACTTGATTTCGCCTTCGGTTTTGTTGACGAAAACTATATATATGATGCAAAGGATCGAGGATGGCTCATTTGCGATAATGATCAAACATCGCCTGCAATGTGGTCAAAAGCCAATGAATTGAATATTGAATTAAATCTTGAACCGGTAAAAGGGCTTAAAATTCAATTAACAAGTAATCGCACTGATAATCGCACAAATCAAATTCAATTCATGTATGATGATATGCCAATAACCCGTACCGGTAGCTATACTAAAACTCACTGCGCCATAGCAACAGCATTAAGAGGAAGTAATGCAGATGATGGTTACTATAGTGAAGCATTTAACGATTTCCTTAACAATATTCCTGTTGTAGCAGATCGACTCAACAATAAATACATCGGACTAAATTATCCGTCTACCGGATTTATGAAAAACAATCCTCATGCAGGTGCTCCATACGATCCTGAAGTTGGAGGCATAAATCATGCAAGTAGCGATGTATTAATCCCAGCCTTTATCGCAGCTTATACCGGCAAAGACGCATCTAAAATTTACCTTGATCCATTCCCATCATTTGCACATGTCATGCCCAATTGGCGTGTCACATATGATGGTTTTATCAATCTCGGCAATATGCGCAAATGGTTCAAGTCATTTACGCTAAAACATGCCTATCAATGTACATATACTGTGGGCTCATACTCTTCTTACTTAAATTGGATTAGTGCTGATGGAGAACTACTTGGTTTTACTCTTGATGAACTAACAGGACAACCAATCCCCTCTTCGCCTTACAATATTTCATCAGTAGCAATTACCGAAAAATTTGCACCGCTTATTGGTGTTAATTTTACATTGAAAAATGAATTGCAATTTAATGCAGAATATCGCGATAGTCGCACATTGACATTGAACTCAAGTGCCGGTCAATTAGTAGAAGCAGCAACTAAGGGTATCACAATAGGTGCTGGATACAAGATTGTAGGCTTTAATTCTGTTCTTAAAATTAAAGGCTCACAACAAGGAATAAGCAATGATTTAACATTAAATGCCGATTTCTCTTTCCAAAAAAGCCAAGCCCTAATTCGTCGCATTGAAGATAACTATGCACAAGCAACAAGCGGAACACAATCGGTATCAATTAACCTGACGGCAAGCTATGTTATGAGTAAACGAATGACTATTGCAGCATTCTTTGACCATCAAATCAATACTCCACTTGTTTCATCAAGTGCTTACCCCACAACAAATAGTAGCTATGGTATATCATTTAATCTCTCACTTGCAAGATAATATTTATGGAAACTTTTAATATCAAATGGAGCAAGACAATCTACTCGTCTACAATATTAGTTATCTTACTATTTATCGTAATTACGATATTTCAATTCAACACATTGGGATTATGGGGGTTGCTTATTATTGGACCTATAATACTATTTGTCTTAATATATGCCGCCTACCTATCTCCTATCTATCTGGTAGTAACCGATGATATTATTATGCTGAAGACGTTAATCGGGAGGAAAGTGTTTTGGATAAATGATATTGAAACTATCGAGTTGCACAAACTAACCGGAGCAAATGTCCGCACATGTGGAAGCGGTGGCGTCTTGGGATATACAGGAAATTTCTATAATAAAGCAATTGGCAAATACATCTCATATGTCGGAAATTATGACCAAACATTTTTACTCACCCTTAAGACAGGTAAACGTTATTTACTTTCATGTCAAAATCCCGAAGAATTTGTCAAAACCATCAAAGCAAAAATAAAATAGACAAAAATGCTGAGAGAACTCTCAGCATTTTTATTATATCGCAATAACTGATGGAGAAAAACGAGAGCCTCGAAGGTAATCGGCAGTTGACATACGTTTTTTCCCGGCAACTTGCAATGATAATATTTCTATGCGAGTATCTATGCAATCTATCATCAATCGACTTCCATCAATTGTTATTTTACCCGGTGTCTTTTCTCCTTTATATTCGACAACAGCAGTTTCAAATATTTTTGCTGAGATTGGAGCATCTGCACCATCTTTTATCTCTGTCCATGCAGCAGGATAAGGAGATAATCCTCTCACAAGATTGTGAACATCAACGGCCTTTCTCTCCCAATTTATACGGCAAGTTTCTTTATAGATTTTAGGAGCGGATGTTGGCTCAACTCCTTGCAACAAATCTTCTTGCGGTATAGGAATTAAATCTCCTGCTACAATATGCTCTATTGTATCAATTGTTAAATCAGCACCAAGCATCATCAATCGATCATGAATATCTCCTACATTATCTTCAGACCTAATTTCTATACGTTCCTGACGAATAATGTCTCCTGTATCAATTTCATGTTTTAAGAAAAATGTCGTTACACCTGTTTCTGTATCGCCATTTATTACAGCCCAATTTATAGGTGCAGCACCACGATATTTTGGTAGTAACGATGCATGAAGATTAAATGTGCCTAAACGAGGCATTGACCACACAATTTCTGGCAACATTCTAAACGCAATAACTATAAATAAATCGGCATTGAGGCTCCTCAATTCTTCGACAAAGTCATCTGCCTTTAAACGTGGAGGTTGCATCAAATGCAATCCATGTTCTACTGCATATTGCTTTACAGGAGATTGTAATAATTTATGTCCACGACCTGCTGGTTTATCAGGCATTGTTACTACTCCGACAATATTATATCCCCCCTCATGTATGCGACGCAAACTTTCCACCGCAAAATCAGGTGTACCTAAAAATACTATCTTTAAATCTTCTTTATTCATACTCTTAAATATCATTCTTTTAATTTACGCCTTGAGCTAATGATTGCCAAAGATTATCATTAGCCGGAATAGGAGCTGTTACATCAATTTCTACACCTGAAACTGGATGAATAAACTGTACTCTGCGAGCCATCAATGAAATACTTCCATTAGGGTTACTGCGTTTATCCCCATATTTCAAATCTCCTTTAATCGTACATCCTATTGCCGATAGTTGAACACGTATTTGATGTTTTCTCCCTGTCATAAGATTAACTTCAAGCAAATGATACCTATCAGAAGATGCAATGTGGCGATAGCTAAGTTTTGCCTCCTTCGCTCCGGATTTTGGAGTTATCGATGTATATGACTTATTATTACGCTCGACAGTTGTTATATAGTGGGTTAAAACATCCTCAGTCTTTGGTGGTTGATTACGAGTTATTGCCCAATATGTTTTACGCACCTCACCTTTTCGAAACATTTCATTTAATCGAGTCAGAGCTTTAGATGTTTTAGCAAACACCACTACTCCGCTAACAGGACGATCAAGTCGATGCACTACTCCACAAAATACATTTCCGGGTTTGTTGTACTTTTCCTTTATCCAATCTTTGAGAATTTCAACAAGAGGTCTATCTCCTGTTTTATCTCCTTGTACAATCTCTCCAGAAGCTTTATTTACTATTATTATGTGATTATCTTCGTACAGAATTTCCATTTCTATTCTTTATTTGTACAAAGTTAATATTAGTAACTAATAAACGCAAATCTATCTCTCGACAAACAAATAGGGAAACGATTTACAATCATTTCCCTATATTCAATATTATATTGATATACAATTAAATTCCAAGATCCTTTTTAATTGTTTCAATTTTAGCGTCTGCTGTAGCGATAGCATTGTCATAATCCGCCGCCGATTTCATTTCACCCTTAACCTCAACATAGAATTTAATCTTAGGTTCAGTTCCTGAAGGGCGAACAGAAATTTTAGTTCTGTCGGCAGTAAAGAATTGAAGCACATTTGAAGTAGTCGGGAAATCAAGTTTACCAATAACCTCTCCCGCTCCATCCTTAATTGTTAAGTCAGCATAATCCTTAATTTCTGTAACATCACTTCCGGCAAGCTGTTTAGGAGGATTTGCGCGGAATTGTTTCATAATTGCAACAATTTCTTCTGCTCCACTCTTTCCTTTACGAACTAAAGAGATACCTGCTTCACGAGAAAATCCATATTTAATATAAATATCTTGAAGCATTTGAATAAAGTTCAAGCCCTTGTCCTTAGCCCATGCAGCGGCTTCAGCCATCAAAGATACTGCCGATACAGCATCTTTATCACGAGCAAAGTCTTCAGCCAAGAAGCCATAACTTTCTTCGCCTCCACCAATGTAACGATCTTTACCTTCCAATTCACGAATTACTGATGCAATCCATTTAAAGCCTGTGTAACAATCATACATTTTGATATTATTCGCTTCAGCAATAGCCTTAATAGTTTCAGTAGTTACGATGGTCTTAACTATATATTCGTTACCTTTGAGCAATCCAAGTTCAGTGCTACGAGTCATAATATAGTTAAGAAGAATCATTGCGATTTGGTTACCATTTATAAGGACATATTCACCCTTATCATCACGAATTACACAACCCACGCGGTCAGCATCAGGGTCAGAAGCCATAATCAATTCTGCTCCCACCTCTTTTGCCTTAGCTATTGCCATAGCCATAGCTGATGGAACTTCTGGATTAGGAGATTCTACTGTTGGGAAATCACCTGAAGGGATATCTTGTTCAGGGACATTGATAATGTTGTTAAAGCCATAATTGCGAAGTGATGCAGGAATCAATTCAACACCTGTACCATGAATTGGAGTATAAACAATCTTCATATCTCCATATTTCGCATTTGTTTCAGGGCTTAAAGAAAGGCCTTTGATTGCTGTAAGGAATTTATCATCAATTTCTTTTCCGATAATTTCGATTTTTGAAGGATTGCCTTGCATCTTAACACTTTCAATGCCTGTTATTTTATTGACATGGTCAATGATATTTGTGTCATGAGGAGCAATGATTTGTGCACCGTCTGACCAATATGCTTTATAACCATTGTATTCTTTTGGATTGTGAGAAGCAGTAATATTTACACCGCTTTGGCATCCAAGTTCACGAACGGCAAAAGACAACTCTGGAGTTGGTCGGAAGCTATCAAAAAGATATACTTTAATTCCGTTTGCCGAAAATACATCAGCAACGATTTCTGCAAATTTGCGACTATTGTTACGCACATCATGAGCGACAGCCACCTTGATTTCATCAAGATCAGCAAATGCTTCTTTCAAATAATTTGCAAGTCCTTGTGTTGCCGATGCTACAGTATATTTATTCATGCGATTGCAACCAGCGCCCATTATACCACGCAATCCACCTGTTCCAAATTCAAGATCACGATAGAAACATTCTATCAACTCAGTCTTATCCTCCGCATCCAACATACGTTGAACTTCAGCACGAGTTTCTTCATCATAACCTGCTCCAAGCCACACTTTAGCTTTTTCGGTTACTGATTTCAATAATTCATCATTTTCCATAATCAGGTAATATTTATTATTAATTTAATTTCAAATTTACATTATAGACAAAGATAGCAGATAAACTTTGAACGTGCAAAATAATTAGTTACATATTTACCATGTAAATGTTTCTGTTAGAGTTGTTTTATTCCCACATGCGTCTGTTACTACCATTTTAACTTTATGCAATTTCCCTTTTGTTACTCTTGAAGGCTCTAACTTATACGATAGCAAAGCATTCTTCCCATCATATTCAAACATTACCCATTTGCCATCAATCACTCCTCTATATGTCGCTATCCCACTCAAATTATCTGAAATTTTGAATTCTACACGTCCATTTCTTGCCCATCTTTTTTTATTGCGTGATAATACTTTTGGTGCAATATTATCAATAGTTACTGCATAGCGTCCAAACTGATTTACTCGAGTAGAAACAGCTCCATCCCCATATTTAGTAGCAACCGCTGTGCGTCGTTTGCCTTTTATCCTAACTATACAATACTTTGATTTATCTGTCTGATTATCATTTGTAAGAGCTATTTTCATATCATAACTTTTATGCAGTGGAATATTGGTATCACCAATTTTATGCACATCAGAATTATATCCATCTACTTTTGATGTTTTGACATCAAAAAATATATCATCATAAAAAGTATTTGGAGCAAATTTTAAATTTAAACCATTCATATTATATGAATTATCTCCATTATAACGGAACAAAACTCCTTCACGTTTCTTTTGTTGAAGTTCACACCGCTTACCTTTTACAACAAACTTGACTGATGATTTATTTCCATGTTCATCACACAATATATATTGACAATTATAATCACGTTCTTCGTTTATATCTATTATACCATTTGGGACTGACACATTAATCATATCTGAAAGCACATTCCATTCTGGGACATAAGTTGTCATTATCCATGAGTTTTTTAATCTATCTGGATAATTCACAAGTGTATTTACGGCTCGCGATACATCAAATGAAAAACGATCTATAACTCTATTATATACCTCTGCTCCATCTACTTTAAGTGTCAAATATTTTACGCCATAAATATTACTCACATTGGGCATTTTATCATATGCTTTTATTCCGGGAACAACCTTTCCCCATGCAGTAAAAGGTGTTGTAATTTGCGCTAATGTGCGATATGATGCCACAATGGTATCATCAACAACTCCACCATGAGGATATAACGCTATAGTTCTGATTTCAGGCTTGACATTGTCTGCAATCAACCCTTTAAAATAAGGCATTGGATCAAGAGCATCTCCGGTTTCTAAATCCCTCACATCCATATGTAAGTGAGGTCCTCCCGATGAGCCAGCATTTCCACTAAATGCAATTACATCTCCTCGCTTAACCGGAATTTCATTGGGTTTAAACTCCATATCGACACTAAACGACTCTTGTTTATATTGTTCTGTTTTTATTATTTTATCTATTTTCGAGGCAAATGATTGTAGGTGTCCATAAACTGTTACAAGCCCTATTGATGGATGCGTAACATATACTGCTCTTCCAAATCCCCATGGAGACACAAGCACACGCGAAACATACCCATCTTCAGCACAATATATCTTAAAACCGGTTTTACCCTGAGTTTTAAAGTCTAATCCCGAATGGAAATGATTAGATCTCAACTCTCCAAAATTCCCACTCAATACGAGCGGAATATTTAATGGTTTATGCAACGATGGCAATTTCTCATTTGAATAAGCTTTTATTGTAAATAATCCAATTAGTATAATTAAAAATATTTTTCTCTCCATCTATTTATTTAGAATTTAATATAACGTAAAGATACAAATTCCCTTCTCTATCAACAAAATCATTCTAAAAAAACTCCCCTATCTTACGGATAGAGGAGTCATACTTGTCAGTAATGACATAATTTATTTCATTGCAAAAGTTGTAGTTGATGCAATTTGTTGATAAGCATACAAACCTGCTTGAGACAATTCGACAACTTGATAGTCGCCATTAGGTGTAATCATCTTTACGTGAGAATCATCAACAAATGTCATGAATTTGTGAGATTCACCATTTACATTTACGCTCCATGAATTATCTTCATCTTCAAAATCAAGTCGCACGATGCTCCCATCTGTTTCGCTTGTGATTGTATATCCATTTTCATCACATTCAACCAAGTAACGTCCATTCTCTCCATCAATCACTTTTTTGCCTTTTGCAATAGGATTTGAACCACTCCAAAATTCAATACTATTTATCACAAGTATATCAGCAAGAGCAGACACCTCATAAACAGGAACAATCCAAAATGCGACAAACACTAATTCATTAACAAACTTGCTTCCTATTGTTTTATTCCAATCCATTAATTTATTTGTCAATGAAAAACTACCAATACAAGATGTAAACATCATTGAACTTGCAAGGGCCATAACAAGGGCAACACTTAAATACTTTTTCTTCATACAACAAAACTTTTTAGTGAATCATAATTTATCTCTCCAAAGTTAATAACAAAATCTAAATTTCATGCTTACAGCGATCATAAAAATCCATCACCTTTTTCACATAAGCAACCGTTTGACGCCCTCTAAAATATCCATATTTGCAAACCTCATCATTATAATACTCCGGTTTAGATTTCATCAAAATTGATTCTGCAACATTTCCATCCCATATATGCGGATTTTTCCCGTATTTTTTAGCCAACGCAATAGCGTCATACACATGAGCAATCCCGGAATTATATGCGGCTATAATAAACTTCAATCGTTCGTTTTTGTCTGGAACGTATTTTGACAAAGATTTGTCTAACGACTTGATAATTTTAACCGCTGTTGAAATACTTGCCTCCGGATTTGCCATTTTATCATCAGTCAAACCATAAGCTCGGGCTGTACTTGGCATTATCTGCATTATACCTCGTGCACCAGCCCACGACACAACTGTTGTATCAAAATGACTTTCAGTAAAGGCTTGAGCCGCCAATAGTCGCCAATCCCAATCTATCTCTTTTGCATATTTTTTTAACAGATTATCATAAGGGGATATACGACCATCTTTAAACTTAAAATTAGAAAAAGAAAATTCATTTTTGCTTAACTCAAAATACCGTTTCAACAGCCATGATTGAGTCTTTTTCGGTTGTTCTTGATTCATCCATTGATTTATTGAATCTGCAAGCCACAATTTTGATGGAGAAACGCCCCATGCCGATCGCTGAGGAAATGAAACTTTGAGAGATATATCCAGATTATTAAAATAAGTCCTGTTTAATTGAGCTATATCACTATCTACTATTGTTAATGGAATTGCTCCGGTCGAGACCATTGCCACTAATTCTTCTGAAATCAAGGTGTCGCGATTAATCGGATGTATATTAATTCCACCTCCTAATTCATTATTTAGATTATTTAAGCGATACTGATATTTTGAATCGTTTTCTACATACACATCTTTCCCAACCAATTCAGTAACATCTTTAATTAGATCTTCCTTCGACTTTGGCTGAACAAGCACCTGATATGTTATATTCTCTACTCCACATGGAATAACTTTTGATTTATATTCGGCTGTAATGGGAATCTCATAAGCAATCAAGTCAATATACCCGGTATCCAACATTTCAATCAATGTATTAAGATTGGGAGCTATTTCAATTCTTAATTTTATATCTTTATCTGTGGCCAATTTACTAACGAGGTCATAATCATACCCCATTGTTTCTTCTCGATATATAAAATAAGATGTTGGGCTATATAATGTTCCCACTCGCAAAGTGTCAGGAAATTTATGTAATGTTTTTTCATTTCTATCCACCGCACTATTTTCCCTACCACATGAAACTGCGACATAAATATAAAGGGTTAGTATCATTATACTGACACAACCCTTTATTATTTGTATATTTTTCTTATTAATATTCAAATGTGCCTTTTTCTGAAATAATTGTCAATTTGTTTTGTGAAGCATCTTCTACTCTACCCACAATACGCGCAGGAATACCCATATCTTCAGAAATCTCAATTACACGTTTAGCGTCTTCAGGGGACAAATATATCTCCATGCGATGCCCCATGTTGAACACCTTATACATTTCTGACCAATCTGTTCCAGACTCTCTGCGAATCAATTCAAACAATGGAGGAATTGGGAACAGATTATCTTTAATAACATGTTTATTCTCAACAAAGTGCATAATCTTTGTTTGAGCACCACCTGAGCAGTGTACCATACCATGAATTTTATGGCGCATTTCATCTAATAATTTCTTTATTACCGGAGCATAGGTGCGAGTAGGAGATAACACCAATTTACCGGCATCAATAGGAGATTTCTCAACAGCATCAGTCAAATGCACTGAGCCAGAATAAACAAGCTCAGAAGGAACATTTGCATCAAAACTTTCCGGATATTTCTCTGCCAAATATTTAGCAAATACATCATGACGAGCCGATGTCAAACCATTGCTACCCATCCCGCCATTATATCCTTTTTCATAAGTTGCTTGCCCATAAGAAGCAAGACCTACAATTACATCACCGCCTTTAATATTTGCATTGTTAATTACATCTGAACGTTTCATACGACAAGTTACTGTGCTATCTACTATAATTGAACGCACAAGATCGCCAACATCAGCTGTCTCTCCTCCAGTACTATAGATACTCACTCCCATTTCACGCAATTCAGCAAGTAATTCCTCTGTACCATTTATAATTGCCGCAATTACCTCTCCTGGAATCAATAATTTATTTCGACCTATTGTTGACGATACTAAAATATTATCAGTAGCACCAACACACAACAAGTCATCGATATTCATTATTAATGCATCCTGTGCTATTCCTTTCCACACGCTGATATCGCCTGTTTCTTTCCAATAGATATATGCCAACGAAGATTTTGTACCAGCGCCATCAGCATGCATGATGTTACAATATTCATCATCACCACCAAGTATATCCGGAATTATTTTACAAAATGCTTTAGGATATAATCCTTTATCAACGTTCTTAATCGCATTGTGGACATCCTCTTTTGAGGCAGAAACTCCACGCATGTTATATCTTTGATCGCTCATATATATAATGATTTTTCTTTTCTAAAATACAATAATACAATAACACAAAATTGCCGGTATAACAAACAATAACGAGTCTATTCTATCTAATATTCCACCATGTCCAGGAATAATGTGTCCAGAATCTTTAACTCCTATTGTTCGTTTTATTAATGATTCGATTAAATCTCCCCATGTTGCAGATATGACAACAACAACAGCAAAACCAATCATTTCTATTATATCAATACCTTGATAATATTCACCAAATATGTTTATAAATACAAATGATGACGCAACTGTAAAAAGTAATCCGCCGGCAAATCCTGCCCACGATTTTTTAGGAGAAATGCGCGGAAACATTTTATAAGGGATTAACTTACGACCTAATAATGAACCAACTATATAAGCTCCTGTATCATTAAGCCATATCATTATAAACATTGATAATATTAATGCCGGAGATTCCACATAATACAAATAAGCCATTATCCATATAGGACCTGCAACATATAATAATCCTAATATTGAATAAGCCAACGTATTTAACGGATTTCTATCCTTAGGCATATATAATTGTGCAACAAAGCGCAACAGCATCAATATAGCCGGGGTTAACGCCAATAATTCTGATGATATAAATGTCGCACTGATTATTGCAGGGATTAAGGACAATGCTAATAAAATATCCAATACAATAAGCACTGGTTTTGTTTCTTGATTTGTGAGTTTGCTAAATTCAATCGTTCCAAGAATAATAAACAATATACATAGCGCAAAAAAAGCATACTCATTTGTAAGCAATGAACCAACAATAAGTCCTACATATATTAATCCGGAAAGACTTCGTAAAACAAGATTTTTCATATGAATTCCATCTTTTATTTCCAACTAACAAAATTAAGATTTTTTTTGCTTATACCCTAATTTTCTAACGCACAATTATCTTTTCAACATGGCGATAACCATCCGCTAATATCTCAAACATATAAATTCCTCTCCCAAATGAAGCTAAGTCAATATATCCATTATCTGCATTAAAATTATATTCTCCCAATAATTTTCCTGCTACATCAAAGATTTTAACGACAAAATCTGACACACCCACCACTGAGATTTTAATATTACGATTAGATGCTAATTCAAACAAAATACGCTTGTTTATTCCTATATTTTCAACACCCACACGTTTTATTACCTCTTTCAACCCTGCAAAAGCATCTAAATTCCCGGCACCCCATTGAGGATTTAAAATATTAGGAACATTCTGTGATGCTGTTGATATTGCAATTTCCCTAACCTCTTCAACTGTCAACTCTGGATTAGCTTGTAGCCATAGTGCAAAAACGCCGGCAGCCAATGGAGATGATATTGATGTACCACATTCTGTAATCCAATAATAGTCAACGTCATCCACATTAGTTTTTGTCGCAAGAGATGATTTATATTCTTCACTTTGTTGATTGACATATGGCGTGCTTATCGATGATGTAACCCACGCTCCCGGTGCACAAAAATGAGGCAAACAACGTCCATCGATTAACTGTCCATAGCTACTATAATATGAAATATCTCCTTCAGTTATATTGTAATTTTTCTCCTCGCCTGCTATTGTTGTTGCTTTCCCTTTTGAGTTACTTGACCCAACCACAATAATGTTATATCCACAAGCCATGTCACTTACAGTGCAGTCTGATTGTCCATTAGAAAATCCCTCAATACCAAGGGATGTAAAATAAGAATTAGAGCCATCGGCATATCCGTCAACATGAACATCCTCATCTCCCTCTATAATTATTCCGACAACATAACGACCATAAACGTCATCTTTTTCAAAATTGCTAATATAATAAGAACATAAAATATTATATCGATTATTTTCTGTATTCAACTCTGAACTTATGCGCACATATCCATTGAAATAATTCAGGTTATCGTCACCATCTGTTTTATAATCAGATGAGGACATCCCCCATTCTCTTAATTCTGCGCCCCCCACTAATGGAGATGTGTAAACTATCTGCTTGGTTATTCTATCATATATACACACAGCGACCTTAAACTCTCTACTATCGGCACTCCAAAAATCGGCACCACCGCCAAAATCAACGCCAACCCATTTCTTCGTATCAAAAACAAATGTTTTGAACTGATTGTTTTCTGATGAAAAATCCATTTTGAGTACATTTGGTCTGGCTCCTTCATTGCCAGCTGACATGCAAATTATTGCCTCCTCCCCTATTTTATCCAGATATTGAGAAAATAAGCCTGAGCCATCATGAGGTCCTATATATGAGCCTATAGATATATTAACAATTGCCGGTTTCCCAACACGCCGGGCATATTCTACTACATTTTCAACTCCGGCCAAGATAGTTCCGTCATATAAGCCACTTGTTGTTGCAACAATCTCAGCTCCGGGAGCAACTCCATGATACCCATTCCCTTTATAACTCCCAGTTAATACACCGGCTACTATTGTTGCGTGACATTGAGATAGATTATCGGTTTGCCAATTTGTGATATCGTCGGGTGTTGTTAAATCTATAATAGTTGCTGACGAATCGACATAACTCACAACTCGTTTTACCCTGCTATTGCCATCGTTATCTTTAAAATTTATGTGATTAGGGTCAAACCCAATATCAGAAAAACCAACTACAACACCACTTCCATCATACTTTTGAGGTAAATCAATTCCATTGTTTACTATATCAATATTAGACATGGCACGAGCGTTATTCATCATTGTTTCAGATACACATCCAATATTCACAGTGGCAACGGATATTATTTTCAAAACATCATCAATTGCAGATACAGGCACAAAAACCAGCAATAACTCATCTCGTTGATTTATTATTTTCACACCTAATGATTTCAGTTCATCAATAGCTGCATTATCTGAAATCTTAACTACACCTGAAACATATTTTTCCGTTTTTTGAATACTTTCAACCGACAATTTTTTCAACTGATATGTTGAACGTAGATCCATTTTTCTTTGCGCCGATAAATTGATTACCGAAACAACAATAAACATTATTAATACCGCAAACTTTCTCATAATGCAAACTTACGAAAAAAGCGACTATTTGACAATTGTCAGATAGTCGCTTTAGTATAAATTTAATTAATAATTATTTCACCAAGATGCGTTTTGTGTATTTTGCTGTTTCTCCTTGAACAGAAAGCAGATAAACTCCTTTTGAAAGATTTGACGCATCGATCATTATTGATTCATCTTGAGAAGAATCATTTAACACCTGCATTCCTGACATATTAAATAATCTAACATTCAATTTATTCTCTCCTGCAACAAATACCTCATATCTATTATCACCATTGGATGTAACTATGAGACGTTTTTCTTCAGTTATTACGTCACTAATACCGGCTTTAGATGCAATTGCCAATTTCAATCCTTCTATAACATTTAATTTACCGGCCCCCCATTTCACCTTAAGGAATGAATTTGTTACATAATCATCTTTAGTTGCTGATTCTTGCGCAATTTTTAAAATATCATCACGGTCTAAATACGGATTAGCTTCGAGCCACAACGCTACAGCTCCAGCCATAAAAGGAGAAGCCATTGATGTTCCTGCCATACCAGCCCAATAATGATTAACGCCATTGATTGTTGCTTTATACGCAAAGTCTGTTTCTGCATAACCCTCATTAGCAATCAAATATTTAACATAATAAGAACTATATGCTGAATATATCATACATCCTGGAGCACAAATATGAGGCAATTCACGTCCATCAACAAGTGTTCCATAACTTGAATATGAAGAAATCTCTTTCTCTGCTTCAAGTCCATATCCTCGAGAATTAAAAGATCCTACAGCAATAACATTATTGGCACATGCCATATTTGAAATAGTTCCATCATAAACAACATCATCCCATCCCGATTTGCTTTTTGTTGAAAATTCTGAATAATTTCCATCGCTATAAGCATACACCTTTTGACCAGCTTCACCTTCAACAATAAACGCCATTATATAGTTTCCGGTATTTGCCGCTGTATTTTGTAGATAATATTGTATTACAGAATTAAAACGATTATTATAACCATCAACCAGTGCAGTAACACCTATATAGCTTCCATAAGAACCCTTAAATGCCTTGTCAAAATTAGCATCTGAGATATCCCCATCTTCATATTGCTCGCCATTTGATACATAAATCCACTCCAATGATTTTCCATCGGGAGTAACCATCGATTTGTTTACTACAGGCATTTTATATACAATAGTATCAGCTAATACATCATAAACCATTGCGGTAACAGAAAAAGGCTTATCATCTGAGCCCCAAAATTCTACAGTTCCAGCATGTAAGCCATCATATACGTTTTCAATCACAAATGATTTTAATTCTTTGTCAGTTTCTGTGAATGTCTTGTTTAATGTAATTTTTTCATTTCCTTCATTTCCTGCAGCTACACATATTACTGCATATTTACCTAATATATCAAGATATTGGCTAAATAAATCGGTCCCATCATGAGGTCCTGAATTTGAACCGATTGACAAATTTATAACAGCTGGTTTACCTTCAGCTTGTGCATATTCAATTATATTCTCAATCCCATAAATAATATTATTGGTATAGAACTCACCTGCCGACATAGCTATATCTGCGCCCTTAGCCACACCATAAAAAGGCACATTACGATCATTCTCATATCCTCCCGCTAAAATACCACCAACATGAGTGCCATGAGTAGCGTCTTTGAAATCACATGTAAACGATGATATCTTTTCCGGAGTATCATATGTATCAAATGTCCCATCTTGATGCATAAAAGTCCACACACGCTTTACTCGTGATGCCGTTTGATCTGAATTCATAAATGCAACGTGATTAGGATCGATACCTTGATCCATAAAACCAGCAATCACTCCTGCGCCGGTGTATTTATGGTCAACCATCATTCCTAAATGGGCCCAAGTAGTACTTGTTGCGTTTCTTGCCTTATCCAATTTAGCATGCATTTTTGTCCCAAATTCAATGCGTTTAACAGCACTGCTTTTTGCTAAATCTTCTATTTTAGATATTGGTAACGAGACTATTGCCAAATGTTCTCTTTGTTTCAACACCTTTCCTCCTGCATTCAGTATTGCATCAATATTGGCATTATCACTCAGCTCAACAATTGCTCCAATCATCTCACCTTCATCAACATGAGATATTTCCATCGCAATAGGAGAAGTGCTTGATGGTGTTATCTTATTGGTTTGCTCAAGTCGATATTGACGCAATATTTTTTGTCCTGCAAAATTGATATTACTTTGAGCACTACTTATCACAACACTACCAAGTAAAATAAGACTTAAGTATAATTTCTTCATATCAAAATAATTAGTTTAAGTTGCAAAGTTAATAAAATATCCATAATTTCAATTGTATCATAAAAAGAAATCGTGCCACAATTGATAATTGTAGCACGATTTTATCTCCTAAAATATTCTATTATTTTTCTTCTTCAACTTTTATTGTTTCAATATATTTGCGAAGGGCTTCATTTTCAGGATCCAATTCTAAGAATTTCAAATAATTCTCTTTAGCCTTTGCATTATCTCCAATCAAAATATAGTGACCTGCAATTTGGTTATATGCCTCAATATAATCTTGTTTACGAGCATCTTTCTTTTCAGGCTCTTGATCAAGTAATGATAATACTGTTACATAGCAAGCAGTTGATTCCTCGTTTGGCTTGTTGTTATTTTTAACAATACAAATACGAGCTTTACGTTGAGCGATACGATAATCATCAGGAACACGTTCTAATGTCATGTCGATATACTTAATAGCATTATCCAATGCTGCAACCTTTTTCAATGAATCTGTTTCAGTTGCGCCATGAGACATGTAACGACCGGCAAGGACATACAAATCATTTGTTTTATAATTACCGCTATCTATCAATCTTTGATATGCTTCAGCTGCTTTATCATATTTTTTCATAGAGTTATACGCGCTACTCAATTGTTTGATAAGATCAGTCTTTTCTGGGTTTACATCAATTGCTTTTTCATATTGAATCAATGCAAGAGAGTCTTTATCGAGTTCACGCAATACATCTCCAAATGAAGAATAGTCATTTGATGTATATTTGTTCTTCGCATCATTCAAGTTAAAGAATTCAATAGCTTGTTTTTCAGCTCCGGCATAGTCTTTCAACGCTGCTTTATTCAAGAATACAATACGGTGCAATTGAAAGTTTTTGGGATCATTTTTAAGAAGGTCAGATGCCAATGACAAACTTTCATCATAAAGTTGTCCATAATACAAAAGCACTGTATAACGCACTTTATCTTCTGTAAAGTGATTAGGATTTTTAATATATTTACCATATGCTACAGCAGCTTTTGACCATTGATCGTTTTGATAATATTTTTCAGCTAATTCACGTTGAGCAAGAGCTGAATTTGGTTGAAGTTCTAACAACTCTTCCAATTTCTTAATTGCAAATTCAGGACTTACAGAGAAATACACATTAGCGTATTTTACATAAGCCGGTGTATTGTCAGGGTCAAAAAGAATTGCATTTTCATAAAGAGCTGCTGCTTCACCGGCAGCTTTTTCATCAGCCTTTACATCTCCTTGGAAAATCAAGCTATATGGATCTTTTTTATTAGCTTTCTTTGCACGTTCAACTGATTTAGAAATATCTTCGGCATATTTTACCGGATCGACATTATAATATGCACGAGCAATTGCTGTTAACAATTCTGCATTCTTTTTACCATAGTCGCGAGCTTTTTTAAAGAAATCGTCAGCTACTTTTTCGTTTCCATTTTTCAATGCCAATTCACCTTTACCAACATAGTTAAATGGATTTTCAGGATTAGCGGCAATACCTGCATTAAAATATGCATCCGCTGCAGCATTATCCCCTTGGTTTAATGCAATTGCACCAAGATAATAGTTTGATTCGGCTTTATCAGTTGATGCATCATTAAGAGTACGAGTAAGGATTGTTTTAGCATTTTCCAATTGGTCGGCTTTATAATACTCAATACCATCCTTGTAACCTTGCGCTGACATTACTAACGCACTTCCTAAAAATAAGGAAAACAAAAATTTAAACTTCATTTTTGAATCGTTTTATGTTTATTAAATTACTATTATTTGCTTATTAATTTAAGTTTACCATTCGAGGTTGTACTGTCGCAGGCAATACTCCTGTCATTTGTATGATTTTTTGTCCTTTAAATCCTGTTACGAAAGAGTAAAAGCCATGTGCAATGCTACCATTTGCCGCCGTTGTTATCATATATATTGAACGGAACAATGGGTAACTGCCATCATAGATATATGCTTGATATGGCTTATAAGCTTTTATCTCATCATCGCGACGCACTTTCAATACCTTAATTCGATTGTCAAATGATGATACCGTTGTATCTTGCTTCTCAAGAGATTTTGCGCGATGTTCACTTGTTATTTCAGCTGATCGCATATCTGAGCTAATCCAGCTTACCCCAATAATTCCTATTGCGCCTTTGATTTTTTGTACAGCTTCAAAAACTTCATCATTAGAATTTTGGGCATATACATTAGGACCAAAATCGCCACCATTCAACAAAGAATCACGCATGTATTTTACTGTACTTGATCCTTGGTGGTCAAATACCACTTGTATTTTTCCTGTCTTATTAGGCTCTATCTGACTCCATTCCGTTACCTTTCCTGACAATATTTCAGAGATTTCCTTTAATGATAATATTTCTACAGGATTTTCAGGATTTACAATTAATGCAATTGCATCAACCGCAATTTTACAAGAACGAGCATTTCTATCTTTACTTTTCAAGTAATCCTTTTCTTGTTTTGTCAACTCACGAGGGATTACAATAGTTTTTGTTTTCAACTCAATCAATGAATCTACGGCAGCACGTTCATTTGTATAATAAGGGATAACACTTGCATTGGGATATATATATTCAAACACTCCTATTTCTTGATTCATGATGTTTTCAAAACTATCATCGCACACAAGAGATGTCAATCCCGAAGTACTTGTGTTTTTAGTTTTACCAACACATGACGATAAAACTAACACAATTGATATTACAAAAAGAATTCTTATATATCTTTTCATAGTTCACCTCCTTTAAAATCGAGAATCGATACCTTTAAATTGTCTATACGCACGCCATATTCCGTAAACGATAAACATTACGCCTCCAGCCCAACGTAACCAATCATGCATCCATGAGAAATATCCGGCAAGCACCAGACCTCCCATTCCTACATATATACAAATCATTATAATGCCAAAAATTGTACGAGCCAATTTTGGTGCCTTCTTCTTTTCGTTTAATTCTTCTACCATACTGAGTATCAATAAATAAACGCATCAATGTGTGCCCATCGCCATGAATTTATGCATTTCAATACCAACAGCGCACAACTTGCGATTGTAAAGTTAAACAAAAAACTTTTATAAAAGTGCGGTTTACATTAGATATTATAATCTATTAACACCTATTTAATCGACCTATCAAGTTTATTAGTTACTTTTGCGATAGCAAAAAAATAACTGAAAATGTACGCACCACTCGCAGAACGACTAAGGCCAAAAACAATTGAAGAATACATTGGGCAATCCCACTTGGTTGGAAACGATTGTATTTTACGTCGCATGATAGACTCCGGAAATGTTTCCTCATTCATTTTGTGGGGACCTCCAGGTGTAGGCAAAACAACTCTTGCTCGAATCATTGCCAATACGACAAAATCGCCATTCTACACTCTTAGTGCCGTTCATGCAGGAGTAAAAGAAGTTAGAGAAGTGCTTGAGCATTGCAAGGCTGATGCTCGTAGCATGTTCTCGTCAAGTCGTCCTATTTTATTTATCGATGAAATCCATCGTTTCAACAAATCGCAACAAGACAGCTTGCTTGGAGCAGTCGAAAGTGGTATTGTTACACTCATTGGAGCCACGACTGAAAACCCTTCGTTTGAAGTAATTCGTCCTCTACTGTCTCGCGCTCAAGTATATGTTTTGAAGCCTCTTGATGCAAACGAACTGCAAGTACTGCTTGATAGAGCAATTTCAACCGATGAAATTCTCAAAAAACGAAACATTAAAATTGTAAGTACGTCGGCTCTATTTCGGTTTTCAGGAGGTGATGCTCGCAAATTACTAAATATTCTTGACTTATTAGAACAATCTACCGGAGTCAATGAAGAAATGATTATTGACGACGATCTTGTAACAAAACGTCTACAAGAAAATCCATCTGCATTTGACAAAAATGGAGAATTACATTATGATATTATTTCTGCATTTATAAAAAGTGTTAGAGGAAGTGACCCCGATGCGGCTATATATTGGCTTGCTCGATTGATTGCCGGAGGCGAAGACCCCGAATTCATTGCTCGCCGACTTGCAATCCTCGCTGCCGAAGACATTGGATTAGCAAATCCTAATGCTCTATTACTTGCCAACGCAACATTTGACATACTGAAAAAAATCGGGTGGCCCGAAGGTCGCATCCCACTTGCAGAATGCACAATATACCTTGCGACATCGCCCAAAAGCAATTCGGCATACAATGCTATAAACTCGGCTCTCGAGCTGGTCAACTCTACAGGTGATCAACCTGTACCTTTGCATCTGCGCAATGCTCCAACTAAATTGATGGAAGATTTAGGCTATGGGAAAAATTACAAATATGCCCATAGCTATCCAGAGAATTTTGTCAAGCAACAATTCATGCCCGACACTTTACAAGGAGCAAAATTTTGGTCTCCTTGCGACAATGCGTCAGAAGCAAAAATGTATGAATTACACTCTAAACGATGGAATCAAGATTAGCAAGACATGAGCATGACATCATCCAAAATGATAATACGTCAAGTGAATCTATCTGATGCCAAAGCAATAACAGATATTTATAATCATTATATTCTCAATAGCGTTGCTTCATTTGAGACAGAAGCACTATCCCATGAAACGATGGAGAAACGCATCATTGAAATTTCATCAAATTTTCCATATTATGTGTGCGAAATTGATGGTAACATAGTAGGATATTGCTATGCACATCCTTGGAAAGAACGCGCAGCCTACAAATATACATTAGAAACAACTGTTTATATTGCCCCAAATCAAACTCATAAAGGGATAGGCAAAACATTAATGGAAACTCTCATTAATTCATGCAAAGAACAAAAATTCCACTCCATAATAGCATGTATTACCGGCAATAATAAAGCAAGTATCGCACTACATGAAAAGTTGGGTTTTAAAAAAGTATCCCACTTTGAACAAGTAGGATACAAACACAATCAAATTCTTGATGTTGTAGATTATCAATTATTGTTGAATACGCTTTAACACCAATACAATTACTCCATTTTTATCATACATCAAAACCGTATCATCTTCACCTTTTTTTGCTGACTCTACTTTCTCAAGAGCTACAAAAAATGATGTTTCAAGACTTTGATTAGGACATGCCTTCAAAGTTGAAATCAATTGATGGAATTGTATTGAATTTTCTTTATCCGGATCAATCAACAATTGTCCGTTAACGATATTGCACCCGGAATTACCATGTAATTTTAATTCAGGAATATCGATTACCATTTGAATTCCATCACCATCACATGATACATTTCCAATTGTCATAACTTGCCATGCTCCATTAAGATAATCCATGTTATGTTTCCTCAAAATCATTGTTTGCACTTTATTAGCATCAAACAAACTTAAATAATATTCATTACCAATGCGATCAATCATATAGGATTTCACTTGCCCTATTGTATAATTTATCTCATATTCAAATGGTGCTTCATGACAAGCCTTTTGTGTTGATATCACATTTTCAAATGTCAAATCGGTCCCTTTTACGACAAAATCACCATTTAATATATTACACCCGTTAGAACCATAAAATCTCTTCTCTGCAACAGAAAAATTAATATATGGTCTATTTTCCTCTCCGGTTACTTTCGCTCCATTTACCTCGGCAATAGTCCATTCGCCATTAAGAATTTTATCCGATATTTCCACAGCATAATGCTGTTTCTCTTCTTGACCTGCTGCGACTTGTGGCATCAATGGTTTTTCAGAAGATTTTTTGTTTTTCTTCGTTTTTTTCTTACTTGCCGTGGTCTGTTTTGTTGACTTAGATGATGTTGTCTGTGTTGTTTGATCTCCCGCCGACACTACAGTTGTTTCATTTTTTAGCAAACTGCAACTTGCCAACATCATTGCGGATAAACCTAAAATTGATATTAAAATTTTATTCATAATAGTCTTAATTTTATGACAAAGATACAACCAAAATATCAGAAATCACACGAGCAGATAAAATTCTCACTTTTTGTATCATGGATTTTATGTAATTTTGCCAAATAATTATAGTATTTCACAACTCATGAGAAATATTTATCTACAATTATTTCTGACATTTTTAAAAATAGGAGCATTCACATTTGGAGGCGGATGGGTGATGATTTCCATCATTGAGCGAGAAGTTGTCAACAAGCACAAATGGATTTCACGTGAAGATTTTCTCGACCTACTTGCTGTTGCACAATCATTACCGGGAATTCTTGCAGTAAATTTTGCTGTTGCCATAGGTGATAAACTACGAGGCTCTCGAGGGCGACTATGTGCAGCTCTCGGCACAATAATTCCCTCTTTTACAATAATCCTGCTCATAGCAATTTTTCTAACGCCCGAAACGATAAAAAACAATGAAACAATAAGCAAAATATTTATGGGAATGCGTCCTGCCGTTGTTGCATTGCTCATCGCTCCGGTTATAACAACTGCTCGCGCTGCTAAAATCAATTGGAAAACAATATTCATACCCATTTCAGTAGCACTACTCATTTGGTCAAAACTACCCTATATCTCAAACCCCATTATATACATCATCTTGGGAGGATTGGGAGGATATTTGTGGTACACACAACACAATTACGACAAGAGAAAGGAGGGACAAAATGATATATCTTAAACTCATTTGGTCCTATCTCAAAATCGGCATATTTGGTTTTGGTGGCGGATATGCGATGCTCTCGTTGATTGAACGCGAAATCGTCGGACAAGGATGGATTACTCGTCAAATGTTTACCGACATTGTCGCTATTTCTCAAATGACACCGGGTCCAATAGGCGTAAACTCAGCTACATACATAGGCTATGTTACTCCCGGAGCAGTCAATCCGGAATTTGCCCACCCTCTATGGGGTATCTTAGGCTCCATTCTATGCACTCTCGTTGTGGTAATTCCATCGTATATTATGGTTATCTATACGAGTCATTTCATTTCTCGGCACAAAGAAAGCCTTGCGTTAAAAGGGATCTTTGCAGGGATACGTCCTGTGTGCGTGGGACTGATAGCATCTTCGGCACTTCTACTCATGAATCAAGAAAATTTCGGGACAGAACAATATAATGTAATTTGCAGTATCATAATATGCATTACATCTTTTTGCCTTGTGTTTTTTGCTAAGATACACCCCATTATAGTTATAATTCTTGCCGGACTATCCGGTTTGATAATTTTCTGATACAACCATGCTCACCTACGACGACGCAATCAATTTCTTATATACCCAATTGCCAATGTTCCAACGCATGGGTGCAAACGCCTATAAACCGGGACTTGACACATCGATAACCCTTGATAATGTGTTTGGCAACCCTCATACACATTTCCCATCAATACACATTGCTGGCACAAATGGCAAAGGCTCTACAGCCCACACTATTTCAGCCATACTGCAAAGTGCCGGCTACAAAGTGGGATTATACACATCGCCCCACCTTGTTGATTTTCGTGAACGAATACGCATCAATGGCGAAATGATTTCACACAACGCAGTAGTAGATTTTGTCAATCGTTATCAATCCCTCAATCTTGACTGCAAGCCATCATTCTTTGAATTGACCATGACAATGGCATTTGAGCATTTTGCTAATGAAAAGGTAGATATTGCAGTTATTGAGACCGGTCTTGGCGGACGACTTGATAGCACCAACATAATAACTCCTATTCTTAGCATTATAACAAATATATCTTTTGACCACACTGCTTTTCTCGGTGATACACTTGCTGCCATCGCTTCAGAAAAAGCAGGTATTATCAAACGACATATTCCCATAATAATTGGCGAAGCAAATGATGAGACAAAATCTGTTTTTGACCAAAAAGCATCACAAGAAAATGCTCCGATAACATATGCCGAAGAACGCAAAGTTTTCTCATCGATAGAGCGTTGCCCTTCAGGATATATCTACAATGGCACAGCCTACGGACGCATTATAGGAGAATTATCAGGCGAATGTCAACAGAAAAACACAGCGACTATATTATTAGCTATCGAACAATTAAAGCTTATGGGATGGGAAATTTTGCCAGAAGCTGTAAAACAAGGTTTTGCCAATGTGTGTAAACTCACCGGACTTGCCGGTCGTTGGATGGAATTACAACAATCACCAAGAGTTGTGTGCGACACCGGACACAACGTTGGCGGATGGGAATACCTTTCTCGACAATTATCTCAGATTAAAGGGAAGTTACACATGGTAATAGGCTTTGTCAACGATAAAGACATTTCACACATCCTTGACATGATGCCACGCAATGCCACATATTACTTCACTCGAGCCGACATTCCACGAGCATTGCCTGCTAACGAGGTCAAGACAATTGCCGAGGAGAAAGGATTGTCAGGGAAGGCTTATAGCACCGTTGCCGAAGCCTACAACAACGCGCTCACTAATGCAACAAGCGATGACACAATCTTCATCGGCGGAAGCACCTTCATCGTAGCCGACCTCCTCTCCTACCTCAATTCTTAACTCCGGAACTTGATTGTTAGAAAATTTCTGAATGAATTGAATTGCCAATTCAGTCTCAATTCATTTAAAATATATCTTACATATTTTCTATGTAAGATATTATTTTATTTATAGATACATTCTTTAATATAACACGTTTATCCTTATCTAATAAATAAAATACTGGTACATACTCTATATAATAAAGTAATTCTTCATCTAACGAATGACTTGCATTGTATCCATAAATCCACCCTTTACTCTCAATCTGTTTCGAATTATCACCAGTAATATCTATAGAAAGAATTTTCATCTTCCCTGCTGAAATCATTTCTTTTATGCTCTCTGATTTCTCAAGAATATAATTAGATTCTTCACATACATGACAATCTGAAGAATTAAAATAGATTAGCAGATAAGGAGAGGATATATCATACAATTGAAAAGTTTTGTTATTATGAGAATATGAAAAATTAGTAGCTAAATTCCCAACCTTATTTTTCATTGCCATATCAATTCTAAATCGGACCTTTATTTTATAAAGTTCATTTAGTGGCAATTTCAACAATTCATGAAGAATCATTAGATACATATCTTCGTCCTGATATATTGAATATGAATTATCAAAATATTGTTTCAAAATATCATCTACACGAGATAGTGCTTCATTATTACTCATACATCGCGTTAAAAGATTTGCAACCCCCTTTTGCGCGATACTATCATCAGACACATGCGTTAACAAATATACAAAATCTTTAAACCCTTTAATATCATCTAATATATTAGCGTCTTCAAATGTTGTATTATCCCAAAAGTGAACGCAGATATAATTTATGCGTTCACTTTTTAGGATAATATTCTCAGGGACATCGGGATATTTAATTCTATTATTTTGTGATAAAATATTAAATACGATACTGACTATACATATTATAACAGCTATAACTCTCATTTTTAATTCATAATGATGGAATAAAAGTATAACCAAACGTCAGCCCAAAATCGCTCTTAGTTCCATATTGAATACCAATATCAAGAGCTCCAGGACCAATTGCCCATGTAATTCCGCCATATAACATCAACTCTGAATATGATGTTGGCATAAAAGAATAATTAATTCCGGTTCCAAGATATGGAGATATATGATAATCTTTGATTGTAATAGGTAAATATGCTCTTCCTGAAATACCAACATCTCCAGATTCATCTGTACTACCACTTGAAGAGATTGCCCCAATGTTAGCATTAATAGCAACATCCAAATAATTTTTATATAGGAACGTACCAAGTCTCACATTCAGCATATATGTAGAATTCCCATTCCCTCCATTTACCGAAGCGCCACCATATACAAATAATCTACGAGGTCCATTCCTTTCAATTTTTACAGGCATATACTCTTGAATATCAAGGCTATCAACATTCCACACATCCAGACAAACCAGATTATTGTCATCTAGCATGCGCCATAATTCTCGATATTTGCCAGAATAAACTAATAAATCATAATCTCTAAATTCATTAACAAAAGGGATTAATACTTTCTTCCTATGAGCATCTCCTAATTTCAAATAATTATCTTTAATATACAAGTTAAGATGATCATTTAGGACTACAGCTCCCTCTATGTTCTTAGAAATGATTGTATCACAGAGTATATTTTTTTGTTCTATTCCATTACCTGCCATATCAAATATGGACAACACAATCATAATAATGTATATATAATATTTTCTCATCGACCTAAATTTGCATTAAAATATTTTGTTACTCCTAATGATAAACCATATGACATTTTGATTCCTGAAGAAAAAGGAATATTTATATTACCTATAATATCATAAGATAATGTTCGAGATTTATTCATAAACGAAACTCCTGCTGATGGTGAAAAATTTAAATCATTATTTCCTCCACCAAAAGTATCTGTTATTCCTACTCCCACCATAAACAAGCCATAAGTTTTATACATAGATATCCCAATATTTCCATAAGTATTATCACTTATTTTAGATAATCCTATATTAACAGTTGCACTAATCATATTATTTGTATAAAAACCAATACGCCCATTAACAGAGTACATTGATTCTGAAATATTTCCTCCTGCATATACTAAAAGATTAGGATTATATTTATCTATTAACTTTCGTATAGTACTTCTATTTTGATATTTCATGTTATAATCTTTTAGCTCTGCAAGATGACTAGTAAATGGCATTTTATCTATTTCATCATTCGGCATACACTCAATCCCTTTATTTAAATATTCTTCTGCCTTATCATAATATTTTAAATTTTCCCACATGACACTTGCAAATATATAAGGAGCATAATTATTCGGATAAATATCTATTATCTCTTGAATAAGTACTAATGCTTGTATATGTTGCCCATTAACAAACAACTTATTTGCTCGTTGAAATGCTACATTAATTGAGTCATGATTTATTGCTGGTGATGACTTTTTACGTTCTAATATTTGTTTATATCCACAATTCTCAACATTAAGCCAGGATGGGATATTGGCATTTCTCATAAATGGATCTGCTAAAGTAGGGTAATTCATTAATGCTAAAATTTGTCCTGTATAAAAATTTGCATATCTGGCATTTAATAATCGCGCTCTATCTATATTTAATAAAGCTCCATCATATACTTTTTTAACAGCAAGAGCATAGGCATATTCTGCAACCACATCCCCATCTACACCTTTCCCCAGATTACAAGCCGCCTTCTCATTATTTATTATTTCTATATATGCATTGACTGAGTATCTAACACTATCATTTAACAATGCAGTTCTTGCATCTTGAACTGATATTTGTTTATTATTAATGGCACTGATTGACACACCACACAATAATATAAATGTAACTATTATAATATTTTTCATCATTTTGGCAATAAAATAGAATTTCTCAATCGATACATTTCCTTTTTCTCTACATTAAAAACGACAAGTCCATCCGGATCATAACACAAAACCCCACCAACTGTATTATTTAAGCAATTAATACCTTTCTCATCAATTCTATAGATGCCTTTTTTAGATGAAAAGTATATATAATCATTTAATTTATCATATATCAACGACATAATATGTTCTTTTTTATTAGGGAGTTCAACCATTTTAAATACTTTTTTTGATGACGTATCCAACCCATATATTGAGTTCATGGTTGCAAATATTATTAGTGGTCCATATTCTGTAACTGCTGATACCGATGTTGGAACATCTATCAATCTAATAAATGCATCATCGCTTTTTCTTATAACATAAATACTTTCCCCCCTTCGTGTTTTAGTACTACCTGTCAAATATATTCCATTAGTTCCATTATATATTTTCATATTATAGTGAGGCAATTTCTTATATGTAACAAATCGGGCCATTGTGTCAAGATAACATAACTCTCTTCCTCTTACCGAATACAATAATCCATCAACCAAAGCAAAACTATTTATCTTTTTATTATCCTTTTGACTAATTGCTCCTATTCCTCCAACCCCCAAAAGATATGCTTGATCTGCTGTTGATAAAATATACAACCCATTATCCGTTCGACACACATTATCAAGAAATACAAGATTTCCCTTTTTAGCTTGACGCAACATTCTTACATTCATCATTACATCCATCATTACTGATGGAGAATTAATTCCTTGCGCTACTATGCTAAATCCTATCATAATTGCAAGTAACGCCAGTATGTATTTAGTTCGATTCATCATATCCATTTTTAATTTTAAATCCCATATCTACAAAATCCGTTGATATTTGTGAAAAATCAACAGCATTTTTTGCTCCTTTATGAAATTCCATTGAATTCCCACTAACTGGAGCTACCCGCGTTTTTACAAACACAGATGCGTTTTTTCTCGCAAAATTTGTTGCTTTATCTGCAAAAGCGTCTGTAACATAATCAACAATCGCTTTCTCTGCATCACCAACAAAAACTTCACTCCCTTGCCCCGTTATATTATTATATAATTCTCCAACAACTACTACTGGGACCAAGGCTCCTGCAGCTATATTTTGAGAATATTCTCCTTCTAAACCTGTCATGTACTTTGATGCAATTTTAGCATTATCCCACATTTTTTCAAAATCAACACCCCATGAATTCTTGAAAATTTCATTACTTGATAAACAACCATTAGTCGCACATTTTATTAATTCTCTATATAGATTTACATTTGAATCTATTAAAATTGATGTCAATACATTAAATTTCGCAAACTTTGCTGTTGCAGGTATTACTTCGCCTATTTGAGCACCTATTTTTAATCCATCTTTTGCAATTTCAGACCCAAAATCAATAATTGACTCTTTTGGTTCTTCATAATATGTCTTTACTGATTTTACCGGAGCAATTTTGACATCTTTATCAAATAATAAATCGGGAGTACCCCTATCGTCTCTCATATTCACCGGAACAAATTTTTTATCCCCCGTTATATACTCATCAGGTATATACCATTGTTCTTCAGGCAACTTTCCTTTTATAAAAATATGATCCAATGCGTTATTATAATTTTGATCTGCCGTAGTTGCATATGTTATACCTGGAGAAGCACCCCTATTGCCAATCAATACATCCAGCGCATAGGTATGGTCTTCTACTGAATATTGATTTGCCAATGCCGGATTTACAATAAAATTAGATTGTCCTTTAGACACCCCAAATATATCGTTATTTCCATTAATTGAAGTACCATTGCTATAAACATCAAAACCGGTACAACCTCCAATTATAATCTTAACACGACAACCATATCCGACCTCAATGGTATTAGGGATTGCTGATCTCAAAGCCTCACAAGCTTGTCTCGTCATTTTTACTCCGGATGCATACTTTGAGATATAACCATTCACCAATGAATTTGCCAGTGCCGTCGCAGTTCCATCTATTTGAGAATCCGAGCAACCAATAAATTCATATCTAATTGAAAATGGAGCTTGTGCCCTTAAAGATATATTACATCTTATTAGGCACACAATTAAAATAAATACAATAAAAGATCTTTTCATAACTTATTTATTATCATATTCTTTAATCATATATTTCATACAAATGTTACTGGTTATCATATATGATAACCACTTTGCAAATGTAGTTAATTTCCTTTGTTATCACAAATGATAACACTATAAAATATGAAAATAAATGACTTATATATTGCTATAGGAAATAGAATAAAGTATTTGAGAGAAGAAAAAGGTATTAGTCAACAAGATTTGGCTGCACGATGTGATTTCGAGAAATCTAATATGTCCAGAATTGAAGCCGGGAAAACCAATCTTACTATAAAAACAGTATATAAAATTTGCTCCGCTTTAAATATAAAAATATCTGATATTTTCTATGACATATAAAAACACGAAAAGAGATAACAAATTATCCCCTTCGTGTTTTTTATAATGTAGGCTTAATAGTAAAAATATACCAATGTTATTTCATGGCGATGACTTCGATTTCGACAAGGACTTGCTTTGGAAGTTCACGCACTGCAACTGCTGAACGAGCTGGGAATGGCGCAGTGAATTCCTGTGCATACACTTCATTCATTTCGCCAAACAATGCCATATCAGCGAGAAATACTGTTGTTTTAACCACGTTGTCAATCGATAATCCTGCTTCTGCAAGAATAGCCTTGATATTGGCAATCGATTGAGCTGCTTGAGCTTTGATTCCTTCGGGTACTTTGCCTGTTGCAGGATTTACGGGGATTTGACCAGAGATAAAAACAAATGAGCCTGTGTCAATAGCTTGGCTATATGGACCGATAGCTCCGGGAGCATTAGTTGTTGCAATAGGGGTTTTCATAAATTTAATTTGTTAAGTTACTATTTAATCTTCTATTTTTATATCTATATCTATCAGCTTTATATCCTTGACATCATCATAGACATTTGACATCATCTTATCATCGATATCAAATATCTTAGGGAAACGTTCGTCAAACTCATCAACAAACCCTGAAGCACCGGTACAATCCACCGTTTTCATCAGATATCCTAATGTAAGTTTTTGCACATCCATTGCCGGTTGCAATCCGTATACATCATCAGGGCCATTGATAACAACCCGAGAAATCAATCCTGCATCAACATATTCATTTACAATGTCGGTTACCAATCTTATGGGCATATCATATTTAACCGACAAATCAGATAATGTCAATGGAGGACGATGTTGCTCAAACTGTTTTGCAATTAAAGTCATTGTAGCTATAGCGATTTTTCTTCGGTAATTGGGCGATATCTCCTTAATATCATTAAAGAAGCTAAACTTAAAAATATTTTGCGATGAGTAGCACAACACAGCCCCTGACAGCGTTATCACCCACACAAAATACAACCACATCAACAGCAATGGTATTAAAGAAAAACTACCATAAATTGCATTATATTTTGACACATATAATTGTCCTGAAAGGAAGAGCCATTGGACAATTTGGAATGCGGTACCCGAAACTATTCCGGCGATAAAGGCATTCTTAAAACGCACTTTGGTATTGGGAATGAGCATATACATTCCTGCAAAGAACAACCATGTCAACACATATGTTGCAAATTTCAATAGCACCGGATAAATGGGCGATAGAAATTCAAAAGGGATAGCATCTTGCATAGTATTTGACAAGAAGATTTGCAAACCGCTTGCACATATCAATATTATGGGCAACGTCAATATAACTGCGGTGTAATCTGTTAACTTACGCCACAATCCACGACCTTTCTTTATCCCCCACACTATATTAAATGACGCTTCAATGTTACTAATGAGGGAAATCAATGTCCACAACAAAAATATGATGCCGATACCCACAAATAAGCCTTCGGATGTTTGAGCCAAATAAGATTCAACAAAGCCAAATGCAATATCAAGATTTTCTTTTTGTTCAGGGAAATAAGTGAATATTTGAGATTGAAGTAATTTGTGGAAACCAAAACCACGAGCTATAGCAAATATCAATGCCAATACAGGAATAATTGCCAATAGTGTGCGATAGGTCAACGCGGCAGCTCGCGATTGAAGACCTGTATCTAAAAATGAGCGGACAGAGAGATTTAATGTTTTTATGATACTAATAATAACATTGGAACGGGTATCGCTCCACACCCCTTTACTGCAATAGTTCCACACCAACAAGCACCACTGTTTCATGCGCTTCATCATTGGTAATTTTTCGATATTAGTTTTCATGCTCTATTTCAATCCACAAATGAGCGGAAATTGTCAAAATAAAAAAGTAGTAGGACTATAAGCCGGGTTATGTTATCAAGGTACTACCTCGCAAGAGGGACACCTTGATAGTTTGTCATTTATCTGAACATCATGTTGCCATGATACTTTAGCAGTCTACCCCCCGACAATGGACGAGCAGCCCTTAAATGCCGGTATACTTGACCTTGCAACCCATAAGACGTGCGGCATGCAATATTGCTATCACACCCGGTGAGCTCTTACCTCACCTTTTCACCCTTACCTCATCAAGACAAGGCGGTTATTTTCTGTCACGCTACTCTACCATCGCTGATAGCTTCCCGTTAAGAAATATGGTGCTCTGTGTTGCCCGGACTTTCCTCTCACCCCTCATGCGTGAGCGAGCGACAAACCATCCTACTACATTATGAATACAAAATTAGCGAATTTTCATTGATTTTTTGTCGTATTTTGGCAATGATATTGTATTTTTGTACAAATTTTGTCTAAGATAGTGTCAATATGGAAAAACAATACGACAAACTATATGGGCTAATAGGATATCCGTTAGGACATTCTTTTTCCCAAAATTATTTCAATCAAAAATTTGAAGCAGAAAACATTGATGCTCACTATGTGAATTTTGAAATTCCCGATATAGGAGATTTAATGGAAGTTATAAGTGAGAATTCCAATCTTTGCGGACTAAATGTTACCATTCCTTATAAAGAACAAGTAATCCCCTATCTTGACGAAATTGATGAAAACGCGGCTAAGATAGGAGCGGTAAACGTTATCAAATTCATACGCAGTAAAAATTCACTTAAATTCAAAGGATATAACTCTGATATCATAGGCTTTTGCGACTCAATCAGTCCCCTATTAACACCTACACGCAAAAAAGCTCTTGTCTTAGGTACCGGTGGAGCAGCTAAAGCAGTTGTTCAAGGACTTATAAACCTTGGTATCGAGCCTAAATATGTTACTCGCACTAAGCGTGAGGGGATGCTAACTTATGGTGATTTGACTTCAGAAATAATGAATGAATACAAAATCATTATAAACACGACTCCTCTTGGAATGTATCCTCATGTTGAAGAATGTCCTAATATTCCATATCAATATCTTACTCCTGAGCATTTATGTTATGACCTACTATACAACCCTGATGTTACCCTTTTTATGAAACGAGCATCAGAACATGGCGCAGAGGTAAAAAATGGTCTTGAAATGTTGTTATTACAAGCATTTGCCAGTTGGAATATCTGGAACGAAAAAATAGCATTATAATGATAAAAACTGGTAAATTTATATACATAGCACTAATCATATTAGTGCTTTTTCCTTATAATTTAATTCCTCAATTGCCCATTATTATAACTCCGGCAATTGCGTTATTTTTAGGACTTGTATATGCCTTTTTATTCAAATGCCCATATCCAAAATTTAACAAAAAGACATCTAAATATCTGCTTCAAGCATCAGTAGTTGGTCTTGGATTTGGCATGAATGTAAATGAGTCTTTACATTCTGGAGCCAACGGAATGATGTTTACCATCATTTCTGTCATAGGGGTTATGGTGATGGGGGTTCTGATTGGATATTGGTTGCATATAAATCGCAAAACAGCATATCTCATTTCTTCTGGAACTGCAATATGCGGAGGTAGTGCCATTGCAGCAGTAGGTCCTGTCCTAAAAGCAAATGACCAAGAAATGGCAATATCGCTTGGAGTTATTTTTATTTTAAATGCAATCGCATTGTTCATATTCCCTCCAATCGGTCATTTCTTTGACATGACTCAAGAACAATTTGGCACATGGGCTGCAATTGCAATTCATGACACATCGTCGGTTGTTGGTGCGGGAGAAGCCTTTGGGCCACAAGCGTTACAAATAGCGACACTCATCAAGCTCACTCGCGCTTTGTGGATTATACCATTAGCTCTCGCTACGATGCTTATATTCAGAGATAGATCAAGTAAAATATCTATCCCTTGGTTTATATTTTTGTTTATTGTTGCTATGATACTGAATACCTACTGCAATTTGCCGTCAGAACTTACACAAACACTTGTGTGGATTGCAAAAAAAGGGCTTGTTCTAACTTTATTTCTCATAGGTGCAAGCCTATCAATTACTGCTATTAAATCTGTAGGAATCAAACCTCTATTGCTGGCTATATTACTTTGGCTTATTATCGGCATTAGCAGTTTTATTGTTGTAATTAACACTATATAATAATTCGTGAGACCTCCTCTCTCCTACATCCCGTTATTACCAATAACACTTTCATTTATATTCGGCATTATCATTGCCAATACTGGCGCGCATCCTATTGGGATTATATTAGTCTCCACCATTGCAACGTTCTTATTTTTTAAGAAAAAAGCAATAATCTCAATTTGCATGATGGCATTAGCTATTGGATGGGGGAATATGCTCATTCAAGCACCTGTTTCACTAAATCAATCACTACAAGATACCGAGCACTATTATTGTGGAACTATCATATACACTTCTGAATCAGAAACATCGCGACACCTTATAGTCAAGATAAATCAAGTAGATTCAGCCTTCAAAACCAGTTTTCATTGTAAGTTGACTTTACCATCAATGCATCCTGTCATAAATCCGGGTGATGATGTTGTTTTTTCAGCAAAACTACAATCGCCACAAAATAATCATGATTTACCTGATGAGTGGAATATGGAAAGGGGGTTATATCATCAAGGTATTACAGCCACAGCCTACATACAACCTAAACAAATCACTATCATCGGAGAAAATAATAGCTTACTTTGGAACATTAGACGGCTACAATCTCATATTGTTTCATTACTTGGTGCAAGTTTATTATCTGATAAAACAACTGAATTCCTAACTGCAACTATCACCGGTGATAATTCATTATTACTTGCTGAAACCCGACAAGAATTTACAACAGCAGGTCTCGCACACATTCTTGCGTTAAGCGGTCTCCACGTTGGATTAATTGCTCTTATCATCGCAATTATTCTATTTCCCATATCGATAATGGGATATAATCGCACTCGATTGATTATCACGATAATACTCCTTTGGGGATATGCTGTCATGACCGGTCTTACTCCATCGGTAACAAGAGCAGCAATCATGACAACTCTTTTTATTATAAGCATAATAATACAACGCCGACATAGTTCTATTAATGCTCTTTGTTTTGCAGCATTGATTATTCTACTTTTTTCCCCATTACAGCTATATTCCGCAGGATTTCAGTTATCATTTGCGGCAGTGTTGTCAATACTCCTATTTACCAATCTCATCAATCCTATAAATAGGGAACGACGCATTTTGTATTATATAACATCACTTGCATGCGTCTCTATATCAGCGACATTAGGAACTGCGCTGATTTCAGCCTATTATTTTCACTCATTCCCGGTCTATTTTCTAATCGCCAACATATTAGTTATATTCATGTTGCCTGTCATCATTGGTGGTGGAGTGTTACTGATAATATTTGAAGCATGTGGGTGGAATTCGATTTGGATCTGTTATGCTATTGATTTCTTATACAATATTATTACTTGTATCACTGAAATAGCATCATCTTTGCCATTTACAAAAATTGATAATATCTATTTTTCAGGATGGCTATTTATTCCCTATATAATTACACTGATTTTACTGTTAGCGACTTTGATTTACCGACGAATGTCATATGGAATTATGACTATTATATTTGTAATTTTTACTATATTGGCTCACTATATAAGCAAACCGATCTATCCTCAAATAGAATTTTATATTCCAAGAGACACCTACTACACAAACATAATTACACGCGTTGACACCTCAATGTATTTATTTTCAACGGCTCACCATAGCGAATATAGTAATGTATTAGATCGGGTAGAATTTAAATACAAGGATTACATGGGACGTCGAAATGTGAAAGACATAACACTCATTACAGATTCTTTTTATTCTCCGCTATTTTCCTGTCAAGGAAGAAATCTCATTTTTAATAACACCCATTTCGTTATTATTGATAATACAAATGACATATATCCATCTAATGCTAAGCCGGACTACGCCATTGTGTGTCGTGGTTTCAAGGGGAATATTAATGATGTTGCTAAAACAATCAATGCCGACACAATCCTTCTTAGTTATGACCTACACCCTCGTCGCCATAATCGCTATTTAGAGGAGTGTAAAACCAAACAAATTCCTTGTCGCTCTCTCCGCAATAGATAAGTACTATTTTACCAATTCGGCGAGCAGTTGAGCTATTCCAATTGACACATAACTGCGAGAATAATCGACCGGCCGTATAACCTCACTATTCCACATGACAATATCTAAATCTATCGGCACAATTCCTTTCTGTTTTGATTCGGGTGTGCGACCACACTTAACTTCCCATCGCTTCAACAACAAATTCACATCATTAATAGACATTGCAGTTGATACAACCATTACTGCGTTTAGATATGGAGCATCTTTTCCATTGAATGCCGGCACCTCATAAAAATCAGAAATAGCCACACTATTAAACAGGTGTTTCATTTGCTTAACTGCATTTCTCATCTGCTGTTCTTTATCAGGGCTGTTTGAGCCCAAACTCAATACTGCAACATTCATTGTTCTACCCCTTTCATTGTCAACGCAATGCGGTTTCTACAATAATCAATCTCTATTACCTTGACCTTTACATGTTGATGAACTTTTAATATTTCAGAAGGCGATGCCACAAAATGATCACATAACTGAGATATGTGAACTAATCCGTTTTCTTTTATACCGATATCCACAAATGCGCCAAATGCAGTGATATTGTTAACTATTCCATTCAGCACCATTCCCTCACTCAAATCATTTATGCTTTTTACTCGCTCATCAAATTCCATAATTTCTACCTTTGAGCGTGGATCACGCCCGGGTTTATCTAACTCTGATATAATATCAGTTAGAGTTGGAAGACCTATTTCATTTGACACATATCTATTCAAATCTATTGAGTGCAATAACTCTTTGTCTTTTACAATCTCCTCAACACTACATTTATTATCCTTTGCAATGCGTTCAACTATTGAATAGCTCTCGGGGTGTACAGCTGTATTATCCAATATATTTTCAGCATTAGGAATTCTTAAGAAGCCGGCACACTGCTGGAATGCCTTATCTCCCATTCGAGGTACATCTTTTAATGCTTTTCGAGATTTAAAATCACCATGCTCGGCACGATAATCAACAATATTTCCGGCTAATTGTGATCCTATTCCGGAAACATAAGCCAACAATTGACGCGATGCAGTATTTACATTAACACCAACTAAATTCACACAACTTGACACCGTATAGTCAAGTGCATCTTTTAACTTAGCTTGATCGACATCGTGTTGATATTGCCCCACACCAATTGATTTGGGGTCAATCTTTACCAATTCAGCAAGAGGATCTATCAAACGTCGTCCAATAGATACAGCACCTCTCACAGTTACATCTTTGTCGGGAAACTCTTCTCGTGCGATTTTGGATGCAGAATATATTGATGCTCCATTTTCACTAACGACAAAAACTTGCACCTTGTGAGGATAGCGCAATGACGATAAAAATTTCTCTGTCTCTCTCCCCGCTGTTCCATTTCCCACTGCGATTGCATCAATTTTATAAGCTTCGACAAGGTAACTTATCTTGCGAGCAGCACCTTTATAATCATTTGTGGGAGCACATGGATATATCACATCATTATGTAATAGATTTCCCTGTGCATCAAGACACACTACCTTACACCCTGTGCGGTATCCCGGATCAATACCCATTACGCGCTTGTTTCCTAATGGCGGAGCAAATAATAATTGTCGAACATTATCGGCAAACATAGCAATCGCAGTTGTATCAGACTTTTCTTTTGTCAATGCCGACACTTCTGTTTCTATTGATGGTTTTATCAATCGTTTATAGCCATCTTTTACTGCCTGATGAATATATTCTGCTACTTGAGAAGTTGCCGTCGACTTTACAAAGAATTTATCTAATCGCTCAAGCATTTCTTCGTCATCAATTGATATAGACACTCGTAATAATCCCTCGGACTCTCCACGTCTCATTGCAAGATAACGATGTGAAGAACAATATCTCAAAGGCTCTGAAAAATCAAAATAATTTTTATAATTCTGAGCTTCGTCCTCCTTGCCTTTTACTACTGATGCTGAAATAATTGCACTCTTAATATATCGAGTCCTGACGATTGAACGAATCTTTTCATTTTCACTCACCCACTCAGCAATAATATCAAGTGCGCCGGAAATAGCCTCATCGGCACTATTTACATCATCTGATAAAAATCTTGACGCTTGACGTTCAATATCGCTTGACGCTTGAGCCATTATTATTTTTGCCAACTGCTCTAATCCCCGCTCACGGGCAATTGCCGCACGAGTGCGACGTTTCGGTTTATATGGCAAATATATATCCTCTAAAACTGAAGCATCTAACGTTGAATTTATTTTTTCTTTCAACTCAGGTGTTAATTTACCTTGAGCCTCAATTGTTTCAAGAATATATTCCTTACGTTTGATTATATCTTGTATCTCCTGATTTCTCAGCTGAATATTTCTAATTGCAACCTCATCGAGAGAACCCGTCGCTTCTTTTCGATAACGACTGATGAATGGTATTGTTGCCCCATCTGCCAACAATCTAATCGTTGCCGAGACTTGTTTGTTTGAAAGATTTAATTCCTCACTTATTATAGAGACTATATCGTGTGTCATATTTATTTCTTTTCAGCCTTTCGCAATGTTAAAATTGTGATTTCAGGAGTAGCTCCTATTCGTGTTGGAATTAATACTGTACCGAGCCCTATATTCACATATAAAGTTTGCCCTTTTTCATCTTCATATTTACCACCCCAAGCCGGATACCGCCAACTTGCAGGCGACACTCCAAACAAAGATAATTGCATAGCATGAGTGTGTCCCGATAATGATAATGCAACATTTACATCAACATTATCCTTAATTTCTTTTCGCCAATGTTCAGGATTATGTGTCAACAATATCTTTGTGACACTATCATTTAACACGGTATAGGATTTTGCCAAATCGCCATACACAGGGAATGGTGGCTCTCCCCAATTTTCCACACCTATTATTGCTATTGAGTCGTTTCCTCTATACACTGTTTTACTCTCATTTAAAAGCAATTGCCATCCCATGTCGCGTTGCAACCTATGAAGCAATTCTAAATTTTCAATCTTTGCTCTTTCGTTTTCCCAATTGCAATATTCACCATAGTCGTGATTTCCTAAAATAGAATACACTCCATCAGTGGCTTTAAGCTGTGATAACGTTTCTATGAATGGGAGCAATTCATCTGTACGGCGATTTACGATATCTCCCGTAAAGACAATAGCATCTGCGTTTTGATTATTTATAACATCTACGACTTCTTTAATGAATATTGTATCATTATCATAAGAGCCAACATGCAAATCGGAGAATTGTAATATACGATATCCGTCAAAAGCAGAAGGCAAATCAGCTATTTTAATTTCTTCTTCTACAACATCGATATTATATCTATTTATTAAAGCGCCCCACCACATTAAAATAAATATAAGAATAGCCAAAATACCACCTATCCATGATAAAATCTTAACTCTGCAACTTTTCCACAACTTGGGGATTGATGCAATTGTATCAAATATCAAAAACATTATTTTGGGTAGATATATAGAAAAATAGCTATATAATATCCACATTAGTGCAGCATCAGGTCCCGACCGACGCGGAATCGAAATTCCCACTATTATATAAAGCAGTAATAATGCTGATGTTGTAATATGTATTTTTGACAAGATTGCTGATTTTGTCCTTTTCTTTATTATTCTATACAAATAAAAATCAATTGCCACATTAATCAATATGGCAATTAACATCATTAATATTGATAATCTCATAATTTATCGATTATTCAGCTCCCTCTGCAACAAGTTTATTACGTAACGGATTAGCATACATTTCAAGCATCATATTACGCATGTAGGCATAATCTTCATCTGTAACATCAGGAATTTTAGATAATTGGTTATCAAGATATTCATTTACTGCAGATAATTCTTCATCAGAATAACTTGAGCGAAAACGGTTGCTACCGGTAACTGTATCATAAGCAACATAATTTATTGGATATATCTTATATCCCAAATGTATAGAATTGTCTATAATCGCACACACTCTGTGAATTATTTCATTGCGATCTTCTATATTTTTTAAGTCCTCTAATTGAGAATTAATGCACTTTCCTGCGCCAAAATGTACACGACCTTTAAACTGCAGGATACCTGTTTCCATACTAAACAAATCATCTCGTTCTGATTTTTGAAAATCTGGATTATTTTTACGCAACAAAAATTCTCTTGCTTTTAAATAATCATTTGGATCAAATTCATATGATATAGAAATTGGCGCAAGTTTTTTTGCTAATAGATTTTCAAGTAAATTTCCAGGGCCTTCAAGTCCCATCATCTTAATAAGAGATTCTTGAGTCCTATCATTTGAATCCTTTGCCCTTCCTTCACGCTGTGCAATCCACACTGATTGCTTCTTCTCATTAACAGCGAAATAAATATATGCCGACAATTGCTTAGCGGCTTTTAAAGCCTGTAACATAGGCAAATTGCGTTTTACGATAAAACTCTTATTTATTTTAACGAGATCTTTAATCCAATCAAAAATAAGCAAGTTGCTTCCAATGGCCACTTCACAAGTAGGGAAATTATTGTTAACAAGGCACATATTAAGAAAAGAAGCATCTAATACAATATCACGATGATTTGTTATAAATGTATAACTTTGAGATTTTTCTATGTTTTCAAAGCCACTTGCCGAAATTCCTGATGTTGTTTTCTTCACAAGCATCTGCAAGAATGGCAACATCACATTTATCTGAAATGCCTCTTGACTATTTATTGTCATTAATCCTTTAGCAAATTCCTGATAATCAACATCAGGCATCACATACCTTACAGCATGTTCAAAACCCGGCTCCTTTACAAGACAGGCTATTTTTTCCTGAAATTCACTATCATCGTAAGGACATATATCGCTAAATTCTTCTCTTTTCATATTATTCTCATTTAAGGTATAATATAGAAAACATTATCTATTTTCCAAAGTTAATACAATTTCCTGAAAATACTAAATTATATCTTTGATGTTAGATAATTTTAAGCTATTCTTTAACTAAATAGGTTCGCCACTTTTCTATCATTGCTGTCATATCATCGGGTACAGGCGCGGAAAAGAACATCTCTTCACCCGTTTCTGGATGAACAAATCCTAAAGTGCGTGCATGTAACGCTTGTCGAGAACATATCGCAAAACAATTATTTACAAATTGTCGATATTTTGCACTTGTAGTTCCGCGCAAAATCTCATCACCACCATATCTGGCATCATTCAACAACGGATGTCCTATATGTTTCATATGAACACGTATCTGGTGCGTACGTCCGGTTTCCAACCGACATTTAACAACAGAAACATACCCAAATTGTTCTATTACTTCATAGTGTGTTACTGCATGCTTGCCATAATCGCCATCCGGAAATACAGCCATCTGCAATCTATCCTTTAAACTACGACCAATGTTTCCCTCAATGCGTCCTATCACCGGAGAGGGAACTCCCCAAACGACTGCGATATATTCACGCTTTGTTGTTTTATTAAAAAACTGCTTTCCCAAAGCCGTTTTCGCATCAGGAGTCTTTGCAACGACGAGCAATCCTGATGTATCTTTATCAATACGGTGAACAAGACCTAAACGAGGGTCGTTGACATCATAATCAGGATTATCCCTAAAATGATAGGCCAAAGCATTTACAAGTGTCCCATGGTAATTACCATGTCCTGGATGAACTACCAATCCTGCAGGTTTATTCACTACAAGCAGATGTTTGTCCTCATATACTATGTCAAGAGGGATATCCTCAGCTATAATTTCAAGCTCATAGCGAGGACGATCCATCACAATGCTCACGACATCAAATGGCTTTACTCTGTAATTAGATTTCACAGCTTTGCCATTAACCAATATACAACCGGCTTCAGCGGCCTGCTGTATTCGATTTCGTGACGACTTTTCTATTCTCGCGACAAGAAATTTGTCAACACGCAACAAAGTTTGTCCTTTATCTGCCTCAAATCGGAAATGTTCATACATCTCTCTCCCATCTTCAGCATCAATCAAACGAGCATCATCGTATTCGATATTCAAATCAGAATTACTGAAATCTTGTTCTGCCATTTCCCTGAATTATTCTATATCAGTAATTACGATATCCTGATTATCTATATCGCCATTTATACTATCGGTATCTGAATAACCTTCTCCTACTTCAATTGTCAATGCTGCTGAAACTGGAACTCGAGTACCTCCACTTATTGGCAATCCGTTATACTTAACATTGAGCACCAAATCCTTATATTCAGAAGGCACTTCGACAACTCGAATATTCTTTATTCCCAAACCCTCAATAATTGATTGAGCTTGACGCAAAGACATATCTGTCAAATTGGGGATTGTCACTGTGCGTGGAGAATAAGCATTTATTGTCAAATATACAGATCTTCCGGGTTTTACAGTTGAATTACTTTTGGGCATTTGCTCCATAACTATACCAGGTTTAGCATCTGTATTAAATATGGAATCTGATAATATCGCCAACATATCAGCTTCAGCAAGCACATCTAAGGCATTCTCATAAGACAAACCCTTTACATCAGGAACTTCTCGGTACTCGCCATGACCTGTCCACCAGCCAAGCCAAACCATTGTTGCCCACAAAATTAACACACCTATAATTACAATATACAAGAGATTAGCAATAATCGGATGCTTTTTAAAAAATTGAATTATGCTTATAAAAAATTTTTTCACGTAATTATAATTATTATACTACGGCAACATTACCGCAATTTAGATGCAAACTTACAAATTTAATTTGACAAATAAGACTTTGTAATAGTTTTTTAGACAAAAAGAAAACGCGTCACATTTATACATGCGACGCGTTTTACCTTATCTTATTATTTCGCTATCGGATAATAATCTTCTGAACTATTGTTTTTCCTTCAACTACAGCCCTCACGACATAAACACCGACCGGCAAATTCAATTCAATAGTTGATACATTGCTTTCACTTGCAACAACTGCTCCTATTAAATTAAACACTTTAACATCTTGTGCAATTGAGCCGAATTTAGCCATATTACCAACAAATGTCATTGAGTTTTCATTTATTGTAATATCTTCAATACCACTAACTGAGGTATCAACTATCTCATATGCGCAAATACCATTACCAGGGACAAATAAATAAAGTATACCACTGCCGTCATTTACCGGCAAATAATCTGCTTCAGCTTGATATGTTGTGCTATTTACTGATCCAAGACCATCTTGTGGTAAATTCCATAATAATTTCATTGAACTGAAACTCATTTTTTCGTCAGCCTTAACCACATTAAATGAATATCCGCCATCATTGTAATCCGAATAAGGATAAACCACAAAATTTGTACCATTAAGAGTAAAGAATGCGCCACCATTTCCTTCATAACTAATTGGAGCAAGAGTTGGGTTATTTGCAAATGAGTCTGTCATTGTTCCTTTTGTATCAAATGTATATTTGCTCAAATATGAAGTTCCTCCATTGACAAAGAACGAATTGTCATCAATGGGGAATACACGAGGTGCAGTATGTAGGTTTGAAGATGATGATGGATACATTGATTGCAACGTACATGTTTCCTCTTTCGTTTTAGTCCCATTCACATAAGTCCAACGTACTACATATTTTGTATCTTTGATTGCAGCATACAATTTAAAGGTTCCTGTTGATACATCTCCTGTTACAGAAATATGGTCTAAACGAGCTGAAGAATTAATACTTGGAATAACATCAGCTTTCAATGTCAATGCTCCTGTTTCAGTATCAACCTGCCACATTTTCAACGAATAGTTTGACGCATTAATTGTCATATTTGCCATACAAATATTACCCTCTGAATCTCTTACCACATTATTACAAGAATAGTAGCCGACCTTTCCTTCATCACTAAGAATTACATCTGAAATAATTTCACCGGTTTTTTGATCAAACTTGCGAAGATAAATATTTGCGCCACTTGAATTCTCTGAACGTCCTGTCATATAAACATAATCATCACCTACACAGAATGAGCGATTGAATGAGCCGTTACTTTCAAATGTAATATTTTCATAATTTTCATCTACTGAACGGAACCAAATACTATTAACCTTTAAATTCCCTATCTCAGTATATGATGCATTGTCTTTGTCTATTACAATTTGATAACCTGGTTCAAAATTGCCCACCGACACATTTGTAATATCAAATGTATTGACATCTGATATTGTATTTGTCAAATAACGTCCGGCTGTAGTAACGCGCCAATAGAATGTACCCTTACCAAGCAATGAAACTTTCATTGAATGATTGTTAGTTGTTAATGTTTGGCTATATTTTATTTGAGCGAAATCAGAAGATGTCGCAATTTCAAGAATGTATTGTTCGCAATCTACAGCAGTCCACGTCATAGTGAAATCTTCTTCTATTTCAGCTCCATTTGACGGGGTTTGTAATGTTGTCTTTGGTGCAGAAGGACGAGTTCCGGTTTTAAATGACTCAACATTACTTACCGATTCAAGTTTATTGGTTTGTGATGTTTTAACTCGCCAATAATATATCTTAGACGCTTCTAAATCTCCAAGATCTACAATCGTTGAATTAGTTGTAATGTTATGTCCTTGATATTTTATTGCTGAAAAATCAGCATTATCAGAGATTTCAATTGTATATGTCGCATCAGAAACACTTGTCCATGAGAATGTCTGATTCCATGAAACAGATGCACCACTTATAGGAGCAACCAATGTTGTTGCTTCTGACTCTCCATCAGGATAATTTATAATAGTAGCTTCGTGTTCTTTACTATATCCATCTAATACACACACAACATACCAGTAATTACTTTGTTTATCTGTAGCAAGTGTATAAGAATTCCCATAAACCACCTTTTGCAAATATTGTCCATCAAATCCGTCTCCATCTGCACTCTTAGCTTCATCTATAGTTACCGACATAGGCACAGCATATACTGTATAACGAATGATAGCGTTGCCATTTGTTGTTTCTGTCCATGATAAAGTTCCATTATTATAAGCAAGATTTGATACCTTGCCATAGCTTGCACCTGACTTCCATGTAATCTCAGGAGATAGCGCAGGTGTCGAATACACATTGTTTGCAAGTGATGAACAATAGTCCACTAATGTATTAGAATTATAGAATATTGCTCCACAGTTATTATTCTTTGCATACTGACGATTAATTTTCACCTGATCTATTATTTCATTTATACCCCACCCGCTATTATTGACTTTGTAGGATGCTTGACTGATATAACAATGACAATTTAGGATTTCTGCTACATCGCTCCACCAATGAGTAAGTGCACCATAGGCATTAGTGCTATGTGTCGTTTCCCAATAAAGTTGAGGAGCAATAAAATCGATTGTTCCTTCATACATCCAAGTCAATGGGTCGGCATAGATTTGTGCATATTGCCAATCACTTGCTGATCCACAATCATAAGAAGATTGTGATGGTAGATTATATTTGCTTGCTGATTTGTTTGACACTCCGGCAGGACCGATACCGAAACGCACATCGGGGCGCAATTCTTTGATTGTTTCATAACAATCTCTTACCATTTGGTTTACATTAGCGCGACGCCAATCACCAATTGACATAGTGGTCCCACTTGCTTTATAATCATCATAATCAGGAGCTGAAGATGTTTCTGTTGTTCCTCCTCCGGGATAAAAATAGTCATCAAACAAGAGACCATCGATAGCATAATTGTTTACCAATTCCTTAATTACATTAATAAATAATTCACGAGTCTCGGGTAAAGCCGGATTGAATGTATAAAAATCGCCATCATCATTGGAGATAATCATATCATTGTCAAGCCACTCTTTATCCATTGCTGTTGACCATTCAGCACCGGTTGTTTTCCAACGATATGGATTAAGCCACACATAAGCCTCAAGTCCTCGTTTGTGGCACTCTTCCACAAAGTAAGCAAGTGGGTCCCATCCCGGACTTACACCGCGCGTACCTGAAATATAGCTTGACCATGGAGCGTATTCAGATGGATACATTGCATCTGCCATAGACCGTACATGAAGGCATGTTCCGGTCATGTTCCACTCCTCAAATTTATCAAGATACGCAAGAAGTTCTTTCTTTTGTGCAGCTTGAGCTGATGCACTTGTCCCTTTAGTTGAAGGCCAGTCAATATTAGAGACCGTTGTCAACCAAGATGAACGCATTTCTCGTTTAGGATTTGCGGCTAATAGATTTCCACCCATTAAAGCCAACATTAATGATACGACTAATAAACGTTTTAAATTTTTAATCATAATGTTTCTATGGTTATTCAAAGTTAATTTTTTCAATTCTCAAATAATTTTCACCAATTAGTCGCAAAAATACAAAATTTTATTTTAAATTCAAACATAACACATTATAGATCTGATATAACAAAAAATGCGTGGTACTTTAGAGGGTACCACGCATTTAATCAAAAAAACATGTATTTTATCTTACAATAATTTTTTCTCTATGCACAACACCATCTATAACGGCATTTATTACATAAACTCCAGCGGGTACATTTAATTCAAATGATGAAACATTGTTAACATTAGCGACCTCAGCTCCCATTAAGTTATATACTTTAACAATATTGGCAACACCTCCAAATTTAACAACATTACCAACAAATACCATTGAAATGCTATTTACCGTAATATCATCAATACCATTAACTGAGGAATCTATTATTTCATATGCACAAATTCCATTTCCAGGAACAAATAGATAAAGAATTCCGCTACCATTATTTACAGGCAAATAACCTGCTTCAGCTTGATATGTTGTGCTATTTACTGCTCCAATACCATCTTGTGGAAGATTCCACATCAATTCCATAGAGCTAAAATTCATATTATCATCAGTTCTTACTACATTGAATGTATGACCGCCATTACTATAATCAGCATAAGGATAAACAAGATAATTTATTCCATTTAGCACAAAGAATGTACCACCATTAGCTTCTTTACCTATTGGCTGAAGAGTTGTTTTATTTGCAAATGAATCCAACATTGTTCCATTTGTTGCAAATGTATATTTACTCAAGAATGTTGCTCCACCATTAACAAAGAATGTGTTATCATCTACAGGGAATACACGAGGTGCAATATCTAAATTTGATGCTGAAGATGGATATAATGATTGTAATGTACAAGTCTCTTCATTTGATTTTGCTCCATTCACATATGTCCATCTTACAATTTTAGATGATTTAGGCAATGCAGCATATATCTTGAAGTTTCCGGTAGAAACATCTCCTGTAATAGTAATATGGTCTATACGAGATGACGAATTAACACTTGGCACAACATCTGCTTTCAATGTTAATAACCCTGTTTCAGTATCTACTTGCCATACCTTCAAAGAATTATTTGATGCATTGATTGTCATATTTGCTATACAGATATTTCCTTTTGTATCTTTCATCACATTGTTACATGGGTAGTATCCCACTTTACCTTCATCACTAAGAATAATGTCCGACACTATTTCACCTGTCTTTTGATCATATTTGCGAAGATAAATTACTGCACTACTTGAATTTTCAGAACGGCCTGTCATATAGACATAGTCATTTCCTACACAAAACGAGCGATTTAATGAGCCACTATTCTCAAAATAAATATTTTCATAATCTTCATCAACCGAACGGAACCATAGACTATTAACTTTCATGTTACCAACCATCTCATACGAAGCATTATCCTTATCAATCATTATTTGATATCCTGGCTCATAATTACCCACAGATACATTTGTTATAGTAAATGATGCTACATCAGAGACTACACTTGTTAAATATTTTCCGGCAGTAGTTACACGCCAAAAGAATGTACCCTTCCCAAGCAAAGAGACTTTCATCTCATGTGAATTGGTTGTCAATGTTTGAGTATATTTAACTGTTTCAAATTCTGAAGATGTTGAAATCTCAAGAATATATTGTTCGCAATCAACAGCAGTCCATGTCATTGTAAAATCATCATCCATCTCTGCTCCAATTGCAGGTGATTGCAACGTTGTTTTGGGGGCTGATGGACGAGTTCCTGTCTTGAATGTTGCGACATCACTTACTGCTTCGAGTTTGTTTGTTTGTGCAGTGCGAATTCGCCAATAATATACTGTCGCTGATTCCAAATCGCCCAGATTAATATTGACCGAATTTGAGGTAATACCTGTTTGTTGATATTTTATTGTGGCAAAATTGGAACTTTCTGAAATTTCAAGCACGTATGTCGCATTTGAGAGACTGCTCCATGTGAATGTTTGATTCCACGATGCAGTTGCACCGTTTATTGGGGAAATCAATGTTGCCTTTTCAGATTCGCCATCGGAATAATTGACAATAGCAGCTTCATGTTCCTTTCCATAACCATCATACACGCATACTGCATACCAATAATTGTTTTGCTTATCTGAAGCTACAGCATAAGAGCTACCATATACTACTTTTTGAAGATATTGCACATCAAATCCATCTCCATCAGCTGCTTTTGCCGCATCAACTGTTACTGAAGATGGGACAGCATATACTGTATATCTGATATTAGCATTGCCATTAGTTATCTCTGTCCATGAAAGAGTTCCATTGCTATATGCGAGATTTGAAACTTTGCCATATACCGGACCATTCTTCCATGTTATTTCAGGAGTCAAAGATTTGTATGCCCATGCGTTAGCTTTCAAATAATTTCCTAAGCCAGTCTTAGTGGGTCCATTTATATATGCCGCACTATAAAATATCGTTCCAGGCGCATTATTTTCATCATATTGTCGATTATACAATATTTGATCATTCAATTCTCCCCATCCATTGGTATTATTCGTTAATTCTCCGTCTGACCCAACATCTGCAGATTCCTGACTTGAATAAAAATGACGTCCAAATTTCGGGACAGCATAACTCCACCATTGCACCAACTTGTCATATGGATTAGTCGAATGGGCTGTTGACCAATAACATTGTGGCGACAAAAAATCGACTGTACCATCAGCCAACCACGCCAACGGGTCAGAATAGATTTGCGAATATTGCCAATCACTCATATTTCTAACCAAATCTGTATTTAACCCATAACTGGAAGCCGATTTATGCGCAACACCTGCCGGAGAAATACCGAAACGCACATCAGGGCGTTTTGCCTGTATTGCATTATAAACATCCTTTACCATTTGGTTTACATTAGCTCGACGCCAGTTGCCGATTGATAAAGTTGTGCCACTCGCTTTATAATCGTCATAGTCTGGAGCATCAGTACTTTCTGATGTTCCACCACTCGGGTAGAAATAATCGTCAAAAAGGATTCCGTCAACATCATAATTATCAAGAATTTCCTCAACCACATTTACTATTAATTGACGCGTCTCAGGCAAAGCCGGATTAAATACAGTATATGAGCCATTTGTAAGCAATATTCCACTATTTACCCATTCCTTATCTTTTGATGTTGTCCATGATGTAGTTGAGCCAGAGCTACTCCAACGATACGGATTCAACCACACATAGGCTTCCAACCCTCGTTTATGAGACTCTTCAACAAAATAAGCCAAAGGATCCCATCCCGGATTTGTACCACGGCTACCGGTCAAGTAGCTTGACCAAGGAGCATACTCAGACGGATACATCGCATCACCCATTGAGCGCACTTGAAAACAAGAGCCAGTCATATTAATTGCCTCAAAGCCATCGAGAAATTCAATCATCTCCGCTTTCTGGCTCGTTTGCGAATAAGACGATGGCCAATCGATACCCCATACTGTTGTAAACCAAGTTGAACGCATTTCACGTTTAGGATTCGTAGCGTTTAAGCTATTAATCATTGATAAAGCCATAAATGCTACAATAAAAAATAATTTTAAATTTCTAAGCATACTTTATATTATTCTATTCTATAATTATTATACAAATTAAACTTACACCACTTCAATTATTTAAAAATCTAAATAATAAACTCCCTAAAAGTAAAAGTTTTTACAAAAATAATCCAAAAAAAAGACCTACACAAAACATTTTAAAGTTAATTTGCTATTGCACAAAAAAGGGTGCACTAAATGTGCACCCCGATTCTCTAATCTAAAATTTTATTTCAATGAATATTTTTGAATAAGTGGCTTTAATACATCCGCAAAATATCGAAACCCTATATCAGTGAAATGATAATTATCTACAGTTGCTTCAACATTACCACCAAATATCTCTTCGCCATTCATATAATAGATATTTTCTGCTCCTTCAGCCTTTATCCTATCATAAAATTCCTTTAATACTACATTTTTTTTATTAATTTCTTTTGCAGTTTCAGCATTATACCTCATAATCGGGAATACAGGACTTTCAACAAACAAGATGGGAACATTTGGACGATGCTCTCTCACATATCTATAGAACGGCTCAATGCGTTCTTTCAACTGATCCGCTGTATTATTTGGAAGGCAATCAAATATTATCAATCCGGCATCGATAGTTACCATGAGCTTAGCTACCTCCATATCCAACTGACCATTTCCACTAAAACCGAAATTATAAAACTCTCGATTTAATTCACGTTCTAAAATATTTGTATATGCCATACCCGGACGAGAAGCACATGCTCCTTGTGTTATACTTGTACCATATACCACAATAGGTTTCTCTCTACTAGGAATATTTATTGCCGGGCCTTTTATTATAGAAGCTGAGTCAACCCCAATATACAAACTATCAATCCCATCATATAATGGTAAGAATAATAAATATTCTCTCATCTTTTTCTCCATTCCACTAATTATAGTGTAATTAGAGGATTTTTTATTGCATGTTGGACGCACACTATTCACAAACGTCCATTCATTATTTTCATCCAATGTATATAGATCTAACCCACGGATACCTACAGGCGTCATATGATTCATTTCCAATTCCAATGTTGACAACCATTTTGCACTCAAAGATGTCGCATCAGAAGAAAAACGAATTGACATCCCGGCCGTATTAGTTCCCAAAGTATATAACAATTCTCGTTTAACTTGAGACTTCAATGAATCAGGAAATCGTGTAAAGCCCTCTTCTACGGGAACCACCGAGCCATATAATGGAAATTGACGAGCATCATGATACTCAAATTTTTGTGCACTGCACATAAATGTAATGCACACAAGCGTCATCGATAATATTTTTTTCATAATATACTTAAAGTAAATATTAAAATTCCACAAAGATAACACTAAATTATAAATACCCCTTGGTATTTTGACTACAAATGTATTATTTACTAAATTTAATGCTCCTCAAACTTCTTTTAACTCATTTTTCCCCAAGATTATCATTAAAATATCACCAACAATTACTATTTTTGCAAATTAATTAAGAAACTTACAGAAATTATGCCTAAATATTTCACATTAATAGTCTCAATATTATTACTATCTTCATGCGGTGAATATCATAAAGTGCAAAAAAGCACCGATTATGATTACAAATTTGAATATGCAAAAAAAGCATTTAATGAAAAAAAATACATGCAGTCAATAACAATTCTAACTGACATCGTAACCGTATTTAAAGGCACGCCAAAGGCCGAAGAATCACTTTATCTGCTCGCATTGAGTCATTATGAAAACAAAGACTATTTAAGTTCTGGCGCATATTTCCACACTTACTACACAAGATACCCAAAGGGCAAATACACAGAATTAGCTCGTTTCTATTCAGGATATGGTTATTACATTGATTCACCTGAATCTCAACTCGACCAATCAGGCACAATAAAAGCGATTGAAGAGCTACAAGCATTTCTTGATTATTTCCCTAAAAGCGACAAAGTTTCAATTGCTCAAAATGCAATTTTTGAATTACAGGACAAACTCACATTAAAAGAGCTACAAAATGCCCAATTATACTATAATTTAGGAAATTATATGGGCAATAATTACGAATCGGCTGTAATTGTTGCAAAAAATGCGATTAAAGACTATCCCTATTCAAAATATAAAGAAGAATTGGAACTTCTTGTTCTAAAAGCTCGTTATCAAGAAGCAAGCCAAAGCGTTGATGAAAAGAAAGCTGACCGCTTCCGCATTGTTTTAGATGAGTATTATTCTTACATCAACAACTACCCTGACAGCCCCAACAAAGAAGAGGCTGACAACATTTACAAAATTGCATCTAAATACATTTCAGAATAATAACTAAACATTATATAAACATGGACTATAAAAAAACAAACGCTCCATTAAACACCGTTACACGTGACATGATTCAAATGTCAGAAGATACAGGCAATGTATACGAAACTGTAAGCATCATTGCAAAACGTGCCAATCAAATAGCCGGTGAAATGAAGCACGACTTAGAAAAGAAACTTCAAGAATTTGCAACACTCAACGACAACCTTGAAGAAATTTCTGAAAATCGCGAGCAAATTGAGATTTCTCGTTATTACGAAAAATTACCCAAGCCAACACTTATCGCGGCACAAGAGTACATTGAAGGCAAAATTCATTACCGCAATCCGGCTAAAGATAAACTAAATCTTGATTAATTCAGATATTAAACACGCACAAAGTTGGTTATGTCAAAAATAATGACTACCTTTGTGCGCTAAAATTTTATTATTAACTTTTAAACTCTCGAAAGAATGCACTTGAATTCTGAAGAAAAAGTAGAAATCTTTGAGAAATACGGTAAGGGCAAGACTGATACTGGCTCACCTGAAGCTCAGATAGCATTATTCTCAGTCCGTATCGCTCATTTGACTGAACATCTTAAGTCAAATCACAAAGATTATACAACAGCGCGAGCTCTTAAGGCACTTGTAGGTAAGCGTCGTCGTCTTCTTGATTATCTTATCAAGAAAGACATTAATCGCTATCGTGCAATCATCGCACAGAAAGAACTCGGTATCAGAAAGTAAGCTCCGCGCTCTACTTGAAGATTACACAAAAGAGGCTGTTTCTAAGAAACAGCCTCTTTTCGTATATATAACGATTCTCTATCTAAAAGCCCGATTGTGGCAACAGATCCTTTAATCTTCAGAATAGTGCCTAAGCACACGACGATAGGAGTTAAAAATCTTTGATTTAGACACAAAACCCACATATTTGCCATTTTCAACTACAGGCAAATTCCAAGCTCCTGATTTATCAAAAATCTTCATAACTTTTTCCATATTTTCCCCTACCTCAACTTTTGCAGGAGGCATACTCATAAATTTATTTACTTTCATCTTACGATATAAGTCGGGACGGAACATGATATTGCGAATATCATCAAGCAGCACAACACCCAAAAGCACATTATCATTATTCACAACCGGGAATAAATTTCGATTTGACTGAGATATCACCTCAACCATCTCCTTCAACGTCATTTCAGGGCGCACTGTCATGAAATCGGTTTCTATCACACTATCCATTTTTAGCAACGTGAGAACAGCCTTATCCTTGTGATGTGTGAGCAGTTCGCCTCGTTGAGCAAGACGCATACTATAAATGCTATATTTTTCGAAAATCTTAATCGTACCATAAGAAATCACTGATACTATGAGCAACGGCAAGAACAGTTCATAACCTCCTGTCAACTCAGCCGTCAAGAAGATTGCCATTAGTGGAGCGTGCATGACAGCCGACATTACTCCTGCCATACCCATCAAAGCAAAATTCTTTATCGAGAGATCTAATCCAAGCCCAAGACTATTCAACAAATATGCAAAGAAAAATCCTGCCATACACCCAACATACAATGACGGAGCAAATGTTCCACCAACGCCACCTCCGCCATTAGTAGCCGACGTAGCAAACACCTTCATCAAAATAATTGCAGCTATAAATGCCAATATAAACCACACATTTTCTCTATCTCCATAGAAAATACTACCATTTACAATTGATGATGGATCACCATTCAATAATTGCGTAATTGATGAGTATCCTTCACCATATAATGGTGGGAACAAAAATATAAGACAAGCCAATATCGCCCCACCTATCGCCGTTTTTTTCCATGGATTACCGATTTTCTTAAAGAAATTCTCCATCATATTCATTGCACGAGTAAAATACAACGATACTAACCCACAGAACACTCCAAGCAAGATTACATAAGGAATGCGCCCCGTTACAAATGGCTCACTCTGTACAAAGAAAAACTCTACATCATATCCGGTAAAGATATATGCCATCGTAGCCGCGGTAATCGAAGCTATCATCAGTGGCATGATTGACACCGTTGTCAAATCAAGCATCAACACCTCTATCGTAAATAGCATACCTGCAATTGGGGCTTTAAAAATACCGGCAATACCAGCAGCCGCACCACAGCCCACCATAATCATCAACACTCGTGGAGACAACCGAAACATTGAGCCCAGATTTGAGCCAATTGCCGCTCCCGTATATACGATAGGGCCTTCAGCTCCCACCGATCCACCAAATCCTATCGTTATCGAACTTGCTGTAACTGATGTATATATATTGTGAGGTTTCAAACGACTTTTATTCTGAGAAATAGAATATAAAACTCGCGTAACCCCATGCGAGATATTATCCTTTACTACATATCTAACATATATCCCTGTTATCAAAATTCCTAATGCCGGATATATAAAATACAAATAATTACCACCACTTATCTCCATGTGAGATGTGAGCATATTTGCAATAGCATGAATTAGTGATTTCAGCAACAACGCAGCACTTCCGGCAAATATACCAACAAATAGTGCTAATATAATTACAAAAGTCCTTTCTTTAATATGTTGTTGTCGCCACTGGACAAACCGCAAAAAAAGTTCATAAATCTGCTGCCCTATATTTTGTATTTTCTCTTTCATTATATACCTTTTCCTGTAAATACAATCTGAACTGTATAGAACAAAATTTTTAAATCTATCAACAACGAAACATTTTCAATATACAACAGATCATATTTCAATCGTTCAATCATTCCATCTACATCTGAAGCATACCCATATTTCACCATACCCCACGATGTTATTCCGGGACGCACTTGATGTATCAATGTATAATATGGAGCTTTAGCCATAATCTGCTTGATGTAATATTCTCTTTCAGGTCGAGGTCCCACCAACGACATATCTCCACGCAAAACATTCCAGAAATTGGGCAATTCGTCAAGACGATACTTACGCAAAAAACGCCCCACCGGAGTTATACGAGGGTCGTTTAATGTTGACAATGCCGGACCTGAGACTTCAGCATCTATATACATTGAACGGAATTTATAAATATTGAATGGTCGTTTATGATATCCGATGCGTCTTTGTTTATAGAAAATCGGTCCTTTTGAGCTACACTTTACAGCAATTGCAACAATAATCAATAATGGGGAAATAAATAACAATGTAAAGAATGAAATCACAATATCGCTTACACGTTTTATGTTAAGCATGTATTGACTCATATCTGTCTTTGAGATATCAACAAGAGGCTCACCTACAATATTTGAAACTCTCACCTTTGATGTTAACAATTGATATAAGTCGGGGGAAATATATATAGGCAAATTCAATGACAACAAATTGCTCACTAACGACATTGTTGCCTTCATCCCATGACGATGTTCAATGACAATTATATTTTTTACATTTTCACGTTCACAGACTTCATCGATTTCACTTATAGAATATACCGGCAAATTCAATGGACGATGAAATGCACCTTCACTTGTCTCAACATATCCTATCACGTTAAATCCCATCGATTTCTTCATATCTCGCAACCGCTTCTCCATTTGTTCAGCAGTATTTGAAGTACCTATAATAAGCGTATTAAACACCCACTCACGATGATGTATTTTATGAGTAGCCACGTGTGTAATGCTATATCTAACTATGTATACAACAACAAACAACGTCAAATACAATACCAACATCATTTCATAAGTAAACGCACGTTCCGCATTTATATCATTAAATAATGCAGTAAAAAAGATGACCACCATACCTATAAATGCAGTGGTCGATGTTGTTACAAACTCCTGAAGACGCGATTTTAAAAATACCTGATTATAATACCCTGATAAATAATATAATCCTAACATCAATACTGGGAATATAATCTGACCGGCTACGACATTCTCCGACGTTAAAAAAGATCCTAATGTCTTAAATGTAGAGGTGGTTTCAAACCAATTATACCTAATCAGATTAAATAATAGCCATGCAATGTTGGTCGACAAGAAATCTCCAATCACATATTTGCACCGTTGTCGCTTTTCACTAATCAATTTCTTATAATTTTAATTGTCCCTCCGACACCGAGCTTTATTACACTTGATGGAAGATGTGGTTCATTATCATCACGACGTGCCTCTACGATATAATCTACACTTTTTTTAATATCCTCCGATATTTCATCAAAAATAGAAGGAGTTGGCTCTCCACTTATATTTGCTGAAGTCGAAACTATAGGCTTGCGATAAACTCGACAAAGACGACTTGAAAAATGCTCTTTTGAAATGCGTATTCCCACGCTTCCATCTTCACCTAACAATTCCGGAGCAAGATTACATCCATCATCATAGACTATTGTCAACGGCTTTACGGTAGCATCTATCAAGTCATAGGCTATTTCAGGAACATCATTGACATACCATTCTAACAGTCGTTCATCTCCAAGCATAACAATCAGTGCTTTATTATCAGCACGACGTTTTATCTCGAAAACACGCTTCACGGCATCACTTTGGGTAGCATCACATCCTATACCCCACACCGTATCTGTGGGATATAAAATAATTCCACCTTTACGTAAGGTTTCGCATGCAAGCTTTATATCTTCGTCTATCGTTTTCACTATTAAAAAATAGTAATCTTATAATCTACAAAGATAACACAACAACATGGATTTTGAAATTTAATCCACGTTTTATTTTAGTCTTTTAGTTTTTCTCTCCCCATCGAGATCGCAATGGGTATTTATTTGTGTGCAATAAAAGACGTAATGACGAGCTATAAGTAAAATATGCCCACACCCACGTTATCAATACTGTTATTTTATTGCGCATGCCGAGAATTGAAATCAAATGAATAAACATCCACGTCAACCATGCAGGTCGACCATATAAATGGATGTGTTTCAAATCGGCAACTGCACGATTTCGTCCAACTGTCGCCATAGAGCCTTTATCGACATATTTAAACGACTGCTTAAATTCTCCTTTATTCAATTGTTTTGCCAATAATTTAGCTTGTTGTATCGCAACTTGTGCCAACTGTGGATGACCTTTAGGATATGCACCGCTCATCATTAAAGCAATATCACCTAAGGCATAGACATCGTCCATACCCACAACTCGGTTATAATCATCCACAATGAAACGGTTACCAGGCCCACGTTTTACTTCTGTACCAAAAATTTCTATTGGCTCTCCCGTTACACCAGCTGTCCAAATCACCATTTCGGAATATAACTCCTCTCCATCGGAAAATTTCACAACATTATCTTCATAAGAAGCCATAGTTTTTTCCAATTTCACTTCAACCATCAAATGTCCAAGGTATTCCAACACTTCGCGAGAAGCTGTCTCTGTCATAGCACGAAGCAGTCTATCTGTACCCTCAACAAGTATGATATTTAGGTCTTCTTTAGGAATATTGGGATATTCTCTATCCAAGATATAGCGTTTCATTTCTCCAATTGCTCCGGCAATTTCCACCCCTGTGGGACCGCCTCCAATTACGACAAAACTCAACAACTTTTTACGTTCTTTGGCATCTTTGCAGAGCGATGCACGTTCCAATCGGTCAAGAATTTCATTGCGGCAACGTAACGCTTCTGAAGTACTTTTTAAAGTATACACTTTCTTATATAAATCGGTTAAACCAAAAAAATTATTTGTTGTTCCGGCTGCTATAACCAATTTATCATATTTGAGAGTCTCAAACTGAGTAGTTACAATCTTTTCTTTTACATTTATGAATTCTACATTTCCCATGTTGTAGCGAGCACCCTTTACCTTGCCTCGTCTCATTTCACGACGGAACGGGAACGAAATACTGCCGGCATCAAGACCAGCCGACGCTATTTGATAAAACAACGGAGGAAAACTGTGATAATTATTGCGGTCAATCAACGTTACATCAAACTTCGTTTTATCAATCTGCTTGATAAAATTCAAACCTGCAAAACCACCACCTACCACAACAATGTGTTCTTTTTTATCCATAGTGTAAATAATCTTTAATTGTACCTTTTTTTATAAAGAACAAAGTATATTGACTTTTTTTCTTTTCTGATTACAAAATTACAGATAATCTTTATCTATTAAAAGATTATTAAACACATTTTTAATTGTATTTTGGTAATATTGAACTATTTTTGTCTCATATTTACAGAAATAAGCAATGAAAACAAAAAAGCATATAATAATTTTAGCCCTAAGCATATTTTCTTATCTCAACATTACAGCGCAAATCAATACTGATCAAGTAATGCGCATCGGTCAAAACGCCTTGTATTTTGAGGACTATATGCTCTCAATCCAATATTTCAACCAAGTCATTCAAGCCAAGCCCTACTTAGCAAAACCATACTTTTTTCGAGGCATTGCCAAATATAATCTTGAAGACTACAAAGGAGCTGAAGATGACGCATCTATTGCTCTTGAGCACAATCCATTTATCACCGATGCCTATGAATTACGTGGAGTAGCCCGACAAAACCAAGGAAAACATCGCGAAGCCATTGAAGATTACACCAAAGCTCTTGAACTATTACCCCATAACAGAAGTATACAATTCAACAAAGCTCTCGCTGAGGAAGACATTAAAGACTATGAAAATGCCAAAAAAACCTATGAGCAATTACTCACCTCTCACCCTGGGTTCGACAACGGCTACATTGGTCGAGCAAGACTCCACCTTGCGACCGGCGACACCATCAACGCTATCAACGATCTCAACAAAGCTCTTGAGATAAACAAAAATGCGACAAATGCCTATGTTCTTCGAGCCGACATTGCCATAAAATCAAACAAAGATTTCCAAAGCGCACTCTATGACATGAATGAAGCCATCAAGTTACAGCCGCAATATGCCGGTTTCTTCATTAATCGTGCATTCCTAAGATACAACCTCGATGACTATTTTGGCGCTATGGCCGACTATGACTATGCCATACAACTTGAACCGCACAACTCGGTAGCGCTCTTCAATCGTGGCTTGTTGAGAGCCGAGGTACATGACAACGACAAAGCGATAGACGACTTTACGAAAGTACTATCATTCAACAGCAACGACTACAAAGCGCTATATAATCGTGCAGTCCTTTACAAAGACACCCACGACTTCAAAAAAGCACTTACCGACATCAATAAAGTCATCGAGGCCTACCCATCATTTGCTGGAGCCTATTTCCTCCGATATGACATAAACCGCTTGAGTGGCAATATGCACAACGCTGAAAAGGACTATAACAAATCTATGGCTCTTGCCAAGAAACCGATAGAGAAATCCGACAATTCATCAGACGAAACAACCATTAACGAAACCGAGCCACAAGAGGTTGTCGCCAACAGATTTACTTCACTCTTAACCATTGAGAATAAAACCGATGTAAAAGAAGAATATAACAACAAGAGCATACGCGGACGCGTACAAGACCGCAACATAAATATCGAAGCTGAGCCCATGTTTTCTCTCTCATACTATTCTTCACCCACACAGCTTAAGGAGAACACCTATTATATTAAGGAAGCTGATGAGCTTAATGCGACACGCATTTTGCGATTCCTTCTCATGGTTACTAACCATGATCCTCAACTCACCGATGAAAACGACATCAAGCGCCATTTTGAGTCTATAGAATACTACAATTCCTACATTGCTACCCATGAGCCACGAGCTATCGACTACTTTGGACGCGCAATGGATTTCATGACCATTCACAATTACAAATCGGCTCTAACCGACCTTGATCGAGCCATCACACTCACCCCCGACTTCACCCTCGGCTATTTCATGAGAGCTATCGCAAGACATAAGAACATGGAAGTTGAACGTATCGCTGGCGATACTGACAACAATGAAGTCTCTAAATCTCCACAATTTGGATTGGAAAAAGCACGCCTTGACATGAACATGATAATGACCGATCTCGACCAAGTAATCAAGCTATCTCCACGCATGGCAATAGCTCACTTCAACAAAGGATGCCTCATGATTGCCAACCAGGACTACACCTCAGCGTTAAGCGCATTCACGACAGCCATCGAGTTGAAACCCGATTTTGGGGAAGCATACTACAACAGAGGGTACGTATATCTCAAACTTGGCAATAAAGAAAATGGAATCTCTGATCTCAGCAAAGCTGGTGAATTGGGAATCATTCCATCTTACAACCTACTTAAACGCATGTCCCATTAACCTATCTATAAAATAGTCCATATTTGAATTTGAAAATATTTTCTTTTTCCTCTCTCCTTTTTCTTTTTTTTTACTAACTTTGGGATATAGAACAATAATTTAAACTCTAAATACCATTATGCTAACACCCGAAGATCTTAAGACTCTTGAAGTGAAAGGTATCTCTCAGGAGGAGCTAAATGCTCAAATAGACCGTTTCAAAACAGGTTTCCCCTATCTTAAACTTGCCGGAACTGCTACTATTGGTGCCGGTATCATAAAGCTTACGCCAGAAGAACAACACAGTGCCATTGACCGTTGGCAAAAATATCTCAACGATGGTGGCGAGGTGTGCAAGTTTGTCCCTGCATCGGGCGCTGCTTCTCGCATGTTCAAGGCGTTGTTCTCTTTTGTTGATGGCGACGATGATGTTCCTGCCGATGGCTCTGATGTTGCAGAACTCATTGAAAACATTCATGACGTTGCATTCTTTGGAGAACTTGACGACCTTTGTCGCGAAATATACAACAAAAGCGTTGATGACCTCATTGACGAGCATCGCTATAAAGATGTTATAAATGCTATTATCAGCGAGAAAGGAATGAACTATGGCAATCTACCAAAAGGGTTGCTCACATTCCACAAATACAACGATGCTACTCGCACTCCTGTAGAAGAACAACTTGTGGAAGGCGCACAAACGGCTTCACAAAAAGATGGTAAGGTAAATTTACACTTTACTGTTTCAACAAATCACCGCTCACTATTTGAAAAGAAACTTGCCGATGTGGTACCTGACTGCGAACAACGCATGGGTGTGAAGTTTAACATCTCGATGTCGGAACAAAAGCCATCGACCGATACTGTTGCAGTTAATCCCGACAACACCCTATTCCGCGAAAATGGCAATCTCGTATTCCGCCCCGGTGGTCATGGTGCGTTGATTGAAAATCTAAACGATATCAATGCTGCGGTTGTTTTCATAAAGAATATTGACAATGTTGTACCCGACTCTCGTCGTGCAGCAACTCTCCAATATAAACAAGTAATTGCGGGATATCTCATACAAGCACACGACATGATTGAGAAATATCTCAACGATATCGAAAATGGCAATTACGACATGGAAAAGGTGCGCGACATGATTGCATTCCTTCACCAAGTACTAAATGTGAGAGACGAACGCATGAAGACTCTCGAAGATGCCGAACTTGTTCTTTATATCAAAGAGAAACTCAATCGTCCATTGCGTGTGTGCGGAATGGTGAAAAATGAGGGAGAACCAGGTGGTGGTCCGTATATCGCGTACAACCAAGATGGCTCTACTTCGCCTCAAATTCTTGAAAGTCACCAAATAAATCCTGCTAACGCCGAGTACAAGGCAATGATGGCTCAAGCGACTCACTTTAATCCAGTTGATCTCGTATGCTACATCAAAGATATTAAAGGCCACAAGTTTAACTTACCTGAATATGTTGATGATAACACAGGTTTCATCTCGTCTAAATCACTTCATGGCAAGGAACTTCGTGCCCTTGAATTACCGGGATTATGGAATGGAGCCATGAGCAATTGGAACACTATCTTTATCGAAGTGCCCATTGACACATTCAATCCGGTTAAAACTGTAAACGACCTCCTTCGTCCTGCTCACCAAGGATAAACAGAGAGATAGAATAAAGCGGGACGGAGATGCATCACTGCAACTCCGTCCCTCGTTTTACACTATACTTAAATATTGCTGATTTGTTTTTTATTATTTATTCATCGGATTATCTTTAGTCATTGGGCATTTATTTCCCTTTTTGTGCATACCTTTACGATTGTGTTTTTTATATTTTGGCGCTTTTTTAGGAGTGTCCAACACCTTATTTTCAAGGAATTGCACATACTGCTCAGGTGTCAATATTTTTTTTACTTCGGCAAGGTGTTTAGCTTTTGCTTCACGCGCTACTGAATCTCGGAATTGACGATTTTTCTTGCGTTCACCATTTTTCATTTCCTTTAATGGACACGATGCCTTCAACGCATCAAGTTGTTCTTGCTGTTCTTGAGTTAATTTAATTCCTGCAAATGGATTGAAGCATTCGGGTTTTACCTTTTTCTCACATTTTCTGTGATTATCGCATGCCTCCTTTTGACAATCTTTTTTATCACATTGTTTTCCATGAGCCATTGCATTGAATGAGAATAATGACATGGATAGAACTACTGCGCTCAATAAAGTCTTTTTCATCGTTTTAAAATTTAATCAAGTTTTGTTTTCTGTTTTTTAGCTAAGCAAATTAATCTGCATTTGTCTATATGACTTAGCTAAAGCAGAAAAGTTTAATCCTGCTTTATAAAACGACGTTTTTTAACATTATTTTCATTTAGAGTTCAGCACACTCAGCAAGCCACAATGCAGATGACGCATCTGACGGCATTACCCATGCTCCTCTCGGAGAGATAGATAGGCCTAACACATTTGGGCCATCGGGCAAACAAGAACGTTTAAATTGTTGATTAAAAAATCTACGGAAAAATGTAGTCATCCAATATTTGATAACATCATGTTCATATACTCCGGCAAAGGCTTTTTGTGCCAAATAGAAGATTTTTCTTGGAGAATATCCATAGCGTAGAGTGTAATACAATACGAAATCGTGCAATTCATAGGGTCCTACAAGATCTTCTGTTTTTTGCTTGATGTTTCCGTTCTCATCGGCAGGTATTAATTCCGGACTAATGGGGGTATCAACAATATCAATCAGTGTTGCTCTCACACTATCCGATTCTGATTGTTTTGCTATCCATTTAACGAGATGTTTCACCAATGTTTTAGGAACTCCTGCGTTTACACCATACATCGACATGTGATCGCCATTATATGTAGCCCACCCAAGTGCAAGTTCCGAAAGATCGCCTGTGCCAAGCACCATGCCTCCTACTTGATTAGCAACATCCATCAATATCTGTGTTCGTTCACGCGCCTGTGAATTTTCATAGGTTACATCATGGACATTTTTATCGTGATTGATATCTTTAAAATGTTGTTCAACAGATGGGACAATTGAAATTTCACGTTGAGAAATACCCAATGATGTCATCAACTCCAAGGCATTGTTATATGTGCGGTCGGTAGTTCCAAATCCGGGCATAGTAACTCCTACAATACCAGTGCGGTCCAATCCCAATTTGTCAAATGTCTTTACCGCGACAAGCAATGCAAGCGTTGAGTCAATACCTCCGGAAATACCCACTACGATTGAACGTGCATGTGTAAACTCTACGCGACGAGCAAGTCCGGCAACTTGTGTATTCACCACTTCATTACACAACAACTCCACATCAACTTCATTTTGAGGAATAAAAGGATTAGGATTTATATTGCGATAAAATGTTTCGTCAATCTCTCTAAGTGATTTATCAACATCAATTATGGTATATTGCTCCGACAATTCTCGCAATGCGCAATCACCAAATATATTGTTCGACAAACGTTCTTGATTGATTGCATCAATGTCAATATCGGCAATAATTGTTTTTGCATCAAAACTCCATCGTTCAGATTCAGCTAATAACACTCCATTTTCAGCTATAACAGCGTTGCCTTCATATACGCTATCAGTTGTTGACTCTCCATATCCTGCTCCCGAATAAATATAAGCAGAAACAGATTGTGATGATTGTTGTATAATCATTGCTTTAAGTCGACCATAACTTCCGGCAACACTACATATAGCCGACAAGTTTACAATCACTTGCGCTCCTGCCATCGCAACTTTTACCGATTGAGGAATTGGAGATAACATGTCCTCTCCTACCTCAACTGCCACTGATACATTCCCTATTCTTAATAGCTGATTAACACAAAATGGCACATTAAAACCTGCTACATCAACAACGGTATTTACACCCAGTCCTGACTGCCATAAGCGTTTTTCATTTGCCCCACTATAATCAGGGATATAACTCTTGGGGACAACTCCAATGATTTCTCCTTTATATATAGCAACAGCGCAGTTATACAATCGATTATTAAGTTTAATGGGTGCACCAACGAACAATAACATAGACCATTGCTCCGATGCTTTTGCAATCTCTCTTAAACCATCTTGTGCTCCTTGTAAGAGTTTATCATTATGAAAAAGATCTCCACATGTATAGCCTGTTACTGACATTTCGGGAAATACAGCAACTTGCACATTTTTCTCGTTAAGATTATCGCACATTGATATAATATTGGCAACATTATATTTTACATCGGCGACATTTACCTTTGATACGGCTGACGCTACTCTGAGAAAACCATTATTCATAATACTTTCTTTTAAGAACTTTACAAAATTAGCTATTTTTTCTTAGGTAATCACACATTTATAAAAAAAGCGTTGCAATCATAGACTGCAACGCCTTATTTTTAGAACTATATTCTATTATAAACTTGTCAAGTTGGATGAGATAGTGAATGATTTAACTTGTGTACCTCCGGAGAAGGTTCCTCCCTTGGTTACCTCATTAAATACTGTTCCGCCACTCACAGAGCCTCCTGTATAAAGTTTGTATGAACTTCCCGATACAAATTCAGGCAATGTTATATAACATCCTTGACTCATTGCTTGGGGAGCCTTGAACGACATGATGTGTGTACCCGATGAATTTGTTATAGTAATCAATGTTCCGGCAGAAATTGATGACGAATATTTAATTGTCGGCACTTTACATTGTGTTGTCGTTAGATTCAACATATTACCCTTTTGATTGATAACTGTGCCACCGGTGATTGATAATTTATTTGCATTATCAACATCGATACCTTCTTCCGGCTCACGAGTTCCGCTCGCAAGAAGGAGACCTCCACTAATTGTCATTGCACTATTTGAGTCTACTGCATCATTCCCTGTTGCTACGCAACGAAGGTTACCTCCAGTTATATTAAGAGCTGTCGCAGCATTCAAACAATCATCGTATGTATTAAAATAGAAGTTACCTCCATTGATAGTGATAGTTGTTTTTGATTCAAGACCTTCCCCTCCTTCATTTGCCGATTTGATAGTGAAGCTACCGCTATTTACTGTCATTGCAGCCATAGCCTTGATAACTTTAGGGCTTGTCGAGCCACTTGTTGATGTTGAGCTGCCAGGGCGATTGCCTCCACCACTTGAAGATGTGCCAAATTGTGCACCTGTTGTTTCTGCAGTTACTACAAGAGGAGCGATTTCTCCGGTTGGTGTGTCCTCTTCTGAACCGCTATCTGAATCTTCATTTGTTGGCTCTGTATATTTATAACATGCAGCTCCTTGGAATGGCACATTAATCCATACATAATATCCATCGGATGTTACCTCAGCACAAACAGAGTTGCGGAAACTTGTATTGCGTGTGCCACCTAAACCGGCTGTAGGATATGTTCCAATCTCAGAACCCGTTGATTTTTCCATAATAGTAACAGCAGCATCAGCAATTGATGTATTTGATGTGTTCAAATATTTTGACATTGCGACATATTCAGTTCCGTTATAAGTAAAGAATTTCAAGTCGGTTCCTTGTGATACTGAACCAAGTTCTTCAATATATGCACCTGTCGCACTGAAATGGGTTGCAGCATAGTTTGCTAATGAACTTGATATCCAGAATGACCCATCACTTTCAACTGTGATATTTCCATATCCGTTTCCTGATGAAATAGCATAAGATGCGCCATCTTTTGTCAAGTTGATTGCAGTCGGGGTAGTTGAAGTTATTGCACCGTTACTGATAGTATAGTAATAGGCTTGATCACCATATACAAACCATATGCGACCATTTGTCATATCACCACTCACCGACATAGCATCGCCAATGCGTGTGCATGGAGGTGCCGCATTTAGCAATACTGTTGGTGTTGATGTATCACTATCCCATTTGTATATCACAAAGTTTGTAGTAGCTGAATTTGTCAAGTTACATGCAAGAATTGTGCTACCAAGAGTTTCCACGCTACTTAGATAGTATGTTCCTGTTGTACAAGATGATGTATTTAATGTACCTGTTTCAACTCCTGTATAGGCATTTACGATCCGTATTGTATTATCAGAATTTCCTCCATTGCGACGCACTACATATAGCTTGCCATTGCTTAATGCCATATCATTAACTACTTGAGTCCCGTATGTCATCCATGAAGCAGTACCACCTGATGTTTGTGAATAATTCCACACTTGAGAAATAGCCCCTGCAGTAGGTGTTACTGAAATTTCTGGAGACTCTCCATTTTCGGTACCCATTATAATTTGTTGGTCACTCTTAATACATTTACCTCCAGCGCCTGTTGACTTAACATTAAATGTTCCACCTAAAAGATACAAATTACCATCAACTGAGATACATATTGGGCTATAGGTATCAGTACCTGTTGTTGCTGTATAAGTTGCCGCACTACCTGTTGTTGTAATTGTTACATTACCTGAATTAAATATAGCTGTACCATCTACAGAAATACCTTTGCCTCCAACTCCCGAATGAGTAGCATTGATTGTACCACCATTTTGAGTATAGTTACCATCACACTTTATCAACCCACAATGAGAAGGATCATAGTTCACAACTACTGTGCTTCCTGTCAAAGTTCCCGTAATTGTACCTCCTGATATTGTAGTATTTAAATCTGATTTTATACCCTTTGCTGAATTAGCTTTTACATTTAGAGTAATATTACCACCACTAATGTTTACATTATTGTCAGCAGAAATACATGTTGAAGCATAATTATCTGTTACTCCCGATGTATTAGTATATGTACCACAAGCACCTGTTACTGTTACAGTTAGATTTCCACCTTTGATATTAATATTTCCATCAGCAGAAATACCTTTACCTCCTGCTCCTGAATGTGTGATATTGATTGTTCCATTTGTTTGTACAAAATCAACATCAGTTTTAATTGCAGTACAATAAGAAGGGTCGTTTGAAACGATAGCAACAGCACCGGTCATATTGGCTGTGATAGTTCCGCCATTAACAGTCATGGTTTGTTTTGTTTTGAATCCTTTACCTTGAGCAGCAGGAACTGTAAGGGTGATATCACCACCATTTACTGTAATGATACTATCACATTTAATACCTTTAGTGTCAGCGGTCAATATTGTTACATTCATTTTACCTCCATCAATTTGAATATAACCTGCATCGCCATCAATACCATCACCTGTTGCAGCTGTAGTAAGTGAACCTCCGGTCATCAAGAAGTAATCATTTACACGAATACCATCATTGGCTGCTTTAACGATATTAACTGTACCACTTTGAATATCAATGTAGTCATCACTACATATACCATGTTTATAGTTACCATTTACATTCAATGTACCTGTTCCGGTAAATATTAACTGACCTTCACTAAAGAAACAACCTTTTTGGTCCTCACCCGATACTGTTGCATAAGAAGAGGCATCGGTCAAATTAGATGTTCCAGTCAACTGAATGGTACATTTTTTACCTGTTTGAATATTGATTGCAGCACCATCATTATTTGTAATGCTCACACTATTCAAATCAAGAATAAATTTAGTATCTGAATAAATCTTGAATGATCCACTTGTTGTTGTTCCGGTTAATTTATAAGAAAGTTCATTTAGAGAAGTTGATGTAACTACAACATCGGCACCGGTCTTGGTAACAGTAACGCCTTCAAACGCAAATGGGTTTACAATTTCTACATCTGTACCATTATAATTAATTTCAACGATTGAAGAAGCTGTTCCTATTGTTACTTTTTCAACCTCTGAATTAGGCATCGTTTTTACAACTCCGTTTGTTGCTGTAAAAATCACATTTGCCCCATCTTGCGAAATAGACACACTATCAGCTATCTCAAGAGGCAATCCAAGTTTCATATTATCTGTTCGTTGAATCCACATTGTTTCAGCTGCCCAAGCCAATGAAACAAGCGATAACGCTGATATTGCTAAAATAATAGTCTTTTTCATCGTTTTACAATTTTAGAAATTACTGTTCCGGCTTTAACAATATATGTTCCGGGAACAAGATTAGAAATATTCAACGCTCCTTTACCCTCTGCGACTAAAGCTCCTGCAGTAGAATATACTTCAATCATCACATTTTCATCAGCAACTGAGATTGTCGAACAATCAGTGCTGAAAATCAAACCTGATTGATTTTCTGAAGCAATTTTGTCGATACCGGAAAGGGAACCATTAAAACGCAATGAAACAAAAGTGCCACGAGCAAACTTTTCTGACGTTCCATCAGTAAAATTAACGACTACCCCACTTCCATCTGTTGGAAATGTAATGTGGCTAATACTCGAAATGGAGATTGATTTATCTCCCATACTCTGTCTGACAATCAAATTATCAACAGCATTTATTGACAGAGTTAGCAATAGTAATAGTGTAAATGTTATAAAACGCATGGTATAAAAATTTAATTTTAAACAAAAATAGTAATTATTCAATTATTAAAAAAATAAAATATACAATAACATGCCTGCAACTTCTAAAAAGTCTAAATTTACCGATATTTATTTTTTTTAACCTTTTATGATTCTTCTTAGAATAAATTTTATAATTAAGTTTGCCGAAATATTACTAAGATGGCAAAGCACAATGAATTAGGAAAATGGGGAGAAAGCATTGCATGCGAAACACTGATTTGCAATGGTTATGCAATATGTGAACGCAATTGGCGTGTAAATCATTATGAGATTGACATTATCGCCATGAAAGGCAACCGCATAATTTTTGTCGAGGTAAAAACCCGCACTGATGATTATGTTGACCCACTTGAATCAATCGACAGAAAAAAGATTATACATATGACTCGCTCCGCAAATTCATATATAAAGATGTATAATATCCCTCATGAGCCACAATTTGACATAATCTTAATTATAGGAAGTCCTGAAACAGGTCATAAGATAGAACATATTCCAGACGCATTTATGCCTCCTCTATTATCAACATAAAAAGTCCCGACTAAAATCGGGACTTTAGTTTTATATATATTATTTTTTAAAACTTTCTCGTTCCGTCAACTAATTTTCCCATTGACCATACTCCGCAAAGTTCTAAGTTCTCATCAAGCATAATCACATCTGCATCTTTTCCCTTTTCAAGAGAGCCTTTACGATCATATACTTTCATGATTTTTGCAGGTGTTTCTGAAATCATTCTCAACGCATCATTCAATGGAATTTCTGCTTGCTGAACCATTGTGCGAATTAAGCGATCCATTGTTGCGATACTACCAGCCAACGCTGAACGATCAGATAGTTTACACACACCATCTTCAATAATTACACGAGGGTCAAATGCAGTTTGACTATCACTTGCAGCTACTGCCAATGCATCAGTAATTGCACATGTACGTTCAACACCTTTTATCTTATAAACCATCTTCAACATTGCGGGTGGAACATGGATTCCATCAGCAACAAGCTCCACTGTCATATCATCATGTAGATATATACTTTCAATAGTTCCTTCATATTTGAACTCACGACGTTTATGAACTCCAGTCATAGCATTATAAAAGTGTGTTGCATGAGTAAATCCTGCTTCCCATCCGGCTTTTACATCTTTATATTCGGCTTGTGTGTGAGCAATAGATGCCAACACTCCTTTAGATGTAATGAATTTCCCAAATTCCACAGCACCGGGTAATTCAGGAGCAGCATCCCAACGCTTGATACATGGCCATTTATTAATAATAGGCTCATACTCTGCCGGATCAGGATTTTTAATATTTTCAGGAAGTTGACCTCCTGCCATTGCCATATTTAGATAATGCCCTTCCAGATGTAAACCTAAAATTGGTGTATTCGGATCTTCATTCATTATTTTAGTACATGTTTCAGCAGCAGCTTCAATCATTGGCACTGTTGAAGATGACAATGTAGGGAAAATTGCAGTTGTACCATGTTTCAAATGAGCGTCAACCGCAACTTTAAATGCTTCTTCGGTTCCTTCCATAAAGTCGCGACCACCACCTCCATGGACATGAATTTCAATTCCACCGGGAGCAACTACATTTCCTTTTGCATCAACAATCTCTGCACCTTCTACCGGTTGAGAATTATTCATTACATCAGCAATCTTGTTTCCATCCATCAAGACCGAACCATTTTCGATCCAACCTTGCGGGGTGAGCACCTTTGCATTAACTATTTGTGTAAGCATTGTATTTTATGTTTTAAGATTAATATTCATTTACTTAATTCTATACAAAGGTAAATATTTTTATTCATAATTATTAATATATCTCATTTTTTTAATTTATCAGCTCATTTATATTATCTATATACATTTATTTATAAATAGGTTTCATGCTATTATTTGCTATCTTATAAATTATTGCTAAATTTGTAGAATAAATTTAGACTATAGGTGAATTATCTGCTGAAATATATGATTCCCATAATAATTGCTATTGCGATTATTGATGGCGTAGATAAGTCCGATTCTGTAATCTTGACCAATCCCATACAAGATATTACAACAGAAGTTGAAGCTTTTTACTCTGATTATTCTTCGTCTGATTTTGACATCTATCTTCCTCGTCGAGTTTCTTCGACTAACGTTTTAAGCTTACAAAACTCTCCCAAAAGAGCAAATTCTTCTATCCGATACAATTTTGAGTTTATCAAATCGGGGAAAGTCATTAGCCTTGAAATCAGCAATTTCATTCAAAAAAAATCTCAAATAATCCATTCTTTGTTTACCAAGCCTGTCAATCGACTCATCAGTATTGGTAAACTAATTATTTAGTATTCTTTAATTTATAATATTATTTAAGCGACATTTTTCTAAAAATGCCGTTGTTGTTATATATTAAGATACTAAAAATTTTACTTATTAAAAATAATGGATTTATTTCAAATTTCCACCCTATTGGGAGCATTAGGTATGTTCCTTTATGGGATGAACTTAATGAGTTCAGGTTTGCAAAAAGTAGCAGGCGAAAAACTTAGAAGTTTCCTATCGGCAATGACCTCCAACCCATTGAAAGGAGTAATGACAGGTCTTGGTATCACATCAATCATCCAATCTTCATCAGCAACAACAGTAATGGTTGTCAGCTTTGTAAATGCAGGACTCCTTTCTCTCGGACAAGCTATCG
>JAZOCE010000022.1:0-115122 GCA_045596365.1 Muribaculaceae bacterium | reverse complement strand
CTCACCCGTGCGCCGGTCGCCATCAAAAAGTATTGCTACCTTTCATGCTGCCCCTCGACTTGCATGTGTTAAGCCTGTCGCTAGCGTTCATCCTGAGCCAGGATCAAACTCTTCGTTGTTGTTTATATTGTCTTTTCTTTTTCTAATAAAAAATTCAAGACAAAACTTCTTTTTTTTATTTGTTTTGCCTTCACAATACCCACGAATACCCTTATCGCTCTTGGTGTTTACGCCTAGATTTTTTGTGAATTGACAGAGAATCATTTCTGACTCTTGTACTACTTCGTCTATTGTAATTATGTCAATGTGCGACTGCTTTATTTCTTAAAAGCGAGTGCAAAGTTAAGCACATTTTTTATATCCACAAAATTATTTTAAAACAAACTTTTTCACCAACTATTCAACAGGCCCCAAATCAAACACATTTTCAAGCATTTACACATATCAGAACACCAAAATATTTAACACTACTTAACACTTGTTCTTCCTGCGCATAATATATTTACAATTGCTGTTTATAACTCACAACTGAATGTTCATAACTAAAACACATATAATTAATGTAACTTTAGAATAAATTCTTACCTTTGACAAGAAATAATTATCAGAATTAAAATGCAACAATTTATACATCTTCACGTTCATACTCAATTTTCAGTTCTTGATGGCCAAGCATCTGTTCCAGCCCTTGTTGATAAGGCTATCGCAGACGGGATGAAAGGATTGGCTATTACCGACCACGGAAACATGTTTGGCATAAAAGAGTATTATAACTATGTCAAAAAGAAAAACGGCAAAGTTAATGATGCAATAAAAGCAGCAAAGAAAAAACTTGAAGAAGCAACTGCCTTAAATAATAGCGAAGAAGTTGCTACAATTAATGCCGAAATTGAAGATCTAAAAGAGAAGCTATTTAAGCCTATTTTTGGCTGTGAGATGTATGTTGCAAATAAATCTCTACTTGAACACACTGACAAGAAAGACACAGGACGACATTTGGTAGTTTTAGCTAAAAACGAAAAGGGATATCATAATCTCATCAAAATAGTATCTCGCGCATGGACCGAAGGATTTTATTCACATCCTCGTACAGATAAAAGCGAGCTTGCAAAATATCACGAAGGTCTGATTGTGTGTTCAGCGTGTCTTGGAGGAGAGATTCCCCGATTAATTCAGGCCGGAGAGATTGAAGAGGCTGAACGACAAGTGCAATGGTTCAAAGACACATTTGGCGATGATTATTATATAGAATTGCAACGCCACAAAGCGACTGTCCCAAGAGCTAATCACGCTGTATATGCTGTTCAGGAAACAGTAAATGCCGAATTAATCAGAATCGCTCGCAAATATGACATTAAATTAATATGCACAAATGATGTTCATTTTGTGAACGAAGAGGACGCAGAAGCTCATGATCGACTAATATGCGTATCAACAGGCAAAGACCTTGACGATGAGAAACGCATGTTATATACCAAGCAGGAATGGATGAAAACGCAAGAGGAGATGAATGTAATATTCTCTGATTTGCCAGAAGCTTTAAGCAACACAATGGAAATTCTTGATAAAGTCGAGACATACTCCATTGACCATGGTCCTATTCTTCCAAATTTCCCTTTGCCCGACGTCTTTACTAACAATGATGACTATTTAAGGTATTTGACCTACGAAGGAGCAAAACGCCGATGGGGAACTATCTCAGAGGAACAATCAGAGCGTATTGAATTTGAGCTCAATACGATAAAAAACATGGGCTTCCCAGGCTACTTCCTCATTGTGCAGGACTTCATTGCTGCAGGGCGCAAATTGGGGGTATCTGTCGGTCCCGGTCGTGGCTCCGCCGCCGGTTCGGCTGTAGCCTATTGCCTTGGCATCACTCAAATAGACCCTATCAAATATGACTTGCTGTTTGAGCGTTTCCTTAATCCCGACCGTATTTCGTTGCCTGATATTGATATTGACTTTGATGATGATGGTCGTGCCGACGTTTTGCGATACGTTACTGAAAAATATGGTGCTGAAAAAGTCGCTCGCATCATCACATACGGAACGATGGCAGCAAAATCATCAATCAAAGATGTTGCCCGCGTACAAAAACTGCCATTATCAGAAAGCGACCGCTTGACAAAACTAATACCGAAGCACATGCCGGAAGTAAATGGTAAAGAGTTAAAGCCTACGCTAAAAAACTGCTATGAGCATGTGCCGGAATTCAAGACAGAGTTGCAAAGCAACAACCCTCAAATTCTTGAGACATTAAAATATGCCAAAGAACTTGAAGGGAATGTGCGTAACACAGGCGTGCATGCTTGTGGGGTAATCATCGGTCGTGATGATATTACCGATTGGGTACCTGTAAGCACCGCCTATGATAAAGATGGCTCAAAACTGCTTGTTACACAATATGAAGGCTCGGTAATTGAAGACACTGGACTTATCAAGATGGACTTTTTAGGTCTGAAGACACTTTCGATTATCAAAGAAGCTCTTGCTAATATCAAACTCACCAGAGGAATCGATATCGACATTGATAATATACCCATCGACGATCCAAAAACCTATCAGCTTTATTGCGAAGGTCGCACAACCGGAACATTCCAATTTGAATCGGCAGGGATGCAAAAATATTTGCGCGAACTTCAACCTAGCACATTTGAAGATTTGATTGCGATGAATGCGCTTTATCGTCCGGGGCCAATGGATTATATCCCCGACTTTATTGCCCGCAAGCATGGCAAATCCCCTATTGTCTATGATATACCCATCATGGAAAAATACCTCAAAGACACCTATGGTGTTACTGTATATCAAGAACAGGTGATGCTCTTATCGCGATTGCTCGCCGATTTCACTCGCGGGCAGAGCGACACGTTGCGCAAAGCAATGGGTAAGAAGATGATCGACAAGATGAATGAGCTTAAAGCAAAATTTCTTGAAGGCGGTCAGAAAAATGGCTACGAGACTAAAGTTCTTGAAAAAATATGGACCGACTGGGAAAAATTTGCATCTTACGCATTCAACAAGAGTCATGCGACTTGCTATAGCTGGGTTGCATTCCAAACTGCATATCTTAAAGCCAACTATCCAGCAGAATACATGGCAGCAGTATTGAGCCGAAACCTTGCTGATATTACCAAGTTAACAGGATTCATGGACGAATGTAAAGCAATGCGCATTGATGTAAAAGGTCCAGATGTTAATGAAAGTTTCACCAAGTTTGGGGTAAACTCTAAAGGCGATATCCGATTTGGTCTTGCAGCAATCAAAGGCATAGGCATGAACATCGTAAACGATATCATTACAGCCCGAACCGAAGGTGGTCCATTTGAAAACATCTACGATTTTATTGAGCGAGTTAACATGTCGTCAATAAATCGACGCACAATAGAATCACTTGCGTTAGCAGGAGCATTTGACTGTTTCCCAGAGATTAAACGTGAAGATTTCTTTGAAAAGAACAATAAAGACGAAAGTTTTGCGGAAATACTCATCAGATATGGTCAATTGTTCCAAAACGACAAGATGCAAAGTAGCGCATCGCTATTTGGATTTGATGAAGACCAAGCAATGACAACTGCCGCTCGCCCACAAGTAATTCGCGCAGTACCTTGGGCTAACACTGAACGCCTTGACAAAGAAAAAGAGTTGGTGGGAATGTACTTGTCGGCTCACCCATTGGATCCATATTACATGGAGATTAATTATGGGTGTAGCCACAACATCAAAACATTCTTGGAAGAAACACCCGCTGACGGGAAAGAACTCAGTTTTGGAGGAATGGTGGTGAGTTTTGAAGCCAAGCCCACCAAAAGCGGAGGTCAATTCGGCATCATGAAAATCGAGGACTACAATGGCAGTACTGAATTGAGATTTTTCGGACAAGATTTCATCAACTTCCGAAATTATGGAGTTGTGGGGATGCCTATTGTTGTTACAGGTCGTTATCAAAAACGCTTTAAAAGCGAAGAGCTACGATTTAGTGTTACCAATATTCGCCTACTGCAAGAACTCAAAGGGCAATTGATTAACAGCATCACCCTGCATCTATCAAAAGAGGAGGTTACAGAAACGCTACATAAACTCATATCAGAGCATATAACTTCATCTACCGAAAATCGTGGCACACTGTCGCTACGCATATATGACCCTGAAATCAATCGCTCGATCAGAATGACATCCGGGCTTAAAATTCCTATTGACAAAAAGTTAATAGAAATGCTCAAAGATATGGATATCGAATATCACATTAATGAGTAATTTATATTTGTCAAATAATTTTATGTTCATTAAATTTGCAATAAGAAAATACTAACTAAAAATTTATATAAAATGGCTTTTACTTTTACAGATCAAAACGTTGATGAAATAATTGCATCAGGCAAACCGGTTGTTATTGACTTTTGGGCAACATGGTGTGGACCATGTATGCGTCTATCTCCTATTATTGACGAACTCGCTGAACAATTTGGAGATGCAGTAGTTATTGGGAAATATAATGTTGATGAAGAAAGCGACTTAAGCACAAAATATCGCATTATGTCAATCCCAACTATCCTATTCTTCAAAAACGGAGAAAAAACCGACATACGTTTAGCCGGCTCTCAATCTAAAGCTACTTTGGAAGAAAAAATCAACGAACTTATCGCTCTTTAATATTATTATATACATTATATAATATAGCGAAACATCGACCGCTGACTGTTATTGTCTGCGGTCTTTTTATTTATTCAACTTAAAAGTGTCCGATAACGGACACACCGTCAGCTTATATTAACACTGATTTTCAATTACTTACAGCTTTGGCACGGTATTCGTCATATAATAATGCCAGAAAACAAAAACATTATTTATGGACAGACAAATACCTATAGAAGAAATCAAACGCCGACGCATAAAAAGATTTTTGCGCATCGCAATTGCATCAGTAGCTGTAATTGCCCTCATTTTAACTTTCACATCACTCTCTCGCAACTCCGTTAAACGAGATCAAATAAAAATCGCTGTTGTTGACTGCGGAGATATAGAACCGAGTGTTGCAGCTTCGGGAATAGTAGTACCATCTATCGAAGAGATGATTATCTGCCCCATCAACTCTCAAATTCTTGAGGTGCTACATCACAGTGGAGATGCTATTGAAGCTGGGACACCACTTCTTCGCCTTGACACACAAAGCGCACAAATTGATTACCAAAAGAGTGTTGACCAATTACAAATGCAACAAAGTCAATTTGAACGACTAAAAATCAACAACCGCACTTATCTTGACGACCTATCAATGAAAGTCAAAGTAGCTGCAATGAAACTTGATCGCCTTGAAGCAGAATTACGCAATGAACGCTACTTAGACAGCCTCGGCTCCGGAACTCATGACAAAGTAAAAGAGGCTGAATTTTCATGTAAGACAAGCCGACTCGAACTTGAGCAACTTCGCCAGCAACTATCCAATGAAAAGTTGATTAAAGCAGCTGATGAGCGTGAAAAACAACTTGAGATAAACATTGCATCTCGCAATCTTGCCGAAATCAAGCGCACCCTTGACGATGCCGCCATTCGTTCACCACGTAACGCCATTATTACATATATCATGGACGAAGTGGGGGCGCAAGTATCACAAGGGAGCAAAATTGCTGTAGTGAGCGATCTTTCCCATTTTAAAATTAACGGCTCTATTGCTGATATCTATAGCGAATATGTAACCGCCGGAGGAAAGGTTACTGTCAAAATAGGTAACGACAATCTCAATGGGACAATTGGAAGCGTTACACCTCTCAGCAAAGATGGAAAAATTTCCTTTACTGTAAATCTTGACGAAGATAATCATCAACGCCTGCATTCTGGATTAAAAGCCGATGTTCATGTCGTAAACTCTATAAAAGAGAATGTTTTGCGATTACCTAATTCCAATTACTATGTAGGGCCTGGAGAATATACACTCTTTGTATTTGACGAAAATGAGACATTAGTTCCTCGCATAGTGCGTTTAGGGGAATGTAGTTATGATAAGGTTGAAGTTATCGAAGGACTAAACACCGGAGATCGCGTCGTAATCAGCGACATGAAACAATTTAAAGATGCTAAATCAATCAAAGTAAATTAAACAGAATATTAATCTAAAAAAATATATTATTATGGCAATCATTAAACTTACAGGTATTGACAAAATCTACCGCACTAAAGAGATTGAGACTCAAGCTCTCGAAAATGTAAACTTAGAAGTAGGAAAAGGTGAATTTTTAAGCATTATGGGACCATCGGGTTGCGGAAAATCTACGCTACTCAACATCATCGGTTTGCTCGATTCTCCAACAAATGGGACCATAGAAATGAACGGTAAACTGATTGATGCAAAGATGAGCGATAAGGCATTAGCAAAATTCCGTAATGAGACACTCGGATTTGTTTTTCAATCATTCCACCTCATTCCATCACTTAATGTTATTGACAACGTGCAACTGCCTCTAATATACCGAGGTGTATCTCACAAGGAATCAGTAGAACAAGCAAAGGCCGTTCTTGAACGCGTAGGTCTAAGCCATCGTTTACACCACATGCCGTCTCAATTATCAGGCGGACAATGTCAACGTGTAGCTATTGCTCGTGCCATTATAGGTCAACCTGAAATAATACTCACCGACGAGCCAACGGGTAACCTTGATTCTAAAATGGGAGCAGAGGTAATGGATATTCTTCATGAACTTAACCAACAAGATGGATGCACCATTGTCATGGTTACTCACAATGAGGAACAAGCACGACAAACAAGTCGCATCGCTCGATTCTTTGACGGAAGACAAGTATGTTAATCGATAATCAATATACCCATGAATAAAATAACTTTATATCTCAAACAAGCATGGATGATGATACTCCAAAACAAATTGTTTTCTGGCATATATATCATCGGTACCGGATTATCCATAGCATTGACAATGACTCTGTTTGTAATCCTATATATCAAATTTGCCCCTTTATACCCTGAATACAAACGCGATCGCACTTTAATTATTGACTCTGTCGAAAAAACAGAAAAAGACTCAACAAGTAATAATTATTGGCAAAGCACACCAAATTTTTCTTTAGTAAGTATGATATGCCAATTACCATCAGTTGATGCCGTTACAGGAGTTAAAGCCGATTATTGGGGATTATCCCGAATAGAAGCGTCAACATTACACACATCAACGCCTATCGTTTTGAAACATACAGATGCCGGCTATTGGAATGTTTATGATTTTGAATTTATAGATGGGAGACCTTATAATGATTCCGATATACAAACAAAGTCAAAAAATGTAGTAGTTTCTCAAAGTTGCGCCAAACGCTTATTTATGACCGAAGATGTAATTAATAAGACCATAGAGATCTCCGGTTCTGAATATAAGATTATCGGTGTCGTAAAAGATGTTGCCGCCGTAATGGATAACAAAACGGTGGCCGATGTTTGGGCTCCTTTTTCCACTACAGAGTATACAGATATAGATGATATTTTAGGTGATTGCGAGATTGCAATTACAGCAAAATCAGACAATGAAATTGATGCTGTAAAAGCAGAAATTGCCGAAATGATGCACAAATATAATCAGCACGATAAACTTTTTAATTACCAGCTACTTGGTCCTGATACTTATTGGGCGAGCCAATTTAGGTTTGGCAAGATCCTCAACGAAAAGGATGAACTCCTAAAATATGGATATATATTGTTTGCGCTCTTGATTATCCCTGCACTTAATCTTAGTGGAATGATATCATCAAGAATGAACAAGCGACTTCCTGAACTTGGAATACGCAAGACCTATGGAGCAACAAACAGACAACTCCTTTCACAAATTCTCTGGGAAAACCTCTTGTTAACCACTTTCGGTGGATTTGTCGGTATCATTATCTGCTACGCAATACTACTTTGCGGCAGTAGTTGGATTACAAACATTTTGCATAACGGATTTATAGAAAGCGCCCAATTGTTATCCGACAATCTTTCTATAGAAATGCTTTTTAATTGGTGGGTGTTTGCAGCCGTTTTAGCAATATGTTTTATTCTTAACATCATCTCGACCCTTATTCCGGCATCTATATCATTGCGACAAACAATCATTAATTCACTAAATCCAAAACAATAATATCACTATGTTTAGAACTACTTTAAAACAAATATGGAACCAACGTCGTCAAAACGGCTGGATATTCTTTGAATTGCTTTTTGTGGGTATATTTTTATGGATTGTTTTGGATCCTTTGTGCGTCCAAATTGCAAATAAAAACATTGACAGAGGATATGAACAAGATGGAATATACATCCTAAAAATGAATAAAATTCCTCGAACATCTCACAAATATAGCACAGAAATGGATAATGATTCTCTGGTAAGACTACAATTCCTCGACATCATACGCGAAATGCGCAATCTTCCGGAAATAGAGAGTTTTGCTATTGCATACGGAATGGACTATGCCAATAGCGGGAGTTTTAGCGGAGGAGAATTGTTTGCAGATACTGCCTTATCTAAGAGAACGCATCTACAATTTTATCATTTTGTTCCGGTTGAAGGTAGCGATATTCTAAAAACTTATCGGCTTAAAGATGTAAATAGCGGAGCAACCATGACAATAGCTCCTGACTTTGCATCTCGCAATCTGATATATATCTCTGAAAATTCAGCAAAAATGCTATATGGAAGAACTGATGTAGTAGGAGAAAAATGCTATGATTATAAGAAAGACGTACGAGAAATAGCCGGAGTATTTAAAGACTTTAAAGATCGTGATTATAATCAGCCCTATCCCACTGCTTTTGCTTCTGCTTCATTTTGTAATGACATAGAGGGAAATTTCTATATGCACTGGTCTTATACATTCACATTCAGAGTTAAAGACGAAGTTGACCAAGCTAAATTTGAGAAACGCTTTGAAGAAGAAATTAAACTAAAACTCAGTCGCGGGAACTATTATTGTTTAGGGATTGAACGATTTGATATAGCTGCTTTAAATATGGCGGAAGTATTTGGAGAACTAAACTCAACCCGCCGAAACACAATATTTGCAATATTTGGGTTAATGTGTGTATTTCTTGGAATGGTGGGAACATTCTGGGTGCGTGCCAATGCTCGACGTCAAGAAATAGGAGTCATGCGCAGTATCGGAGCATCAAAATGGAGAATTACTAGCCAATTCTTAACAGAATCAGCAATATTGGTTTCTGTTGCTGTAATATTAAGCACCATTATAATGGCCCATTATGTATATACCAATAATTTCTTTGCCAATGTTAATATGCTTAGTAAAGATATGCTCAATCCGGAATATTGGCAAAATAATCCTATAACACATTTTTCTGTGATATCAATTATTGTTTACCTCGTTCTTCTCGTCACATCCTTGATTGGGACACTTATACCGGTAAGTCGTGCTACCCGCGAACTCCCGGCTGAGGCTCTACATGACGAATAATAAGACATTATTTCTTATGAAACGCTTTTTCATTTATATATTATCGGTAATCGCTTTGAGCGGAATTGAGTGTTCCGCTCAAGCGCAAGCCATGCAACGTAACCTTACGCTTGATGAAGCAATAGCAATGGCTCGTCGTAATAGTGTGGACGCAGCAGTAGCCCTAAATGAGCTCAAAACAGCCTATTGGGAATATCGCACATTTAGAGCCAACTTATTACCGGAAATTAATTTTTCCTCAACATTACCAAGCTATAACAAAAATTACAACCCTTACCAGCAAAGTGATGGAAGTTATACATATGTGCGTAATGACTATTTAGGATTAAGTGGCAACATTTCAATAGATCAAAACATTTGGCTCACAGGAGGTAAATTGTCTCTATCATCATCTCTTGATTTCATGAAACAATTAAATGGAGATAAGACAAGACAATTTATGAGTGTTCCTATTGCATTGACACTCACACAACCCATATTTGGAACAAATACAATCAAGTGGGAACGCAAAATCGAGCCTCTTCGATATCGTGAAGCTAAAGCATCATTTCTTTCAGCAACCGAAGAAGTTACAATGACTACAATAAATTACTTTTTCAACTTGCTACTTGCTCTTGAAAATGTAAACATTGCTCGACAAAATCTTGAAAATGCTCAAAAACTTTATAAAGTAGCTATAGCCAAACGTGAAATGGGGAAAATCAGTGAAAACGATGTTTTACAACTTAAACTGAATTTACTAAACGCAGAATCAGATCTCACTGATAATGAGAGTACAATGAAAAGCAATATGTTTAAACTTTGCTCTTTTCTCGATATTGACGGAGATACGGAACTTGTCCCCATTGTTCCCGATTCTATTCCTCAAGTAGAACTTGTTTATCAGAATGTGCTTGACAAAGCATTAGAGAATAATCCTTTTGCAATCAATATTCGTCGTCGCCAGCTTGAAGCTGACTATAATGTAGCAAAAGCACGTGGGAATATGCGTCAAATATCTTTATACGCACAAGTTGGGTTTACAGGTACACACAATGAATTATCTCAATCCTACAATCATCTGAAAGACAATCAAATTGTAGAAGTTGGTATAAAAATTCCTATACTTGACTGGGGAAAACGCCGAGGTCAAGTAAAAGTAGCAGAAAGTAATCGTGAGGTGGTCGAAAATCAATTAAGACAAGAGACTATGAATTTTCATCAAAATTTGTTTATTCTCACAGAACAATTTAACAATCAACGTCGGCAATTGCTTATTGCTTGCGAAGCTGATGAAATAGCAAATCGTCGCTATAATACTAATGTTGAAACATTCATGATAGGCCGACTAAGCACTCTTGATCTTAACGATGCTCAGACAAGTAAGGATCAAGCTCGGCAAAAACGCATCAACGAATTATTCTATTATTGGTATTACTATTATCAAGTGCGCAGTCTCACTTTATGGGATTTTGCCAATAATGCAAGTATCAATGCCGACTTTGATGCAATATTGAGATAAAATTTTTATATTTGTAATATGATACTTGTTGTTGATGACGATATTGTAATACGCACCTCATTATCTTTGGTGTTAAAACGTGCCGGATATAGCGTTGAGGCAGTCGCCTCTCCTGCTGAAGCGATTTGCATTATTAGAAATACGGCACCACAATTGATACTATTGGATATGAACTACTCTCTATCAACCGATGGAGTTGAGGGACTGACTTTACTTAAACAAATCAGATTATTCCAACCTCTTGTTCCTGTAATATTAATGACAGCATGGGGCAACATTCAACTCGCAGTTGATGGGATAAAAGCAGGTGCACAAGATTTTATCACTAAACCTTGGGACAATATTTCATTATTGCAACGAGTAAAGACAGCGATAGAGCTAACCGAAGGCTCTATGCCTATTGCTTCAGATGATTTTAATCGATGTGGCATAATTGGAGAAAGTCCTCAACTATTATCAGTTCTTGAAACAGTTAAGCGCATCGCTCGCACCGATGCTTCAGTATTAATTACCGGTGAAAGTGGTACGGGTAAAGAATTAATAGCCGAAGCGATTCATCGCAATAGTAATCGTCAATCACATGCATTTGTTAAAGTAAATCTTGGAGGCATATCACAAAGCCTTTTTGAGAGTGAAATGTTTGGTCATCGCAAAGGCTCGTTTACCGGGGCAGTAGCGGATCGTCAAGGGCGTTTTGAGATTGCCGATAAAGGCTCTATTTTTCTTGACGAGATAGGCGATTTGGAAAAGAATTGCCAAGTAAAATTATTGCGAGTATTACAAGATCGCACCTATGAAGTTTTAGGAGACAGCCGTCAACGACGCACCGATGTGCGTGTTATCTGTGCTACAAATGCCGACCTCCGACAAATGGTTGCCGAGAAGGATTTTCGTGAAGATTTGTTTTACCGCATTAGCCTCATAACATTGCATCTTCCTCCTTTAAGAGAACGTGTTGAAGATATACCTTTGCTTGTTAATCATTTTGCCAAACTGCTATATTCTCAAAATGGAGCTAAACCTGCAATTATTACTGATGATGCAATGGATTTTCTCAAAGGATTACCCTATTCAGGAAATATTCGTGAGTTGAAAAATCTTGTGGAACGCACATTGCTCATCAATGATAGTCCTCGATTAAATGCCGACGCTTTCAGACGTGAATATAAAGCTACTTGTGCGATGAATATCAACACCGAGAATACTCCTTCTTCATTATTTACATTGGAAGAGGTAGAACGACAAACAATAGCTAAGGCTCTTGAACAATATCGTGGAAACTTATCACAAGTTGCACAGTCTTTAGGGATTACCCGACAAGCATTATACCGCCGAATGGAAAAATACTCTCTATAGAATGAAGCTAAGAACTCTTTTTATTTGTCTCGCAATTTTGCTTTTAGCGACAAGCATCTTTCTGCTAAAGATTTCAACATCTTTAGACTCTACAATATTCTATCTCGCAGAGTGTTTCTTAGCTTTGTGTCTATGTTTTATTGGGTACTTTTATTTCAAAGTATTAAAAACGCTTGATGCTTTGGCTAATGGTATGAACTTGCTAAATGAGCAGGATTTCAGCAGTCGTTTATCCCATGTTGGGCAACATGATGCCGACCGCATTGTGGATGTGTTTAACCGCATGATGAGTGAATTAAAAACGGAGCGTTTGCGGTTGCGTGAACAAAACTATTTCCTCGATCTCATCATCAAATCGTCACCAATGGGAGTTATAATCCTCGACTTTGACAACAAAATAACATCAATTAACGCATCAGCAGTACAATTCCTTGGGGTAAGTTCTGATAATACTGCTATAGGAAAAACAATTGAGGAGTTATCTACACCTCTTGCCGATAGATTGCATCACGTTCCACAAGGAGCAACTGAGACATTACGCATTGGTGATGCAATGATATATCGATGTTCTAAACTTTCATTTGTAGATCGTGGATTTTATCATCCATTTATCTTAATTGAAAGCTTGACATCTGAGGTTATGAAAGCTGAAAAGAAGGCCTATGAAAAGGTTATCCGCATGATTGCTCATGAAGTAAATAATAGTGTTGCTGGAGTTACATCTACGCTTGACATGATAAATGACACCCTTGCAACAATTGAAAATTGCGAGGACCTGCAATATGCTCTACAAGTGTGCATTGAACGTAGCCATGGGATGAGTAATTTTATTACACGATTTGCCGATGTTGTAAAAATTCCGGAACCCGACTTGTCTATAAATGACCTCAATGAATGTGCGTCACATTGTGCATCTATTATGGAAAGCGTGTGTACTGAAAACGGCATTTCAATCAACATTGATTTATGTCCTAATCCTCTTCCGGTAATGATTGATGGACCTTTGATAGAACATGCTATTGTAAACATTATCAAAAATGCCATCGAAAGTATTGGCAATAATGGAACAATCTCTATTAAAACCTATACCGAAGATTCACCTATAATCGAAATTTCTGATACAGGAAAAGGAATTGATAACGATACTGCAAACAAATTATTCACCCCATTCTTCTCAACAAAGCCCAATGGGCAAGGACTTGGATTGATATTTATACGAGAAACACTAATGAAACACAATTGTCGTTTTTCGCTCCGCACCTATAACGACAGCCTCACTCGCTTCGTCATCCATTTTCCTATAAGTCAGTATCAAAATTGAGATAATCTCTTATACATATACCCCTAAGTCGTTTCGCGATAGTTCCCTTATTTTAGGTGAGCAATTCATCTAATATCGCTAATCAGCAATTAATGTATTATTTAACGTGAGCTCAATATTCTATATAAAACTCACGTTAATAACGAACTATAGTTTGTGGAGGTCATGTCCCATGCGAGTTTTCTTTGTTTGCATGTAGAAACGATTGTACTCGTTGGGTTCAATCTCAATTGGAACATTTTCTTCAACATTTAACCCATAGCCCTCAAGACCGATGCGCTTAACAGGGTTGTTGGAAATCAGTCTCATTTTTTCAACGCCTAATGAGCGAAGGATTTGAGCACCAACTCCATAATCACGCTCATCAGCTTTGTGACCAAGATGGATATTAGCATCAACTGTATCTAATCCGTCTTCCTGTAATTTATATGCTCTGATTTTATCCATCAAACCAATTCCGCGACCTTCTTGGTTGAGATATACAACAACACCTCGACCCTCTTTTTCAATCATCTGCATTGCTTTGTGTAGCTGCTCTCCACAATCGCAACGTTTTGAGCCAAAAATATCACCTGTTGCGCATGATGAATGAACTCTTACAAGCACAGGATCACCATTAGATACATCACCTTTTATTATCGCAATATGTTCAAGTCCATTACTTTTTTGACGGAAGGGAATGAGTCGGAAATGGCCATACTCTGTTGGCATATCTACCTCTTCTCCCTTTTCCACAAGAGACTCTTGCTTTAAGCGATAAGCGATAAGGTCACGAATCGATATCAATTTCATATCCCATTCATCAGCAAGACGGCGCAACTCTGGCAAACGTGCCATTGTTCCATCATCACTCATTATCTCCATCAATGCAGCAGCCGGATATAACCCTGCAAGGCGAGCCATGTCAACACCTGCCTCAGTGTGTCCTGCACGATGCAAAACGCCTTGATCCTGTGCATACAATGGATTGATGTGACCAGGGCGGCCAAATGTTTCAGGGGTAGAAGCCGGATCGGCCAATGCGCGTATTGTTGCAGCGCGATCCTCAATAGATACTCCTGTAGAGCAACCTTCGAGTTTATCAACAGTTACCGTAAATGGAGTTCCCAATACTGAAGTATTATCATCGACTTGACGGTTTAATTGCAACTCACGACATCTTGATAATGTTATGGGAACACACAAAACACCTCGAGCATTTTTAAGCATAAAATTAACTTGTTCAGGTGTTATTTTTTCAGCTGCCACAATGAGATCGCCTTCATTTTCACGATCTTCATCATCGACAACTATTACAAATTTACCTTCTTTGAAGTCCTTTAATGCTTCTTCTATTGAGTCTAATTTTATCGCTTGCATTATTGTATATTATTGCTTTGTTTGATTACTTTTTTAATTGTTTCTCTAAATCATTGCTCACATTGATAATCGCCTTGATTTCATTTTTTAATCTACTTTGGCTTTTGAGTCCTATCAAATACATAGGCAACCCTATTGGGAACAATGCGATACATGTATATGCCAACCACTTATAATTTGTTGGGTGATACAACCAAAGGCTTCTCAATATAGGATAATCCATCAATTTATTTATAATGATTTTATTCTGCGAGTTAGACATATATTGGACTAAATCCTCCATTTCTGACGATATTTCATGGAGTTCAGTTCGGCTATATCCTTTTAACCAATAATTTAAATAAGATTGTGGTTTTTTATTTAGAGAAAGGAATGATTGACTTTTTTGTTTCAACGCATCTATTTTCGATAATGCTACCTCTTCGATAACATCATCCATAACCACCTCTTTCAATTGAACATTTCGCATTTCATTCATGCCAAACAAACGACGGAAAAAATTCATATAGGCATCTCGGTTGAATACTGCAGAGTCATTAACCGCTTTATAAGTAAAGAATATCCCCAACGGCAACAATACTGCAGAGCTGAGCCACATCCCTTGCCAAACTTCAATACGTCCCTCACGAGCCATCTTATAACCGGTATTATCAATTATATAATAAAAGATAAACAAGATAACTGATATCACTAAAGGCATTCCAAGTCCACCTTTGCGAATAATAGCACCGAGAGGAGCACCAATAAAGAAGAATATAATACATGCAAATGACAACGTGAATTTCTTTTGCAATTCAATATCATGACGACGAATTGTCTTGCGGTCATCTTTCATTTGATAGCTCTTATATTCATAATCTTGCTGATGGCGTTTTGCTTTGTTTAAAGCCTGTGCCAAATATCCTTTATATTCAGCTGGACTCTCTCCATCAAACACGGAGTCAATATTAATGGGAGTGGTCAACACAACCGGTTGTTGCTTGACTTGTGTTAGTTTACCATTGACATAAGAGCGTTTATAATATGTTACACCAAAATAAGGAATCTCTTTTATCGCTTGCCCATACATCCTCCCGATACTATCTACTCTTGATTGTACTGAATCAATTGTAGCTTGCAGTTCTGAGATGTTTTTCCCAACATATTGATTGCGCATACCCTCTTCATCCATTCGGTTAAAATTAGCATCAAACGCAATCAGAATATCTTTATTTGAGAAAGACTCTCGGCGATAAGGAACATTCCCTGATGAAGATCCTTGTTCTTTCAAGTTTTCAAATTGTTCTCCACTATATAAATTTAGAAATAGATGAGTCTTGTCAGCAGTAAAGCTCATTTTCCCTGAATCAGCAAGGATTACACGTGCGTTATCAAAACCAGCCGACACATCATATATCATCAAATCATATAATACACCGGTATCTCTATCCTTCTTTTCTACAAATAGGTTATATCCGGGAATTTGGTCATAGAAAACCCCTTCAGGAATTTCAAGTTCTGGAGATTTTTGACGCATTGAATATAGAAGTGTCCACATTTTTGTTTGCGCAACAGGCAATACATTGTTTTGAAAAAAGAAAGCACCAATTGCGACAAAAATCATCAAAACTACAAGAGGACGCATTGACTTCAATAGCGATACCCCTGAAGCTTTCATTGCTGTTAACTCAAATCGCTCACCGAGATTACCAAAGGTCATCAACGATGCCAACAGCACCGCCAATGGTAATGCCATCGGCACCATTGTCAATGCAGCATAAAAGAATAATTCAGCAATAACACCCACTTCAAGACCTTTCCCAACAAGGTCGTCAATGTATCGCCACAAGAATTGCATCAAAACTATAAAAAGACATATAAAAAATGTCATAAAGAATAGAGGCATAAAGCTCTCTAACATAAATGTATATAGTCTTTTTACCTTAAGCATCTTTCTCCTTTTTTATTTATATCTCTGTGGTAGAGCCGATGCAATTGCGTTATAAGATTCGTCCATGAGATGAGCCATGTCATGTCCTTGCTCCGGAGCATATATAGGCTTGTGAATTGTCAACACAACATGACCCCATTTAGGCAATTTTGCATCTTTTGGCATGATTTCATAAGCCCCTGAAATAGTGATTGGCACTACAGGAAGCCCAAATTCTACAGCCAACTGATATGCGCCACGCTTAAATGAACGCATCTTGCCATTCTTTGAGCGTGTTCCTTCTGGGAATGCAACAACCGACATTCCGCCTTGTAATCGTTTCTCCGCATCTTCCATTGTTTTGCGCACAGCTACAGGAGAAGAATTATCCACAAATATCTGACCGGCACGACGGCAAGCATATCCTACTAATGGTATCTTCTCTAGGCTCTTTTTCATCATCCATTTGAAATTATGACCAAGATATCCATAGATAGCAAAGATATCATAAGCCCCCTGGTGGTTTGCAACAAACACATAGGATGTTTTTGTATCTATATTTTCACGTCCATTAATCGTTACTCTCACCAATGACACCCAGCACATAATCTTAGCCCATACCATTGCGAGATAATAACTACTGCGACTTGCATCACCAAACGCGCACACCACTATTGTCAATATCGCAGTCAATGATGTTGCCACAAGAGCAATGGGCAACATTATAAACAATTGATAAATTCGATATAAGTAAATCATATTGCAAAGATACAAATTTTAATGCGCAATTCATAACATCCCCACTATTAAAAGAATAAAGGTTGCGACAAACTTCGCAACCTTTATCTTATTTTTAATATAAATTATCTGATTAGTAAGCAAACATTGGGTAGTCTTCCATTGTTTTATTCACTTTTTCGCGAACAGAAGCAATCATCTTTTCATCTTCAGGATTTGAAAGAACAGTATCAATCATTTCCACGATTTCACCCATAAGTTCTTCTTTTGCTCCACGAGTAGTGATAGCCGGAGTACCCAGACGAATACCAGATGTTTGGAATGGAGAACGGCTATCAAATGGCACCATGTTTTTGTTGGCGGTAATATCGGCATCAACAAGCACTTTTTCCGCTACTTTACCTGTTAGTTCAGGGAATTTAGTGCGAAGGTCAACAAGCATACAGTGGTTATCAGTTCCTCCTGAAATAATCTTATATCCTTTATCAACAAGGGCTTGAGCCATAACAGCTGCATTCTTCTTAACTTGAGCTTGATATTCTTTATAAGAAGGTTGCAATGCTTCACCAAATGCTACCGCTTTAGCAGCAATCACATGTTCAAGTGGACCTCCCTGAACACCGGGGAATACCGCAGAATCAAGAAGAGACGACATCATGCGGGTAACACCCTTTGGAGTCTTTTTACCCCATGGATTTTCAAAGTCTTCACCAAGCAAGATGATACCACCACGAGGTCCACGAAGAGTTTTGTGAGTTGTTGATGTTACGATGTGGGCATATTTTACCGGGTTATCAAGTAATCCGGCAGCGATGAGACCTGCAGGGTGAGCCATGTCAACCATGAATATAGCACCAATTTCATCTGCAAGACGACGCATACGTGCATAATCCCACTCACGAGAATAAGCACTCGCACCACCGATGATTAATTTAGGACGTTCTCGACGAGCCACTTCTTCCATTTGTTCATAGTCAACAAGACCGGTATCCTCTTTAACATTATATTCCAATGCTTGGAACATAAGACCAGAGAAGTTCACAGGGCTACCATGTGAAAGGTGTCCACCATGAGCAAGATTCAAACCGAGGAATTTATCTCCGGGTTGCATACATGCCATAAACACAGCCATATTTGCTTGCGCACCTGAGTGGGGTTGCACGTTGGCATAAGACGCACCAAATATCTCTTTCAAACGATCAATAGCAAGTTGCTCTGCTTCATCAACCACTTGGCAACCTCCATAATAACGATGACCGGGATAACCTTCAGCATACTTATTTGTCAAGCATGAACCCATAGCTTGCATTACTTGGTCACTAACAAAGTTTTCAGAAGCAATCAACTCAATACCATGACGTTGACGTTGATGTTCCCGCTCAATAATGTCAAAAATTTTGTTGTCTCTTTCCATAAATATTTTTGGTTAAATTATTTTTTCTTTTTCTTCTGCACAGTCCATCCAAACTTGCCTATTTTCTCTCCTTGCAGATAATAAGCCCCATGACTATAATTTATCAGCCCAGCTTTCCCCAAATCAAAAGCCCCTGTTTCGGGATTAAGATATTTTTCATCGGCAAGCACATTTACCACCTCAGCAAGAAACATGTGATGACTGCCTAATGGGATTATCTCTTTTACTCGACACTCAATACTCAATGGTGATTCCTCAATATATGGCGATGAGACAGCAACCCCATCCATCGGAGTCAACCCCATCTCTTTCCATTTATCAAAATCTCTACCCGATTTCACACCACACCAATCTACTGCACGAGCCATCTCTTCAGTAGTGAGATTTATAGTAAACTGCATCTCTTGCTTTATTATCTCATAGCTATATCGCTCAGGACGCACAGAAATATAACACATTGCCGGATTGGTACACACCGTTCCTGTCCATGCAACTGTAATGAGATTGCGCATTTCAGGCTTGCTCCCACAACTCACCAACACCGCAGGCAACGGATAGATCATCGTACCGGGTTTCCAGCTCTGCTTCATCAATATCAAATTATTTGAGCATTTTTGCTCTTTATAATATGACCACAATAGTGGCATCTTATTGCAACATCACCACGATTTATTACTTCAAATCGTGTTTTCATCGGCTCGTTATTTGTAATACATTTAGGATTTCCACATTTTACAATCCCAACAATCGTATCAGGCAACACTACTTGATGTTTTTCTACAACTTCAAAATCTCTAATTATATTAACTTTAGCTGTAGGTGCAATCAGAGCTATGCGGTTTAGAGTTGCCTCAGGAAACAGGACATCAGCAACCTTTATGATTCCTTTTGTGCCTAATTTACTGCTTTCAAGATTATTCCCTATAGTTACATGAGTTTCTAAATTCTCAATTCCTAATATTTTAACAGCCTTAAAAAGCATTGATGAAGGAATATGGTCGATTACCGTACCATTCTGCAATGCTGCTACTGCAAGTTCTTTTTTATTTGTCATCACACATCCTCCTTTATTTTATATCAATACCTAATGCCTTGCATATAATTGCTTGGCGAGCATATAGCCCATTTTGAGCCTGTTGAAAATAATAGGCCTTAGGATTATCATCGACATCATAATCTATTTCATTAACACGTGGTAGCGGATGGAGGATACGCAAATTATCACGTGAGCCATCTAACATAGCATTGTGTAATGTATATAAATCCTTCACCTTCTCATACTCCATAATGTCAGTAAATCGTTCACGTTGAACACGTGTCATATAAATAATGTCCGACGAATTAATTACATCAGCCGAGAAATCAGTATGTTCGCTATATGCAATACCATTTTTATCACAAAAATCTTTATATTCGCTCGGCATTTGCAATTCATTACAAGCCACAAAACGGAACGTTGGATTAAAATAACGCATTGCCATCAACAATGAATGTACCGTGCGACCATATTTCAAATCGCCAACCATTGTAATTGTCAAATTTTCAAGCGTGCCCTGTGTCTTATAAATCGAATACAAGTCAAGCATCGTCTGAGTAGGATGCTGATTAGCCCCATCTCCGGCATTGATTACAGGAGTATCTGTTACCTCACTTGCATATCGTGCAGCCCCTTCAAGATAATGGCGCATGATAATGAGATCCACATAGTTACTCACCATTTTTATGGTGTCTTTGAGTGTTTCACCTTTTGACGAGCTGGTGGTACTTGCATCAGAAAATCCTATCACACGACCGCCTAAACGATTTACTGCTGTTTCAAAACTCAATCTTGTGCGTGTCGATGGCTCAAAAAACAACGTAGCCACAACTTTTCCATCAAGGATTTTGTGATTTGGGTTTTCCTCGAAATATCGAGCCTGCTCAAGCAAGCGCAGTATCTCCTCTTTATTAATGTCAGAGATTGAAACAAGACTGTTACTCTTCATTGCTTGAAAATGACTTTATTAGGTTATTATTAGATTTATTTTCCCTACAAAAAAAGCCTGCAAACGCCCATTGGGAGTTTATTCAGGCTTTAAATATCTCATTAACAACACTTTTGAAGTCGTGCGATGACACAACTCATACACTCGACGTCGAAACATATCGTTATTATGTCGATATTGAAATTTCATTATCGTTGTTGTTTTCTGCAAAGTTAAGAAATTTAATGCACAATGTGCAATCAGAAAACATTTTTTCTCCAATTATTTTGGCAACTATACACATGATTGCTATTTGGAAATATTATTACAGGTTGCTCGAGGCTCGCAAATCATCAGAGTTCCTAAAAAGTTCTTCCCCTACCTTAGGGGAAGTGACACAAAGTGCCGAAAGGGTAGTCGAGAGCCTCAACACGCAAGTCGTTTATACCTCTTTTTCCTCTTTCTCATACCTCCTCCCGGCTTCGCCGTTCTCCTCCTACCTTAGGCGGAGAGCTTTTTCCTTTTTCAACTCTCAATTCTCAACTTTCAATTTTCAACTTTCCTTTGTGCTGAAGAGGTATAACATTGAAAACGTTATACAATAGAAACCCCATAATGGAGCATAGCGCAATTGTGGGGTGGATAGCGACTCGCTACTACATACATCGAAGATGTTTCATTATACCACCTCGTCGAGGTAGTTATGTTTATCACAATAGTAACCCTAAGATTTCGCTTCGCTTCATCTCAGGGTTACTATTGTAAAACGCCATCAGCGTTTATATTATAAAAAAATCTTCAACACGCTCTCACCCTGGTGCAGGGGGAGTACGGCACAGCCGGGAGGGGGTATAAACAGCCTCAACTCGCAAGCTATCTCTCAATCTCTTTGCGAGTTGAGCCATCGCTCATCTTGATGATGTTGATACCTCTTGCTGGTTGCTCCAATCGGCGACCATGAACATCATAGCGAACAACCTCTACTACATTTGGTTTCACAACCACATCTTCAATCCCTGAGATAGTACTGAAAGTTCCGATATATTTTGACAAAACAACATCGCCTTCGCCTAAAGATGTTACACTATAATAGTAATTTTGTAGCTCTGACAATCCATCTATTTCAACTGATATTGTTGATGCTACAGAGCGTGATATAGCTTGTCCATTATTATCCACCAATACATTTTTTATCAGATTTTTCATCGTTGCATCTGAATAGATATCAACGCTATAGTATTCAGCATCGGCTTCTTGACCCCAAGAAAGTGTTACAGCCTCACCTTGTGGAGATATTGACACTTCATTTTCACCAAGTACAGGGGCAAACATTGCCACAAGTGTGTGACTATCAGTTACTACTAATGCGTATTTTGAATCGGTGGTCAACAAAACACCATTTTCATACCATCCCACAAACGTATATCAGGAATGTGCCACAGCTTCAACCTCGGCAGTCTGTCCCGGTTGATATTCACTTATTCCATAAACCACACCGGCATTTTCTATACTTTTGGCGACAGAAATAACCAATGGTGCTTCCTCCTCAACATAATAGAATCGTTTCCATCCATCACTTATTTTGTAACGTTCCGAACTATTGTAAGGCACATGGAGAATACATGATGTCAAGCGCATTCCATCAAAAGAGCTATCGTAAGCCACAGCGGGGTCGGCGCCCTTGCAATATATGTCGGTCATCTTGGCACAGCCATATAACGCTTTATCGCCGACCATATACAAAGTAGTAGGAAGAGTGAGAGTTTTAATCATATTGCAGTTATACAGACCTCCATACGGTATCATTTCACAACCTTCTGTCAAAACCAATTCTTCAAGACCGGTGGGAAGATAATATGTCTTGTTTGTGCCATCTTCAAAATATTGTGTTACGGCACGCATATTGTCATTTTTCGTCGTTCCAAACAATTCGCCAAAATTACTTGTAGTTTGAGCCGTCCCAGCACCCGGAAATGGGAGTGTCAAGGATTTAATACTATCACAATTAGCAAACATTCCTGCTTCTAATTTAACATTATTCCCGATTGTAATGTGTTTAACTCTCTTATTCCCTACTAAATTCAAACGCGGGCGTCCTGCATATACAGAATCCAATGATACCTCAGATGAGCTATATATTGATATTGCAGTTGTCCCATCAATAATTTTTAAATTTCTTATTTCAGTGTTTTCGCCAAAAACACCTAATCCTAATGAAACCACATTGTTTCCAATTTCCACCAATTTAAATTTTGCATTTGCACCAAATAGAGCTTTAGAATATTTCAATTCTCTACCTAAATACAACTTTTCTATAGGAGAAAAATTGAATAAACATTGCACTGATGAGTTAGTACCTAATGTTAAATTTTTTGTGCCATCTCCAATTATCACCTCTTTTAAATAGCTACAATAATAGAATGCATAGTCTCCAATTGTGATTACTGAGTTGGGAATAGTTACTGAATTCAAACCACAATGACAGAACGCAAAGTCACCAATCTCGGTAACCGAATTCCCGATTGTCACCGATCTCAAGCCACCGCAATAATAGAACGCTCCGTAGCCAATCGAGGTAACAGAGTTGGGAATTGTTACCGATCTCAAGCCACTGCAATAATAGAACGCTTCATAACCAATCTTGGTAACCGAGTTCCCGATTGTCACCGATCTCAAGCCACTGCAATCATAGAACGCATAGTCACCAATCGAAGTCACTGAGTAAATAGTGCTATTATACGTAACTGTTTCCGGAATTGTTACACTACCTGAATATTCATTAGAATATTCGCGATAACTATTACCTTGATAAGTTACAGCTACAGTCTTGTCGGTTGGCGACGAAATGTTGTAATAAATGCCATCAACTTCAAAATCGTGGGCGGAGATGGGGATTGAGGATAGAAGCAAGGCTACAAGAAGTAGCGGGGTGCGTAAGATCTTTTTCATAAATTTTGATGTTTTAGTGCCTCCTGTGTCCCCTAATTTGGCGGTTAAAATTAAGCATAAAGAAAGCGCGGGACATTGCCGGTTTATCTTTCACAAGGCATCGCCAAACGCCCAATCAGTAATAAACAGTCCACTCCCACGCCTTATCGATATATCGATTTCACCCTTGTCGGGGAGCGGATATACGACAAGCAAGAGCGTTTTCTCTGTTATCCTACTGATTAAAATTTTGGCGAATTTAGTGAAAAGGATAAAGCGAAACGCTTTCAGTTAATATGTCCTCTTGGGGGGTTAACGCTTTAGCCCGACCAAGATTAATGCAAAGATAGTGATTTATCTTGTAAATTCTCCAAATTTTGTGTTGGTTAATTATTTTGATTAACTTCGCATTAAAACAGAGCTATTCTCAATAATCCCACAATGAAACCATCTTTATTAAAGATTTTAAATAACATCAAAGAGTCCAACGAGTTGCTTGAAAATGGCAAGATTGAAGATGCCGTGTTACTATCGGGCGAAGCTCTTGCTTGCGCCCATGAGCATTGGTCGATAAACATCAACAGCCAGCAACCCACCACCGACGAAATTAATGTCATGGCTATTGCCGCATCATGCCATTGCGGAGCACTTGCCGCAATGGGCAATTTTCAAGACGCCTACGCAACCTCAATCGGAGCAATCCTGCAAATCTCAATTGACAGCAACAAGAGCAACAACATTGATCAATCGTTATTGTCGATTTACACTACAGCCCTATTTTCTTGGATAAACATCCTATCATCAACTAATCATCAATCAGAGGAGTTTGACAAAACCCATGTAGAGACAATAACTCGTTACATCGCGTCAATGTTATATTACTATTATATGACAGTTGGCAAAAGCACGCCCAACTCTCCATATCTCGAAGATGCATATGCAGCACTAAACCACATTCGTCAATTTACCGAAATCGAGACTCCGCACATCACAGTTTTAAACGAACAAATATCCCCCGAAGCACCTCAATCCTTAATTGGCGACCTTGTGGGCAGAAGCATTGCACTATCGCTACTTACCGACTAATCTCGAGAAATCGAAGTAAAAACACTATCTTTGTAAACATGGAACAAGAGCATAAGATTTTCAATATAATTGTCGCAGCCGGAAGTGGTAGCCGTTTTGGAGCTGACATTCCCAAACAATTCTGTTTATTAAATGGCAAACCGGTGCTTATGCACGCTGTTGAGCGTATGCGCCAAGCATTACCAAAATCTACAATAGTCGTTGTTTTGAACAATGATTTTATTGACTATTGGAACGAATTATGCAATAAATATAATTTCAAAACCCCACAGATAGCCATAGGAGGAGACACGCGTTGGCAATCGGTAAAAAATGCGTTGGAGCAAATAAAAGAATACATCACACCTGAGAGCATCATAACAATCCATGACGGAGCAAGACCGCTCTTCAATAACGAGCTAATTAATCGAGTAATTGATGGGGCAAAAAATACATCAGGAGCAATTCCTGTAACTCCGGTAACTGACTCGTTACGAATCATAAAGCCCGATGGGACATCCTCTCCTACCGATCGATCTTTATACCGAGCCGTACAAACACCTCAAGCATTTCAAGCCAATAAATTAATACACGCATATTCCCTACCTTACCAATCATATTTTACAGATGACGCATCGGTAATGGTAGCTGCAAATTTTAACGATATTTCTCTTGTTAATGGCGATTATCGCAACATTAAAATCACAATGCCTCACGATATTGATATAGCATCAATATATATGAATATAAAATGAATCGATTGCGCAATACCGACATAAAATTCTTGAAAGGCGTTGGACCCAAACGTGCCGAATTATTAGAAAAGCAACTCGGCATAAAGTCTTACTATGATATGCTCTATCATTTTCCCTCGCACTATGTCGATCGGTCAACAATATACACCATCAAAACCCTATCGGGAGAAATGCCGGCAATACAAATACGTGGGCATTTCATATCTTTTACCTCACAGGGAGAAGGTGCGAAAACGCGTCTTGTCGGACTATTTACCGACGGAACAGGCACAATTGAAGTTGTGTGGTTTAGACGCATCAAACAGCTAAAAGATACCTACCACTTAGGCAATGAATATATATTATTTGCCAAACCGACTGAATTCAACGGACGTTGGAGCATGGTACATCCCGAAGTCGATTCTCCAACATCTATTGGAGCGACACAGGGACTTCGAGGCATATATCCACTAACTGAAACATTAAGAAACAAAGGAATAGGATCAAAAACACTTTTCACTCTTGCACAAACTATTCTCTCCTCAACTCCACGCATTACAGAAACTCTTCCCAAATCAATTATTGATCAACTACATTTAATGTCGTTGCAAGAAGCATTGGCAAACATTCATAATCCAAAGGACAATCAAACGTTACAACGAGCTAAACTAAGGCTTAAATTTGAAGAGTTATTTTATATACAGCTAAATATTCTGAGGTACTCACGACGCAGGTCGGCCTCTCTCAACGGATTTAGATTTCCTCGCATAGGTCATTTCTTCAACTCGTTCTACAGCCAATGTCTTCCTTTTGAACTTACGAGCGCACAAAAACGTGTAATAAAAGAGATACGTGCCGATATGGGTTCCGGACGACAAATGAATCGCTTACTACAAGGAGATGTGGGTAGTGGGAAGACACTCGTTGCCCTACTTTGCATGCTAATCGCTATTGACAACAACACTCAGGCTTGCCTAATGGCGCCAACCGAAATCCTCGCAACACAACATTTTGAAACAATATCTCAACTAGTTGCTCCTATTGGTATAAATGTCAAACTACTCACAGGATCAACCAAAAAGAAAGATCGCGACATTATTCATTCACAACTTGAGGACGGAGCATTACACATCCTCATAGGCACTCATGCTGTCATTGAAGATAATGTAAAATTCAAAAATTTAGGATTTGTTGTCATTGACGAGCAACACCGATTTGGTGTTGCTCAACGTGCCCGATTATGGGGCAAAAACATCACTCCACCACACGTTTTGGTTATGACTGCCACCCCAATACCTCGCACTCTCGCCATGACCGTTTACGGCGATCTCGATGTATCGGTAATTGACGAACTTCCCCCAGGCAGGAAACCCATAACAACAGCATTGCGTTTCGATAATCAGCGTCTTGATGTGTACAAACACATTGGACGACAGCTAAAAGAAGGGAGACAGATATATATTGTTTATCCTCTTATTCAAGAAAACGAAAAACTCGATTTGAGATGCCTTGAGGAGGGGTATGAACTCATAAGAGAAACATTCCCTCAATATAAAGTTGCTTATGTTCATGGCAAGATGAAACCATCAGAAAAAGATTACCAGATGTCATTATTTGCGTCTCATCAAGCCGATATATTAGTAGCAACAACAGTCATTGAAGTGGGAGTAAATGTCCCTAATGCTACAACAATGCTTATTGAGAATGCCGAGCGATTTGGACTTTCACAGCTTCATCAGTTGCGTGGACGTGTAGGTCGAGGCGAAGGTCAAAGCTATTGTATTTTAATGACTAAATACAAAATCGCAGCCGAAACACGCAAACGACTTGAAATCATGACTTCCACTACCGATGGGTTTTTAATTGCCGAAGCCGACTTGAAGATGCGTGGACCAGGTGATATGGAAGGAACAATGCAAAGTGGCATCGCAATCAATCTGCGAATAGCCAACCTTGCAACCGACGGACAAATAATCCAACTTGCCAGAGACTCAGCCGAAATGCTTCTTGATAAAGATCCGACACTAAGCCTTCCGGAAAACGCAATTACGCAACAACAATTAAGCCTAATTTTCAATAAAACAATTGATTGGGGGCGCATTAGCTGAAATATGTTTTAAAACATATTTCAACCCAAATGCCTATCAGCCAACAAATTACATATTTTTGTTAATTTTCGCGCTACAGAATTAGCATAATTTACCATTTTGCAATTTCGTTAATTGCCTGATTAATTGTAACTTTGAGGGAAATTTTTACACCTAACAAACTAAACATATCATGGAGCAGACTTTAGTAATCATAAAGCCATCGGCCGTTGAACGTGGTCTAATAGGCGAAATAATAACTCGTTTTCAACGCAAAGGGCTTAATATTGCAGGTCTTAAAATGATGCAATTAGGAGAAGACATTCTACGTGAACATTATGCACATTTAGCAAATCGTCCATTCTTTCCTTGGATTTTAGCTTCAATGATGGCCACACCGGTTATTGTTGTATGCGTCAAAGGCACAGATGCGGTTAATGTTGTCAGACTGATGACAGGATCAACAAATGGTCGCAATGCAGTGCCGGGAACAATACGTGGTGATTTCAGTGTAAGTTCACAAGAAAACATTATTCATGCATCTGACAGCGTGGAAAATGCCGAAATAGAAATCAAGCGTTTCTTTAAACCTGAAGAAATATTTGATTACACTTCTCGTTCAATTGAATTCATATATGCTCCCGATGAACATTAATACTTTTATAAAAAAATGACATTAACTCAAAAAATATCAATATCATTATTTGCAATCATAGGTGGCTACTTTGCAACCAGTGCACAAGAATTTAAAGTACCTGCATCTCATGCAGCAGTGCATCGCGATCTGATTGCAAGTCAAGCAAACATAGGTAACCAAATTAAAGTTGAAGACACCGAACAATTTCTTGAAGGCCTCCTTAATGAAGAAGATATAGAGCCTGAAATTGATATTTACACCGAAGGGTGGGATAGCAAACGTGTAAATCCTTATGGAAACGCAATTGTTCCCGACACAAAAGACATTGACGTATCAGTATTCTCAATGCCTCACCCTGGATATGTTACATCAAACTATGGCTATCGTCGTCGATTCCGTCGTGAACATAAAGGAATTGACATCAAAGCAATTACAGGCGACACTATACGCTCTGCATTTAATGGAAAAATTCGTTTAACTAATTATGAGCGCAGAGGATATGGCTATTACATAATTGTGCGTCACGAAAACGGACTTGAAACCGTATATGGTCACTTATCAAAATTCTTGGTAAAAGAAGATCAATACGTAAAAGCCGGCGAGCCTATCGGATTAGCAGGCAACACTGGTCGCAGTTTTGGCTCTCACCTACACTTTGAGACTCGTTACATGGGCATCCCAATCAATCCAGCAGCAATATTTGATTTCAGCAATCAAACAACCCACACTGATATTTACACGTTTGACAAACGTACCTACAAAAAAGCTCGCAATTATTCCGATGCAGCAAATCGTCAATATATGGCTAAATATCGCGAAGAGCATAAAGAACAATTTGCGGCAGCAAGCAAGACAAAAAGCAAAGGTAATGGCACAACCTATCGCATACGTCGTGGAGATAGTTTAAGCAAAATCGCTGTTAGAAATGGCGTATCCGTAAAACAACTTTGTCGTCTAAACGGACTTAAAACAACAAGCAAATTACAAATTGGTCAAGTAATAAGACTTCGATAACAACAAACACTTCTTTCCATATTATAAAAAGGTTGCAAATTAAATTTGTAACCTTTTTATTTAATGCACCGGAAAAATATAGCAAAAAGCAAGAAAAACCAGTCTCCCGAAAGAAATAATCAATTTTTTTAGCAAAAAAGTTGAAATTTGTTAGGAATAAAACAAAATTAGTTATAACTTTGCATTACCTTAAAAAGGTATAATTTTACAGGGATTTATCATCTATATTAAAACTCAATAATAGATTAATTTATGAAAGCTACCGATGTAATCAACGACCTTAAACGTCGTTTCCCAAATGAGCCTGAATACATTCAGGCAGTAGAAGAAGTGTTAACAACAATTGAAGACACATATAATGAACATCCAGAATTTGAACGATATAATTTAATAGAACGCCTTTGCATTCCCGACCGCATATATTCATTCCGCGTATCATGGGTTGACGACAAAGGTAAAGTTCAAAACAACATGGGTTACCGCATTCAACATAACAATGCTATTGGTCCTTATAAAGGAGGTATCCGTTTTCACTCATCTGTCAACCAATCTATATTGAAATTCCTCGCTTTTGAACAAACATTCAAAAACTCATTGACAACCCTCGCAATGGGTGGAGGCAAAGGAGGATCAGATTTCTCTCCACGAGGCAAAAGCGACATGGAAGTTATGCGTTTCTGCCAAGCATTCATGACAGAATTGTGGCGCCACATTGGGCCTGACACCGACGTACCTGCAGGAGATATAGGAGTTGGTGGTCGTGAAGTGGGTTATATGTATGGTATGTACAAAAAAATGACACATGAGTTCACAGGAACATTTACCGGTAAAGGACGTGAATTTGGAGGTTCTCTTGTACGACCAGAGGCAACAGGTTACGGAAATGTATATTTCTTGCTAAACATGCTCGCGACAAAAGGCATTGACATCAAAGACAAAAAAGTCGCAATCTCAGGATCAGGAAACGTAGCAACATATACAGCAAAAAAGCTACTCCAACTTGGAGCAAAAGTTGTATCAATGAGCGATTCTAACGGCTCTATCTACGTGCCAGAAGGTCTTTCAGAAGAGCAACTTGAATACATCTTTAAACTCAAGAATATTTACCGCGGACGTATTCGTGAATTTGCAGAAGAATATGATTGTCAGTATTTTGACGGAGAGCGCCCATGGCAACATGTTAAGTGTGATATCGCAATGCCATCAGCTACACAAAATGAACTTGATGGGGATGATGCTCGCACTCTTCTTGCTAACGGATGTTTTGCAGTTTCAGAAGGAGCAAATATGCCATCTACACCAGAAGCAATCAAAGAATTCCTCAATGCAAAAATACTATATGCTCCAGGTAAAGCAGCAAATGCCGGTGGTGTATCTGTTTCAGGTCTTGAAATGGCTCAAAACTCACAAAAACTATCTTGGAGTGCAGAAGAAGTAGATGCTAAATTGCAAAGTATCATGGCTGAAATTCACCAACAATGCAAAATCTATGGAGAAGAAGAAGGTGGATATATCAACTATGTTAAAGGAGCAAATGTTGCCGGCTTCATGAAAGTTGCTAAAGCTATGATGGCTCAAGGTATTGTTTAAACAATCTCTGTATTAACCATAATGAGTCGAAAAGGGCATCCCTTCTCGACTCATTTTCTTTGTATGATAAAAAGATTTATTGTAATTTAGTACTCCAATAAGTCAGGTCAATGAAAAACAATAAAATAAATATTATTTTTCTTGTTATACTCGCATTTATCCCCACATTGCGAGCCAACGACTCTATAACTTCACACAAAACCAACCAACTATCCATATTTACAGCTGGAGCTACATTCACAATAGTTGGAGCCGTATCAAATAGATCTTTCAATAAATGGGAAATTTCACAAAAATTTAGCCACACCACAAAAGCTGTAGATGCTATACAATACGCGCCAATCGTTTTTCCTTGGGCAATGAAAGCAATAGGGATACCGACTCATTCAGGATGGGGACGAATGGCTACATCACAAGCAATATCGACGCTACTCATGGCTGGGAGCGTTTCTCTCATGAAAGACAACATCGCTTCCTTGAGACCTGACGGCTCCGATATGCGTTCATTCCCTTCTGGGCATTCAGCTTGGGCATATCTCGGGGCAACAATAACAACTTACGAACTTGGATGGAAATCTCCATGGTACTCATTAGGAGCCTACTCTATTGCCTCTGCCATAGCAATGCAACGCATCATAGACCAACGCCATCTTCCAAAAGATGTTATCACAGGAGCCGGAATAGGCATACTATCAGCTCAAATCGGCTATACATTTAGCAATCTTATATGGAAGAATAAACAAATCGACAATTACTTTGATAATATTAATACACCAAATAAAAATTCCCATTCACTATCATTAATTAATACATATTCTATTCCACTAAACAAATTCCATTTTAACGACTTTGCTTTAATCATTTCTCCTGGTTTTGAAGCAGGGCTAAAGTGGCATGCCCCAATTTTCAATAACCTATCATTGGCATCCACTATTTCATTTCAATCATCACCTATATTTATAGACAAAGAAACTATAAATATATATGTAGCACCATTAAATCAAATAAGAATACAAATAACTCCTGGATATCGCTTCAATATCAATAAAATCATTAGCATTAACATGGAAGCGGGAGGTATATATAGTCAAAATTTTTCACTGAAATCTTACGAAAAAGCAATTTCAGTAAGTAACAATTCAATAGGCGGAATTGCTAATATTGACATCTCAATGCGTATTACTAACGATTTTTCAATAGGAGCAAACATTGGCTATGAAACATCTATAAAAGAATTATATATAAACCCATCTAAGACCTACGGAATTGGTTTCAAATCTACAGAACGAAGAAATATTAATTCTATTAATATAGGGCTTTCAACATCTATAACCCTATAAAAACACAATAAGGAGCGTTAATCCCAACGCTCCTTACTATAGGTTTCCAATAGGTACAATTTCTAAGGTAAAAAAGATTGTTTTAGGTTTGTGATACAAAGGTCACCCTTTTTGTCTGGTCTGCCAAATATTTTTATATGTTTAAAAACACCTTTTTTGCAATATTTACAAAACCTCAATATCAACTATTTATTATATCATTTTGAATATTAAACCATTATCCTCACAAACAGCCATACTATCATTTTGTTGTTAATAAACCTTAATTCATAAAATTTCTTTAAATTCATGCAGAGAAAATTCCTGCCCATCATATTTCCCATAAGAAAAATGATGTATCCAATCTCCAAGAACAATCAGATGAGAGTCCCTTTTGAGTTCATAGTCAAGCAGAATATGCCTGTGTCCCAACACGAAATAATCTACATGTCCATTTTCTTGCATGTAATCGCGAGCAAAAGATATAAATGGTTCTTTTCCCTCCCCTTCAAAAACAGGTTTTTCTTCAGAATAATTCCTACTATGAGAGGACCATCGATGTGCAAACGGCACAGTCCAACGTGGATGTATCGCAGAGAATAACCATTGGCAAAACTTATTTCTAAATACAGAACGAATTATTTTGAATCCGAACTTAAGTTCACCCAAACCATCGCCATGAGACAAGAAGAAACGTTTTCCATCAATATCTTTCACTTGATACCCATCAACAACCTTTACTCCAATTTCATTTGGCAAATAGTCAAAAATCCAAATATCATGATTGCCAATGAACCACGTTACCTCAACACCTGAGTCAACAAGTTCGGCAAGCGCCCCCAAAAAACGCACATAACCGCGAGGCACGACATTGTGATATTCATACCAATAATCTAAAATATCACCCATAAGATATAACGACTTTACATCATCTTTTATAGAATATAGCCACCTTACCACCCTACGCTCATATTCAAGTGGATTTCTTAGATAAGTAGCACCAAGATGTAAATCCGATATAAAATAAGTGTTTTGCCTCATTTATTACTCTATAAAAAACCTAATTCGAGTTTTGCTTCTTCTGTCATCATCTCCTTTGTCCACTCCGGCTCAAATACTATCTGAATATCCACACTATTTATTCCTTCGATACTTTCAAGTTTTATGCGAGCATCCTCAACAATAAAATCAGCAGCAGGACATGCAGGAGCAGTCAAAGTCATATCTATTTTTAAATCGCCCTCATCACTAAGGTCGATTTTATATATCAATCCCAAACTATATATATCAACCGGTACCTCCGGATCATATACAGTCTTAAGCATTGATACAATTTTTTCTTCTAATTCAAGATGTTGTTCTGCATTCATAATAGTACAAAGATAATATTTTTACCGCACCAAACATAACTATTTCAAAAAAGTTTAGTAATAAAACTTTTTATTCATCATATTTGTAATAATACAAAGAGTATCTTATCTTTGCACACAAGAATTTAATAATATAATAACTTAAAACATGAAATCCTTAAAACGCATTTTTATTGCCATGGCTCTTATCATGGCTTTTGGAGTGTCTGCTAATGCACAAATCAAATTTGGAGTAAAAGCCGGTGCTGTTGTCAATGACTTAAAATTTGACAAAGATATTATTGCAACTGACAATAGAGCCGGACTCACAGGTGGTCTCATGATGGAAGTAAATCTTCCTATTCTAAATTTAGGCGTAGATGCATCAGTAATGTATGTTCGTCGTTCTTCTGAAGTAAGTTACATGATTGCCAATACCGATGGTACTGAGACTTTGGCTACTGACAAAATCAATAACGATTACATTGAAGTACCTGTAAACCTCAAATATAAATTTGCATTACCAGGTGTAGGTAAAATTGTTGCACCTTATCTATTTACAGGTCCAAGTTTTGCATTCCTGACAAGCAAAAAGGCGATAGGCGATGCATTGGAGAACAAGAAATTTGATCTTTCTTGGAACTTTGGCGCAGGCGTTCAAATCCTCAACAAAATACAAGTTGGCGCAAGCTATGGTTTGGGACTCACAAAAGCATCTGAAAGCGTAACAGGTATTGATGCTAAAAACCGTTATTGGACTATCACTGCAGCCTACCTCTTCTAAAAACACAAATCTTTCACATAACAAAAAGGAGTTGCGAAAGGCAACTCCTTTTTGGGTTTATTCTTATTTTGTCTATTGGTCAAAACAGACCGAAAAAACAAAAACGAGGGAACTGCGATGCAATTCCCTCGTTTTGTGACTCCGACAGGATTCAAACCTGTAACCTTCTGATCCGTAGTCAGATGCTCTATTCAGTTGAGCTACGGAGCCCTCATGAAACAAAATTGTGACTCCGACAGGATTCAAACCTGTAACCTTCTGATCCGTAGTCAGATGCTCTATTCAGTTGAGCTACGGAGCCATTTTGCTTGTTTGCGAGTGCAAATTTAGCGTAAAATATTTTATTAGCAAAGTTTTTTGTCAATTATTTTTTCACGTTTTTTGTATCACACTAATGATTAACCAGTTATACACATTTAGCATTACTCATTCATCAGACAACAACCACATAGTCAAATTATGATAAACTGAGAATTATTTCTAAATGCTTTTACAGATGGGAAATTTATATTACTTTTGTATCTTAGTGCGTTAAATTTTGCGTCAAAAGATTACTAAAGAAATGAATAATTTAGGTCTGCTAAGATTTAAACCATATTTTAAAACAGTGTTATGGGGCGGCAGTCGCATAACATCATTTAAAGGCATTCCTTCTCACCAAGAGCCAATTGGTGAGAGTTGGGAGATTTCAGGTCTTGAAGGGTTTGAATCAATAGTCTCTGAAGGTGAATTTTCAGGTAAAACAATTGAGCAATTATTAGAGTTGCATGGTAACAATATACTTGGACATCGCATCCATCGCTTATATGGAAATAAATTCCCTCTTCTCATAAAATTCATAGACGCAAGCAAAGATTTATCAATACAAGTACATCCCGATGACAGCCTTGCCGCTGAGCGCCACAACTGCTGGGGAAAAACCGAGCTATGGTACACACTTGATCCGGAACCAGGTGCATATATATACTCAGGATTACAATCAAGCATCACCCCTACTCAGTTAAAACAACACATCGCCAATAATACATTTAGCGATGTCCTTGCTAAATTTACGCCTCGTCGTGGTGACTTATTCTACCTTCCTGCTGGACGTATACACAGCATTGGAGCGGGTAACTTAATTCTTGAAATCCAGCAAACATCAGATATCACATATCGTGTTTATGACTACAATCGCACAGACCTAAATGGAGAAAAGCGCGAATTACATGTTGATTTAGCCCTTGATGCAATAGATTTCAGAGTGCATGAGGACTACATGAGACACATTAATCCTCTCATCAACAGAGAAATTGTACTAAAAGAATGTCCGTTCTTCACTGCCACCCTAATAACAATTGACACTAATTTCCGTCTACAAGTATCTCGATATGACTCATTCCGCATCATTATAGCAACTCGCGGAAATGGCATAATTAAAGATAATCTCGGCAATGAGGCAAAAATCAGCCAGGGAGAGACTATTCTCATTCCGGCAAAAACTCACTGGGTGGATATTACGCCAAACAGTAATGATCTCGAAATAATTACCGCTTACATCCAATAGAGGATGTCTCTCATTCATTTATTCAATCCGGAAAATGACCTTGCTCTTGCTCATGGCAAAAGCAACTACACTGCACCTCCAAATGCAATGGCTCTGCATCAAGCAGGAGAAGCATTACCTTTTTGGTATGCAAATCCTAATGATGTTGTTATTGCACCTAATATTGATATAAAATGGCTTGAACACATAAAAACTAAAACAAACATCAAAGCCTCAATATACATCCCTACCTTACACAATGAATGTTATGAAGCTCGCCCATGGGGATGGTCTCTTGATGCGCTAAGACAATTAAAAGAAGCCGGCATTGATAATAATGCTCTCATCCCCACAGATCAAATAGAAGAGATAAGACAACTAAGCCATCGCCGTACCACAATAGACATATTATCTCGACTCAATGAGTTTCTATCATTTCAGTTGCCACCTCTCCCCTTTGAAGCAAAAACACCAAACGATGTTATCGCATTTGCAAAAAAGCATAATGGATGTTTCATAAAATCACCATGGTCAAGTAGTGGACGCGGAGTCGTAAACGCATCAACTTTATCAGAAAGTGAATTAATTCGTCGTGTCGAAGGCATTATTAAACGACAAGGCTCTATCATGTGCGAAGTGCCTTTAAATAAATTGGCAGATTTTGCAATGTTATTCCATAGCGATGGAAATACCGTTAAGCAAATAGGATATTCTTTGTTTTATACCGGAAACAGCACTGCCTATTCCGGAAATATTACAACAAGTGATGCGATCATCGAGAATCATTTATCAACAATGATTTCAATCGAGCAATTACATAGTATTTCACATGCACTTGAAATCATTCTAACCGATGTTATCGCATCTAAATACTCTGGACACTTTGGGGTTGACATGCTAATTTACCAAGATAACAATGAATACAAAATAGCTCCGTGTATTGAACTTAATCTTCGAATGACAATGGGCGTCGTTGCATGGCATCTATACAAAAAACATGTTGCCCATGATAGCGAAGCCATCATGCGTGTTGAATACGGCAAAGGCTCTTCTTTAGGAAAACTTCCCATATTCGATAACAAACGATTAGTTGAGGGAACGCTAAGCCTAATCCCACCCGGATCAAACTTCAGTATTACATTAGACGCTAAAAGAAGAAATTAAAAATGCTTCAATTCAGTATATAACCGATGTAACGGCAAACCCATCACATTATAATAACTCCCTGATATGTTTTTAACTCCTATACATCCTATCCATTCCTGAATACCATAAGCCCCGGCTTTATCAAGAGGTTTGAACACTGAAACATACTCATCTATTTCCACTTCTTCCAATTGAGCAAATTCCACTTCTGTTTCAACAGAAAATAACACTTGCTTTTGCAACGATGTAATTGCAACTCCCGTTATAACCTTGTGTTTATGCCCCGACAATGAACTCAACATCGTTTTCGCCTCAATTTCATTTGCAGGTTTCCCTAATACGGTCCCATCATTAACGACAATCGTGTCAGCAGTAATTACGATTTCATCGGAAGCCAACTCTTTGACATAGGCATCGGCTTTCTTTTGCGCAAGAAATTTAGCAATCTCATCTGTTTCAATATCCTCAGGATAGCTTTCATCAACATCTTTCCCTGAGTATAGATCAAACTCGAGTCCAAGCATAGCCAACAATTCCTTGCGACGAGGCGATGCGCTTGCAAGCAAGAGTTTATATCCTTTTAGATTTCTCAGCACATTCATTACCACCCAAAGGCTTTTCCTGTTGACATCCAATCGCCACGCACTCTCATTATCTGCTCAAGGAGGTCTCGTCCAACACCCTCACCTCCTCGACAAGGAGAAATATACGTTGCTATTTCCTTAATATCATCTGCTGCATCGACAGGTGCTACCGACAATCCGACCATCTGCATCGCCTCAAAATCAGGAATATCATCTCCGACATAAGCAACTTCCTCTGATTTTAAACCATATTTGCTCATCCATTCCTTCAGACATGGCACTTTCTGTCCTGCTTTCAGATAGATATCCTCTACCCCAAGTCCGGCAAAACGCACTCTGATAGCCTCTGTATCGGCACCTGTAATGATTGCAATCTTATATCCATGTTTCACTGCAAGTTGTATAGCATATCCATCTTTTATATTTACCATGCGCATTGGAACGCCATTGGGATGCAATGGAATCGTAGAAGGAGATAGCACTCCATCTACATCAAAGGCGATAGCTCTTATCAAGCGCAAATCATAATTTATTCTGCTCATCTATAGGAATATTATATTGTTTCATTATACTGCGCGAAAGCAGTTTGTATATCTCTTTTTTATCTTCATCAAGCAATGCCATATGCCTTGACATTGTATCAATATCTCCTCGTCGTGCAGGACCTGTCTGAGCATCATAAGGAGACACTTTTGACACCTTAGCAAGTGTTTCTTTCAATAACGGCAACAGTAAATCAAATGAGAAATCTCCATCTTTCAACACTTCATCAGCAATTGACCACATGTGATTTACAAAATTACAAGCAAATACAGCCGATGCATGAATAAGTTTGCGACTATCGCTATCGGCACATCTGACAATCGAAGAAACACTCAATGCCACATCTTTTATTCTCCCAAAACTTACCGCATTATTCCCCTCTATAAAAAAGGGGACCTCTCCAACATTTACCGGGACATCTCGAGAAAACGTCTGCAACGGATAAAGCACGCCATAATTTTCAGCTATGTTCCTAAACACATCCATAGACACGCTACCGGATGTGTGCACCCATAGCCCATTTCGGCAAGTTTCCGGCATTCCATATACAATATCGATTATTGCATCGTCTTTAACCGAAACTATATATATATCTACATTACTACTTAATTGCGATAAATCGTTAATAGCCTCACATCCTTGTATTTTAGATGCCAAGCAAGTGGCGTTATCAAGATTGCGACTATAAATCTGCACAACATCATTGGCACAAGCGAATGCTTGCGCTAAATGCGTTGCCACATTTCCTGCGCCTATTATAGCAATTTTATGTCTTACACCTCTTTCCATGTGCCAATGTGGACTTTTTCCCACAACAGCTTTGATGTATCACATGGTCGACGTTCTTCATCCTTGTGCCCAAATGCCATCACACACAACACTGGCAATGTATCGGGCATTCCCAACAACTCTTGAACATACTCCTCTGACGGTGTATTATCTCCGGCAAATCGGCCTCTAACCTGAATCCAACATGAGCCTAATCCCAAATCCTCTGCTTGCAACTGCATATAAGCTGCCGCAATCGACGCATCTTCCACCCATGGATCAGTCAATGAAGGATCAGCGGCAACCACAACTGCAAAAGCAGCCTTTGCAATAGGGCCTGCACCTGCCGGTTTACAATGGCTCAATCGTTCAAGCATGTCTTTATCTTCAATGACTATAAATTGCCATGCACGCGTACTTTTTGATGTAGGCGCCATCAATGCTGCTTCAAGAATCAGTCTCACATTTTCGGCACTAACCTCTTCCGATGTATAACGACGTATGCTGCGTCGGTTGACCAGCAAATCATGAAAATTTCCCATAATGATTATATTTAAGTGGATATTAGATTATCTACGGCACACCCATGCAGTAGGATATTTTTCAGCAAACGCTACAGATTGCATAGGTTTCATCGCTTGTGCAACAGTCGCTCCTGTTGCTACATATATTCGATACCTGCCATCACATTCCAAAATGTGCATTGCCACATCTGCTCTTTCGGCAATATACTCTTCAGCAAGTTCTCGTGTTGCAAGTGACGCAACAATAAGACAAAAGGAATCTGCGCTACTGCATCGCATTGCAAATAGAGCATCACCTATTGACATAATTGTCATTGTTGTATCAACTACCGCTGTTGCTTCATTTACATCAGGCATTGATATAAACAGCTCAGAATCTATTGCCGGCTCAATAAATTGAGGATTTACATCATCTGAAACAACAATTTTAGGGGTTGATATTGATGCATAACTCATTTGCGCTTCATCAACAATCAATGGCGTTGACAAAGTTAATCCTAATCCGATTAGCAAAATTATTGATGCCGCAAGCTTGAAGAAATTACGACTAACAGGAATATATACAATATTGCTTTTGATTTCCGGTTCTTTCTCTACTTGTTTCTCCTCTATATTTAGCACAGGCAAACCGGCATATTCTATTTTTGAAGCAAACGGTTCGAAAACGACAGTCTCATCTTCTGATTTACGAAAAACGCCCAACTTTCCTATTGAAATCTCACCTTCAATATTAAACTGATGATTCATGACATCAACCTCATCATTAACAATTTTCACTGCTGCTTCATAGGTAATCTTCTCGCGACGCATTATCGATGCAGCAATAAGCCCATCATTATGATTAATATCGCGATTAAACCCTATTGTGCGCATCGGCGGCAACATAACTCCATTTGTTTCATCAAATTGTGCCGATTGATATTGTGCGATAAATGCGCCCCAACTAGGCACAACCACACAGTCATGTCTTCCTATCAGATACTCTATATGTTCGTTTATCGAAATCATCATTGCAAAATTAATCAACTTATCACAACAAATCAAATTTTGCCCCTCACTATTTTCAAAAAAGTTTTCGACATTAACAGATTGTTTTATTTGGCACTTTTTTAATAAAATATTGTCAATTATTCCATAAATAAGTTTTATATTTGCATTTATATAATTACATAACTGCAGTTTTATCACATAAAACACAGTAACATTTAATCTTAATAATAAATACCAATCGTATGGATCTTGCTCTTGATGTTCTACAATATGCTTTCGGAAGTATGCTATTAGGTGTATTTATCACCATCATTGGAGTTGGGTTGCTTTTTTATTTAGTAAAAAGTTTCTACCCAAAATACACATTTACGCCTATTACATATATAGTAGGAGCTATATTATTCATTTTGCTTGCCTATCACTCAATTTTAATATGTGGAGCATTCAAAATAAAAGGGATGACTGATGATATTGGAGTAAGCGTAACTGAATATATCAGCGTCTACAATATCGACCACTATTTCACAGAAGAAGAAACACAAGACATTATAAATTCTTTAAGAGACGATTATCCGCTATTTGCCTGTTATGTAGGTTCCGGAGATTTCTCTAATCACACACCATCAACAATTGTTCAAGCAATGATTGACGAGTGTCATGAATTTATGAATATATTTATCCTAAAACATTTGGGGTGGTGTGTAGCATTCATTGCGATAGGGACTTTTGTTGTAATCAAGACAATGGATGTATATCACAAAACCACACGACGATCTTCAACTGCGAGAAGGCGCAGTCGCAGAGATGATTTTTAATCTTAAAAATAATATAAAACACTATGGCAAATCATTTAATCATTGGTTTGGGAGGTACCGGAGGAAAGGTACTTCGCGAAATGAGAAAAAGGGTTTATGAAGAATTTCATTCAAATGAGCCCACTAATAACATTAATTTAGAGTACATTTATGTAGATTCATCTCCTGCCGATTTAGATAATCGCACAGGATGGAAAGTAATGGGAAAATCAGTACACTTAAAAGAAGCTCAAAAAGTTTCTATTCATGGTGTAAGTGCAAGCATGTTCTCTAACCTTTCTATGTATCCCGGAGTTGAATGTTTCCTTAATTCCGATGATATCAACCTAATGACAAGCAAATTAGGTCCGCTAATCACAGCCGGTATTGGTGGGCAACGTCGCCGTTTAGGTCGCACATTGTTAGCTAACAACATGAGTGTACGCGATGCCAATAGCGATTTCGTTTCTCGTGTTAAACAAGCAGTAACTCGCATTACACAAACATCCGGAGATGCCGCTGTCACATTTCACATCTGTGCCGGTCTTGCCGGTGGTACAGGATCAGGCTCTATCATTGATGCCATAAGCCAAATTCGCAAAGAATACCCTCCTCAACCAGGAGCAAACGGAGATCGCTTCAAAGTAAATCTCTACCTATATGTTCCTGAAATGAACCTTGTAAATTCTGACCATGATAGCGGTTTCTATCAAGCTAATGGTTATGCAGCATTGGTAGAATTGAACGCAATGAGCATCGGCAAATATCTTCCACTTGACGTAACAGGACAAAAAGATAACTACACAGGTGAAGTTCAACGCTTACTAAATGGCATCAATGCTTTTGAAGCAGCCTACCTTTATTCAAATGTAAACGAAGCCGGTAAAATATTAGATTTGGCAATGGGGCTTCCTGCATCTGTGGCCGATTTCATGTTCCAAAAGATTGTAGCAAGTGAAATGTCGGGAGACGCAGGCAAAATGAATCGACTTGTAGGTTGCGAAAACGACGGTGCAGGGCCTGAAATGGATCGTGCAAATCAACCCGCTCGCAGTCGCAAATTCCTTGCTTTCGGTATCAAACGCATTGAATATCCTGAAACTGAAATTGAAGAATTTGTAACTTATAACTTTGCTCGTCAAGCAGCACGCCAATTGCAATTCAACCTATGGCAAGAAGGTATCGGATATGCCGAAACATCATTGGAAGAAGTGGGTAGCGGATTTGCTTCTGAAATAAAAGATCGCAAAAATCGTGAACGATTGATGCTCTCCAACAACTACCTAATGCTTTCTAAACCTATCATTGAAAGTGCAGGGACCAAACGTTGGCACGACATTGATTCTACTTGGGAAGAACGTACTCAAGGATTTGCCGATGATGCACAAACTGAAGCAGACAAGAAAAGTTGGTTGGCAATCTTCAGCGATGCATGTACCGATTACTTCGAAAAGAACTTCCGCTCATTAGGAGTTAAGAAATTCTACGAAACTCAACGTGGTGAACGCGGAGCATATGCAAAAGCTATCCGTCGCCATATTGAAACATTACTTTTTGAAGAATGGCAAAGCGGACAAAAGAGCATCCTTGAAATCGAGAAATACACCAGCCTTTTGATTGCTGATTGCACTGAACGCATCAACGACATCAAAGAACAAATTGCAAAAATGGAGGAAGAGTTGGACGACTGCAACGAAAGAATCCGTCAATGCAATATCGAGTGGGATAATATCGGTTGGTTGAGAGATGCAATCACAGGTGCATCTAAAAAAGTATTCAGTGCATATAAAACAGCTAAATGCGAATTATATACTACTGCAACTCGCATCGAAGCTTATCGTTTTGCTACTGAATTGATGCAAGCTGTCATCGAACAACTTGGATTGATGAAAGATGGTGTTGTCCAATATAAATCTATCTTGACTGCCATTTTGGAAGAAGTTGCTCGTCAAGCTGACAGCAAATGTAAAAAGGATGAAGACGCTGACGAAACAGGCATTCAGAAAAAATATGATCCTGATATGGTTCAACGCTTCACTAAAGCATGTGTCGTAAATAAAGAAACTCAAAGTGATAACGCTCTTTCTATCCGAAACAAACTCGTTAAAGCTCTTGGTGAAGATGGAGAACGTTCATTCGGTAACCTGTGTGATAGAACTGACTATGAAACAGCAAGCGATATTATCCTTGACGTGTGTCAAACTACTGCACGTGCTGCCATGGAAAATGCAGCTCAAGCTGATCCATTGAACAAGATGCTCGGTGTAAACATCTTGGAAAAACTTAAACAAGAGTACAATACCGAAGAAAAATTGGAACAACTTGTTCGTTCAATGATTAATTCAGCTAAACCTTATCTTCAATTCAATGCTGAAGAACAAGGTAAAGGCTTCCAAGGTGGTGGCAACATGATGTCAATGGTACAACTTTGTATTCCTAAATTTGACGATGATAATAGTGGTTTCCGCGACAAATTGATCAATACATTTGTTCAAATTTATCCAGGATTCAATCCAAAAGTTGACGTTTCTACCAACTACAAGAACAATCAAATCGTTGTGGTTGCGGCTGCATCAGGATTCCCATTGCGCTATGTTTCTAACGTAAAAGTACTTAAGAAACGTTACGAAGATATGTTGGCAGCTCCCGATAGTGACCTAAACAAAATGGTGCTTCACACCGAAACATTCGCTAAGCCATTGCCATCATTGTTTGAAATGGACATCATCGAAATCAAGGAAATGGTTACTCCGTATGTATTAAAAGCCTATGCAATGGGACTATTCGTAGAAAAGAGTGATCCCACAACAGGAGCTCACTTTGACGCAATTAATTTCCCTGACGAATTTGGCGATGACAATTGGGTAAAAGCCGGCAAAGACTTGATTGCAACTATCGATGTATTGGCAAACGACTATAATATGGCTCAAAAAGTAATGGCATTGGTAGACAAAAACATGAAAGCACAATGTCGTACAAACGACCAAAAAGTTGCTCTACGCAAAGAATTAGTAACAGTATTGAAAGAAAAAATTCTACCATCAGCAGCATGTGAGAATAACGAATTCAGTCCTGTATATGCCAAATATAAAGCAATTGCTCGTGAAATAATGGAAAATGAATTAAAAGAATTATAATAACTAAACAATTATGGCAAAATTAAAAGGTATCTGTAAGAATATCGATGGTTGCGATTTAGCAGCCGACAAAGTTGAACAAGAAGCCGAAAAATCAAATTTCGTCTGCTCTGAATGTGGCAAGCCTCTAACACAAGTTGGAAAAGTAGTAGGTGGAGGAAAAGGTCCTAACGGTGGCGGCCCTAATAAAATGTTGCTCATCATTATTGTAGCAGTAGTATTAATCGGTGGTGGCGCCGGAGCTTGGTTTGGCGGCCTATTCGGAGGCTCATCTGAAACACAAGAACAAGTAATTGACTCTATCCCTCCTGTTATCCCGGGCGGTACTGCAGGAACTGACTCTGTAACAACAGCTCCTGTTGATTCTGTAGCCACTGATTCTGTGAAAGTTAATGTAGATACAGTTACTACCCCTCCAGTAACACAACCGGTTGGGCCTAAATTCTCATGGGGAAAATATAGTGGTCCGGCAACAGGTTTCGGTGGTGAATTGAAAGTAACAAGACAACATTCAATTGACCTTGGCAACACTCGTGGTGAAGTTATTGATGTTTATCCTGGTGATGTTATCAAAAACACTAAAATAACAAATGGCAAACTTGTTCAAGGTATACTTATCCGCACTGATGGAACACAAAAACCATTTACCATCGGAATATAATCAAAATGATTAAATCACTAAAAACAATAATGTTATTATGTCTCTCACTATGGATATCAACATCCGTAGTGAGAGCGCATATTAACTCTTTCGCAACTGACCAACTAAAAGAAATGAGCCAAGTAATGCAATTGTCGGCTCAGCTTGATAGTTTGTCACCAAACGATACTTTATGTTTAAAGTATCAAGACAAAGACGTCATTGTCCGCACAAAAAACAACCGAGTTAATCACATTGGATATTGCATATTCACTCCTGAACAACGCTCATCAATGCAATCACCTGTTTTTGATTTCCTTGAACGATATGTATTAACTCTTGATTTACCACTCAAAAGAGTAAAGCCAATAAACAATCAATTGGCAGAGGATGGCATCAGTTTCTCCGGCGGAGAAATTTCCTCTATGCCTCATCTTTACAACGATTCAACACTCAATCTGAGTGTTAGCCTCATCGAAGATAAAAAATACAATGTAAGCTGGGAAAAGGACAATATTCCAACTTTTAGTATTGAATTTCCAGCAAGCTATGATTTATTGCATGGAACTGAGATGTCAGAAAATGAAAGGCGTCTCGCCGAAGATTTAAAATCGGCACCTAAAATTGAATACAAATCGAAACAAGTTGCAAAAGAACAACTTTTACCTAATTTTTTTATCAATTATTACATATTGCCCGGAAAAAGTTATTACTTAGACAACTTAAATTCAAATAAATATTACAAACAAGATAGTGTAAATGGAGGCTATAGTTTAATCTTTAACCCACACTATCCCATTGAAAGCATAAGCAATTTATTCACCTCCGGAGAAATTAATTGCGACTATAAAGTTGATGTTACTTTAAAACAATATGGCTTTAAACAAACTCAATTTACGATTCCGGTAAATAACTTTATCAGCTATTTCTTTGAACAAGGATGTAAAGCATTCTTCGGATTAAAGGAATATACCGATAAAAAGATTGTGGGACTGCTCATTATGCTCAATCGTGCCGAAGGCTATTGCCACACAATCAGAATAACTGCTGATACTGACATATTAGATGACTCAACCGGTAATTTTAAAGCTCGCATCGTCAGCTATATTCCGGTCTCTCGCATAAAATCATTATATGAAGAATATGAAAACTAAACTAAATATGAAAAAAATAATTCTGTTACTCACTACCGCATTTTTGTGTTTAATGGGCAATGCTCAAAATTCAGATATTGCAAATAGCATAAATAAAATAAAACGAGACAAAAGCTATTTTTATGCTGAGTCAACAAGTGCATCAGAAGCCGAGGCTAAAGATGCTGCAACTGTTATGCTACAAAGTATAGTATCTGATCACAATAAACAATCGGGAAGTTCAATTGATTATAATTCTCTTGACGTTCAATATCTTCAAATGATGAGAGGAGAATATTATCGTGTTTTTGCCTATGCTCGCAAAGATGGCGCTAAAACAACAACAGTTAAAATCAGCGAAACAGCACAGCCAAAACCTGAAAAAGTTCAGGATAAAGTGTCTGAGCCCACTCCTGCGCCAAAAGTAAAAGAAGCGCAACAACCTGTGGTAAACAATAATTTAAATACACAAAACGATAATCTGCAACAAGAATTATCAGAAAAAGATCGCCAATTAAAAGAGCTACAAGAACAACTTGAAGCACAACGTCGCGAGAACGAAAGACTTGTTCAATTGAGCAAAGAGAATAATCCAACAGCTAACAATACATCAACTACAACATATAATCAACCAGCACAAAGTTCTACGATGTCGGGATTAAATCAATATCAACAAAACGTAATTGATGCACTTCTTCAATGCGCAAATTTAAATGAGGTTTCAGCCAAACTAAGTCGCTTGCGAAATGAATACAGAGTAAAAAAATACGGCACTTATGATGATTGTCCCAATATTGCATCATGTTATTGGATTGTGCTAAATCGAGATAGCGAAATGAGTATGAACACAATCCTCAGCACAGGAAATGACAAAACAAATTTAAAAACATCACAATACGATTCACTATCAAAATATACCGGATATATTTTAATTTGGTTCAGATTATAAATTCCAAAAACTATGATAAAGAAAATCTTTACAATTTTAGCATTATGTTGCTTTACTGCTACACAAGCACAAGACCAAGTAACATTTGAATTTTCTGACGGCGTTACAAATCCTACTCTAAAAGCAAAAATGGAACGCCAAGTATCTCAATTGCTTTCGGCAATCAATACTGCCGCAACACGTAATTACGATATTAATTACACAGGCATTGATATTGATCTCAATGCATCAGGTAGTTTAGGTGCAACATGGAATAATGTTCATTTCCGCACTGAAGATGATTTAATTATCGACCATTGCCTAACTCGTCGTCGCAGCAATGGAGCAATCAAAGGCTACCAAGTAAGAAACATAGGAGTTACAATGATACCTCTTGATGACTCTTATAACAGTGAAATGCGTCGTGAAATTTGTATCGATTTCAATACGGCAGGGCGCATTGTTGATATCAATTTCTCTATCGAAAAGAATGAATATATCAAACAACTGCGCTTAGGTGAAGAACTTGGAGACTTTGAAAAACGTCTACAAATCATCAACTGGTGTGAGCAATTCAAAAAAGCCTATAATGATAAAGACATCGACTTTATGGAAAATATCTTTAGCGATGATGCTCTCATTATTACAGGTCGTCGCATCAGTGGACGCCAAAAAAGTGATATAGGATTTTCCGGGGCTCAATTTGAATATGTTCAACAAACAAAAGCTGAATACCTCAGAAAGTTAAGAGGTGTTTTTGACCGCCAACGCCACAATGGTTATATCAATGTCGTTTTCTCTGATTATTCAATCAAACGTGATGGAGCTAAACCTGATTTCTATTATGTTACACTTAAACAAGAATGGAACTCAAGAGGATATAGCGACGTGGGTACCGTAACACTTGTATGGGACTTCAGAGACGAAGATCAACCCAAAATCCAAGTACGCGCTTGGCAACACCTAAATGATACAACCAAACTAAGATTTAAATTCTAATTAAAAAAACAATGAAAAAAATAATTGCATTTATATTAACTCTCATCTCTTTCTGTACAATATCAGCACAAGAACTATTTGTGTGTGATTTCAAACATGTACCCGATGATGTTAGTGCCGCTATCTATCAAGTAAAAGATGCCAATGGTGATCCATGTGCATTGATTAAAGTAGGTACTACTGCAACAAACCCATCATTTGAAGGGAATATTGTTACTACTGAAGATAAAGGAGGAGAATATTGGGTATACGTAACTGCTGAAACATTCTATTTGACAATCAAAAGCGAGAACTATCTCCCTGTAAAATATGAATTTGAGCCTGTTCAACCCAATAACACCTATGAAATGAGATTGTGCGAAGACAAGCCACTTGAGCCTATCATGCAAATAGAACTTGAGCCACGAGGAGGACTAAAGGGACAAAAGAAAATGCCTGTAAAGTTCAACATGATTTTGGTGAAAAATGGTATGTTTAAAATGGGAACTCCAAAAGACCAAGGTGGTGATGACGATGAAAGACCTGTTCACTGGGTAACAATCAGTAAGGATTTCTATATGGGAGAAACCGAGGTTACTCAAGAACTTTGGGAATATATCATGTATGAAAATCCATCAGCATCTGTTGGCCCACAAAAACCGGTAGAGAACGTTACTTGGTTGGATTGTCAAGAATTCATCAAACGTCTAAACTCAATTACAGGATATAATTTCCGTCTACCCACTGAAGCAGAATGGGAATTTGCCGCACGCGGTGGAAATAATAGCAATAAGACACGTTATAGTGGTAGCAACAATCCTGAAGATGTAGCATGGTACTACAAAAATTGTAACTCAACTCAAGTCGTAAAAACTAAGAAACCTAATGAACTTGGTCTTTATGACATGAGTGGCAACGTGTGGGAATTCTGTTTTGACAATAAAGGTAATTATGATAAAGAAGATGTAACCGACCCTGTTTGTGCAAATTCATCAAAAAATCGTGTTCGTCGTGGAGGTTCTTGGGAAAGCGAATCCGTAAATCAGCTTCGCACCGGTTTCCGCCGTCGCGCCGAACAAGATGTTGCTCTTAAAAACGTAGGATTCCGTTTGGTTATGGATATTCCGTCAAAATAATATGAAAAAATATTTTTATACAATAGCTATCACCTTGTGCTCAATTCTTACATCAAGCGCACAAGGTGATAATATTTTACGATTTAATTCCAATGGTGAATTTAAAATCGTACAATTTACTGACACTCATTATAAATGGGGGAACAAAAACTCAAACTCTGCCATAGAATGTATACAGTCAGTGCTTGAATTAGAGAAGCCCGATTTTGTAATTATCACCGGAGATCTTGTATATTCCGATTCAGTAAGATCATCTCTTCCGGCATTACTATCTTGCATCTCTGATAGCCAAACTCCATTTGCCGTAGTATTTGGGAATCACGATAACGACTTTGATTGTACTCTACCGGAGATATATGATATAATACAGGCAATGCCGTATAATGTTCAGCCACCGCGTTTAGATGTAGATAGTCCCGAATATGAACTGCCCATTCTATCTTCTGACGGGATGCGCACAGCATCGATACTCTATTGCATAGACTCTAACGATACAAATAAAATGAAATGTTCAGAAAAACACGGGAAAGAAAGTAAATATGACTGGATTAAACATGACCAAATAAACTGGTATCGCACAACAAGCAATGCCTATAAAGCAGCAAATGACAGCATGCCACTACCATCTCTAATGTTTTTCCACATTCCATTGCACGAGTTTAAAGATGCTCTTAAAAACAGAAAAATTAAAGGCAATAACAAAGAGAATGTATGTCATCCCGCGTTTAACTCAGGCATGTTTGTTTCAATTAAGGAACAAGGCGATGTAATGGGTGTATTTTGTGGACATGACCATGACAACGACTATGCTGTTATGTATCATGACGTAATGTTGGCCTATGGTAGATATTCCGGAGGAAAAACAGTATATAATAGTCTTGGGACAAATGGTGCAAGAGTTATTCTTTTAAAAGAAAATGAACGATATTTTGACACTTGGATAAGATTACGCACAGGAGAAATCGTTTATAAAACAAATTATCCTAAGTTCAAATAATACATTACATTTTACATAAACAATAAACGCGACCACATATATGTAGTCGCGTTTATTGTTTGCTATATTGCTAATCTAATTTCTTAAGGGATGAGATTGTGTGAGCGGAATACTTTTTGTATTTTCTCAAGAGCTGTTGTTACTTGCTCTTTAGTGTGTGTTGCCATCAAACTGAAACGGATTAGGGTATCATGTGGCGCCACTGCCGGAGATACCACAGGATTAACAAATATTCCTTCTTGGAACAATTCAGCAGTGATTGCAAATGTCAAATTATTATCTCTGATGTATAGTGGGATAATCGGTGTTGATGTATTACCAATTTCACATCCCATGTTGCGAAAACCATCAAGAGCATAGTTTGTCATTTCCCATAGCATTTCTTGGCGCTCGGGCTCTTGTTCCATGATATCTATCGCTTTCAATGCAGCAGCTGTTGATGCAGGAGTAATACTTGCTGTGAAAATATAAGAACGAGAGTGGTGACGCAAGAAATTTGTAATTTCTTTGTCTGTAGCAATAAATCCGCCCAAAGATGCAAACGACTTACTGAATGTACCCATAATCAAGTCAACATCTTTAGTTACGCCAAAGTGATCACATGTACCACGACCGCCACGACCAAAAACGCCAATACTATGAGCTTCGTCAACCATTACACTTGCATCATATCTCTTTGCAAGTTCAACAATCTTTGGAAGATTTGCAACATCACCTTCCATTGAGAAAACGCCATCGGTTACGATCAATTTTACCTTATCAGGAGCACATTTCTGGAGTTGTTTTTCAAGAGACTCCATATCGTTGTGCTTGTATTTCAATTGTTGAGAGAATGAAAGACGACGACCTTCAATAATAGATGCGTGATCTTGTTCATCCCAAAGAATATAATCTTCACGACCTGTCAATGTAGAAACGACACCAAGGTTTACTCCAAAACCGGTAGAATAAATCATTACATCTTCTTTTCCAACATATTGAGCAATGCGGGCTTCCAATTGTTTGTGCAAATCAAGTGTTCCATTTAAGAATGGAGAGCCGGCACATCCTGTGCCATATTTTCTTGTTGCCTCAATTGCTGCTTCTTTAATACGAGGATCATTAACAAGTCCTGTATAGCAATTTGACCCAAACATCAACACTTTCTTTCCATTAATGATAACTTCCGGATCTTGTTCACTTGATATAGCTCGGAAATATGGATATATTCCAAGTGCTTTTGCTTCTTGCGGTGCTGTATATTTTGCGAGTTTAGCTTGTAATAGCTTCATTTTATTTTATGAAATTTATATAAACAAACCTTAGAAAAATACTATATTTCGAACTGCAAAGATACTAAATAATAGCGACAATTTATTATAAATGCAACACTATTTTGCACAAAATCATGTTTATGTGCAAAAAAATAAGAGCCTTTGTTAATCAAGACTCTTATTTCATTATCTAAAATATCCGTTTTTTTAGAATTGCTCTTGCATTCCTGCGAGTTCAGGATCAATCATAATGCGACCACAATATTCACATACGATAATCTTTTTGTGCATTTTAATTTCCATTTGTTTTTGAGCAGGAATACGATTGAAACAACCTCCACATGCATTACGTTGAATATAAACTACACCCAAACCATTGCGAGCATTTTTACGAATACGCTTGAATGCGGCAAGTGTGCGAGCGTCAATGTTTGGCTCCAATGCTTTAGCTTGTTCTCGAAGGCGTTCTTCATCTTGACGAGTTTCTGACACAATTTCCTCAAGTTCTGCTTTCTTTTCTTGAAGAATGTGATTACGATCTACAAGAGTTTCTTCAGTTGCAGTAATTTCGCGACTCTTATTGTCAATTACACGAGCATATTCATTGATGTGTTTTTGGCACAATTCAATTTCAAGTGATTGGAATTCTATTTCCTTTGACAATAAGTCAAATTCTCTATTATTACGCACATTGTCAAGTTGTTCTTTATATCGAGCAATCTTAGCTTGTGCTTCGTTTATCTTTTCACTTTCAGCAACTGAATTACGACGAAGTTCTTCTATCTCATTTTGATATTTCTCAATGCGAGTGTGCAAACCTTCAATATTATCTTCAAGGTCTTTTACCTCAAGAGGCAATTCACCTCTGATTGTTTTGATTCGATCGATTTCAGTCAAAATTGTCTGTAACTCATAAAGAGCTTTAAGACGTTGTTCTACCGTTAGTGATTGTTCTTTTTTAGTCTTATCAGTAGCCATTGCTTACAAATAATTTATCGGATTTTGTTCTTTGTCTGAATAATAGACTGCAAAGTTAGGAAATTTTTCTGTAATTACGTGATAAAAAATATCTTTTGTGCATTGTTCACTCTCATAATGACCTATATCTACGATTAATATATCGCTGGCATAGTCAATAAAATCATGATATCGGGTATCTGACGTTATAAACGCCTGAGCTCCCGATGCAATTGCATCTTTAATAAACGATGATCCTGAGCCACTACACATCGCTACCCTTTTCACCATTAATTCATTGTCAAATGCTGAGCATCTCGTAATAGGAGAATTAAATGCTTTTTTCACCTTTTCAATTAACTCATAAGGAGAAATAGGAGCTTCATATTGTCCAATTGTACCCAATCCTGTATAGGGAGAATCATTTTCAAGTGCAATAAACTCATATGCAGGCTCTTCATAAGGATGAGACATGCGTAAAGCATGTTCAACTCTCATTTTAAGCCACACAGGCAATATTACATCAAGCCTTATTTCCTGCTCAAAATGAAACTCGTACATGTTGCCCACATAGGGATTAGCACCATCCAATGCTCGGAAAGTCCCCTCCCCTTTTGTTGAGAAACTACAAGAATCATAATTACCTAATGTCCCTGCTCCTGCATCAAACAATGCCAATCTGACAGTTTCAAGATGATTTATCGGCACCATTACCGATAGTTTCATCATCTTATTTTTCTGCCGAGATAGTGTTTCAACATCATTCAAACCAAGCAATTCTGCCATCTTCCATGACACTCCATTAAAAGCATTATCAGCAGATGTGTGACACGAATAGATTGAAATATTAGCCGAAATCGCCTTTAATATCGTACGCTCTACTAATGTAGCACCTGTTATGCGTTTTAATCCCTTAAACAATAGTGGATGATGTGATACGACTAAATTACACCCTTTCTCTATTGCCTCTTCTATTATTGCAGGTGTTACATCTACACACAACAATACTCCATTACATTCGGCACTTTTATTTCCTACCTGCAATCCGGAATTATCAAAATCCTCTTGCAGTGAAAGCGGAGCAAAATCCTCAAGAGCTGATATTATATTGGCTACTTGCATCTGCTTTATTCTTTTACAGGAGGTGTTGTTGCAAGACACAATTCATCTAATTGTGCCTGATCAATTGTTGAAGGTGCATCAATCATCACATCGCGACCGGAGTTATTTTTAGGAAATGCAATAACATCACGGATAGAATCAAGACCTGCCAATATTGACACAAAACGGTCAAATCCAAATGCCAAACCGCCATGAGGAGGTGCTCCATATTTGAATGCGTTCATCAAGAAACCAAATTTATATTGAGCATCTTCTTCTGTTAATCCCAATAAGCGGAACATCTTGTTTTGAAGCACAGCATCGTGAATACGAATACTACCACCACCTAATTCATTTCCATTTACAACCATATCATAGGCTGTTGCTCGCACGTCTCCTGTTGCTGTATCGAGTTTATCAAAATCTTCAGGATTGGGAGAAGTAAATGGATGGTGCATTGCATAATAACGTTGTGTTTCTTCATCCCACTCAAATAATGGGAAATCAACGACCCACAAGCATGAGAATTTTTGAGGATCACGCAATCCCAATTGAGTACCCATTTCGAGACGCAATTCGCAAAGTTGTTTGCGGGTTTTCATTGCTTCTCCGGCAAGAATTAAAATCAAATCGCCATTTTCTGCGCCACAACGATCTGCCCAAGTGCGCAATTCGTCTTCAGTGTAGAATTTAGATACAGAACTCTTTATTGAGCCATCTTCTTCCATTTTCACCCACATCATGCCTTTAGCTCCAATTTGTGGACGCTTAACGAAATCCGTTAATTGGTCAAGTTGTTTGCGCGTATAATTTGCACAACCTTTTGCACATATAGCACCAACATACTCTGCATCATCAAGCACAGCAAACCCTTTACCTTCTGTCAAATCCTTTATCTCGACAAATTTCATTTCAAAACGAGTATCAGGCTTGTCGCTACCATAATATTTCATGGCATCTGCCCATGTCATGCGTGGAAATGCTTCAGTAAAATCTATATTTTTTACATATTTGAATATATGTTTCACCAATCCTTCAAACATTTGCAAGACATCTTCTTGCTCTACAAATGACATTTCACAATCAATCTGAGTAAACTCCGGTTGACGATCGGCACGAAGGTCCTCATCGCGGAAACATTTTACTATTTGGAAATAGCGGTCAAAGCCACTCACCATCAACAATTGTTTGAATGTTTGTGGCGATTGAGGCAATGCATAAAATTCACCAGGATTCATGCGTGATGGTACAACAAAGTCACGCGCGCCCTCCGGTGTTGACTTAATCAGCACCGGTGTTTCCACCTCTATGAAACCTTTTTCGTCAAGATATCGGCGAATTTCAAATGCCATTTTATGTCGCAATTCAAGATTGCGACGAATAGCAGGACGGCGTAAGTCAAGGTAACGATATTTCATGCGAATATCATCACCTCCGTCTGTGTCATCTTCAATAGTAAATGGAGGCACATCTGACTTATTTAAAATAGTGAGCGATTGAGCGATAATTTCAATCTCTCCTGTTGGAATGTTCATATTCTTGCTTGAACGCTCAGCAACAATACCAGTAACTTGTATTACAAATTCGCGCCCAAGATGATTAGCGGCCTCACACAATGCTACATCAGATTCATTATTAAATACAACTTGAGTAACGCCATAACGATCACGCATGTCAACAAATGTCATACCTCCCATTTTGCGACTACGTTGCACCCAACCGGCAAGAGTAACTGTTTTGCCGGCATCACTGAGACGGAGTTCTCCGCACGTATTACTTCTATACATATTTGTTGGATATTTTAATTCTAATGTAACTAAATTTTGTGTAAAGATACTGCAATTAGATGTAAACAGGAAATCTCAGCACAATAATTTAATCTATTTTACTAACTCCGACTATTTCTCTCGATAAAAACGCATCATTAATCGCTGCAAAATATTTGGTTTTTTCATTTTCAAATGTATCTGTACTTTATCTTCTTTCTTGTCAAGGAACAAGATAGAGGAATGAAACACAATTGCCACACAATTCTCAAAATTCACAATGCCATGTATTTTATTCAGTGGCAACGAATGAAATGGTGATTTCTCATCAACGCTTCCTATAATAAGATGTTTCTCTTGAATTTTAATATTATGAACTTCAGAAACTACACCATCCAACAAATTTAAGTCAATACTATCAAGTGTTGGAGGACATTTTCGGTATTTCTTATAAACTTCTTGTATGACTTTACCGGTAATCATAATACTAACATTTACAGGTTAAGATATGTGATGCAATATATAAATGTAACACACATCTAATAGTTTTGTTCTGTCAATTAACAATAATTTACTCAACTAACATTTTTAAACAATGGCGGCGATTTCAATGAAATCGCCGCCATAATATAAATAATTAAATTTCCTATGCTAAGAATGCAAGTAGTACTCCGGCAGCTGTTGCTGAGCCGATTACGCCTGCTACATTTGGTCCCATTGCATGCATCAACAAGTAATTTGATGGATCATACTCAAGGCCTAAATTATTTGAGATACGAGCCGACATAGGCACAGCCGAAACTCCGGCATTTCCGATAAGCGGATTGAGTTTTTTACTCTTCGGCAACACTATATTAAACAACTTAACAAACAACACTCCTGATGTAGATGCAATAATAAATGCCATAAATCCAAGAGCAAAAATACCAATCGTTTCTGCTGTCAAGAATTCTGATGCTTGTGTTGAAGCACCCACTGTCATACCAAGTAGAATTGTAACAATATCGGTCAATGCATTGCTTGCTGTTTTAGCCAAACGCGTTGTTACTCCACATTCACGCAACAAGTTACCAAAGAACAACATTCCCAACAATGGAAGAGCTGTTGGTACTACAAAACAAGTCAACAGTAGCCCAACAATTGGGAAAATAATCTTCTCGTTTTGAGAAACCGCGCGAGCAGGCTTCATCTTTATAACACGCTCTTTCTTTGTCGTAAGCAATCGCATGATTGGAGGCTGAATTACAGGCACAAGAGCCATATAAGAATAAGCCGAAACTGCGATAGCACCCATCAAATTAGGAGCCAGTTTTGACGACAAGAAAATAGCTGTTGGACCATCGGCACCACCAATGATAGCTATAGCACCTGCTTGATCCGGTGCAAAGCCAAGAGCAAGAGCAACCATATAGGCACCGAAAATACCAAATTGGGCAGCAGCACCCACAAGCATTAACTTAGGATTAGCTATCAATGCAGTAAAGTCGGTCATCGCACCAATACCCAAGAAAATCAAAGGAGGATACCATCCGGCGCTTACTCCATTATAAAGGATATTCAATACTGTTCCTTCTTCATAAATCCCAACTTCTGTTCCTGCAGCAAACGGAATATTTCCAATCAAAATACCAAAACCAATAGGAACGAGCAACATCGGTTCAAAATTCTTCTTTATGGCTAACCATAAAAAGAACATACCCACTGCAAGCATTACAAAATGCTCCCATGTAGCGTTGTTAAAACCTGTCAGATCCCAAAAATGCTGAAGGTTTTGCAACATAAATTCACTTAATGATTGTTCACCCATAATTCAGAATTTATTCAAGAGTGATTAATACATTGCCTTCAAGCACAGAGTCTCCAACATTTACGTTGATTGCCGCAACTTTTCCATCTCGGCCTGCATGAATAGCATTTTCCATCTTCATTGCTTCAAGAACAAGAACTGTATCAGAGGCTTTTACTGCATCTCCAATCTTAACATTAATTGATAATACGACACCAGGGAGCGGAGCTTTAATTCCTATTCCTCCGGCGGTGTTTGCTGTTGGTTTAGAAATTACTTTTGCACCTGTTTCTGTACGTGGAGCAGCAGAAGGACGTGGTTTATTTACAACAGTAACCACTTCTTTCTTTTCAAGTTCAACTGCATAAGGTGTTCCATTAACTTCAACTTGAGCAACATTATTATCTATATCTCCTACGGCAACTTTATACAAGTTACCATTGATTTTGTATTTATATTCTTTCATTTTTGTAAAGTTTTTTAGTTTGAGATGATTAACGACGAGGCAATTCGCGCAAGCCATAGATCTTTGAACTCCATGGAGAATATGCACGTTTCACTTTGTTTATAGTAAGAATAGTATTTTCTTGATCATGAGCATTCATGTGTTCATGCAATGCCATTACTATAGCAGCAATCTCCTCACCAGAATCATTGATTTTTTCACCCTTAGCTACTTCTTCTGGTGCAATGCCTTGCGCTTTAAGTTTATTAATTTTAGAAATTTTTTCACCTATCTTACTAATGATATAGAAACATATACTTAACACCAACAATGCGCTGAAAACAATAGCCATAGCCATTAAGGTCAACACAAAGCCATTTGCATCTTTTTCTGCAAACATGTCAACTTTATCATTAGTATCTACAATGATATTGTTACTGCTTGGTGTAATGTATTTAGCTTCACTTCCATCTCTAACTTCCCAGCCTGCTTCACCATCAGCAATTCGCGCCCATGTTGTATTTGAAGCAAGATTAGCAGGAACTGTTACAGAGTCAATAAGTGTAATTCCATCGGCATCATAAATTCCAATCCAATTATCTTTTCCTGCCTCAAGTTTGAAACTCAAATGGAAAGTTCCTTTGTTTGGCTCATTATCCGCCCAGAAAATCACATGTTGACGAGGGGGCATTTCTGTCTTGACATCACCAAGAGGCACAGGATATTTCTTAGGGACATTGGGATCATTTGTCAAAAACACGCTTGAGATTTCCATAGGGGCATGAGTTGAGTTAAACAACTCTACCCAAGCATGATATAAGCCATATTCGTCAATAACACTACTACTATCATTCTGCACCATCACTTCATTGATGTACAAACCCTTACGCCCTTGAGCATAAGTAGTCATTGCACATGCAACTACAGCGATGATTACTAATAATATATTCTTTTTCATATTGAATCTTCCGTATATTATAGAGGAATATTACCGTGCTTCTTAGCAGGATTAGTAACTTTCTTAGTTGCAAGTTGTTGAAGAGCACGAATCACACGGAAACGGGTGTTGCGTGGTTCAATAACATCATCAATGTAACCATATTTAGCTGCATTGTAAGGATTGCAGAACAATTTGTTGTATTCTTGTTCTTTTTCTGCAAGTACTTGAGCAGGGTTTTCTGCTTCTTTAGCTTCACGGGCATAAAGTACCTCAACAGCACCGGCACCACCCATTACAGCGATTTCAGCAGTTGGCCAAGCGTAGTTCATATCGCCACGAAGTTGTTTACAACTCATCACGATATGGCTACCACCATAGCTCTTGCGAAGTGTAACAGTTACTTTAGGAACAGTAGCTTCACCATAAGCATAAAGCAATTTAGCGCCATGAAGAATTACGCCATTGTATTCTTGACCTGTACCGGGAAGGAATCCAGGTACATCAACAAGTGTTACCAATGGAATATTAAAAGCATCACAGAAACGCACGAAACGTGCACCCTTGCGTGAAGCATTGCTATCAAGCACACCAGCGAGGAATTTTGGCTGGTTAGCAACAATACCCACAGCTTGACCATTGAAACGAGCAAAACCTACGATAAGGTTCTTAGCATAGTCGCGTTGCACCTCAAGGAATTCGCCATTGTCAACGATAGCTCCGATTACTTCATACATATCATATGGTTTGTTTGCCGAATCAGGAACGATTTCGTTAAGAGCATCTTCAAGACGATCAATTGGGTCTGTACATGGAACCACTGGTGGTTCTTCCAAGTTATTTTGAGGGATGAAGCTAAATAGCTTACGGATAATCTTAATTGCATCTTCGCCATCTTCAGCAGCAAAATGAGCAACACCACTCTTTGTTGAATGAACTTCAGCTCCACCAAGGGCATCTTGTGTTACATCTTCACCTGTTACTGTTTTCACTACTTTTGGACCTGTTAGGAACATGTAAGAAATTCCTTTAGCCATAATAGTAAAGTCAGTCAATGCAGGAGAATACACTGCACCACCGGCACATGGACCAAGGATCCCGGAAATTTGAGGAATCACACCTGATGCCATAATGTTGCGTTGGAAAATTTCAGCATAACCGGCAAGAGCGTTAATACCTTCTTGAATACGAGCACCACCTGAGTCATTAAGACCAATTACAGGAGCACCCATCTTCATTGCCATATCCATTACTTTACAAATCTTCAATGCCATTGTTTCTGACAATGACCCACCGAATACAGTAAAATCTTGTGCAAATACATAAACGAGGCGACCTTCGATTGTTCCATAACCTGTTACAACACCATCACCAAGATAGCTTTTCTTTTCTTGACCGAAATTTGTACAACGATGTTTTACAAACATATCAAGTTCTTCAAAAGAACCTTCATCAAGCAATTGAGCAATGCGCTCACGTGCTGTATATTTGCCTCTTTCGTGTTGTTTTTGGATAGCTTTTTCACCGCCACCAAGACGAGCTTCATTGCGCAAAGCGATAAGCTCTTGTACTTTTGCAAGTTGATTACTCATTATTATAAATTTGAATGATTACTTATTTGGATCTTCACAGAGTTCTACAAGTGCTCCACATGTTGATTTTGGATGCAAGAATGCAATATTTAAACCTTCAGCGCCTTTGCGAGGAGCTTTATCTATTAATGCGCATCCTTTTTCTTCTGCTTCAGCAAGAGCATTCGCAACGCCATCTTCCATTGCAAAAGCAAAGTGTTGGATACCACCGCGTCCGCCATTTTTTGCAATAAATTTAGAAATCGCACTATCTTCGCTTGTTCCTTCAAGAAGTTCTATTTTTGTTTGACCAACCTTAAAAAATGCTGTACGCACTTTTTGGTCGGCTACTTCTTCAATAGCAAAACATTTAAGGCCTAATACATTTTCATAAAAAGGTATAGCTTCGTCCAAACTTGGAACTGCAATACCAATGTGTTCAATATGAGAAATTTTCATAATAAATAATTTATTGAATTTGATAATATCTTTTACTTATAACACACGAAAAAGCGAAAAGGCACACTATCCCCTTTCCCTCTTCTTCGTTGCAAATTTAAAAAATATATTTCTAATATCCTTGATTTATCACTCTTATTTTATACTCTACAACATTTTCACTTTATCAATATATCAAAGCTGATACATACCCTTTACATCAACACCAATATTAATCATGATTATCTGGATTCATCCATGTAATTCTGTCAGTTTTGTCATATTACGTGTCAGCACCATTTATTCCACGCAATCAACTATTATTCAAAAACTTACTTACTTTTCAACCTTTTTGGCACAAGATTTGTTTTTATATAGGCAGTTGGGCAAACAAGCCCAACCAATAAAACTGAAAAATAAATTAATAACTATAAAACTCAATTATTATGGGAAAAATCATTGGTATTGACTTAGGAACAACCAACTCATGTGTTGCTGTACTCGAAGGTAATGACCCCGTTGTTATCCCTAACAGCGAAGGCCGTAACACAACTCCTTCAATCGTTGCATTTGTTGATGGTGGTGAACGCAAAGTGGGTGACCCCGCAAAACGTCAAGCAATTACTAACCCTAAACGCACTATCTATTCGATCAAGCGTTTCATGGGTGAAACATACGATCAAGTAGCTAAAGAAATTGACCGCGTACCTTATAAAGTAGTTCGTGGCGACAACAACACTCCTCGTGTTGATATCGATGGTCGCGAATATACTCCACAAGAAATCTCTGCTATGATTCTTCAAAAGATGAAGAAAACTGCTGAAGATTACCTCGGACAATCAGTTACTGAAGCAGTTATTACTGTTCCTGCTTACTTTAATGACTCTCAACGCCAAGCTACTAAAGAAGCGGGAGAAATCGCAGGGCTTACTGTTAAACGTATCGTAAACGAGCCAACTGCTGCTGCTCTCGCATATGGTCTTGATAAGAGCGATAAAGATCAAAAAATCGCAGTATTCGACCTTGGTGGTGGTACATTTGATATCTCTATCCTTGAACTTGGTGATGGAGTATTTGAAGTAAAATCAACTAATGGTGACACTCACCTTGGTGGTGATGACTTCGACCACGTAATCATCGACTGGCTTGCTGAAGAATTCATCAAAGACGAAGGCATTGACTTGCGTCAAGATCCAATGGCTCTTCAACGTCTAAAAGAAGCTGCTGAAAAAGCTAAAATCGAGCTTTCAAGCACAACAAGCACTGAAATCAACTTGCCATATATCATGCCTGTTAACGGCATACCCAAACACTTGGTAAAAACACTTACTCGTGCTAAATTTGAGCAACTTGCTGACCGCCTAATTCAAGCAACTATCGTTCCTTGCCAACAAGCACTTAAGGACGCCGGGCTTACAGCAAGCGACATTGATGAAGTAATACTTGTAGGTGGATCTACTCGTATCCCAGCAATCCAACAAATTGTAGAAAAATTCTTTGGCAAAGCACCTTCTAAAGGTGTTAACCCTGACGAAGTCGTAGCTGTGGGTGCTGCAATCCAAGGTGGTGTACTTTCAGGCGATGTTAAAGACGTTCTTCTTCTTGATGTTGTTCCATTGTCAGTAGGTATCGAAACTCTCGGTGGTGTAATGACTAAACTCATCGAAGCCAATACTACAATACCTACTCGCAAGAGCGAAGTATTCTCAACTGCTGCTGACAACCAACCATCTGTTGAAATCCACGTGCTTCAAGGAGAACGCCCAATGGCGAAAGATGACAAAACTCTCGGACGTTTCCACTTAGACGGAATTGCACCTGCTCCACGTGGTATACCTCAAATCGAAGTAACATTTGAAATCGACGCCAATGGTATCCTTAACGTTTCTGCTAAAGACAAAGCAACAGGCAAAGAACAAAGCATTCGCATTGAAGCGTCAAGCGGTCTTAGCGATGCTGAAATCAAACGCATGAAAGATGAAGCTGCTGCTAACGCTGCTGCCGATGCTAAAGAAAAAGAACGCGTTGACAAGCTCAACCAAGCTGACGCACTTATCTTCCAAACAGAAAAACAACTTAGCGAACTGGGCGATAAAATTCCTGCTGACAAGAAAGCTCCTATCGAAGCTGCAGTAGCAAAACTTAAAGAAGCTCACAAAGCACAAGATATCGCTGGTATTGACGCAGCAATCAAAGAAATCGAAACAGCATTTGGTGCTGCTCAACAAGATATCATCAATGCTCAACAACAAGCTCAAGCCAACGCTCAACAAGGTGGCGCACAACCCGGCAACCAACAACAAGGCGGGGCTGATAACGTAACCGACGTTGACTTCGAGGAAGTGAAATAGTCTGAGACAACAAACGATAAAACGGACAAATAGAGTGTACCTCAATGAGTTACACTCTATTTATTTTACGCTATTCTTAGTTTTTACTCGTATATGGGCAAGGTGGACAATGTTGCATTAGGCAACCACCACAATCCTTTTATTTCTTTGCTTTCTCCCATATTCAATATTTTTTCAACTTCCTAATTTAGGAACATTAATTCACAATTAAGTTTAATAATATTCTTCATCAATTTATTTCTTCTATTTTTAATTCAGGTTAATAAAACTTTTTCCAAAGTCAAATCTACAAGCAATATTGCATGTTCCTTTTCTTCTTTTGGCGCATCTTTAGGTTTCCAAGCAACAATAAAACGAATAGAAACATTTGACACAAAATAATTCTTTTCGTTCCAAACACATAGCTCATTCATTATCTTCTGTGATAATTGACATACTGGCTTATTCGTTTTTACATCATATAGATAACCATTGTTATAGCGGAGTTTTTGTCCTGCACGCAATGCAAGCACATTCTTCTTGCAATATTTGAAATATCCTAAATTCACATCCTTATGTGATAGTTGGAGAACAATCTCATTAGGCATTTCGTAAATAGTATGTTCTTCCCTCTTCTGAGCAATGCTTGATTTATCAAACATAGAACTGTTAGTATGTATGAATAGTCGTTGCTTGGCACGAGTTACACCTACATAATATCGGCGAAGTACCTCATCTGTCACTTGTCGTGGCTCGGAGATAAGCATATACACATCATCAAACTCCATTCCTTTTGATTTATGTATAGTTGAAACCACCACATCTGCATTTTGCAAATCGCAAAAATCTTCTGCTGATGACTCAAATATATACTCCTTGAAGTCAGTCAAATACTTTGCTTTATTAGTCTCCTCAAATAACTTAACACATTGCTGTAAATAACAAAGGCTTGCCGAGTCTGCATAGGTGGAGTATGTCCGCTGCTTCGATTTCTCCCATACTTCATCTGCGATGAGAGGAGTATGTGTATCTGCCTCAATGCATTTCAGGAAGAATCTCACCTCCGCCATATTCCAGAAGCGGAAACCATCCATGCTCTGAATAAGTTTACTATTTAGGTTGTATTTTCTCAAAAGTGCCACCATAATTACTGCCTCCTCGTTAGTCTGAGTGAGGACACACATAGTGCCACGCCCACGATGATTCATTAAATCATCAACGAGAGGTTGATACATATATGTCGATACATGTTGCGTTATACTTACACTTCCAGTCTCTGAACTCATCGATATGATTGGACGGTTCTTCATCCTATCTTTTATAGCACCGACAAAATTGTTGGCATACTTCACTATATGTTGTGAGCTGCGGTAATTCTCTGTCATCTCGACAAAACTGCCATTGGACTCCTTGAGCAATTTGGCCATATACTTCGAATTAGAGCCACGGAACTCAAAAATATTTTGGTCGTCATCACCAACAGCAATTACACGCATCTCCTCATTCGCTGTCATTAAGGCGTGCACTAACGCATACTCTTCAGCACTCATATCCTGAGCCTCGTCAATCACAAGGACAGTCTTTGCTATTCGGTTTGGCTCTACCTCGCCATCATTTATCATTTGCGCTGCACGTGACACCACATCTTTGGCATCGTCCAGATTACCTATTCTGCCAAGCAAATCGAAGCAATAAGAATGAAACGTCTTTATCTCTACAAAATGGGCTGCGTTACCGATTAATCCCATAAGTCGCTGTTTGAACTCTGTTGCAGCAGCACGTGAAAAAGTCAGCATCAGTAATTGCTCGTGTTTTACATCTTCAAGCAATAGCAATGATGCTAATTTATGTACCAGCACCCTCGTTTTTCCACTTCCGGGACCAGCTGCGACAACGATACATCGAGACTCTTTGTCGGAAATTATCTCCATTTGCTTATCTGAAAGCGAACCAAAGAGTTGTTCGTATTTTCCAGGTGTAACATTACGCTCTATCTCTCGGACACGCTCACCTTTGAAATACTTTGCCACAAAGCGTTTATAATCCATTTGGAAATAGTCCTGCACATATTGTAGAGCAGCATTGTAGTCCTTAACCATCAAATTAGCATACTCTCCCACAATATGAACTTGCTGTATCTTCTGCTTATAGAATTCGTTTAACATGCGGTAGTCCTCCTGCTTATAACGGAATTTATTATCTTTGACTCGGCGAATATCCATGGCATTATATAGGACAAGGAAACCACCCTCTAATTTCAATGCTCCAATTTTAGATAAATACAGCAATGCTTCCTCCACATCTTCGAGCTGCACATCTTGCATTGAGCCAAAAAGATTTGAACTTTTTTTAACATCATTTAATAGCTCAATAACAGAAAATTGCACTCCTCTCTTTTTCTCATCCTCTCCTGCTGATGAAGATAATGTCCGCCTGAATAGCCACTCCACCGCAAACTGACAAATTGCCAAACGCCTTTCAAATCGTTTTATAATGGAATCCAAATCCGCCTGACGAACGACCTCCATATTGTGTGCCACATCCTCTTTCTTACGAGTATAACCCTTTATTGTGAGGAAATATAACAATGTGCGAATATCTTTTTCTGTAGCCGATGTTATTCCCTCTTTCTGTGCGTTATCATTCAATTGTTTACACGAAATCCTTAGAACATCATCAGGGATATTATTGAGTATGTATCGCTCCAATTTTGTAAATTGTTCCAATAATCGTTTGGACTTATGTTCCGACTCTCCCACATCATTCAAATAAGCCGAAATATCCTTTGTGTCAGCCAATATACCCTCCTGACGCATTCGTTCAACAACTGATACGACATCATTTTTCTTAAGTCCAAGAATATCTGCCAAATAATCAACACGCGATTCTGCCACATCATCTTGTGCTTTTGCTATGTGCTTTTGAGAGATTAGCGATTTGATGACACGAACAGCCTTTTCAACCTCCTCATTTTCAAACAGGACAGACTCGGAAATACGCCTACGCGCCTCATCTACATTCTTCACGGTAATACCCGTAGCATATACATGTGGAACATTATTGCCACGCTCTAAATAACCAGCTTGTTCCAAAGCGGCCAGAGCAGTACGGACACGCGTCTCAATATCAGACACCGAGTCATCCCAACCCGCTTTACGTGCAATTTCCAATGCAGAACAGCATGCGCGCACACGATGCTTTGTCATCTCCTTAACAGCTTTCCAAACTTGCTGAATTTCACTAATACTCAACTTTGTCTGATTTAACAGAATAAAGTGTTTATCTAAGTCTGAATCGCTATACAATACAAAACATCTTGCTTGCAATTCTGGATCTCGACCAGCTCGACCAGCCTCCTGCACATAGTTCTCCAACGAATCGGAAATATCATAATGCACGACCAAACCGACATCTTTCTTGTCTACGCCCATACCAAAGGCGGATGTGGCCACAATAATACGCACCTGATCCGACATAAAAGCATCCTGATTTGCAATCTTCTCATCAGCATCCATTCGCCCATTGAATGGCAATGCTTTATATCCATCACGCGAAAGTTTCTCTGCCAACAGTTTTGTTCTTTTCGTTCTCGACACATAGACTATAGTCGGACACGATGTTTCAGCTATCAGTGAGCGCAATTTCGCATACTTATCTTCGTCTGTATCAGCGTGAATAACAGAATAACGCAGATTAGTTCGCGAAGCAGTAGACGCAAATAACTGAAGGTCGAGATTAAGCGTTTGCTTAAAATAGTCGCAAATATCCTGTACTACCTTTTGCTTAGCTGTAGCTGTGAAACACGAAACTGGGATAGGCGTAATGAGTTTCTTCCTTTTCTGATATTCACTTATAAATTTACCAATATAGAGATAATCAACACGAAAGTCTTGTCCCCAAGATGAAAAACAATGAGCCTCATCTATTACAAAGCGCACCACATGTCGTGCCAATAAAATCTTCTCAAATGTCTTTGAACGCAGCATTTCAGGTGCGATATATAGCAGCGAAGCATCGCCATCTAAAACACGCTGAATAGCAAGTGAGCGACTAATGGGATCAAGAAGTCCATTAATTGTTACAGCATCCGCAATACCCCTCTCGGCAAGATTATCAACTTGATCCTTCATGAGGGATTGTAGCGGAGAAATAACAACTGTCAGACCATGTACGGAACGACCCTCCATCAATGCCGGCAACTGAAATGTAAGCGACTTACCACCACCAGTAGGGAATATTGCAAGCAACGATTTACCATCAACTGCTGCCTGCACTGACATCTCTTGCAGTGGCTCACCCTCATATGTGCGAAATTGGTCGTAGCCAAAATACTGCTTTAAGTTATAATGAACATCGAGGTCTTTATTACAATAATTACAACCACGAAGACACTTGGTGTGTCGCAGTTGCCTAACAATATTTTCGACATTGGGATAATTGCATAGTACCCAAGCAGGAGTGATAGACCTATGGTCTGTTGTGTCTATCAAGGCTAAAGCATAAGCCAATTCACATGGATATTGAACAATTATATTTTCAATATCTGCATGCTCACAGATCTTTCCTTGATATGTAGAGCGTATCAAATTTGCCAAATCATCAGCCTCTGACACATTTGCATTAACAAAATTAAGGAAACCATTAAATTCAGCTATACCATACAAAAGCGTAGCATAGATACTCTTTTTATCTTCCGACAATGCACTCCATCGAGCCACCTCATCCATTAACAGGTCATGGGCCTTTTCACAGTCATTGACTGGATTATTTATCTGATCGCTAACCAATTTATCATCCTTCAATAGATGGTGATATGGCTTTTCAGGGAACAGCAACGGCGAAACATATAGCGTATCGACCAACATCCATTGGTGAGCAACTTCACCGAAAAGATACTTTGCATCATGATGAATTATATTATGACCACACACGAAGTCTACGTCGTTCAAAAATAGCTGCAAATCCTTTTTGTTCGCAGAGTGAAAAATGGCTCTATCCCATCTAAGCGCACCAATATCATGAATTCGATGATCTTTTAGTCCGACCTCCACATCAATAAAGGCATAGCGAGAAGCATCGCGAAATACAGACTTTGCTGGATTATCTACCGTATCGCTTATTGATTTTATAATTCTATTCCAAAGAGACATACGTCAAAATTTAACATCCATTTAAATTTCGAAAATTACATATGATAATTACTGCCAATGTTCCCTTATTTGACAGCATGGTACTATAATCTATTATAAATAATACCTTGATCTTTTATTTAATATTAATATTTACAAAGGTAATTATAAACATATAAAAAAGAAAAAGAATTGATACATATCTAAATTTTACTAATACATAATTCAGTTGGAAATTATTATCTAATATTTTTGATAGGATAAATCTTGCCTGCAGTCTAAACACTCGGGGTTTTTTGTTTTTATCGAATTATATTATACCTTTGTGGCAATTTTAAAGATGGTTTTCTCTTGAAATTTATTACTCAATTTGTCTATTAACAAGCTTTACAAAGAAAAAATATATTAAATATCATTTCTTTGAATATTTAGAGTAAAAAATTGGAGATTTGTTAGAGTAAAATTATTATATTCGCACCATAATTCTTAAAAGCAATAAAGACTAACATAAATAACAACGATTACAATATTTAATAGTATATGGTTTTTAATTTTCGCATTGTTTCAGACGAAGTCGACAATTTTAGAAGAGAGATTAAAATCGATGCCGACATGACTTTTCTTGATTTACGCAACGCCATTTGCGATGCTGTAAATTATGACAAGCATCAAATGTGTTCATTCTTCCTATGCGACAATAACTGGGAAAAAGAAAAAGAGATCACACTTGAAGACATGGATGTTGATTCTGATCAAGATGTTTGGTTAATGGACGAAACAATCCTTAGCGACTATCTTGAAGACGAAGGACAACGCATGATATTTGTATTTGACTACATGACCGATCGTGCATTTTTCCTTGAATTAAAAGAGATAATTACAGGAAAGAAGCTCATTGACCCTGTATGCACCTGCTCGATGGGAACACCTCCGCCACAAATAATCGACTTTGCCGAATATGAAGCTAAAGCAGAAGCAAAAGCTGCCGCAATGGCAGAAGACCTTGACGAAGATTTCTATGGCTCTGACGAATTCAATCAAGACGAATTTGATGCTGAGGGTTTTGATGAAATGAATTTTGAGGAATAACACAAATAAATTATAACAAAAAAAATACGCGGTCCTCGGATCGCGTATTTTTTATTCCATTATATTCACTTTTTGAAATTCAAAAATTCAAGCGTTGAATAATCTTCTTCAACTGTCAATGTAACCGTAGCTCCTTCTATTAACGGATAATTTTCTTCAACGTGTCCTGTGGGAAAATTATAGCACACAGGAAAATCATAATCCTTAATGACGCTATGAAAAACCTCATTAATGTGATTAAAATCTTTATTCGCAGGAGCATTTGCAAAACGGCCTACAATCAAACCTTTTATTCTATCAAATATACCTGCGGCTTTCATGCGGTATATCATTCGATTCAATGATTGCAATGACTCATCAACATCTTCAACAAAAAGAATATAATCATCTTCGTTTGTCAGCACATCAATTCGTGAACATGCCAAGTCCATCAGTACTGCCATATTTCCGCCTATTAGCTTTCCGGTAGCAGTCCCCACCCGATTCAGGGTGTCGTTCTCAACTTTATAATATGGAAGTTCACCACTTAACAACTTGCGCAATGCAACACTACGAGCATCATTTCCATTTTCTGGGCACAACGGAGCACACATATTTCCATGAATACTCATCACTCCTTCCGTTGTCATAGCAGCGTGTACCGCCGAAATATCACTATATCCTATTACCCATTTAGGATAATCAGCAAAAAAACCCTTACGCATTTCAAGCAAAACCTGTATTGAGCCATACCCTCCACGACTACACATGATGGCTTTTACATTAGGAGAAACAAGCGCCCAATGTAAATCAGCGAGTCGCTGTTCGATAGTCCCAGCAAAAGAGCCATTCTCTGTTAGGACATGTTCTCCAAGCACTGGAACATACCCCCATTCTTTCAATACCTCACACGCTCCCATGACATCTTCTTGTTGAGGTATAGAAGCCGGACTAATTATAGCAATCGTATCTCCCGGTTGCAAGAATTGTGGCATCACCATCTTATCTTCAGCAATGGCAATATAAGGCATCAATGCCATCGCGATAAACAATATTATCTTATTCATAACATATAAATATATCAAAGGCATCGATAAAATTTATCAATGCCTTTTCATTTTGTCGGGGTGAAAGGATTCGAACCTTCGACCCCCTGCTCCCAAAGCAGGTGCGCTAACCGGCCTGCGCTACACCCCGATTGCGTAGTCTTTATTGACTTTTGCGGTGCAAAGGTAATCAGTTTTTTTATTATACGCAAACAATTTTGCTTTTTTCTTCAAAATATTTTTATTTATCACACTCTGTGCGTATGTAATGATGTGATGCTTGGCACTCATGTAATTGTTGATCAACAATTAAGTGTCGATTAGCCATTGTTGATATTTTAGACATCTCATGAGAAACAAGCAAAATCGTTGTTCGTTTGGCTAATTCTGCTACAATTTCATATATTTTCCCTTCAAAACGCTTATCCACATAACTCAATGGCTCATCTAAAACAAGAACTTGAGGCTTTGAAATTATAGCACGTCCAAGCAATGCTCGTTGCAACTGTCCTCCTGACAAATTCCCTATTGAACGATGAGCATGTTCTTTTAATCCCACTAATGATATTATGTCCTCGACTCGTGCTCTTTTTTCATCTTTGTGCAATTTTTCGCCTATCAACCCCGACGAAACAACCTCTTCTACACTGATTGGAAAACGTTGATCAATCATATTCTTTTGAGGAAGATATCCTATGGGCAAATCCTTTACAATATTCCCTCCACTACGAAACAACACGTCACCTTGCGTTGGAGTCAATAATTTCAATATAATACGCAACAACGTTGTCTTACCTCCTCCATTAGGACCCGTTATAGCAAGGAAATCCCCCTCATCAACAGAGAGCGACACGTCTCGCAATGCAATGCGATTATCCCATTGCATCCACACATGGTTTAACTCAATCATTTTACTTTGAAGCAATCGCATCAGCTATGATCAACATTTCGTGATTCCATTGATAATTCAACGGATTTATTATTACCATCTCTGCACCAATTTGTCCATTAACGACCTCAGCTTGACGATTATCAAACTCTTTTTGATAAAAGAACACATTTGCACTATGAGCTTTTGCCTCATCTATCTTAGCCTGCAATTGCTGTACTGACGTTTCTTTTCCTTCTTGTCCTACACTTATCTGCGATAGACCATAATCTCGCGCAAAATAGCTCAAAGATGGATGCCATACAAGGAATGCCGTTCCTTTTTTAGGAGCAAGCATAGACATCAATCGTGCATCCAATGAGTCAAGTTCAGAAATAAAATGCTTGTAATTTTCAGTATAATATTGGGCATTCTTTTTATCAATTTCAATCATTGCATCACACATGTTCTTTGCTATAATACGAGCATTTCTAACCGAACTCCAAGTGTGTGGATCGATATCGTGTCGATGGCTGTGATGTCCCGACGCATGATTGTGATGAGAACATCCTCCATGAGTACCCATGAGCAAATCAATCCCTTCTGAATTATTATATATTTTCAAATCAGGATTATTGTTTTTCACCCGCTCTATTATCGCTGTTTCAAATCCTAAATGACCTATCATAAAATAAGCCTTACTATTTTCAAGATTTAGTAAATGAGTCAAACTTGGCTCATATGTCTCAGGATTCCCTCCTGAAGCAAGCAGGCACTTTACCTCTATTTTATCTCCAACAATTTTTTCCAAAAAATATTTCTGCGGTTGCAAGCTAACAGTTACAACCGGTTTTTGAGAAAGATTTCCTCCACAAGCAATTGCCATTATGGAAGATAACACAAGAAATATATATTTAAAATTTATTCTCATTCTTTAATTAAAACAATCTATAATCTATAACGATGCAAAGTTAACCTTTTTTATAAACATACCGATGTATTTGTTTCGCTATTTCATCAATACCAATAGTTTCATTATTATTTATAACACGCATTAACATCATTGGAACTTCAGGCAGATTAGACGCGTAAGGAGGTTGCACATATTCATAGTCGGCATGCGCCTTAAAACCATGCCTTTCATAAAATCCTATACGACGGCGAGCCAGTTCTCCTGTTGAAGGCAATTCCACTTCAAGCACAACTGCCGATGGTTGCATCGCTACAAAATCTTTAATAGCTTGACCTCCTATCCCACTCCCACGCACTTCTTCTTTGATTGCAAAATGTTCAACATATCGAAATGACGAAAAATCCCACCATGAAATAAATCCGACAAAACGGCCCTCAACGATTATTACATATATATTATAACATGTATGATTTTGATTTAGCATATTTACTATATCGAACCAATCTCTACGCTCCTCCAACGGAAAAGACTCATGATACAGCTTTTTAACATCATCAATATGATTTATTGTGGCTCCTTTATTCAACAATATTAACTCCATTACTATAATTATTTACTACAAAGGTAACGTTTTAGTACAAAAAAAAGAGTGTTAAAATTCCAATCGTGGCAGTATTTTCATAACTTTGTATGCACAAATTTATTTAATTATAACAAAAGATGACACGTCCTCAACTTGATTCATTAGATAACAAAATTCTACAAATGCTCACCAACAATGCTCGCAAGCCTTTTCTTGAAATAGCTCGCGAATGTAATGTTTCAGGAGCAGCAATACATCAGCGCATACAAAAACTATCTTCGTTGGGAGTTATTAAAGGCTATGAAATGCTTATAGAACCCTCTTCCGTTGGCTATGACACATGTGCTTACATCGGCTTTTTTCTTAAAGATCCATCACAATTTAATCATGTTGTTGAGGAATTAAAAAAAATCCCAGAAGTAATAGAATGTCATTTTACAACAGGGCAATATGACATGTTCATAAAGCTATATGCTCGCAACAACGATCATCTGCTTCACATTATACATAATCAACTGCAGCATTTAGGATTAGCCCGAACAGAATCTCTTATTTCATTCAAAGAGGTTTTTAAACGCCAAATACCGATACAATCAGAAGACTAAAAGTAACAAACTAAAAAGACAAAGGGAGCAAAGTTCCCTTTGTCTTTTATATTTATTACTGCTTATAATGTCAATGATAACTGATATTAATTAAAAAGTTTGTACCTTTGTATTCTAATTTTTGAATATATACAATGAAAGAAATAGTATTAAGTGGTATCAGAGCCACAGGGAATTTACATTTAGGGAATTATTTCGGTGCATTGAGCAAATTCGTAAAAATGCAAGAGGACTATGATTGTATGTACTTTATCGCTGACCTACATGCGCTCACTACTCACCCCGACCCTAAGACTCTACACTCTAACGTAAAAAATATTCTTGCCGAATATCTTGCCGCAGGTGTCGATCCCGAAAAATCGACAATTTTCGTTCAAAGCGACATTCCTGAGATTTCAGAACTTTACCTGCTATTGAACATGCACGTTGGTATTGGTGAATTGATGCGTACAGCATCATTCAAAGACAAAGCGCGCAAACAACTCGGCATCAAAAGCGACAATGATGACATAGAAAAAGAAATCATTGGTACAGACTCTAACAAACGTGTAAATGCAGGTCTTCTCACCTACCCAACGTTGATGGCGGTTGATATCCTTATCCAAAAAGCCAACAAAGTTCCCGTAGGCAAAGATCAAGAACAACACCTTGAATTGACTCGCCGTTTTGCGCGTCGTTTCAATTCGTTTTATGGCGTAGATCTATTTCCTGAACCAGAGAACTTCAACTTCGGAGGAAATGCAGTAAAAGTTCCGGGACTTGATGGAAGTGGTAAAATGGGAAAGAGCGAAGGCAATTGCATCTACCTCATCGATGAAGAAAAAGTGTTGCGTAAAAAAGTTATGCGCGCCGTAACTGATGAAGGGCCCAAAGAGCCAAACTCTCCGGTTTCTCAACCAGTAGAAAACCTATTCACTTTGATGCAATTAACATCATCACCCGAAGTTATTCAACAATTCCGCGATGCGTATGCTGATTGTTCAATTCGCTATGGCGATCTCAAAAAACAACTTGCAGAAGATATTCTCAAAATAACATTACCCATCAGAGAACGCATCCTTGATATTCAAAACGATGACGCACTTCTTGCTCGCGTTGTTAAACAAGGAGCAGACAAAGCTCGAGAACGTGCAGCTAAAACACTTCGTGAAGTGCGCGAGATTATGGGTATTAAGAAATTCTATTAATACAATAACATCTCCTTACACAATAAAAAGTCAGAGCGACATAACGCTCTGACTTTTTGTTTTATCTGAAAATAAAGATACCCTACTTTTGCATTACTTTACAAAGTGATTGTATAGTGCAGTAGAAGTTTTAGTGAGAAGCATAATAAATTCAGCAGATGAAGACGCCCACTTCTCATCACAGCCATTTGTCATTATCACTACACCAAAATCTTTCTCTTTATCCCAATACATTGCAGTATAAGCGCCATATGCTATTCCATCATGCCCGGTCATTTTATGTCCACTTACAAGACCTGTTGTTATTACCATTGCAAAACCATAACTTGATCCGGTATATTCGGTTGGTGTATACGCTGTTTGCATTAATTCACATGATTCTTCACTTAGAATTCTAACTCCATTTACTTCACCCTTATTCATGTGCATCTTCATTACTGTTGTCAAATCTTTTAATGAGATTTTAAGACCTCCTGTTGGAGAAAAACAAGGTGTAGAATATCCGAGTTTATAGTTAGCAATTTGAGAAGAAGGATAACTATATGCCTCTGTCGAACATGTGTACGAGCCATTACTATAGTGATATATTTTTACAAATTTTGAAGAATCTAAATCCTTAACATTATAACTTGCATTGAGCCCTAATGGATCTAAAATGTGTTTCTTTACATACACGTCAAAACGCTCGCCACTCACAATTTCAACTATGGCCCCTAATATATTGTATCCTAAGTTACAATATTCATATGATGAACCTGGTTTATAATTATTCCAACATCTACGTATCGAATTTGAACTTGAAACTGATGGATTAATTAAATCAAATGTTGAATATCCATTATCATCAGACAAACTTGAAGTATGAGAAAGTAGCATTCTAACAGTTACTATTGTACTTGAGTAATAAGGATTTCTCACATTAAATCCCATAAGAGTTGAAACATCAGCATCAAGAGATAATTTACCCTGTTCAACCAACTGCATAATTGATGTTGCAACAAAAGTCTTTGAGATAGACGCGATGCGAAGTAAATCATCTTCCTTATATGCTATTTTATTTTCGCGATCTCGATAACCAAATGCATTACTATAAATAGTTTCCCCTTTATATACCGCCGCTACTGCCAAACCGACCGCTTTATGGGTATTCATAATTTGAGTAAGATCGGCTTCTACCGTCTCAGGATCATATGCAAATGGCACTACATTTTCCAATTCACTTGAGGACACTGTTGTTTTAGCTCCATCCTTAAGTGTCATTACAACTCCCGCTTTATTTGAACTGTCAATATATGGAGCAATATTATCTAATGTTTGATATGTAGCACTCACCTGATCTCCACTTTTTGTATTTATCGCCAATCCTTGAGCAAACAGTTCAGCTACAAACATTGATGCAAATATTACAACTGAAAATATTTTTAATTTTTTCATATTAATTCTTTTTGTACTCAATATTTAAAAGTTATATCCTATAGTAAAATTCCAAGCCTTGTTGCGACCTGAATATTCATGCTTTGAGCCATCAGGTGTTTTCAATACATTGCGACACCCAGCCTCATAATGTATTCCCACATAATAATGCTTCATTATCACTACACCGGCTCCCATTTTGAACCCCCAATCATAACCTTTAACAGCACCATCATCGCCAAAATAGTCATCTTCACGATAATAGCTATTAAATTTTTCGCCTTCAGCACCACCAAAATTTGCTTCAAAGCATTTTTGTTCATCCTCTCCTCCTATTCCATACATAAAATATGGGCCAAAGTCGACCTGAACTTGTAACTCTTCCGTAAAATCCTTACGCAATGATGCTAAAATAGGGATTTGAATATATGAACTGCTACGATTTCCTTCAATATTTCCCCAATAATCACGACCTTCACCCACCATCGTATAGCTATAATCGTGATTTCGAGTTTGAATAAAGAAACCCGGTTGCAATACCAAAAAATTTCTTATATTTATATCTGCGACGGCACCGATTGTAAATCCGGCTTTCCATTGATTGCGAGCCAATTTTAAATCAGATATCGCAGAAGAACGATTATCTGATAAATTAGATGTATTTACTCCTGCACGAACCCCAAATGTAAACAATTTTTCGGGCAAACCGGCATCAAAAAAATCTTGAACTTGCGCACTTAATGAAGATGTAGCAAAAGCTAACATCGCAACTATACTAAGTATTGTTTTTTTCATAATTTTTACTTTTCTAAATTTGATGCTAAATTACAACAATCATTCAATTGTAGCCAAATATTTTTATATCATATTTAAATATATTTCTCAAATAAATCCGAAATTGCTTTAAATAGCGAAATTTAGCACAACGCAAAATTAAATAACTGAAAGAATTTAAGTCTAAAATTTTGCAGTAACAAATTGGTAACGTAACTTTGACACCACATTTGAAACACTAAAATAAAATTATTCTAACATGGCATCAACAGGAAAACATCTTTGGATATCCGCACGAGACTATGTAATGATTGTCCTTGGTATCGCGATATATTCTTTTGGGTTTTGTGCATTCATCCTTCCCGAAGAGGTCGTAATCGGCGGAGTATCTGGTATCGGATCATTAGTATTCTTTGCATCTCAAAAATATTTACCATTCGAGATACCTGTTGCTGTTACACAATACGCATTGAACCTTATTTTGTTAGCATTTGCATTCAGAATTGTGGGACGACAATTTGTAATTCGCACAGTTTTTGGTGCTACGGTTATTTCACTAATGATAGGTATCATGCAACCCCTTTTCCATGACTTATTGGGAGGACGCCCTCTTGTTGAAGGACAAACATTTATGAACATTATAATTGGTGGTATTTGTTGTGGGGCAGGTATTGGTCTTGCATTTACTCACAACGGTAGCACAGGCGGTACTGATATCGTTGCCGCAATGGTTTCAAAGAAATCAAATGTAAGTATTGGTCGTACAATGCTTTACACAGATTTCGGCATCATTTCATCATCTTATATTCTATTCCAAGATCCTAATAAAATCGTATACGGTTTAGTAGTATTATTTATTGCTTCTTGGGTAGCAGACCAAATCATCAACACCAACCGTCAAGCCGTTCAATTTACAATATTCTCACCTCTGTGGGAAGAAATTGCCACCGCTATTAACAATGAAGCGAATCGAGGATGTACAGTATTAGACGGTACAGGATGGTATAGCAAAAGAAATGTCAAAGTTTTGCTTGTAATGTGCCGTAAAATAGAATCTGTAACAATTTTCCGCATCATCAAATCAATTGACAAAGATGCATTTATCACTCAAGCCAATGTTAATGGCGTATATGGTCAAGGTTTTGACCAAATAAAACTCAAAATTAAGACTGAAGATGAACGCCACACTAAAGCGACAATCGCCAAAGATGAATCTTCAAACAATTAATATAGTGCCCGAGCAATCGGGCTTTTTTATTATCCAAGACATAATCGTGAAACATTTTCTACGATAGTTCCACGAAGTTATTAACAATATCCATCAGTTATCAACATTTAACTCATTTTGAATATAATAGGATATCCTTTATACATAAAAATATCATTATTTTTGTATTCATAAATTCAGAATATTTTCTATGGGTAAAATAATTGCAATTGCCAATCAAAAAGGTGGTGTGGGGAAAACCACAACGACAATAAATCTTGCGGCATCACTTGCCTCTCAAGGCAAAAAAGTTCTCATAATTGATGCCGATCCTCAAGCAAATGCTACTTCAGGTTATGGTATAGATCCTAAATCTATGACATCATCGATTTATGAATGTCTTGTTGATGAATATCCCATCGCCGGATCTCAAGTTTCAACATGCGTAAAAGGACTTGACCTTGTAGGCTCACGCATTGACCTTGCCGGAGCCGAATTAGAACTAATCGAAAAGACAAATAGAGAAAAGGTACTATATAATCTACTACAACCAATAAAAGAGAAATATGACTATATTATAATTGACTGTTCTCCGTCTCTCGGTCTCATTACTGTCAATGCATTAACAGCAGCTAACTCTGTTATAATCCCGGTTCAGGCCGAATATTTTGCACTTGAAGGTATTAGCAAACTTCTCAATACCATACGCATTATTAAATCAAAATTAAACCCATCTCTTGAAATTGAAGGGTTTTTATTGACCATGTATGATGCTCGACTAAGATTAGCCAATCAAATTTACGAAGAGTTGAAAGGACACTTTGGCGACATGGTATTCAATACAGTAATTCCTCGTAATATCCGACTCAGTGAAGCACCAAGCCATGGATTACCGGCTCTCCTTTATGATCCAGAAAGCCGAGGGGCAACAAGCCATCTACAATTAGCAAAAGAAATCATTTCAAAACATCGCAAACAAGCATAAACAAATAAAACTTATGGCACTTAAACGTAATGCATTGGGTCGCGGACTTGGTTCGTTGATTTCAATGGACGATGTCCCGGCAAGTGGATCATCAGCAATCAACAATATTCCTCTTGATTTGATTTCTCCAAATCCCGACCAACCACGCACAACTTTTGATGAAGATGCTCTTGATGAACTTGCCACCTCAATAAAAGAACTTGGAATTATCCAACCTTTGTCATTGCGCCAAGTAGGGCCAAATGTCTATCAAATAATTGCCGGCGAAAGACGTTATCGTGCAGCAATAAAAGCAGGATTAACATCAGTACCTGCTTATATCAGAACAGCCAATGATACCGAACTCACAGAGATGGCTTTAATTGAGAATATCCAACGTGAAGACCTGAATGCCATAGAAATTGCGTTGACATTCAAAAAGCTAATCGATCAATACAACTTGACACAAGAACGGTTGAGCGAGCGCATCGGCAAAAAGCGTGCAACAATTGCTAATTTCTTGCGACTACTAAAGCTACCGGCTGAAGTTCAACTCGGATTGAGAGATAAGCGTCTTGACATGGGACATGCACGTGCATTATTGTCCATTGAAAAACCATCTTTACAACTTAAATTATATAACGAGATTGTTAAAAATGGATTATCAGTTCGTAAAGTTGAAGAACTCTCCAAATCATATCAAAAATCTGCAGAAAATGATACTGAAATCTTATCTAAAAAGAAATTAAAATATAATAACTCAGACTTTGATATCCTCAAAAAACATCTTTCAGCAACATTCAAGACTCCGGTAACCTTTACTTGTGATAACAATGGTAAAGGAAAAATAACATTTCCTTTCAAAAATGAAGATGAACTTGAGCGATTAATTTGTATCTTTGATGCCATAAAACAACAAGATAACCAATAATAACGTATCGTAGCGAGAAAGCCAGTCTCGTAGCGACATAAATATATGAGTATCATAGACTTAGGCAATGTTTCAAATTTACAATAAAACAAATAGCGTTTTGAGGTTGAAATCCATTAAGGGACTAATGTGCGTGTTTATTATTTCGCTCATCTGTCCTTTTAACATTTTTTCATCCAATCAACGCAAACCCATAAACATACAAAAACATAACAACCGCACTATTTCAAATTCTGATTCAGTTATTGCAATAGACCGTCCACAATTTCATAATCCAAGACAACCATTTGCGACAGTCATCAATGACACAACGACCACGCAAATGAGAGAACGAGAAAGTCTGATTTTAGATTCTATTGCCAACGACACTACATCTGTAAAAAAAGAAATATCATTTGCTGATTCCATTAAAGACAATACATTTAACGAGCGCCAAATATTATTCAACCCCAATCCGACAAAAGCGGTATGGCTATCTGCTCTATTTCCCGGATTAGGGCAAATTTACAATCGCCGATATTGGAAACTACCTATTATTGTCGGCGGATATATGGGTCTTGCATATGCAACATCTTGGAACAATCGCATGCTTAGCGACTATACCAATGCCTATCGAGATATAATGGACACTGATCCAACGACAAAAAGTTACATGGATTTCTTCCCCCCTACTATTAAAGAAGAAAATCTTGATAAGACATGGTTAACAAACACCCTTAAAAGCAGAAAAAATTACTTTAGACAAAATAGAGACCTTTGCATAATTTGTATGGTGGGTGTTTACCTTTTAGCTATGGTAGACGCCTATGTTGACGCTTCGCTTTCTCAATTTGATATTACTCCCGATATCTCAATGCAAGTTGCTCCAACAATCATGCAAGAATCACGAGACAAACTTCCATCTGTTGGTCTGCACTGGGCTTTATGTTTTTAATATCATTATCACATAATTATCAATGAAAAAATTTTTATTATCTCTGTTAATAGGCTGTTCATCAATATACTCTATTGCTGATGAAAATATTCTATCTCTAAAACAGTCAATAACCGATAACGACATCGTTTATCCATCAAGTTTTGAAACTGACACAAAGAAAATGATGGAAAACTGGTATATGCAAAACTATATCGAGTTGGCAAATAAAAGCGATAAATCAACTATAGGTGCTACCGATGAAGTATACATTGATCGCCTCGGTAAACTACCATACGTTATTGATATGCCTTTCAATAGCATTGTAAAATCTAATATTGAAATGTATATCAGAAAACGAGATTTGGTTGAACGCATGTTAGGGATGAGTCTTTATTATCTGCCTATTTTTGAAGCGGCTCTTGACAAAGAAGGTCTTCCCGAAGAGCTTAAATATCTACCCGTCATCGAATCAGCACTAAATCCATATGCAAAATCTCCTGCTAAAGCTGTTGGATTGTGGCAATTCATGCGCCCAACTGCAAAAGGATTGGGAATGGAAATCAACTCTTTAATCGATGAACGCCGAGACCCAATTCGTTCTTCCGATATGGGTGCAAAATATCTAAAACAATTATATGAAACTTTTAACGATTGGTCTCTCGCTATTGCCGCATATAATTGCGGACCAGGCAACGTAAACAAAGCAATTCGCCGAAGTGGAGCTGCCAATCCCGACTATTGGGCAATATACCACCACCTGCCAAAAGAAACTCGCGGATATGTACCTGCATTTATTGCAGCATGCTATATAATGAACTATTATCATCATCATAATATCAGTCCGGCTCTTGCAAAACGACCTTTAATCACTGATACTATACATGTTTCAAGACGCATCCATTTCAAACAAATTTCAGCAGTGCTTGATATCCCCATCGAAGAGATTAGGACATTAAATCCACAATATCTCAAAGATGTTATTCCCGGAGATATACACCCATACGCATTAATACTTCCATCTCAACAAGTACATTGCTACATAATGAGTGAAGATAGCATTGCAAACTATGATGTTGATAAATACAAACGTCGCACTGTAGTTGAGCCTGGAGAATATTTCAATGACCCTAATGGCAAATATATTGTTAAGGAAGAAATTCTATACCACAAAGTCAAAAAGAATGAAAACCTACGCAAAATTGCACGTCGTTATGATGTTGATGCCGATGACATCAAGAAATGGAATGGTCTTCGCAGCAATAAACTTAAACGTGGGAAAACGCTTAAGATTATCAAATATACTCGCACTCGCGTTGTAAAAGATGATTCAACTGCTACATCATCTACCAGTCAGTTAACAATTGCCGATTCTACATCTAAGTCAACTGCCGACACTGTAAAACCGACTCCTAAAAAAGAATCAAAACCTGCTTACCAAGAAACGAAACCAAAGAAAAAAGAGAAAAAGTCTCAATACACCACCCACAAAGTGCGTAAAGGCGAAAGTCTTGGTAAAATTGCACAACGATATGGTGTAACAATAAAACAAATACAACGTGCCAATAACATTAAAGGCACAAAAATCAAAGCTGGACAGCGTCTAAAAATCCCCCAAAAATAACTGTACAAATACAAGAAAAGGCGAGTTCACTTCTCGCCTTTTCTTATTGTAATAGAGGTAATATCTCTTGCTTGAATATCTCTTTTGCAATTATTCGATAATGGGGGTTATATGCATCTCTATATTGTTGGCTATGATGCATCACATATCTCCCTTGTTGTAAGACTTGATTGATTGCATCTTTGTCAGATTTATAATTATCCAAATTCAAGTCCATAGAGTCAATCACCTTTACTATCTCAATCCACTCCTCTGTCCATTGCGCAACAGATGTCCTATCCGATATTTTGGCACTTTTGATAAATGCTTTCAAAAAATCAGTCTCCGTTACTTTGCCTGATTTTATTACACCAAGCCCTACTCTAATAAAATTTCCATCAACACCGGTTGGTTCCAATATTATTGCCGTATCAATATCAGCTCTACTTAATTCGCTCAACAGATACTCCTTTGCTGCGACAGTATCACATATAATATGTTCCGGTCCGAATTTATCTTGAAAGAAACTTTTATAAATATCTTGTAACGTTGATTGAGGATAATCCTCCATAATACGTTGTATTGCAACTTTTACTCTATCAAAGTTAACATTTTGCGCAATTGCCACCATTGGCAATACAAAACCAATAGTGGCAATTAATATTATTCTCTTCATCTATAATTAGTTAGTTTTGTGGACGAGATAGGATATCTAAATTTTCAACATATATTTCTGTTACAGTGCGTTTTATGGCATTGCGGTCTTCCCACGTGCGAGTACGCAACTTCCCTTCGACATATAATTTTGTCCCTTTTCTAATATATTTTTCTGCAATCTCAGCCAACTTGTCCCACATTACTAAATTATGCCACTCAGTGCGTTCAGGCATTTGTACTCCAGCCGAGGTTGTATATGCACGATCGGTTGTTGCAAGCGACAACGATGCGACCGCACGAGTTTCAACATATCTAATTTGTGGATCTTGACCTACATTGCCAACTAATATTACCTTATTTACCGACATATCTTTTTTACTTTGATGCTTTCAACCCTTGTATCACAGCATTAGTAAAGCCATTGGCCTCCATTGCATTTAACCCTTTTATAGTTATACCTCCCGGAGTTGTTACTTTATCTATCTCGACTTCGGGGTTATTTCCGGTCGCCTCTAACAATTCTATTGCACCACGCAAAGTTTGTAAGACATATTCTTTGCTTTGGTCAGGATAAATACCAAGTTCCACACCTCCTTCAGTAGCAGCACGCACATAACGCATAGCAAATGCTATACCACATGAACAAAGCGAAGTTGCCGCCGACATCAATCGTTCTTCAATTACAGCCGCCTTACCTAATTCATCAAATATAGATTTCACCATTGCTACCTGTTCTGTCGAAGCATTGCTACTATGACACACAAAAGTCATACTTTGATGGATAGAAATTGCTGTATTAGGAATTGCTCTAAATATTATAGCATCTTTCACACAAGCATCTATTTCAGCAACTGAAACACCTGCAGCGATAGACAGAATAAGTTGCTTTGTTTTATCAAACACCGGCTCAATAGACTTCAATACCGGCTCAACAAACCATGGTTTTACCGCAAGTAATACAACATCTGCATCTGGCACTATGTCAGTACTACATGTTGAAGTTTCAATACTTGAATATTCTTGTTGCAAATCTTTTAGCTTATCGACATCTAAGTCGGCAACAGCGATTTCTATTTCAAGATTACTATGAGCTAAACCACGCGCAATTGCGCCACCCATATTACCTGCACCTATAATACTTATTTTCATCATAATGCTTATTATTATGCTTCAAGAGCTTTTTCTAATCGAGAAATAAAATCAGCTGCTTGATCCATTGTCAACACAAGCGGAGGCAATAATCTCACAACATTTGTTCCTGATGCACCGGTAAATACTCGTTGTTCATGAATCAAACGAGAGCGTAATTCTTTTACAGGATAGTCAAATTCCATTCCTATCATCAAGCCTTCACCTCTCACCTCCTTTATTTGAGGGAATTTCTTCAACTCATTCATTAAGTATTCTCCCACTTTGCGAGCATTCTCTACAAGATTTTCGTTTTTAAATATTTCAAGCACTGCAATTGCAGCTGCACAAGCAAGATGATTTCCGCCAAATGTTGTTCCCAACTGACCATAGACAGGTACAAATTTGGAGCTGATTAATACCCCTCCCATTGGGAAACCATTAGCTATACCTTTGGCTATTGTGATTATATCTGGACGCACACCTGAATATTGGTGAGCAAAGAATTTTCCTGAGCGGCCATATCCCGATTGAATTTCGTCCAAAATCATCACAGCATCATATTCATCACACAATTGACGCACACCATGAAGAAATTCTGCAGTTGGAATTCTAATTCCTCCCACTCCTTGAATACCTTCTATTATAACAGCGCACACATCACCCTTTTCAAGCTCAGCCTTGACAGCATCAATATCATTAAGAGGGAGGAATGTTACATGATTGTTGGCATTAATTGGTGCAATAATCTTAGGATTATCTGTTGCCTCAACAGCAAGAGATGTGCGACCATGGAATGCCTTACCAAATGCAATAACACGTTTTTTGCCTGTGTGGAACGAAGCAAGCTTCAACGCATTCTCATTGGCTTCAGCACCTGAATTTATCAAGAACAATTGATAATCATCATAACCTGATATTTTACCCAATTTGTCGGCTAATTTTTGTTGTAAGCTATTAATTACCGAATTTGAATAAAACACAAGTTTCGATGCTTGTTCTTGCAAAGCTTTCAAATAATGAGGATGAGAGTGCCCCACTGAAATAACAGCATGACCTCCATAAAGATCAAGATATTTATTCCCTTCGGCATCATAGGTGTAACACCCTTCTCCCTTTACAATCTCTATATCAAACAACGGATATACGTCAAATAATTTCATTTTTCAATTTTGTTTATTTTCTATTCACAAAATTAGTCATATTCTATCATTTTGCGATAAAAACTCTCAAAAAAATAACAATATTATTGTTTGTAGAGTACTTTTGCTTATAGCTCTATCAAGATATTGGTCATATTTAAAAGCATTATAACAAAAACTACTATTGCAATGGCAAACTCCCCCCAACATTTCTGTTTTAATGTAGCGATGGAATATCCCACAAATATTATTAAAACAGACGCTATAAGTGCAGGTTTACACCATGTCAATATATTGATGTTTACCCCAAACCAAAGTTTTAGTATATTTACATTAAACCAGAGGTATGTCATTTCTAACAATACGACAATTACCAATGGAATAAATAACCAATATAATTTCCGTTGAGTCTTAACATCTATGCGTTTCATATCAAAAAATATACTATAATAGCCAAATATAATTCAACCGGCATGTACAAATATAATGCAAAATCAAATCATAAGAAATAAAGAAGTATTGTTTTTTTGAAACTTTTGGTCTATATTTGTGATATCATTTTAATATCATTTCAAATTATACAAATATGAATACTGAAAACAAAAAAGAGATTGTTTATAACGGATTGCTTATAAACGGATTTATTGCACTACTATTGTGGTTATTAATTATGGCTGGAGCTATATACTCTATCGTGATAGGAGCTAATGCCGAAGATGCACTATTTATTACAGGAGGTATTATTTTAGCAATATTGGATTTCATAGGGTTAATTGGATTTTTTACTCTTGAGCCTAACGAAGCTATTGTAATGATATTTTTTGGCAACTACAAAGGAACATTTACACATAACGGATTCTATTGGATAAATCCTTTTGTTTCTCGCAAACGACTTACATTGCGCGCTCGCAACCTTGATGTTGAGCCCATTAAAGTTAATGATAAAGAAGGTAACCCAATTTTGATAGGTATGGTTATCGTGTGGAAACTTAAAGACACCTACAAAGCCATGTTTGAGATTGATGCTCAAAGCATTGCAGGCAATCAAGGCACAGCAATGCGCATGAACGCATTTGAAAAATATGTGCGCATACAAAGTGATGCGGCTCTTCGGGAAGTGGCTGGGCATTATGCCTACGATGACAATAAAGACACTACCGATGATGACAGCGAATTGACATTACGCTCAGGTGGCGATGAAATCAATGATTTACTCATCGAAAAACTCAATGAACGCCTTGAGTTTGCCGGCATTGAAGTTCAAGAGGCTCGCATCAACTACTTGACTTATGCTCCCGAAATTGCAGCCGTAATGCTTCGTCGCCAGCAAGCTACTGCCGTTATTGCCGCTCGCGAAAAGATTGTTGAAGGAGCTGTTTCTATGGTTAAACTTGCTCTTGACAAACTTGGGGCAGAAAACATCGAACTCGATGAGGATAAACGTGCAGCAATGGTGAGCAACCTGCTTGTCGTTCTATGTGCCGATGAATCGGCTCAACCGGTAATAAATACAGGCACACTCAACCATTAATCAATTATTATGGCTGACAATACAAAGAAAGAGCCTCGCATCAAATCATTTGTATTGCGCATTGATGCCGAAACAATGAATGCAATTGAAAAATGGGCTGCCGATGAGTTCCGCTCCACAAACGGGCAATTACAATGGATTATTGCAGAAGCCTTGCGAAAAAGCGGTCGCTTAAAATCCAGAAATAAGTCTAAAAAAGAAACGGTCTAACGATCGTTTCTTTTAGTTTATAAACTTGGGTGCCATGAAGAATAATCCAAATGATAAACCAAATCCCCAATTACGTGCCGGATAACTCATATAATTACCATAGACACTCAATGATGCAAATGGCAATCTAAAAACAGCTGACACCTCACCTATAAATTCAGGATCAGCAAACCATTTTCCATAATAGGGAGAAAAGTCCAATGGATTTTCATTTATCTTGCGAAATGGCATAAATGTGTGAAATTCACCTCGCAATTGAAAGGTGCTTGATATTCTCCATATCGGTTTCAAGCCTAATGTAGCATAAGAATTAGCCCTAAATGCCGGATTAAAGGCATTATAGGAAGATGCTGTGGGAGTAAACGCTGGAGCTTGTACTATTGATGCATAGTAATTACTCATCAACTTTTTTGTTGAAGCCAATAGATTTAGCTCTGTACCAATTTTAAATTTACGAGTCAATGAAAAGTAATTTTCTGCATTAAATTCCATTTGTCCCCAATATATATCATCACTTGTATGATTGATTCCATCATGCGGTCTATAATTATAATCTCCCATTATCCCCATTGCATTTAGTCGATAGTAAGCACCTTCTGTTGGATAAACTTTATCATTCAAAGAATTATACTCATATCTTGCAAATGCTTGACCTAAATTATAATAACTTTTATCTCGCTCACCTGCCGAAAAATCTATAACATTACTTTGATAGTAGTTGTCTTGCAGATATCCATAACCTGCTCCTATTTCAAACATACCTCTACGACCAACTCCCACACTATAACTCAATCGAGCATAAGCCTCAGTATTTGAAATAAATGTAGGGAGATTGTCTTCATAAAACAAGCTCTCACTTTCATAGAATTTATATCGAGAAACAATAGCTTGCAGTTTAAAATATGAAGGAAAAGAAGTGCGCAAGTACATTCGAGTGTTTAACTCGCCTGCCATGTAGCTCTGTCCTATCCAAGCATTTAAATTCATGTCAACCGAATTAAAACTCAATGTATTATAACCTCCAGACAAGAATAACATACTATTGGTTGACGATGAGATATAACCACCAAAAGCCAACCTGTAATTATCTTTTACCGATGCTTCCATATCAAGAGTAAACAACCCATCTTGATTATTATATATTGCTTTTGGCACAAGGTTTTTCAATTTGCCGGGAGTTATTATGCTATAATAGGCATCCTTTGCTTGGTTTATATTAAAGGTATCAGCTTGCGACATAAACACATGTTGTATATAATCATTTTCATCAGGAGTTCCTCCTTTAACATTTACCGAGTCAAACACTATATGGGGTGTTTTAGATTTAAAAACAGCTCTTTTTAAATCTACTGATTGAGATGACACACGAGCTGTTACACGATGTGATATTGTATCCATCATATCGATTGCCTTACGATATCCTATGCTGTATATATCTTGAGCTTTTGGGAAATCAAGAAGTCCAAATTGGTCCAAATCCAAATCGATATAAATGCCTTCTTCTTCCGATATCGGAGTTATTTTACCTTGCATAATCATACTTTCAAGTTGGTCTATTACATCATTTGAATTTGAAGCTTTCTCTGACGAAACATTTACGCCTATAATTATAGATGGAGCAAAATCAGATTTCATGACGTCTACCGGAAAATTATCATATATTCCACCATCATAAACCCACACTCCATTCATCTTTATTGGATAAAACACAACCGGAAATGTCATTGATGCTCTGATAGCATCCCCAAGATCACCATCTCGACACACTATTTTTCGTTTGTGCGTAACATCAGAAGCTACACATCGAAATGGTACAAACAGATTATCAAAATTTCCATCACATTGAGCTGTGTGCCCTGCAAATAATTCCATAAATGCAAAATTCATTGGTAATGGATTTATCAAACCCTGAGGTAGTAGAGAATTAGACTTTGATTGTTTTTTATCCCCAAGATTAAAACTGACAAATTCTGGTGTAGGTGCATTTTTAGCAAAATAGTATGTCAGTTTTGAATCTATCTGCCCTGTTGACCAATTAGCAAACCCTGGAGATTTAATCAGCTCCATCATTTCTTCGGGAGTATAACCGGCAGCATATAGTCCACCTACAATAGCTCCCATAGATGTTCCTGCAACATAATCTATGGGAATATTATTTTCTTCAAGAGCTTTAATAACTCCAATGTGTACAATACCCTTAGCTCCTCCTCCACTCAAAACAAGGCCCACTGATTGTTCACGATTACTATCAGCTAAAGCCATAAATGGGAATATAACTGCCAATAAAATTATTATTGATTTTACGCGCATCATATCTCTTAGATTTTATATCTCAAAATTACATCAACTCCTCTACTCTCACAATAATTATACCTTAAAAGAATACAAAAGGGATGTATCAGATAATGACACATCCACTTTATAAACAACTTTTATAATGATATTGTTATCTGACGATAACTTTCGTTACTCCATCATCGACTTTTACAATATATATTCCAGGTTGACATTCTATTTCTCTGCTATTTTTACTAATCAATATTCCACTAATAGAATAAACCTCTATTGTATCGGCATTTCCCAATATGCATATATTCCCCTTTTCAACAAAAACTTTTATATTTTCTTCTTCAACAACCTCAACACCAACCGTTTCATCTACTTTAAACGTATATTGTGCAGCAAGTTGTCCTGGCACATATTGATATAATTTTGCTTCATAATTACTAATTATTTCAGCAGTAAAGCTATTGGGATTAGATGATATTGCCGCTGTTGAATATTGCTCTGTATGAGTTGCAATTATTTCATTTTTTTCTATATTAATAATTTGGAATCCATCACAATAGCTTGTTCCTATAGGCTCAACAGCAAATTGAGTATCATTTAGCGTAAATAACGTTCCTCCTTGAGTTGTTGTAATTCCATTGTCGGGATATGCCTCGAATGTGCCATTGCTATTATGATAGAAATGTTTCTTTCGTCGATCACGCACTGCAATTTCATCACTATTTATATCTGTAGTCAATGGTATTGCAAATGTTTCAGCATCGGCAGTTGTTACTGATGATACATCAATCGCTGTTGCTGATAACTGAACACCATTTTTTATAATAATCTTTGCCACTGATGTTGCTCCAGAAGGTATGATATAGACAGCACCACCTTCAGCACTCATTATATTTCCTATCGCTTTACCAATATATTTCATTGATGCTGATGCCATTCCATTTGGTAAAGTAATAGTCAAATCTTGATATGAAGAACTGCCCGACGGCAAAACTTTAAACGATGTTGCCGCAGCAGACCAAACTGTAGTGCTTAAAATAATATTACCGGCATCATCACTTGTAATAGCCGATCCGGCGGCTGAAGTTCCGGCATCAGTTAATCCATTTTTTGTCCAATAATATAATTTAGAACCGGCATAATCATTAAAATATATCTTTCCATCAAAACCGGTACTCCAACAACGACCTGATGCCGCTGCTGCAATGTGTCCACTTGTGTGCACCCAGTCTTGTGAAAGAGAATAACCCACCTCTGTTGATGGTTGTTCAGGCTCATCAGGAGTATCTGTAGCAGAGCCGTTAGAATACACTACAATTCCTGAAGCAACAGAACGTTCCGACCCATCAGCCGGTTTTGTTGCTAATGATCCATTTATTGCCATTTGGGCTGAGCCTCCACCATCAACTTGAAGAACTGTTTGTGCTCCAAAATGTTTCATTATATAACCTATGCGTGTACATGTTGCACCATAAGACACACCCTCTTCGGCATTTTGACCTTTATCTACAACGCACATATACAATTTTGTTCCATCGGCATTAATTCCATATAATGACCGCGCATAGGATGTCGTATTATAAGATTCATCGGTGGCTCGAGTTGTAATTGCGCCATTTTGCATTATAATTGCATTACCGGCAATTACGTTTTCAAAATCGGGTATAGAATTTGTATTATTAGCCGGGTGCCAATAATATTTGAATTTCATTTGATCGCCAACAGCTACTGACGATAATACACTCTGACTGACTCCAGGTGCCGCAACAAGTACGAGATCATAATTCCCTCGTGTACCCCTCGATGTATTTGTTAATATTTTCCCAACTGTCGCTGTAATCCATCCATTATGTTTCATCGTTTGACCGGCATCGAGCGTTAAATACACCTCTGTAGCAGAGCCTGTAACTTCTGTTCCAGGCTGTCCTGCCGATGTGTTTATAACCTTAAATGCTTGCTCACTTGGATATTCGGGAGTAAACAACGCCATAAAATCACTCGCTATACAATATTTATTTACTTCAGTAATCAATAATGAATTAGTAGCTTCATCTGTTCCCCATTTTGCCGGACACATTGCCTTTATCAATGTTTGATAATTACCTATATGAGCCTTCCCATCTGATGTAAAGCCAAGCACACCATGACGAGTAGGTCCGCCATTCCATTGATCATTAGTATAATTGGTTTCAGTGATAATTGAGCCATTAACCATACACCCCCCAAGGCATGTATTCGTAGCATGAACACCGGCTGACGTTGTCGTTTGTGAGGACATTGACCAGAAATGTCCATTTTGCACTACAATAGGATTGCGACCTGCCGATGTCTTACGAGCACTAAATGTTGTGGGTTTCTCCAAATTTTGTAGTTTATCTTGACCAATAAATGCTTCTACTCTCACATCCTTATTGGTCAAATCTACCTCAGCTATACTAACATTACAAGCACTCGGTGCGGTAAATCGCATGCGTGTATGCTTTACCCCTGTACTTGGCGTTGAAGTTTCTGTAATAGTATAGTTATAAGTTTCATTTCCTTCCGTAAAACTTTCAGCATTTACAACAAAAATTGAAGTAACTATAAGCAATAGAGTTAAAAATCTTTTTTTCATGATATTTTTATCTTTTTATTCAATAAAAGAGTCTTTGAAACCAAGGAAATATAAAATGCCATCAAGACCTATAGTCGAAAGACTTTGCTCGGCTGTAGCCTTAACTTTGGGTTTTGCATGAAACGCAATACCGAGCCCTGCTGTTGCAATCATCGGTAGATCGTTGGCTCCATCACCCACAGCAATAGTTTGTGCAATATTTACATTTTCCACCTGAGCAATGAGACGTAATAGCTCAGCTTTGCGCTTGCCATCAACAATATCTCCCACATAATTTCCTGTCAACTTACCATCACTACCTATCTCAAGTTCATTGGCATATACATAGTCAAAGCCAAAACGCTGTTTCAAATATTCGCCAAAATAGGTAAATCCCCCTGATAAAATCGCAGTTTTATATCCTGCACGTTTAAGCACCGACATTAAACGGTCAAGACCTTCTGTTATGGGTAGATTTTCGGCTATATTTTTCATTACGCTAACGTCTAAACCTTTTAACATCGCAACACGACGACGGAAACTTTCACAGAAATCAATTTCTCCTCGCATCGCGCTTTCAGTAATAGCTTTTACCTCATCACCTACTCCTGCGCGCATAGCAAGTTCGTCAATAACCTCTGTTTCAATGAGCGTAGAGTCCATATCAAAGCATATCAATCGACGACAACGACGATACATCGTGTCTTCTTGCAAAGACACATCAAACTCCTCGTCAGAAGCTATTTTCATAAATCGCGATTGCATTTCGGCTTTATCGCGCGGAGTGCCACGCACCGATAACTCCACACAAGATTTTGATAACGGATCTTCAGTTTCAGCAAGGGGCATGCGACCAGTCAAACGACGTATGCTATCTATATTAAGATTTTGCTCTGTAACAACATCTGTCACTAATGCTATGTGACGAGCAGTCAAGCGACGACCAAGAATGGTAATAATCCAACGGCTTTTGCCCTGACGCCCAACCCAGTCGGTGTATTGTTCTTCTGATACCGGAGTAAATCTTATCTGCATATCAAGTTCTGAGGCCTTAAACAATAGCTCTTTCATAATTTCACCCGATACACTGCTATCGGTCTTAAACAAAATACCCAAAGATAGTGTGTGGTGAATATTTGATTGCCCTATATCAAGAATTATGGCATTATAATGAGACAATATTTTAGTTAAAGCAGCAGTAACACCGGGATGGTCATTCCCCGATATATTAATTAAAATTAGTTCTAATTGTTTTTCCATAACATCAGAATTTAAACAAATAGGCTCACTGGAGTTCTACATGACACCAATAGAGCCTATCTAATATTTTAAGAACGATTATGCTTGTTCTGCACGATATGCATCACATGCACGCTTTACTTCGCCGTGAAGGAGGAGAAGACGTTTTGCTTCTTCGTAAGGAAGTCCAAGTTCTTCAACTACCATGCGAGTACCACGGTCAACAAGTTTAGCATTTGACAATTGCATATTTACCATCTTGTTGCCTTTTACGCGCCCCATTTGAATCATTACAGCGGTAGTAATCATGTTACAAATCATTTTTTGACCTGTACCTGATTTCATACGTGAGCTACCTGTTACATATTCAGGACCTACAACCATTTCAATAGCAATTTCAGCAGCTTCAGAAATAGGAGCATCCGGATTAGATGTAATAGCAGCTGTCAAAATACCACGTTCACGACAGGCATTGAGGGCACCAATCACGTATGGAGTTGTACCTGATGCAGCAATACCTATAACCGTGTCCTTTTCGTTGATGTTGAATGCTTCAAGATCTTTCCAGCCTTGGTTAGTATCATCTTCAGCATTTTCTACCGGATTGCGAAGAGCAATATCACCACCGGCAATAAGACCGATTACCCATGATGGGTCCATACCATATGTTGGTGGAATTTCTGATGCATCAAGCACACCAAGACGACCTGAAGTACCGGCACCCATATAGAAGATACGTCCACCTTTTTTCATGCGACTAACAATACCAGTAACGAGTTTTTCGATTTGAGGGATAGCTTTTTCTACCGCAAGTGCTACTTTTTTATCCTCATTGTTAATATCAGTAAGGATTTCCAATACCGATTTCTTTTCCAAGTCATTGTAAAGTGAAGGTTGTTCACTGATTTTTACAAATGCCATATCCTTTTATTTTTTAATGATTATGTTTTCTATTATTTAGAGTGGTAAGCGATCAAGCCTTCCATTGGAACTTGAAGGATTTTACCGATTTTGCAATCAACAGCATCTGCAGCTTCTTCAAGCACTTCTCGATAGTAGTGAGCAATTGAGCCTACGAAATTGATGCTATAATCTTTGTAATTAGCATAGTTTGCGATATTGCGCACAAAGAATGCTTTGAATGCGTTCAAAACAAGACGATGAACGGCTGGTTCTTCAATGTTTTGAATGAGGAATGGAGTGATTGACGCAAGAAAACGATTAGCTGGATGTTCACGATAAACCTTTTGAATAATTTTCATGCGATCAAGATCATATTGAGCAAGGAATTTTTCGCAAAGGTGTTCCGGCAGTTGTTTTTTCAACACATCACCAACAAGCAATTTACCAAGCACAGCACCACTACCTTCATCTCCAAGGATATACCCAAGAGGAGACACATTATCTACAATTTTTTCGCCATCATAATAGCAAGAATTTGAGCCTGTCCCCAAGATACATGCAATACCGGCTTCATTGCCAAACAAAGCACGAGCTGCAGCAAGAAGGTCGGTATAAACTTCGATAACAGGAGCTGAAGCATTAGCAGCAATAGCACGACGCACATTGCCACATACATCATCATTGATACATCCTGCGCCATAGAAATAGATGCTATCGAAAGTCATTCCTTCTACTTCAGGTTTCAACTCATTAGCCATGCGAGCTGTCATTTCCTCTTCGGTAAGCATTACCGCATTCATCCCAGGGGTAAAGAATTCTTTTACAACTTTACCATCTTCAACGGCACACCATTGGATTTTGGTACTGCCACAATCTGCAATTAATTTCATATCTTAATGTATATTTTGTTTTTATAAAGAATATATCCAATACACCAGTTGATTACAATAAATATTATTGCATATAGACAGGATGCCAATGTTGCATCACCAAGCATTGACAACAAGAAATCGTTATAAATAAATGTCTTGATTGATGTTCCTCCTATTTTTATTGTTGCAAACAATATTCCAAGTACACCACCAAGAACATACATGAACAATGGATTTATACCAAATGCTTCAAAAAAACGGCACCATTTTTTATATCCTTTGATATCAATTATCCAAATAAGTAATGCCAATAAAGTCGATGCAAGTCCACATGTTACTATGGCAAATGTTGGAGTCCATAATTTCTTATTGATGGGAATAGCATAGTCAAAAAGTAAACCAATGAACATCAAAATTGCGCCAATAATAAATAAACGATTTACACGCATATTAATATCCTTAACTTCCATCATCTTCATTCCTGCCCAAAATCCAATTAATACATGAGCGATAGATGGAATTGTACTCAACAATCCTTCAGGATCAAGCGCCAGTCTCACCCCATCTACTGTATCTTTATACATATGGTCAACTCCAAGTACTGCACGGTCAATGATTGAAATAATGTTATCTTCAGAGAATACCAACCCATTTCCACAGAGTAATATCACACCATATCCAATCAACAATATAGCCACAACCCAAAGGATGTGTTTACAACGTAACGCCAATACGATTAATGATGCAAAGCCATAACATAGTGCCAAACGTGGCATTACGCCCAAAATGCGTAACGTATCAAATGAATTAGCCGCTTCCAAGAACGATTTGCCTCCTGCCATTCCATAACATAACTTACTAAACCATGCTATGGCAAGACCTATAGCAAAAATCACAACTGTACGACGAATAATTTTAATAAATAATGGCAATGATAATCTGAATTCAAATTTTCTCAAGGAGATAAATGTTGAGATACCCATTATGAACATGAAAAATGGGAAAATCAAATCGGTAGGTGTCAATCCATGCCAAGGGGCATGAGCAAGTGGCGCATACATATTACTCCACGAACCTGGATTATTCACCAAAATCATACCGGCAATAGTGATACCTCGTAAGATATCAAGAGCAAGCATTCTTTGTTTCGGTTTCTTTGCTGTTTCAGTCATTTTTATTTTTTAGATTTAGCTTTTGTACAATCATTTACCAAATATGCAATTGATTTATATGGTATTCCGCTATTAGTAGATAGTCCAATTTCACATGTTCGACTATTTGAATATCCATATTTCACGCCGGCTTTCTCAATTTGAGGACGCAACTTGCGTAATGCATACTTGTTCATTTCGGGCAACATAAATCCTTTATCCCCTGCAAATCCACAACATCCTATTTCTGTTGGTACTACTACATTTCGAGAACATTTACCCGCCAAAGCAATTATTTTATCAGCAAGTCCCATGCGACGAGAAGAACATGTAACATGAACAGCAACAGGCTCATCCATCGGTTCAAAATCTAACTCCGGAGCAAGGAAATCATGAATGAATTCTGCTGGCTCATATAAATACATACTCTTTATGTGATCTCGCATGCGGTGAAGACAAGGACTTTGATCACAAAGTACCGGATATTTACCATTTTCTGATACCTCAAGTAATGCTTTTTCTAATTCGGCGGTCTTACGATTAGCGATATCAGGCATACCTTTACTTTCCCATATCATACCACAACACAAGTTCTTCATTCCTTTTGGGAATATTACCTCATATCCGGCTTTGTTACACAATGTTATGATTGTATCTACAAGTGGAGCAATTTTCTTACCTTTCTCGCGAGAAACACCAATTGTTTGATTTATACAGCTTGGGAAATATACTACTTTCTTCTCAGCAGGCTTAACCTCTTCTTTGGGAGAGTAAAACGCACCAGGAAGTGTTGAAGTCCACAATGGTACACCCACTTTGTGCAAAGCATTTCCAATAGCATTTACGCCACCATCACCAAGTACCTTCCCTGCAAAATTAGCAGTTGATAGCACCGGACGAAGTACACCGGTAATCATCTTCAAATTATTTGCAGCAAAATTACCAATCTTATAACCTATGCTCGTAGGAGGAAGATTTGCTTGACGCAAATCATGTATCATCTCTCCTGTGTTATTACCCATTGGACAAGATGTACTACACAAGCCATCTCCGGCACATGTATTATTTCCTAATTCGGCAAATTGTTTTTCTAAGCGAGCAAGCCTTGCCGGATCTTCTCCTGTTACACGCAAGCGTGTTATTTCACGCTGAGCGACAATGCGTTGGCGTGCCGACAATGAATAGCCACAAGTTACACAATTCACTTCACAAAATCCACATTCTATACATTTATCAACATGAGGATTAGTCAATGGCAGTGGTTTCAATCCTTTAATATAACATTCAGGGTCATCATTGAATATCACACCTGGATTTAAAATGTTTTGCGGGTCAAATAGATCTTTGATGCGCTTCATATATGACCACGCCTTTTCGCCCCATTCTTTTGCCACAAACGGAGCCATGTTCCGTCCTGTTCCATGCTCTGCTTTTAACGAGCCATCATATCGGTCAACAACAAGACGTTCAACTGCAAGCATAAGATTTTTATATCTTTCAATTTCTGCTTCTGAGTCAAACGATTGAGATATAATAAAATGGTAATTACCCTCCAATGCGTGTCCATAAATACAAGCATCATCATATCCATTTTCTTGTAGCAATGCTTGCAATTCAACAGTTGCTTGAGGAAGATCTTCAATTTGGAATGCCACGTCCTCAATCAAGACTGTTGTTCCCAATTGACGAGTTCCTCCTACTGAAGGGAATATACCAGAACGGATTTTCCAATATTCAGAATATTCTTCAGGCTTATCAGTAAAATAAGCTGGTTTATATAGGTTAAACGGCTTGAGGATTTCAAGTATCTCGTTTATATTTTTTTGCAACTCTTCAGGAGTGTCGGCCTTTGTTTCTGTTAACACTGCTGTCAAGTTTTCTCCGGTTGTATCATTTACTGCTGAGAGTGATTTTTTATCTAACAATTCAGCACCAAACACCGGTCCTTTCTTCATTGCCACAACAGCTTCACATGCTTCTTTCAAATCGCTAAAATAAAGCATTGCACTTGCTGAACAAGGGTAAAGATGAGAGGTGTTAACTGTAATTTCAGAAAGGAATGCCAATGTTCCTTCAGAGCCTACCATGCTGTGAGCAATGATGTCAAATGGATCACGGAAAGTTACAAATGGCAACAGGTTCAAACCTGTAACGTTTTTGATGCTGTATTTATGAAGGATGCGATCAACCAACTCCTTGTCGGCACAAATTTCATCACGCAACTTCATGATACCATCAATAAATTCAGGTTTGAGGCGTGCAAACAATGCACGTGAGCGATCATCGCCTGTATCTAGTACAGTACCATCGGCAAAAACAATTCTCACCGACTTAAGAATTTTATCACTATTGGCATGTGTACCGCAGTTCATACCTGATGCATTGTTTATCACAATACCTCCCACCATCGCCGATTTCTTTGATGCGGGATCAGGAGCAAACATGCGACCATACGGAGCCAAATATTCATTTACTCGACTACCGATAATACCCGGTTGAAGAGTAATAGTGGAAACATCGGGAGATATAGAATAATTCTCCCAATGTTTTCCTGCTACTATAAGTATTGAGTCACTAATGGCTTGTCCTGATAAACTTGTTCCTGCAGCTCTAAACGTCACAGGCAACTTATATTTTGTTGCTGTAGCGAGTAATTTCGAAACTTCTTCTTCATCTTTTGAGCGCACAACAATCTGAGGTATCTTACGATAAAATCCGGCATCAGTACCCCACGCAAGACAACGAAGATCATCGGTATAAATGCGATCTTTATCAACAAACTTTTTAATATCGTCAATATATTGTTTATACGACAATTCCATAGAGACTTCTTTTTAATCTTAGTTATAAAGATAATATTTCTTTGATTTTTCTTTGAAAGCATCAACATCCTTGTTCCAATAATCAATGATGTCAGCTACTTTATAATTCTTTGAGAACTTGATGCGTATTTGATCTGTTCCACACACTTTGTCAAACATGTTCCAACGATTACCAAGTGTTCCTTGACCATCTTCGTCAAGAAGTCTCTTGTCGGGGTACATCTCTGCCAAAATTTCCATTGCATGGAATTGCACCATTGTCAATTCACAATCAAGAACATCTGTTACATATAATTGAACACCTTGAAGGTTTTCACCTTTACCCACACTATAATAGGGTTTGATGTGGATAGGACGGAAAATTATACCTTTAAGATTTAACGCATTCAACCTATTGCAAAACTCATTTGCATCAATCCATGAAGCACAAATTAATTGGAATGGCATGGTGTAACCAACACCGATTGAGACAAAATACAATTCTCCAATAATACCTGTTGTTGGGTAATAGATTGCTGATTGGGGATAAGGTTGATGAGGAGAAGGAAGAATCCATGGCATACCTGTTTGGTCAAATGTCATGTAACGATGCCATCCTTGCATAGGAACAACAGTCAATTTAGTTTTCTTGCCTTCTTTCAACATCCCATCATTAAGCATCATTGCAAGTTCACCTGGAGTCAAACCATAAAGATAAGGGATTTCAAATTGGCTCACCAATGAGTAGAAGCCCTCTTCGACAAGATTACCCTCAACCTTCAATCCAGATAGCGGATTAGGGCGGTCGAGCACCATAAATTCCTTATCGTTTTCGGCACATGCTTCCATACACAAGCCCATTGTACTGATAAATGTAAATGAGCGACAGCCATTATCTTGAATGTCATAAACAAGGACATCTACATCAGCAAGCATTTCAGACGATGGTTTCTTGTTTTTACCATACAATGAAAAAACTGTTACTCCTGTTGCGGCATCAGTATATGTTGCGACTTTTTCTCCGGCAGGAATATCTCCACGCACACCATGTTCAGGACTATAAAGCGCAGTGAGTTTCACTCCGGGAGCATTTGCAAGGATATCTATTGTTGAAACAAGATTGTTATCCACACCACTTGGATTTGTAATCAAGCCAACACGTTTCCCTTTCAACTGTTCAAAACCGCCTTCACGAAGCGTTTCAACACCGGGCTTTACTTGTGCAGAAGCTACCATTGCCACGAGGGCAATGGTTAGCGTCATTATTTTCTTTAACATTGAGTTCATCTATTTTTATTCTTTTGGTTGAGCATCTTTAGCACCATATTTGGGATCGATGTGACGACGAACAAGTGCAGTTACAATCCAAGTTGCAACATTACATGCAAGTACCCACCAGAAGAACATGATGTAAGAGTTACCAAGAAGACTTTCTTTGATAAAACCTGCTGCCATACCTGGAAGCATCATACCAAGAGCCATGAATGCTGTACAGATAGCATAGTGAGACGTTTTGTATGGACCATCAGCAAAGTACATCATGTAAAGCATAAATGCAGTGAATCCAAATCCGTAGGCAAATTGTTCAAGAATGATTGCAGAGAAAATCAACATGCGATCTCCCCATAATGCATAATCAGGTTGAACATTAGAAAGAATGATATATGCTACACAGTTGAGTGATGTAGCAAGAGCCATAGGCCAAATCCATTTCTTAAGACCACCATTAGATGCACAAATACCACCAATGATACCTCCGATAGTTAGCCCCACGATTGCAAGAGTACCATAAGCAAACCCTACTTCCCCTTGAGTCATACCAAGACCACCTGCATCACGAGAAGCCAAAAGGAATGGTTGACATAGTTTCACTACTTGAGCTTCAGGAAGACGATAAAGAAGCATGAACAACATCGCAAGAAGCACATGTTTCTTTTGGAAGAATGTCACGAATGAGCCTGAGAATTCTTTCACGATATCACCAACACTTTTCTTCTTAGCGTCAGCGTCAAGGTTTCCTTGACCTACAGCTCTATCCGCTGCAGGGACAGGAAGGATGAATGCGTGATAAACCGATACGATTGCAAAGAATGCCGCACAAATTATCACTGTATATTTCCATGCAATAGCGACATCTCCGGTTTGAGTCTGAAGGAAACCGGCAAGCATTACAAGCCCCCCTTGACCAAACACATTAGCACAACGATAGAATGTAGAACGAATACCAACGAACATACTTTGTTCTGCTGTGTTAAGAGCAATCATGTAGAAACCATCTGATGCAATATCATGTGTTGCAGAGCAGAATGCTGTGATGAAATAGAAGAATAAGCACACCATAAACATGCTCACAGGAAGCCCTTGTGCAATTTCTTCTTTATTAGGCAAAGGAAGTGTGAATGCGATAGCAGCAAGACCTACTGCAACACAAATTTGCATTGTTACTGTCCACCAGCGTTTTGTACGAATAATATCAACGATAGGTCCCCAGAAAGGCTTAATTACCCATGGCAAATAGAGCCATCCTGTATAAAGAGCGGCATCGGTTTCTGACATACCGAGCTGAGTGAAAAGTACCATTGTCACCATGTTGATGAAGATGAATGGTATCCCTTGTGCAAAATAGAGCGTTGGAATCCAAGCCCATGGATTGCGTTTTGTTGCTTTACTCATTATCTGATTATAATTTATTGTTTATTAATATAATTTCTTAATTGTTGCATCAATAAAATAATGCAATAATATTTCCTCATAAGGATACCCCTTAGCACCCATAACTGCAGCACCAATTTGACATAGCCCGACGCCATGTCCCCAGCCTGCTCCTTTCAAAGTAAATGTTGAGGGTAGTCCATTTGCATCATTTTCACCCTTTTCTATTACAAAAGCTGAGCTATACAAGTGAGAAGGTGATAATGTGCGACGTATTTCAAGTTCTTTACCTATTGTAAGTGTTTTTTTAGTTCCAACGATTTTTAATTTGTAAAGACGACCTGATGTTCCTCGAGCAATGGGGATAAGGTCAACAATGTCGCCATAATCCTCGCCAGAACGTTCACGAACAAGTTTAGAAATCTCGGCTTGAGTATAATCTACTTTCCAACGATAGAAATCGGTTGTCTCTTGGTCGTAATGATTTAACACTTGTGAAAGGATTTCAGCATCGGCTGTGTTACAATGTGCTTCAGGACGAGATAGAATCCACTCTTGAGCATTCTTTTCAACGGTGAGATTTGGGAAATCAAGTTCGTTCACCCCATCACGACGGGCCACAAGGTAATTGTAATGAACAGGCTCCCAGCAGTTTTCAAATTCTTCATAAACACCACCACAGCATTTAGAGAATCGAGCGTCACAAAGATTTTCACCGTCCATCAACACTTGTCCGCGAGTGGCTTCAATAGCTTTAGCTACTTGAGGAGTTGAAGCCCGAGTGATGCCTTGATAACGTTGACAATGGTCATCAGCACACACGTCAAAGTTGACATGATCTTCACGGTCATACCATTTAATCACCTCACCTTCAACGTTCTCAGCAGCTACATATTTCTCGCCCGACATCTCAATGCGTTTGTTCTTGTCTATTTGTGCAAGCAACCAACTGCGTGAGATAACAGCATGAGCCTTAAGCAATTCGAGTGATGCTGTTGCACTCATTTCCGAGGAAATTACACTGAGCAAATAGTCTTCAACTCCAAGAATATTCACAGGAGTGATTTTTCCATGCTCAACAATTAATTTGAGTGCACCTTTAAAACGTTGAACTTCTTTACGTTCCCAATGAAAATTGACACCAATGGTAACATCTTCAAGTTCAAAAGAAGCTGATACTTCATCAACAGGGATAAACTCTAATTCTTTATATTTTTCGTTATTCCATAAAATAACATTACCATCGGTGGTAGCAACTTGGCTACCACTGACGGTTTTATCGAGGATTTTAAATGTTCCGTCAAGTGTAAATTTCACTTCGGCGGCACTCATTATACCTACCTTAATTTTAGGTTCTTCCATTAAAGAATCTTACTTAATCTTGTTTACAATATCTTCAACAGCTTCATTGCTTAAACAAAGCTCATCAAAGATTACTTTAATCAAATCTGCATCAACCTTGTTGAAATCCTTTTCAAGTGGAGTAATAAACACACCACCCATATCTACTGATGCAGGACTAAGCAACATTTTATCATCGCCTTCTGTTCCATAGAATGAAGGACGATGTTGCTTACGTGGTATAACAACAAGTCTAACTCCTGCCGGAGTAACAAAACAAAGTAAATTCATCATTGGCTCTTTTTCGCCTTCTGGAACGGGGATTGCATCATATAGACGAGAGAACAAACGTTCTCCTGCTTGAGGATCTTTTGAGTCAATAACAAATACATTCAATGGCAATGATTGACATGCAGCAAGAACTGCATCACCATCTGTTGCAATTGTCTTTAATTCAGCGTTTTCAAGAGCATCTCCAATTGTAAGGAAGTCGCTATTTCCAGCTTGAAAGTGCATGTGGTCAGGAGCAGACGCACCACACTTAGGTCCATTATAGAATACTGTGTATCCATCAAGGTCATGTGCAAGCGACATCATATCGGCAATGCGGTCTTTGATCAATTGGTCAACATGACGCATATCAGGGATTGTCAAGTGGCGAGGGAAAATAGGGAATGGGTTGATAAGAATAATATAACCATTACCCCACTCTATTCCACGTTGGACTGATGGACGATTTTCAGCGCAAAGGAAGCACTTGCGTTCTTTTAAAGATTTCGCATCTACTTTTGCCGATGAAGAAACAATGCGTGCAGGGTTAAATTGCACCTTGATTTTCATTCCATCAACATCAAGTTCTTTTACTTTAACACCTTCAAGTGCTTTGAAATTATCGGCAGCAGTTTGCCATTCAGCCAACTGCTCACCGATAAATTTATTTACTAATTCAGTATTAACCACGACAAAAATTATTTATTCTTATTGAATTCGATACGTGCTTGAAGTTCCCAAGTACGGATACGGTCTTTGTAAAGGTTGTTTGCATTAGTCTTATTGATATCCAAAGCATGGTCAGAATTGTCTTCCCAACGACGGCAGTAGTAAACTACGTCATACACGCGACCTATTTGATAACGGCGAGAGAATGCAAGACCAAGTGCATAGTCTTCACCATAACTTGTGTTAGGCACATTGATTTCACGAAGCATTGGAGTATAGAATGCACGTGGAGCACCAAGACCATTGATGCGAAGTGCATTATTACGACCATTTTCAGGAGTCCATTCTTTGTGATCGATTACACCGGGAGGAATCATTTGCATATTGATGTCGGTAAGCATATAAGTACCTACTACCATTGAGCAATTTTGATCGTAGAATGCTTTAACCATAGTAGCAAGAGTGTTTTCATCGCTGTAAACGTCATCACTATCCAATTGAACAGCAAATTTACCGCATTTAGGGTGATTTACACCCATATTCCAACAACCACCGATACCAAGGTCATCACGTTCGGGAATAATATGAATTAGACGTTCATCGTTTTTAAATTCATCAATAGCCTCAGTAGTACCGTCGGTAGAGCCATTATCAATAATGATGAGGTTAAATTTAAAATCAGTTTTTTGAGAAAGGACACTCTTGATAGCATCACGAACTGTACGAACACGATTACGTACAGGAATGATGACCGATGCTTCATACTCAAAATCACCTTGATTGAAGTTAATTTCTTCAAATTTTGGTTCAAGATAACCTCCAATTTTTTTGAGGTGGTCGGTACAAGCTTGCTCCATTTCAATCTGCACGCCACGATTTTTGGGATCTACATAGCTAAAGTGTGATTCACCTTCAGTTGTTACAGGAAGAGCAATTTCGGTATAAAGATATTCGTTAATATGGACAAGATCTCCTTGACGAGAAACTTTCAAACGAAGGTCATAAAGACCGGCTGCAGTATATTCAGCATCAATTTCAGCAGCAGCGGATTTTAATGCTTTAGTATTAAAAAATAGGACTGAGCCAAAGTTGAAGTCATCGCGCAATGAACCAAATTGATAATCAATTACGGGGGCGTTAGTTTTTTTACCTTCAACGATTTGATAGTTGTCGGCATATACCATAGCTGCTTTTGAGTCATCAGCAAGACGCACCATGCGTTCAAGTGCCAAATAACCCATAACAAGATTGTTATACTTAGTGTAAAGTAGAGTGTAATCGCCTTCTGAAGCGTTAGCGATTTTTTTCATGGTAGCTGAGCTGTTAAGAGTATCAATATTGATAACTTCACAATCTTCTACTGCAATATTTGCATCAGATGAAAGAAGAAAAATTTTTGATACTAAAGCGTTTTGACGAAGGCCGTCAACTGTTGCTTTCACTTGCTGAGCATCAGCACAAGGGATAAAACAATTGATAGTTTTCATGAATAAATTAATTTATGATTGTGAATAATTTTATTTATTACTTTTTGTCTTCAAAAAATTTCAAAATTTGTTTCATTAATGATGCTTGCGCTGTTGTATCTGTGATTGTTTCAAAGGGGAAACCTATCACTACTGTACGATACTTGCCGGCATCAAATGCTGTCCCTGCAACTAAGTTATTTTCGCTATATCGCATTATAGTAGCTCCTTTTTCTTTATCTGATGGATAAAAACTATCAGGAGATTCCACTACATAACATTCTTCATTTAACTGGTTACTAAATGTGCTATACCAATTTTCAAATTGAGGGAAACGAGATTGAACCTCATATACGCTACCCATTACTGAGGCTTGATCAGCACGCCATTTGTAACCTAACACTTCCGATGCAAATGCCTTATCTGCATCAGTAGTTCTTGGATTGTCCCACAAATCAGTTGCGACATAAGCACCTGATACAAAAATATCACCACCGGCATTACAATGAGCTGTGATTTTTTGTTGCAATGCTTGTGGGAATGTTTTATAACGAGAACCATAAACTCCTCGTCCTATTATTATCTCTTTTTGTTTCCCTAATATCAAATCGATAGGACCTTGATAAGTTTCATTTGATGACATATATGCCTCTACACTTGATGAAATAAATGAACGACCGGCAGCGACAATAGCAACGCCATGGTTGTAGGCAAAATCGAATGTGTTACCAGCAATTACCATCGTTTCATAATTGGCTTGACTTGCGCCAAATCCGGCAGCATCATCATCCATCCAAGGAATTTCGCGACGGAACTCATATTGTGAACCGATGAAACTAATATCGTTTATATATGGAACTCCATAATCCTTTGTGTCATTAAACCCGGCAATAAGACCTGATTCAAATGTATCAGGACCGGAAATGCGAGTGAAACCATTAACAACAAGTACTGGTTCTTTACCATCCCCCTTATCACACATTGCAAGTATTTCAGATGGGAAACTGATACCGCCATCATTCCCTGCGATGATGCGATAAGAATGGATATCATTATCTTCTATTTCAATACTTATTGAAGGCTCTGTTACTGTTGTATAATCAACAAACGCGCCATTATTCAAACGATGTTGAACGATATAATAAGTTGGTCGAGCTGTTGCCTCAAGAGTATCAACTGTTTCTTTCCATGATAAGTTATACACCCCATTCTCACCCTTTGCAATTGCGAAAGAATTAACAGGCAATGGTTGTACTACATATGCACGATTGTCTCTTTTAGCAATGAATTTCAACATACCTTTGTAAATCGCACGACTCACAGTAAAACGGAATGTTGGGTCCAAGCCATATTTCATATCAGCGAAATTCTGATGCGACAATAGTTCCAATAACATAGCAGGCACTTGTGGAACACGTGCTTCATAGTATGTTTTATCCCACATTGCACGGCGCATCCACTTAGGCTCATAAGTGGCACGAATATCGTTTACAATGTTTGTAACAACCTCATCGGTATAATCACGCGATGCCATGCGTGAAGTCCCATTGGCATATGTACCATTTTTGTCAGAGTAATAGATTGACAATGTTCCGATAATTGAGTCATTCATTGTTGTTCCGGCATCAGTGTGGAATGCGAATGATAAATCAATGGGGATTTTCAACCCTTCTTTTTCTGGCAACATTGATGATCCACCCATCAAATAGTTAACCCACAGACCTCGGCATTTGTAATCATCGGTATAATCATTTATGTTGCCAGAAGGGGAATATATACTATCAGGAATACCAGCCCATTGCATCCAATATTTTGCAGCTTCTGTAAAACGAGGATATCCACTTTGTACATATTTGAAGTCAATATCGTTTCTATCGTTTACCTTGCGAGCAACATTACCCATTCCACCGCCAATCTTTACAGCATCGGCCGATATAACAGCCTTCTTGTTGTTTGAAATATTTAACAGCTCCACGACAGGCTTTTCAGAAACGCCCTTAGCCAATGGGAAATGGCCAAGATAAATCCATGTACCACCGCCCATACGTTGGTTAACTTTAAATTCTTTAGTACCCGACAATGAATTTATGCGATATAACGCATCTGTTGCACTATTTGGAAATGAAGCATAAGATACATACACGGCATATTCCCCCGCCTTAGGCATGTCAGCACTCCATTGAGCAATAGACACATCAGATGCTTTGCTTACGGTCTTAGCAACTCTCACTCCTCCCATCCTAAACGGGTTGTCATTATCCTCTAAAATAGCTTTTTTATATGCAAATCCTGCAGTATTTGCATCTCTCCACAATTCTTTGCCTGATTTTTCCTCATAAGATTGTTGAGCATATCCACCATCAGCATCAACAATAACTTCACATGTGTTTATATCTCTATCTCGAGGGCTTAACACATAAGCACCTGCATTTTGCAACATTGGCATCAAGAACGGTATGACGTAACTTTGTGTATATAAGTCTTCTACCGTTTGAAAAATACGAGCGCGTTGCCATTCCCATCTGTTTAAGCTCGGTTCAAAGTACCAACCGTGACTTTGCCACATAGCAATATTTGCGCCTTCTAATCCATTTGGAGCCGACCTTCCATCTACTGCTACCACAAATGGTGTTTTCTCTTTAGGTGCTACAACTTTCTTTTTTGCATATAGCACTAAATCATTGATATCTATACCATTTGCAGTAATAATTATCTTGTAATTTGTAGTTTTTTTAGGTAAAATAGGTTTTATTGCCTCAATCAATTGAGCGACACTTTCAGTAGAAAAAGTATGGTCAGCAAGTGCGGAATTACACTTTATTTCAACAATTTTCTTTTTATCATTTACGACAACATCTTCCACTTTTATCTTTCCGGCGGAAAAATACGCTTCTTGCTGATTTTCAAGAATATCACATATATCAGCAATGACATTATCTTTAGAAAATGTCACCACAGAACAAATTAAAGCAAGAGCAAAAAACATTATACGACTGCAGTTCATATACTGTATTTTGTGGTATATAGTTTAGTTATCTCACAAAGATACTATAAAGTTTTATATTTTACAACAAAAACGCCCATCTTCAATGAAGACAGGCGTTTTAATTATTTTTAATAAATTTTATCGAGATATTGCAATGCGATGAGTTGAGTCTCCTTGCTCTGTTTTCACCTTAATAAAATAAACACCTTGATGCAAGTGATCAACGGCAATACTATTTGCATTATTAACTTCGGCAACTTTTACACCACGGATATTAATAATTTCAAGAGAATTAATCTCGACTGGAGATTGTACATTAATAACCTCTGAAGCCGGATTGGGGAATATCATAATTTCAGATTCTATATCAGCTACTACATCCTCAACACCAACTGTACTATCTTTCATCATATTGTCAAGAGAGAAACCACCTGTTTGCGTAATTGGGCTTGTTACTTGAACAAGTTTGATCTTGCTTAACACATAATACGGAACTGTTTCACTCAACTCAAGAGAATTCATTTGTACTTCAAAATATTTCCAACCACGGAAATTTAAGTCACAAATTTTTTCATACTTAACGTCAGTACCAGATGTTACACCGACATACAATTCATGATTATTAAAGTCACCATACACGTAAAATCCAAGTTTATCTCCCTTCACTACTTGTTTTTCTTCTGTCCCTGCATAATCCCACACAATCACTCCATCTCGATTAGATTCAAATGCATAAGTAAATTTACCACAAGCAGTATCAAACAACTTATCAGTTGTATTTTTAATATATTTGGGAGTAGTTGTTGAAGAACCTACTGTTTCATCTACATTATAAGCAAACAAGTTTGCCACTTCAAAGTTTTCAAACAAATCACCTGTAGCATTTGCACTTTCATCAGTAGCAGTAAATTTTACTTCATAATCTTCAATCAAAGGTAGTCCATCAGCATCTCGTATAACACCACCACCTGACAATACTACTCGATATTCTTCGCCTACAGTAAGGTCAGAAGCCATAGTCAACACAAGATTCCCAAACACTCCGGCAAGAGCATTTGTTTTAATACCGGTACGAGACTTAAACGATAACTTATTATTATTTGAATCATACACAGCTACGGTTGATGATGTAGCAGTACCTCCATTTAATGTTCTATCAAAACGGAATTCCAATGATGGAGCCTTAAGGTGTACAGTGCCACCATCTTGTGGATACTGATCAGTAATTGCTATGCGTTCACGATCTTGTGTTGTAAAATTCAACACAAAATCTTCTTCCATTTGTGGATGTGAATATATTGTGTCAGTAGTGCAAGCACTCTTATCAATTTTAACTGTATAATTTGTATTCTTAGTCAACCCTACATTAGGAACAAATGATACATTTCTAAACGATTTTTGATAAGTAAAATAGCCATCTACTGCAGGGTCAATTGAGAATGCTTTCTCAAATGCGTCAACATCAACGTCCCAATTAAAGACGAGGTCAATTGTTGATGCACAGCTAACTAATTCACCTTCAGCAGGAGCCGGTGTATAAGAAACTATCTTTAAAGGCTCATCTCGTTTAAGTACAACAGGAAAATCTTCATATGTAACCTCGTCAGCAACAACTGTTACTTGCTTTTCTGTTGTATAATAGTTGTCATGAGATGTGCGCACTGTATAAGTTCCCGGTTGTACATTTCTAAACACATAAACCCCATTATAGTCTTTATCAGTAGTGCGAGTTTGAAGCACATTTCCTGAAGCATCAACCAATTCAACATAAGCTCCATTCACAGGCATATATTTATCACGACCAAGCATTGTGTGTCTTGCAAATTCACCTGTATATTCCCATGTGCGAATATTATGATCATCATATATCACACCTGCAATATTTCCTGTAACAAAACGATCTTCTGTATCAAAAAAAATCATTAGTGCTTTCGCAAAATACCATGCTTCAAGCCAACAATAGTCATCACTCATTAATCTGTGAGCTTGTGGACGATGCTCATGCATACCACCTTCCGAAAGCATACTTGTTTGATAACAGTTACGCAACACTCCCAACGAATAGCCAAGCAATGAGCGGTCTCCGGTTACACGACCAGCGTCTGTTGTATTAATTTGACCTTTATAGTTAATCCAATTAGAATATACACTTGTATCAAACACATCTTTTACAACCTCCGACAATCTAATACTTTCTTGACTTCTTGCAACCATTGATGTTTCCAAATGATAAATTTCCAACGGATAATTCACATTTTCACCAGCATTTGAGTGTATTGAAATAAATGCATCGGCATTAAGAGAGTTAGCAAGTTGAGCACGTGTATATAATGACGGTTCTGGATTTTCAGCGTCAGTATAATTATTATGTTCACGTGTTAATGTAATCTTAGTACCTAAAGAATCTAATATGTTTTTCAAGTGCAAACCTTTCCATAGGTTACTTTTTGATTCCCACATTGATTCTTCAACTACCGCACAATATGGCCATATATTCATACCTCGGTCATCTCCTTCATATCCACCATGACCGGGGTCAATAACGATAGTCAAATCGCTCATTTTTTTAGCTTCTACTGATAGACTTACCGCAAAAGCCATCATTATAATTAATACAAATTTTTTCATGGTTATTCAGTAATTTTTATGTTCATAACATACATTTCACCTTCTTCTGTGGTATAAATAATTTTATCCGCAGTAGCTGTAACACCGGCCACAAGAACATCATCGGTTGTGAGTTCCATAACCTCTTTTGTCGCAATATTGATTGCAATAACTTTTGCACTTGTTATAACATATCCATCATCTTTTGTACTTATTGCAATTACAAAATTATCACCAGCCCAGCATGGAAAATCAGCACGCATAGCAAGATGTTGTGCTTTAGTTCCATCCAACTCAGAAATATATAATCCTGTATATATTTCATTAAACATCAATTTACCCTTTGATGGTGATATTGATGTCCAAATATAGCGATGACCTTCTTTGATTGGATTTATCTTTTTTACATCCCCATCAATAGAAATACTTATAGCTTGTTCATCAGCTTTCGCAATAGCGTAAGTTTTATTAACTAATGCACAGGGGTTTACCAAATTTCGAGATGGCGCAATTATTTGTTCTTGGTTTTCCGAATTCAAATTATAACGTTTAACATCCCTATATTTTAACCCATCTTTTTCTAAAACAGTTTTAAAAGAGATTTCTTTCCCATCTGTAGAGAAAATAGGTTCAAAACCCGATTCGGCACTTTCTGATATCACCTTAACCTCATTTGTAACAAGATTTAGCGATTTCAATCCTTTATAATCCGGTTTAGTAAATAAAACCACATCCCCTTCGGGACTTAATATTGGATGATGAGCATCTTCGCTCAATCCAATCTTTTCTGTTGACACAACAGTCAATTCAGCAGCACTCATGGTCATGCCAAATGCCATCATAGCAACAATCAACATTGATTTCTTTTTCATTTTAGTATTTATTTAAGTTTTTAATGTTTCACTACTATTTTACGCACTGCACAACCTTTTGCTGTATATATATTTGCGATATATGTACCTTCGGCAATTTCACTGACATTTAGCACATTTCCTATTGCTGTAGCTACCATATTACCTCCCATTGAATATAAATCAATGCGTTCAACCATGCCATCAGCATTAGCTATTAAATATTCTGATGCAGGGTTTGGATATACCGATAAATCAGCAAATTCAACAGATTCAACACCAAGTGCACCATTAACAATTAGACCGACATTATCAAGGCGGAATGCACCTGTACGGCTCATACCATTAGCCACTTGAGTTAATTTCACTCCTGTAAAATCGTAATTTACTCCTTCAGCAAGAGAATTCAATGGAACTTGAATATATCTCCAACCAAGGAAAGTCATTGAACATACTTTTATATACTTAACTTCAGCTTCTGATGTTAATTCCAAATATACTTCATTAGCAGTCAAATCTCCATTAATGTGTACTCCCACAGCGTCATTTGAAGTAAATGCCGTTGCTTCTTGTGCTTCAATCTCAGCAGAACGTGTCCACAAAGCCTCACCGCCTTCTACGCCAACAAATTCGTACGCAAAATTAACGCATTTTGTACCAAACAACTTATCGGTACTTGCTGTAATAGTTGTAGATGTAAGATTTGCACAACCATTTTCATTTTGAACATAGATTGCTGCATCTTCCATTTCATCAATAACTACATCAGTTTTTTCTTCTCCTGCATCAACAGCTGTAAAGTTAACAACCTCAGGTTTTTGAAGAGTTATGCCATCGTAATCTTTTAGGCTTTCTGATATTGTCATTGTATATGATTCTCCAGGAGTCAAATTTTTAGAAGCAGTAACTTTGATCCATCCATATTCATCAGTTGCATTATTACTTGTTTTCAACGTACGTCCATTAAGAGAAACTTTATTTCCATTTGAATCCAAAATTGTGATACATCCTGTAGCACCTGTACCATTCGGGAAACGATCAAAACGTAATTCAAATGTAGGTTTAGTGTAATGTACTTGATCTCCTTCACTTGGGAATTGACCTGTTATTGACATATAATTACGATCGTTCGTAAAGAACTTGAATTCAAAAGGCTCTGCCAATGTCAATCCATCAGGATGAGATGCTGTGGTGTTAAGTTTTACGGTATATGTTGTGCTTGTATTATATGTTCCCTCTGGAGTAAATATCATGCGATAATTTTGATCTTCCCATGTTATTTTACCCGCCATTGCCGGCTCAATTGAGAATGCTGCTTCAGTAGACTCTACGTCCATATCCCAATTGAAATTCAATATAATTGGAGAATTACATAATACGCCTTCATCTCCTTCATTCCAAATAGGAGAATAACTCAATACTTCAGGAGCTGTACTACGAATTTTTTTCATCTTAGCGTTGAAATAGGTAATTTCATCTGCCTTAACTGTAACATCTTGCTCTAAAGTATAATGAGAGTCCTTTATAAATTTTAGTTTATAGTTACCCGGATTAAGTTTTCTAAATGCATATATACCATTGTATAAATCATCTGTTACACATTCTTCAAGTTTTGCACCAGTCTCATCATATAATTCAATTGTTACTTTATGCAATGGCATCAACTTATCATCATCATACATTACGTAAGTTGCTTCAGCGCCACGCAAAACACGTTCGTCATTAACACGACCGGCAATTGCACCATAATCAACTCCGGTAACACCAAAATATTGATTTATTGCTTTACGGAAATTCCATGCTTCAATCCAGTAGAAATTATCGTTCAACAAACGATATGCTTCTGGAATATAGTCATGAAAAGAGCCTTCTGACAATAATCCGGGAATAGTCAATCTACGCAACACACCATAACCTTGTGTTCCCCATGATGACTGGAATGACCAGTCGCCACGTACATTTAAATTAGTACTTGTCCACACAGTTGCTTGGTTAGTCAACAAATGAGTATTAGCATATGTTGCCCATTCCAAAGAGCCTTCTATTACCGGCTCATTATCATAACCACGATACAACATCAAAGGGAAGTTACGACGTGCTGCTACACCTGTTGCATTTGAGTGTATTGACAAGAATATATCAGCACCTGATGCATTTGCAAGCAAACCGATTGTTTCCAAACCAAGGTCATCGGCAGTTGTATTTGCTACACGAGACATTACGACATTATAACCTTTTTCCCAAAGCAATTCACGCAAACGGAAACCTTTTCCAAGATTGGATTTTGATTCAGCAAATGTCGCTGTATCACCGCTCTCAAATGGATAAATATATTGAACACGATCATCACTATCATAACCGCCATGACCGGGATTTATATAAATAGTGATTTCACTTGGATCTACTGCAAATGCAGAAATTGCTACTACTATAGAGAATATTGAACTTAATATCTTTTTCATCGTTTAATCCTCCTCAATTATTTAAGTGAAATATTCATTTGATAAAGGCGTCCATCAATTGTATTGTATACAATCTTACCTGCTTCAAATGAAGCAGTTGGATTCATTGTCATTGACTCAGGTTTTGTTAACTCTTGCATTTGTGTTCCCTCAACATCCATCATAATAATTTGAGATGCAATGTTTTGGTATCCATTGTGCTTAGCATTCATTGCTACGACATGGCTATTTCCAAACCACACAGGAGATTCATAATTACCTAATTCTGATATAATATTCCCGTTTAGATCTGTTATAATAATACCTTTACCCGCTGCAAAGAACATTACTTTTGTCTTATCAGGAGAAAGTGACACCCAAAGATATCCTGCTGATTTTTCTACTGGAGAATACGCTTTTTCTACACCATTGTTTGCAATAAATAATGATGAGCCTTGAACTCTTACAGAAACAGTTCCTCCCATTTTACGACTCGAGAGTATCTCGTTTTCTTTATTTAAAGCAACGTTGTACATCTTAGATTGAAGCACTTTGTTGCCATTTAAATTTGTTTGCGACACAAAGTACACATCATTGCCATCAGCTGAAAATTTTGCATCAAGACCAGCTCGTTCTGAATCAGTAATCTTAACAGTTACATCATTGTTGAAGTCATACATTTTTAATCCCTTGTAATTGATAGATGTAAACAATAATTTTGTTCCATCTTGGCTCAATTCTGGATAATACATCTCACTCTCAACTCCACGCAACAAAGGCTCTACAGAGTTTACCTGCGCAATTTGTGCATGTGATGTTAAACATGCAACAGTTGCTAATGTTAATAAAATTTTTTTCATTATCTTTAGTGTTTTATTTAATTACTATTTTTGAAACATTTGCACCATGAGCTGTAGCTACTTTCACAAAATAAATTCCGTGTGGCAATACCGAAACATTAAGATGTTCTGTATTATGATTTCCGACAACAGAATATACATTAACACCTGATGCATTATATATCTCTATCCCTTTAATTGTATCAACCGATTTTACGCTAAACACACCATCTGTAACAGGATTGGGATATATTACCACTCGATCAGTTTCTGCTATTTTTATTGATTCCACTCCTGTTTGATAATTACTATATTCTGCCGATAATTCATTTATAGTAATTGTGTGACTTCCGCTATTTG
>JAZOCE010000021.1:0-4180 GCA_045596365.1 Muribaculaceae bacterium | reverse complement strand
AAACAGTTGGCGCCAAACATTATTATAAGCCTACTAACGAGTTTTATAAAGAAGCGGCAGAGTATCTGGAATCTCTCGTAGCATCCTAAACTCCAATTTAGAGGGTATAAATTGAAGAATAGAAAACAGTTGACATTTATGTGTAAAACGTTAAAATAACCTCGTTGTTGTTCCAATGGTGAATAACTCTCACTATTGGTACATTTAGTGTGGAGGGAGCCCTGAGTGGGGCTCCCTCTTTCTTTTTTACTGTTGAGCCAATAGCGCTCAATTACTCAAATGACTTCAGAATCGCTTATATGGGCTTTTTGACTCGACCCTTATACCTAAGCCTCAAAAATGAATCGGAGCGATTCTGGGTACCTCTGGACTCCGTTTTTGGCCGATCTGGTTGATTTGACTTGAAGCCGCTTCGTGCTTTTGATAAAATGAGTATGTTATGACGGACGAAGAATTGGAAGAAATGCAGGAGGAGTACCCTAACGCTTGGTGGAATCTCAACTACGAAGAGTACGAGGTCACCTCAGAAGATTTCTATCGAGCTTGGAAAGAAGATTGCGGTGATTATTTCGATTATTGTGTAAATTACGAACCTGCAGGCTGGCCTGACTGGGTTGAAGAAAATTGGGATTTGTACGACTCCGATAATGGAGATGTATACGGCAATCTAATGTTAAATGCTCTCTATTATGAAAAATGGAATATAGCAGCTCAGATAGATAGCGGTGATGATATTCCTCGCGATGCCATTATGAGTGCATTTTTCAGCAAAGATAAGCGCAAACAGATGCAATGGCTTTTAGACCATGATGCTCATCGTAGAGACGATGCTTTGTGGGACACCTGGAAGAATCTTTGCTTTGAATGGGACAATCCATAAAATTTACCACACTAAAAATAAGAAGGGGTGGCCTTTATGGTCACCCTTTTTTATTGCTGCACAAATTGCATTTTGATTCCAAGTACCAAACTCGTTGCTCCCACTCCGACCTTTTGCCATCATTGAACGAGTTTTTGTTGCGCAAATATCCCATAACTCTCGACCAGGTTTCAACCGGCACACGCTCACTTTGATATTTTGTTAAAAGTTCTTCTCTACTCATAGTGTATCTATGGAAACCTGTTCCCGTTGTCAAATGAAGTGAATAGCCGGTTGTCCCAATAACCATTTGCGTTCCAATGCCCAATCATAGTGGTCATTCGTGTCTTTATACCCTGCCTCATAGTTCTTGCTGTTCCTGGAGTATATTTTATCAGACATAAACTCACCATCACGATAACCAAAGCCGATGAGATCGATGTGTCGGCAACCGCGATTCAATAACCAATGCACCGCTTGCGGACCGGCAGACACCATATCCTTCCCCACTTCCCTACAAAGCATTTCAGATTCGGTTTTAGAATAATTGACAAACTGATTTAATATAATGACTTTCTTGCAGTTATGTAATATATTAGGCTCAATGAAATCACTTCCCTCTGAAATCCATTGGCTCCAACGCGTAACTAAAATATCAGTTCTTCTACCTGAATCAATAGGGTCGCCGTAGGTTTTATTAAGTCTGAGTATATAATCCCATCTGTTTGAATAGTCAATATCTTGGCCTAGCTTCCTATCATCGAGGTCTTGCCCGCTACCGATAACAAGAACTTTTGAATTGTAAAGACTTCGTTCTAAAGAATCAAAGTTTAAATTAGCGGTCTGGTCCATCACTTAAGATGTCTGTTGTTGCAAATGATAAACTCGATATTTTTATCGGTATTGATAAGTTCATCGATAATACGCTTACGTTCATCATATAAGATATGATTGGAGATACCGAAGGTTTCAGGTAAGTCTCGATAACCTGTCTCATCGTCGTTGATGATTTTGTGCAATAATACAAGTCTGCACAACATTCTCATATTAATAGCCTTGCGTGAGCGTTCCGAATTCTTCTTTATGCTTTTTGCCGGTTCATTGAGAAACCTTAACAAGTGCTGTGATACTTCTTTACGATACCAGGGCAGGTATTCAGCGAGATATTCTAACTGGTCATCATCAAACATACTGCAATCAAAATTATTAGGCAGACTATTGCATCCACTTGAGTTGGTATTACTTTTGGCTGATACTCCCAACTTCTTGTCAATTGCGTCATAGTCAAATTCATTAGGGTTGGTGATTGACCAGTCTTCATAATAAGATACTTTTTTCATTCCTCTGTTCTTTCCTCTTTTACCTTTTGTAACGCCTTCTCAAGCATTGTCTTATAAGCATCCTCTCCTATTTCATCAACAATAGCTGAGCGCATAAAATGGAACTCCAACTGTTTCAATTCTTCTTCAAAATAATCCAAAAGTTCTTCATTCATACAGATTATTTATAGCTTAGTTATAACATACGCGCTGGCAATAACACAAACAGAAAGAAAACTCCAAAAACCGATAATAAAAACTTCCATATACTATATTTACCGATTTGGATGCTTTTTTAGAACTACAGCAAAATGAATTTATCACGTGGGTGCGTGTGACCGTCGGCTGGAAACCGATAAAATTAAAAAGACTCAAGGGATTAACCTTGAGTCCTTTTCAATTATGGCTCTACATCTATTTCAAAAATCTTTTTGCTCGCTTCGTTTGTGATATTCTTTTGTTACGAGTGCCCCAATTGTTATTCTCCTTTATAGTCATTAAACAGAGATTATCTATTGAGTTGTTGGTCTTATCCTCATCACAATGATTTACTGTTAAGCCCTTGGGTATTCTTCCGGAAGAAATACTCCCATACTACTCGATGAACATAACAAAATTTTCGTGTTCCATTAATCATATTTATCCACACTTTTTCATAACCATTGGGCTGAAGTGATGGGCGAAGTTTCTTATTCTTAAAGAGGTCTATAATGTCACCTGCTTGGGTGACTCTGTAACGGTTGTAAGTTGTAGGAGCCATTACATTTATTTATCCCCGATTCACAACTATCTTGGCTATTTTCAGACTTTTTTTGAAAATAGTTTATTAAAAAGTTTAATGCACGAGCTTTCGCTAAGGGAATAGGCAGATTAGCTTCCTTATAGCTGTTGATATAGATGCTATCGCCGCAATCAATGAAATGCTTTACATTGTCGAGCCCCTCAGGCTGATTGTAATATCCTGATTGAAATGCGCATGAATGAATCGTGGTCGGCTTCCCTTCATCATCGACGTTGTAAGCATTCAGAATTCGCACTTTATTCGGCTTTGAAACTATCGCAGAAATCATTGAGATGGTCCCATCTTCGATACGTCCAGTAACGTCAACATAGTCTTTTCGTAAGTATTCTATGGCTTTACAAATGCAACTATAGGAAATCTTATAGCAACAGCCTTTGCAATAGTACCCGTGACCCGGCGCGGTTCCGATGAGATCGAAACCTTTAGGATAGTCACCTATAAAATAGCAGTCGGAATCAATCTTTATAACATCGCATTTTCCGTTTGCTTCGGATAATTGCCTCATAACCTGCAACATCCCGTAATGAGCCTCTAACCCGATAAGGTTCCCATTGTGACTGAACTCACACGAAACCACTTTTGAGCCCACAGGACCTTGGGCATTCTCTCCGGACTCGAAAACATAATAAACATCTGCATTGGGTTCTGCGCGTATTATTGCAGCATACTGGGCTTCAAGAAGGGCTAAATCACGCTCACAGGTGAAACAAACAAAGATTTTATTCATCGATTATATTTATCTTCACGGTTCGCAAATCGGGTTATTTTCTTAAAACGCGTTTAAATGCTTGCAGAAATCGTTGCGATAAGTTTCCTGGGCATTTTCTCATAAAAGTGGTGTGGAGAGTTTCTGCAAGTGTTTTTGCTCCGTTTTGGCTATGTTTTGGAGGTTGGTCTGAATATCTTGGGCCCTTTTCGCGCACGCGCACGCTCGCGTTGGAAAATTGTAAATTATATAACCAATTAATTATCAACTACATTAACTACATTAAATGAATTAAATGAATAAATTGTGAGCGAAGCTCAGGCCGGCCTGACGGCCGGAGCGTAGCGACAGTGCCAAAACAATAAAATAGATAATTACAATATCAATGTACAATTAACAACAATAATATAACTATGTACAATCTTTTCTTTCTTTTTAATATATTATATATAATATATATTTTTCTTTATTTTAAACGCGCGCACGCATGCACA
>JAZOCE010000020.1:0-47134 GCA_045596365.1 Muribaculaceae bacterium | reverse complement strand
TGTCACAATACAGAAACTATGGTATGTTATAATTTTAGTTGCATCTACGATTTATATCGTTCGTAAATATCCAGAATGCACCCATTTTACTTTCTTTTCAGATTTTAATGGTGACAACCTTGTTTTTATCTTATATTTAATACTATTAGTACTTCCCTTATTTGATAAATTAGAATTATTTGGCGTTAATTTAGGTTTAAGATGGCAAAATAAGCTGTCAAAGCAAGCTGCAGAAGCGGTAATTAATTCTAATGAGATTTTAAGTAAAGAAGAACTACAAAAATTAAGTTCTAAAAAGAAAGGAGAGAACAATGAGTAATATAGGTATCCAAAACGTTATTAATCAAGGACTAAATTTGATGCAGAATTCTTTGACAGAGCAACAATATCAAATATAGCTTGAATATTCTAAATCAATGCTTGCATTAGCCTCCAAGAATCAAAATATTATGATGAATTACATGCAAGTTATTTTAAGTGCTTCAAATCCTCTTTTAGCACCATATCAACGTATTAGTATGTGTCTTAGATATATAATAAGTATTCAATCTATATTATAAGTGAAAATACACAAATAAAGTAGCCAAACTCTTTGCTTTATTAAGAAGTTTGGCTACTTTTATACCAGAGTTGTTTGACCAAAGCATAACGCAGAAGATTGGTGCAATCACAAAGTCGCTAAATCGTTACCAACAACCTTCTACCATAGCATTCGCTATTTGTGTATCAATCAAATACAGGATAATTGATTATACTTGGCAAAGATAAAATATTTTACTTACATTTGTAAGAATGTAATACTTAAATCAAAGACTATGGACAGACGTCAGATGTTAAAAGTGGCAGGTGCGGCAGTTGCGGGAGTTTCTGCTTTTGGATTGCAAGCAATTGCTAATGACGCTCAAGGAGCGGGTAATTCACCTAGAAAGAAAGCGCTCATAATAGGGGCGCATCCCGATGATCCCGAGACCGGGTGTGGCGGAACAATGATACTGCTCCGTCGTGCTGGGTATGAAGTCGTCTCAGTCTATATGACAAAAGGAGAGGGCGGTATCGTTGGCAAAACCCACGATGAAGCTGCTGCCATAAGAACACAAGAGGCTAAACGAGCTTGTGAGGTTTTGCAAGTGCGCCCGGTGTTTATGACACAAATTGATGGCGTTTCCGAGATAAACAAAGCCCGATATGCCGAGATGCGTGAACTGATAGCACAAGAAAAACCCGACATCGTGTTTACCCATTGGCCCATTGATTCTCACCCCGACCATCGTGTGTGCTCACTATTGGTCTATGATGCATGGCGTCGACTTGACTACAATTTTGAACTATACTACTTTGAGGTGATGAGTGGAACGCAGACACAACTGTTCCAGCCAACGGATTACGTCGATATCAGCGACGTAGCCGAGCAGAAACGCCGTGCATGCTATTGCCATGAAAGCCAAAACATGGCACCGCTCTATGAGGGCTGGCACATACCAATGGAGAAATTCCGCGGACTCGAACTCCGATGCCCCGCTGCCGAAGCCTTCATCCACCTCCGCCGCGACAAAAACTACATCTTTTAGACGGAAATTGATTTAGAGCAAAAAGCGTGCTGTTTTTGCAAATATTAATTTGTCAGTATTAAAATCTTGCTCATGTGAAATATTATCTTTGCATGGGTTGGAATATTAGCATTTTTGATTAACTTTGCTTTTAATACTAATCCATTACCGCATTGACCTGAGAAACTAACGAATTATCGCCCTGTAAAGGCGTAGGACATATTAGGAACTCCTTGATAGGTTTTATGAGCTTTGGTCGGCTCGCGGTAACTATCGAGGGGTTCTTTTTGATTTTTATAAGACACAAATACATTCAAGATATGGCGAAGAAAAAAGAACAAACTACCGAACTGTCTATTGAAGAAAAAATATGGGCAGCTGCTATCAAACTGCGTGGTAACCTTGACGCGAGCGAATATCGAAATGTTGTTTTAGGTCTCGTTTTCCTAAAATACATTTCTGACCGTTTCGACCGCAGATATAAGGAACTCGTTGAAGAGGGAGACGGCTTTGAAGAAGATCGCGATGAATACACAGCTGAAAATGTGTTTTGGGTGCCTCAAGAAGCACGCTGGAAAGTTATTGCTGATGCAGCTCACCAACCACAAATTGGCGTAGTGATTGACAAGGCTATGGATTGCATTGAGAAAGACAATGTTCGTCTTAAAAATGTGTTGCCGAAAAACTATGCACGACCTGAACTTGACAAAATCAAGTTGGGCGAAGTCGTTGAGATTTTCGATAATGTGAACATGTATGCTTCAGGCGAAGACTTCGATGTTCTCGGTCGCATTTACGAATATTGCCTTAACCAATTTGCTGCTGAAGCAAAGCAAAAAGGTGGCGAGTTCTACACTCCTCAATGTATCGTTCGCACTCTTGTAGAAATTCTTGAACCATACGAGGGACGAGTTTACGACCCTGCTTGTGGTTCGGGTGGTATGTTTGTTCAATCTGCCAAATTTATTAAAAACCACCGTGGCGACTTGCGTAATATCCATGTCTTCGGTCAAGAATACAATGCCAACACTTGGAAGATGGCACAAATGAACTTGGCTATTCGTGGTATTGAAGCCGACCTTGGTCCATCTTGGGGCGATTCTTTCTCCGATGATAAACACGCTTCTGAAAAGTTCGATTTCGTTATGGCAAACCCACCATTCAATATGGCAGATTGGGGTGCTAATAAACTTGCTGAAGATGTACGTTGGAAATATGGTACGCCTCCTAACGGAAACGCCAACTTTGCTTGGATTCAGCATATGATTCACCACCTTTCGCCTCGTGGTAAAGTGGGATTGGTTCTTGCCAATGGTTCACTTTCTTCACAAACCGGTGGCGAAGGTGATATCCGTAAAAATCTTCTTGAAGCCGACCTTGTAGAAGGTATCATTGCATTACCTTCTCAGTTGTTCTTTAGTGTGCAAATCCCTGTTTGCTTGTGGTTCTTTAACCGTCAAAAGAAACAGCCTGGCAAGGTCGTATTCATCGACGCTCGCAATATGGGCGAAATGGTAAGCCGTACTCAAAGAGAACTTACCGAAGAAGATATTCTCAAGATTGCTAAAACTTTCAAAGCATACCAAAACGGAGAACTTGAAGACGAAAAAGGATTCTGTGCTGTTGCCGACCTTGAACAAATCGGCAAGCAAGACTTCATTCTTACTCCAGGTAGATATGTCGGTATTGCCGACGCTGAAGATGACGGCGAACCATTCCAAGAAAAAATGGAACGCCTCACTTCTGAACTTGCTGAAATGTTTGAAAAGTCACACAAACTTGAAGATGAAATTCGCAAGCAATTAGGCTCAATAGGTTTCAATATCTGATTTTTCCGTTAGTTTCTTCGGGATTCATTTTAATAACGAAGAAATATGAAAGAAAAACTTATTCAAGAAATCACTAACACAATGGCAGATTTTTTAGACCTCGAACAGTTGGCAACTCTTAATGGCGTATTGCTCCAAGTCGTGAGTAATTACACCATTACAAGCGACGATGAATCGCAACACGACTCATCGGCTTCAAACTTGCGTCTGCTCGAAATGTTCCTTTCTGCCAAACAAGTAGAGGGTTGTTCTATCAAGACAGCCAAGTATTACGAGGTTACTATCAAGCAACTATTCAAGAAAATGCCGAAAAAGGTTGTGAACTACACAACCGACGATATTCGTGCATACCTTGCAGTGTATCAGCGTAAGCACAAATCAAGCAAAGTCACGATCGATAATATACGCCGTATTTTCTCGTCGTTCTTTTCTTGGCTTGAAGAAGAAGATTATATCATAAAAAGCCCTGTGCGTCGTATTCACAAAGTGAAAACAGGGGCTCAGGTTAAAGAAGTGCTTACTGATGAAAACCTCGAAACTCTCCGTGATAATTGCAATCACATTCGCGACTTGGCTATTATCGATATGCTTTCTTCTACCGGTATGCGTGTGGGTGAACTTGTGAAACTAAATCGTGAAGATGTAAACTTCAGCGAGCGAGAATGTATCGTATTCGGTAAAGGCAACAAAGAACGAATGGTGTATTTCAATGCTCGCACCAAAATACATTTACAACAATATCTCGCTTCACGTCGAGATAGAAACAAAGCTCTCTTTGTATCACTGTCAAAACCACATTCTCGCCTTGGAATTTCGGGTGTTGAATGTCGTTTGCGTAAGATTGGACGAAGCTGTCGCATTTCTCGCGTTCACCCTCATAAGTTTCGTCGCACACTTGCCACTATGGCTATTGATAAAGGTATGCCGGTGGAGCAAGTGCAGAAACTGCTTGGTCATGTCAAGATTGATACCACCATGCACTATGCTATGGTCAATCAAACCAATGTAAAATTATCACATCGTAAATTTATAGGTTAATATGGTTGCTACTACATCATATCAGAAGCGAGCATTTATCCCTAAAAACAGAGCGATAAATGATAATTTAATATCATTAGTAGCTTAATTTCAATACTAAACAATTATAACAAAAACAATTAAATCACATCATATATGTTCGACCATTTTACAGAAGATAGTTTTGAGCAAGCTCTTATTGAATTATTCAAAGAGTTAGGCTACAATTATAAATATGGTCCTGATATTGACAGGGACTTACAAGAACCTTTATTGCTTGATAGTGTTTATGACTCGCTTTGTCGAATAAATCCGACTCTGCCAAGCAGTGCGATAGAGGAAGCGATAAAATCTATCAAGCGTCTTGAAGGTGCAAACCTTACCGAAACAAATTATAGGTTCACTCTTCTTATGCAAAATGGTGTAGAAGCTACTTTTATCAATAATAAGAGAGAATCGAAAACCGACATTGTAAAATTGATTGACTATGAACGCCCCGAAAACAATGAGTTTACGGTGGTTAATCAATATACAATGCACGAATATGATGTGAAGCGTGCCGATATGGTTGTTTTTGTTAATGGTTTACCGCTTGTTGTGGTGGAACTAAAGTCGCCAAGTCGTGAGGAAACTGACGCTTCTGACGCATATCTACAACTTCGCAATTATATGCAAGTAATTCCGAAGTTGTTCCATTATAACGCTTTCTCTATAATGAGTGATTTTGCTATCACAAAAGCCGGCACAATCACTGCCTCGGAAGACCGTTTTATGGAATGGAAACAATCAGACGGAACAGTTGCCGATTATGACACTGTATTCAAGACGATATTTGACAAAGCAACATTCTTGAATGTGCTTAAAAACTATATTTGCTTTGATGAACGCGACGGCGTGGGCAGTGCTAAAATTCTTTCGGGTTATCACCAATATTATGCAGTTGAAAAGGCTGCTCGTCGCGCAGTGGACGCAGTGAAAGGTGACGGAAAAATTGGTGTATTTTGGCACACACAAGGTTCAGGCAAGAGTCTTTCAATGGTGTTCCTCGCTCACCACCCATTGCTCCAAGCACTAAATCCTACTATCGTGGTGATTACCGACCGTAATGACCTTGACGACCAACTATTTGGTCAGTTCTCTCGTAATGCTTCATTCTTACGACAAACGCCTAAACAGGCTGATAGTCGTGAAGATTTGAGAGAATTATTAGAGGGACGAAATTCGGGTGGTATTATCTTCACTACCATGCAGAAATTTGACAATTATGATGACGCTCTTTCTACTCGTCGCAATATCATTGTGATGACCGATGAAGCACATCGTGGTCAATATGGTCTTGAAGAAAGAATCGACACAGAGGGCAAAGTGCATATCGGTGCAGCTCGTAAGATTCGCAACTCTTTGCCATACGCTTCTTTCATCGGTTTTACGGGTACTCCTATTTCTGATAAAGACCGAGATACACAAGAAATCTTTGGTGACTACATTGATGTGTACGATATGACTCAGGCCGTTGATGACGGAGCAACAATGCCGGTGTATTATGAAAGTCGTGTAATCAAACTTCAACTCAATGAAGAAGTTCTCCAAAAGATTGATGACGAATATGACGCACTGCGTGCAGAGGGTGCTAATGAGCAAGACCTTGAAGCTAACAAGCATGAAATGTCGCACATGGACGCATTGCTGGGTAACGATGAAACTGTTGACGCTCTTGTTCAAGACATCTTAAAGCACTACGAAGAGAACCGTCAGTTTGTGTGTGGTGGTAAGGCTATGCTTGTGGCATATTCACGACCTATCGCAATGAAGATATATAAACGCATACTTGAATTACGACCTGATTGGACTGAGAAAGTAAAAGTCGTAATGACAAGTGGCAATCAAGACCCCGAAGAATGGCAAAAGATAATTGGCTCTAAGAGCTACAAAAATGAATTGGCTCGCAAATTCAAGGATTTGAATAGCGAAATGAAGATTGCCATTGTCGTTGATATGTGGCTCACAGGTTTCGATGTTCCGTCATTGGCAACAATGTATGTTTACAAGCCAATGAAAGGCCATAACCTTATGCAAGCCATTGCACGAGTAAATCGTGTATTCCCCGAAAAGTCGGGTGGTCTTGTTGTGGATTATGTGGGTATTGCTGCTGCATTGAAATCAGCTATGAACACATATACCAAACGCGACCGCAAGCGTTTCGGTAATAACGACATCAACAAAACTGCATTCTTGAAATTCCAAGAGCATATGGAAATTTGTCGTGATCAACTCTATGGCTTTGATTACTCTAAATTCCAAGACGGCTCACAATTAGAGAAAGCCAACATCATTAAGGGTGCTGTAAACTTCTTAATGGCTGTTGATAAAGAGGAACAACGCAAAGAATTTATTAAAAATGCTTCTTTGCTTCATCAAAGTGTTACTCTTTGTCGTTCATTGCTGAATGTTCAACAACGCTTTGAATCGGGCTTCATGGAAGCTGTTCGTACATTATTGAATCGATTAACTGCCAAAGGAAAAATCTCGAAACGAGAAATCAATGAGCGTATTTCAAACCTGATTCAGCAAAGCGTTCATTCCGACGGCGTAGTTAATTTGTTTGACGATAAGACTGAGTTCTCTTTGTTTGATGAAAAATTTATGGAAGAAGTCAAACAAATGAAAGAAAAGAATATTGCAGCCGAATTGCTCGCAAATCTATTGAAAGGTCGTGTGAAGACTTATCAACGCACCAACATTGTTAAGAGTGAGCAATTTAGTGATTTGCTTACTGAAACACTCTCTCGCTATTTGAAAGGTCTGATAACCAATGAAGAGGTAATTCAAGAATTGCTCAAATTGGCTCACGAGATGACATCGGCAGAGAACGACGGCGATAAAATGGGGCTTTCTCAGGAAGAAAAAGCTTTTTATGACGCACTTACTCGCCCTGAAGCAGTTCGTGATTTCTACGAAAACGACCAATTAGTCGCTCTTACAAAAGAACTCACTGAAACTTTGCGTAAAAACCGTACTATCGACTGGAGTCGTCGTGAAAGTGCAAGAGCAAATATGCGTCGCTTGGTAAAACGACTTTTGAAAAAGTATAACTACCCACCTGAAAAGACAGCCGATGCACTTGAAATAGTGCTTCGCCAATGCGAACAATGGGCAGACAATGATGATTATAACGAACCACAAAATGTAGTATCTATGCCTAAACCATACGAAATTGGAGATAACTATAGCCTCGCAGCAGAACCGTAAAAATGCTCATATATGGCTGATATAAATGAACTAAAAAAGATTATCTCTGATAATCAAAATGATATTGCTTTTATTATAGGCAATGGTATTCATAATTTTTTACGCCATAAAGAGCAAAATTATGATTGTATGGCTTGGTCTGAATTGTTAGAATATCTTTGGCGTACCTTTGCAAAGAACAAGCCATTTCCAAGTTTTATGAATTGCCAATATAGTAATGGCATTACTAATACTGAATTTTTCAATTTATTAGAGATAGAACTCTTATTAAATTGCAAATCGGAGAAAAGAGTTTTTTCTCCTTTACATCTATCGCCATATACAAAAGAATACAAAAATAGCTTAAGTGGCTTTTCGGTAGATAAAATTATTAAAATTGCTGAAAACATATCTACAAAGTTACCTGATAAGACGCAATATAGGTACATATCAAAATCATTTCAAGATAATCACAATACTCTTAAGAGCATTGCAGAAAGAGATTTTGGGCTTAAAAATGAGCATACCTTTGATATAATTAATCAAGTCGTTAGGGCTATTACAGATAAGCACATTTTGTTTGAATTATCTGAGCCTATAAAAAAGAAAATTACTCTGAAAATGAGGGAATATAAACCTGTCGAAAGAGTAAAACAAATTGTAAATTATATACAAAAAATAAATGCACCAATTCTTACAACAAATTACGATACTGTACTTAGTAAAGCAATAGATATTAACGATAATGATATTTTGTCATTAGAAAATGACAAAATAAATAATTGGTCTTCTTATTATGGAGAACAATTAGAATCTCCTCTATCTGGGTTTGGGATATGGCATATACATGGATTCCATACTTATCATAAATCTATTTCTATTGGGGCTACAGACTATATGAAAAATGTACAAACTGCATTGAATTTATTACCCCAAAATTCAACTATAGCAAATCTTAACGAAAAGAACTGGATCGGATATAATACATGGTTAAGTATTATATTCAACAAATCATTATTTATGTTTGGACTGAAATTAGATAATGATGAAACATTTATTCGTTGGCTTTTGATTATACGATATAAATATATGATTAACAGTGGCAATCTAAAAAAAGCTTGGTATATTATAAATGATTCTGAAACAATGCCCTGTGCGAAAAGATATTTTCTCGAATCCGTAGGTTTTGAAATCGTAAAAATCTCAAATTGGGATATCCTTTATGAAAAATTATGGAATTGAAATAATCTAACCTGATTTTGATATATGGACGAATTGAATGAATACTTGGAATGTACTTGTGGGCGTTGTGATGACGGTAAATGTCAATGTTGTGATTGCGAACATGAACACCCACAAGTAAATACATCATACGAAGAAATAAACTACGATGAATACATCGACAAACTAAACGATTGGGATTAGACACTTAGCAAGCAACATGTCGGTGTTGTTTTCTTTTTCGATTGACATACATTGATGTGCTGTTGATTCTTGGCTTTGGCAGTGAATGAGCGATAAGTTAAGGATGGATAATGCTATTCGTCGTTATTTTTGTTATGTTTCTCCATAAATGAGTTGATGAGGCGTACGCTTTTTTAGGAAGTGGTATATTATTTGAATAGCGATAAGGTATTCCATTGTTTTTAAATTTTTTGTAAAAGAAAAAGATGTACGGTATCAGTTCATTATAGAATAGGAGTTTTCGGTGTAAAAGGTTTATGGATTGAGGGTTAATGTTGATGCTAATGAAAGGGTGGGATTTGCCATTGTGATACGTGATTTTTAAGAAATTTGGAATTGAATCCGAAAATATTATAATAAATTTGGAATTGGGGAGGGGAGATGTAGGGCTTTTTAATGCATTTTAATTGGTTTTTTGAAGGGGAATTTATCGGTTTTAGAAATAAATGTGTAACTTAGTTGCACATTTATGGAACAGAATAGCCAACAACAAAAAATATCCATTCGCTTCTTTAACGATAAGGAAGTGCGTGCTGCATGGGACGATGATGGCAACCGTTGGTTGTTCTCAGTCGTTGATGTTATTGCTGTCCTTACCGATAGTAAAAATCCACGCAACTATTGGAAAGTTATGAAACATCGCTTGGCTAAAAGTGGGAATGAGTTGGTTACACGTTGTAACCAACTGAAACTTGTAGCTTCTGACGGCAAGCGATATTCAACTGATTGTTTGCCTCAAAATGAAATGATTAGCCTTGTGGAAGTTGTGCCAAGTCAACATGCGATTGCTTTTGTAAAGTGGCTAATTACCGGAGAGGACCAGATAGATAGTAATAGCCGAGATAAAGCATATCAACTTTGGGATAGTTCTCTGTTGCAAACTATTGAAGTGGGTACTGCACGAGGTTTGCAACAAATTCACGCCTATCTTTTTGGCGGGCTATATTCTTTTGCCGGACAAATACGCCAAAAGAATATTTCAAAAGGTGGATTTCAATTTGCCGTATCTCAATTTCTTGGGCAAACTCTTTCTCAAATAGAGCGTATGCCTGAGAATACTATTGGCGAAATTGTAGATAAATATATTGAAATGAACATTGCTCACCCATTTATTGAGGGCAACGGCAGAAGCACAAGAATTTGGTTAGATTTAATGCTTAAACGATCATTAAAAAGTTGCGTCGATTGGAGTAAAATTGAAAAGACCGCCTATATGGAAGCAATGCGTTTAAGCGTGATTAATTCAACAAGAATACGCGAGTTAATAGCTAACGCTTTAACCGATAAAATCAATGATCGAGAAATGTTTATGAAGGGCATTGATTATTCATATTACTATGAACAAGATAATTAATTCTCATTTAATTGTTTGTGATTTTAAGAAAATAATAAAAACAATATAATCATGAAAAAGAATTTATTTCAAATGGGTGGTGTCGCTGTGGTTGCGCTGTTGAGCGTGGCATGTAGCGGTGGACAACAATCCTCTGATGTTATTTCATCATGTGAAGAATATACAGTTTATAGCAATCGAGTGGTACAAGGGGAGTTTACTGCTACAGCTGTTAGCCCTACGGAGATTGTAACTAATTACAAAAGCCTTGTGACAAGCGGAGCATCTTCGTTGGTAAATTTCCGTTTCTCAATCAATAGTCGTGATAATGAGTTGCCTCAAGGAGAGAGCCACACTGCGATCATAGGCGATGCTGCGTCGGACAATCATGTGTTTACCTTTGGAGAGGTTACAGAGAAGATTGACTCGGCAGCAACAGGAACAGAATTGGCAAAGGACACTCAATGGACCATTCGTGTGGATATGCGTCCTATGTTGGCATCGTTTAAAGAGAATGGGTGGTTTGTTACAGCAACAGGCGATTCAATCTATGCCGATGATTTCAAAGGGGTGTGGATTGCCGGTAGTGTGGACCCATTGAGTTGGGATTTTGAAAATCTATATGGTAAGCATGATCGTAAGTTGGTGGATAGAGGTGATGGAATATTTGAGGTTACATTGACAGTAAACCCCACTACCGATCGTCCTGCCGATGTTACCGAATGGAAGATTGATTCTATTGACTCTGCAATGCCTCAATACAATTCAGGGCAGGTGCTTGTCGATGCTATCTATAACATGTCATTGGAGTGTATAAAGTCAAATATACGTCCTGACAACACCTATCGTGCTGGAGCGGCATGGGATGGCGTGTGGACTCGTGATGTGAGCTACTCAATATATCTTGCTCTTGCTTATCTTGACCCGCAGAATGCAATTAATTCATTGCGAGCAAAGGTGAAAAACGGACGTATTATTCAAGATACCGGAACAGGTGGTGCATGGCCAGTGTCGAGCGACCGCATTGTGTGGGCTGTTGCTGCATGGGAAATTTATAAAACAACCGGAGATAAAGAATGGCTTGCCGAGGCTTATGATATAATTACAGCAAGCTTGAAAGATGATATGCAAGTAGTGTGGGATAACGAACATCGTTTGATGCATGGTGAACAAAGCTATCTTGACTGGCGTGAACAGACTTATCCTCGTTGGATGCAACCAAAAGATATCTATGAGTCAATGTGTCTTGGTACAAACGTAGTATTTGCTCGGGCATTTGAGATTGTTGATGAAATGGCCGATGAACTTGGAGTCGAAGAAGACGGTATGTTTGACGGCATGGACGAAACAATCAAGAACTCAATTAACAAAAACTTGTGGCTCCCTGAACAGGGATATTATAGTGGATATCTCTATGGTGGGGTATATCCCATTCAGTCTCGAGCTACCGATGCTTTAGGTCAGGCATTGAGTGTAATTTTTGATGTAGCAACTGATGAAATGGCTCGTTCAGTAATCAGTCGCACTCCGGTAGTGCCATTTGGAACACCCTCGGTATATCCTCAAATGCCTGATATCAAGCCTTATCACAATGATGCAGTGTGGCCGTTTGTTCAGTCATATTGGAATTTAGCTGCTCGTGAGGTTGAGAACATTGATGCGTTTAATGCCGGATTTGGTGCGTTGTGTCGTGCAGCGGCGTTATTTGGTACACAAAAAGAATTGTTTGTTGCATCAAATGGCGATTATCGAGGCACTGCTGTAAACTCTGACAAGATGTTGTGGAGTTCGACAGGATATGTAGCTATGATAATGCGTGTATTTGCCGGAATGGAATTTAAAACAGATGGTATTGAATTTGACCCTTTTGTGCCTCAATATCTAATAGGAGATAAACAGATACAGAACTTCAAATATAGAGATGCTAATCTTGATATTATTGTGAAAGGAACCGGTGATGAAATCGCACAATTCTCAATAGATGGAAATGTGAGTGATGAACATTTCTTCCCCGCGACAATATCGGGCAAACACACAATAGAGATTGTAATGGCTGATAATGAATTTGAGAAGCAACCTCGCAACGCAGCTCAACAGGCATGGATGCCATCAACTCCTATTGTAGATTGGAAGTCTCAAGATTTGGCTGTTGTAAAGAACTATAAACAGGGGTTGAATTATGATGTTTATGTCAATGGAGTATATCAAGAGGCCGTTGCTTCAAATGATATTGCGCTTGAAACAATGGACTGTTTCACGATGATAGATATTGTGCCGGTTGCTGCTGATAAATTAGCCGGATTTACTATGCAACCACTTGAATATATTCCGGAAGGTGCGATGACTATTATCCAAGCTGAGAAAATTGCATCGCCGGGAACTAAATTTATTAAAGATATTAAAAAGGCTCGTCGTTTTGTGGAAATCACAATATCTAAAAATACCAAATTGACATTTAATGTAACTGTTGCCGATGGTGGAACATATTTTGTCGATGTGCGTTATGCCAACGGATCGGGTCCAATCAATACAGAAAATAAATGTGCGATACGCACTCTTGTTGCAAATGGAGAGCGGGCAGGAGCATTGGTTATGCCTCAACGTGGAATTGATGAATGGCTGTCAACCGGATTTAGTAACCGAGTTGCCGTAAATCTCAATGCTGGAGAAAATAAATTGGCAATAGAATATCTTATCCCTGAAAATGTCAATATGAATGGAGATGTTAATACCGCATTGATTGATTATATCAGAATAATAAGAAAATAAGGATATGAAAGCAAAGATATTGTCATTCGTTTTTGCTCTGTTGGGAATTTTCTCAATAACGGCAAAATCTAATATTGATGTAATAAATCCTCCATATTGGTGGATCGGGATGGAGTGTGATACGCTTCAGGTAATGATTGCCGGAAAAGATATTGCCAATGCAACAGTCACAATGGGGGAATATCAAGGAGTTAAGTTAAATGAAGTAGTAAAACTTGATAGTCCTAACTATCTGTTCCTTTATTTTGAAATAAGTGATGATGCAGTTGCCGGAAAAATCAAATTGACATTTGATTGCAATGGTAAAAAGGAAAAGATTGATTATGAATTAAAGAAGAGAGATCGTGATCCAATGCTTTATATCGGATTTGATGCATCGGATGTATTATACTTGATTATGCCCGATCGTTTTGCTGATGGAAATCAACAAAATAATAGTTGCAAATCAATCACTTATAATGTAGATGTTGATAGAGAAGACCCTAATGCCCGTCATGGAGGAGATATAAAAGGAATTCTTGACCACATAGGGTATATTGATAGTCTTGGTGTAACAGCAATATGGGTTAATCCGGTGTTGAAAAATGACATGCCCGGAGGTACATATCATGGCTATGCTACAACTGATTATTATAACATTGATCCTCGTTTTGGTACAAATGAAGAATGGAACCAACTTGTTGCGGAGTGCCATAAACGAGGAATTAAGGTTGTCATGGACATGATATTCAATCACACAGGCAGTAACCATCGATGGTTTATAGATAGGCCCTCAAAGGATTGGTTTAATTTCCCTGAGGGATATGTGCAGACGAGTTATCGACTCTCTACGGTATATGATCCCTATGTGAGTGATTACGATAAGAAGTTGACTACTGATGGGTGGTTTGTAGAGTCAATGCCTGATTTAAATCAGCGCAACCCTCATTTGATGAAATATCTTGTGCAAAATTCAATATGGTGGATTGAATCGTCAAAGATTGATGGTATCAGAATGGATACACATCCCTATGCTTTTTTTGAGCCTATGGCTGAATGGATTTCAGCTGTTAAAAGAGAATATCCACGTTATAATATTGTGGGTGAATGTTGGTATGGAAATGAAGGAGGTGAGGCCTTTTGGCAAAAAGATAGCAAAGTGTCAATATCAGGAAATTCAAATCTCCCCACAGTAATGGATTTTGTGTTGTCAATATCTGCCCGCAAGGCATTTAGCGAACAAACAGATACTTGGAATGGTCTAAATGCGATATATGATCATCTTGCATTAGATTATCTGTTCTCTAATCCACAAAACATATTGACTTTTTTAGATAATCACGATACCGATAGATTTTTGCTTGAAGAGCCTGAAAATCTAGGATGGTGGAAACAGGCAATGACATTCTTGTTGACATCGCGAGGTATTCCTCAAATATATTATGGAACAGAGTTGTTGATGAATGGAAAGAAAGAGGGTAGTGATGGATATGTGCGTCGTGATTTTCCCGGAGGGTTTCCCGGAGATACAGTAAATGCGTTTACATCAGCCGGTCGCACAGAAAAACAGAATGAAGCTTATAATTTCTTATCCAAATTATTAAATTGGCGTAAGGGTGAGGCTAATGAGGTGATAGCTAAAGGTTCATTGAAACATTTTATGCCAACAAATGGAATTTATTTGTATCAGCGTAAATTAGGAGACAAAGAAGTATTTGTAATTCTAAATGGGAATGATAAAGAAATAACCACATCAATGAAACGTTATAATGAGGTTTTACGAGAAGGTGAGACCTTGACTGAAATATTGTCAGGTGATAAATTTGTGGTTTCAAAAAATATGACCTTTGCCCCACGAGCAATACATATCCTCAAAAACTTTTAAGAGCCATGAAGCGCATAGGTATTTTGTCAGATACACATTCATGTTGGGATGATAGATACGCAAAGCATTTTGCTGATTGCGATGAGATTTGGCATGCCGGTGATGTGGGCGATATATCCATTATTAAACGATTGGAGGAAATTGTCCCTGTGGTAAGAGTAGTTTTTGGAAATATCGATCATGGCGATGTGTGTCGTCGATGCAAGGAGGTGGAGATTTTTTCAATCGAAGGAGTAAATGTGTGGATGACACACATCGGTGGTTATCCATCACATTATGTAGCAGGAGTCAAAAGACAATTATCGGGAAATCGCATTAATTTAATGGTAACAGGTCATTCTCATATATTAAAAGTCATGTGGGATCATGAATTAAATTTGTTACACATAAACCCCGGTGCTGCAGGATATCATGGTTGGCAAAAAGAACGAACACTTGTGCGTCTTGTTATTGATAATGGAAATATGCGAGATCTTGAAGTAATAGAGTTGGGAAAGAAAGTAATAAATGAAAAATAAATAGCAATGAAAATTAAAATTTGTTTAATCTCAGCTGTCGTCTTATTTATATTTGCCTCTTGTAAGACAAGTGAGGTGAATTATCGCGCAGCCTATGATATAGCAAAGCAAAAAAGTATGGAAGGTGTTGATGCCGACACATATGAAAAGATGCAACAAGAATCAATGCCTAAAAAGGTAGTTTCTGGTGGTGATACTTTGCGCATGATGAGAGCATCGGTAAATGTTGCCAAATATGAAGGCAATGAGGATGTGGCGTTGAAACGCTACAATGTGGTAGTTGCGCAGTTCAAGCAGATATTCAATGCTAAAGCGATGATGGGACGATTGAAAAATCAAGGTTATAATGCCATTGTATTGCAAAATCCCGATCTGCTATATTATGTTGTGGCCGGTAGCTTAGATAATAAAGGAGAGGCGGTAGAGTTGATTAAAAAGTTGACAAATGATGAGTCAATCGTTTTGCGTGAGCCATATCCATGTATTTTAGAGCCGTTGCATCTTGTAAAATGAGAAATTTCAAGTAAAATATTTTGAATAAAAGAATATTTCAACTACATTTGAAATGGTATTATATTTAACCGTTTTTCGGAAAATATGTTTTTATAGATTGTAGATTAAAATGGACGCCATCGTGAGATGCCGTCCATTTTTTATGGGTTATAAAGTGCCTTTCGTTGAGGGTAAAGTGTATTTGAATATATCTCGGCGTATTGCCATTTTTACTGCCCGAGCAAGACCTTTGAAAATACCTTCTATTTTGTGATGTTCGTTAGTCCCTTCAGCTCTGATGAATAGGTTCATGCGAGCGCTATCGCTAAGGCTCTTGAAGAAGTGAAGGAACATTTCGGTGGGCATATCTCCAATTTTCTCACGTTTAAATTCTGCGTCCCACACAAGCCATGGACGACCGCCAAAATCAATGGCTACTGTACACAAGCAATCATCCATTGGCAGTACATATCCATATCGTTCTATTCCACGTTTATCCCCGAGGGCTTGATGCAAAGCATCACCTAATGCAATTGCCGTATCTTCAATAGTGTGGTGTTCATCAACATGAAGATCTCCTATTGTTTTTATGTTTAAGTCAATTCCTGAGTGGCGTCCTATCTGTTCAAGCATGTGGTCAAAAAATCCCAATCCTGTTGAAATCTGGCATTTACCTGTACCGTCAAGGTCAACGTAAACCTCGATTTTTGTTTCAGAGGTGTTGCGCGTTACAGTTGCTTGGCGTGATCCTCCCTGAAGAAATTCTGAAACTTTGTCCCATGATGTTGTGATTATACTAATTGTTTCTGATAGTCCCTTTTCTGAAATTTCAGTAGCGACATCATCAATGTTGCGTAGCAAAATGGCTTTACATCCGAGATTTTTTGCGAGCTGAACATCGCTTAGTCGATCACCAATAACAAACGAATTTTCTAAATCATAATCCCCTGAGAGATATTCACCGAGCAAAGCAGTTCCCGGTTTGCGTGTGGGTTTATTCTCATGCTCAAAAGTGCGATCAATAATAATATCGTCAAATATAACACCTTCATTTTCAAATGTACGCAACATCTTGTTGTGAGCCGGCCAAAATGTGTCTTCAGGGAATGAGTCAGTCCCCAACCCATCTTGATTAGTGACCATTACAAGCTTAAACGGGAGGCGTGAGGCAATAAAATGCATGGCACGCAATGCCCCTGGCACTAATTCAAGCTTTTCAAGTGAATCAACTTGATAGTCAATGGGAGGCTCAACAATCAGAGTTCCGTCTCGATCGATGAATAAGACACGTTGTTTATTTTCGGGTGCTGCCATATTCTGTTAGTTTTTCTATTAAAAGAGCATTTTCGGCATCGTTGCCTATTGTTAGTCGCAAACATTCACCACACTTGTGTACGCGAGTGCGATTTCTTACTATGACTTTCTCGTCACGCAAATAATTGTATATAGCATCGGCATCACTCACCTTAACGAGTAAGAAATTGGCATCGGAAGGGTAGATGTGCTTTACATCTGGGAGAGTTGACAATTTTTCAGCAAGGGCATTGCGTGCATCGATTAGTTCTTTTACAATTGCTTCAATGTGAGAGCTATCGGCAAGAACTTTTAAAGCCTCTTGTTGAGTGAGCTCGCTGATATTATAAGGATATTTTACTTTATTGTAAATATTGATTATATCTGTTGAGGCATAAGATATACCGAGTCTGATAGCCGCGCTTGCCCAAGCCTTAGAAAATGTCTGCATGACTATCATGCGAGGATAGTCATTGAGGAACTGCACCATTGATCCCACGGGAGAGAAATCAATATAGGCTTCGTCAACGATTGTTATACCATTAAAGCGAGAGCATATCTCTTTTATTTGTTCAAGAGGGAAGGCATTAGCCGTAGGGTTATTTGGAGAGCATATCCACACAATCTTTGTCTTTTCATCGCAGGCATTGATTATCGCATCTACATCGAGCGAAAAATCATCGTTTAGACTCACTCGACGATACTCAACATCGTTTACATCGGCGCACACCTGATACATTCCATAGGTTGGTTCTATTGCAACAACATTGTCTATTCCCGGGCGACAAAACACGCGATAGGCAATATCAATACATTCATCACTCCCAACACCAAAGAAAATGTTTTCAGGATTGACACCACGATATGCGCCAAGTTGTTGTTTCACCTCCAATTGGAGAGGATCGGGGTAGCGGTTATATTGGCAAATGCGACTATTCTCGTTGGCATCAAGCCATGCGAGAGCTTCACCGGTAAACTCATTGCGAGCGCAAGTGTATGGTGATAGGTTCCAAATATTAGGTCTTACTAAATCTTTAAGTGTCATAGTTGGTTGTCTTTAAGAGAGTTGATGCGTAGAGTCATAGCCATTTTGTGAGCCATGAGGTCCTCATTTTCCGCCATTATCTCCACTGCTGCTCCTATGGAGTTGATTCCCTCAGGAGTTAATTCCTGAAATGTTATTTTTTTGCAGAAGCTATCAAGGTTTACGCCACTATAGGCAGTAGCATACCCCGATGTTGGCAGAGTGTGGTTTGTCCCGGAAGCATAGTCTCCGGCGCTTTCTGATGAATAAGGTCCAATGAATACTGAGCCTGCATTTTTCACCTTATCACATAATGCGATAGCATCGGCATGGTTTATAATCAAGTGCTCAGGGGCATAGAAATTAGAGAAATCCATGACATCGTCAATGCTGTTCAAGAGGATTATGCGACTATGATTGAGAGATTTTTCCATCATCTCGCGTCGGGGTAATATAGATAGCAATCGTTCTATTTCTTGAGGTAATTTATCTACAAGAGCCTCTGAAGTGGTGAGCAAAATAGATTGACTATCAGGACCATGCTCCGCCTGCGATAGGAAATCGGCAGCAACAAAGTCGGCACGAGCATTGTCATCGGCAATAACCAACACTTCCGACGGTCCTGCCGGCATGTCTATAGCAACTGCTGATTGGCTCACTTGCTGCTTAGCCTCCATAACAAAGCGGTTGCCCGGACCAAAGATCTTATATACTTGTGATATAGTCTCTGTTCCGTAAGCCATTGCTGCAATAGCTTGAGCTCCACCTGTTTTGTAGATGCGGTGTACACCTGCTATTTTAGCGGCATATAGTATGGCAGGGTTTATCTTTCCGTCTTTGCCGGCTGGAGAGCAGAGTGTGATTTCGTCGCAACCGGCAATGCGAGCCGGAATAGCAAGCATAAGCACCGTTGAAAATAATGGCGAGTTGCCTCCGGGGATATATAACCCCACTTTAGAAATTGCAACAGCTTTTTGCACACATTTCACTCCCGGAGCGGTCTCAATGGTGATGGGATTCATCTTTTGAGCCGCGTGGAAAGTAGAAATATTCTGAGCCGCAAGAGATATAGCTTTTTTGAGATCCTCAGAAACGAGAGACTCGGCTTCATCAATCTCTTGTGGAGTTACACTTAGTGATGATAACTGCGCACCGGTAAAACGTTGCTCATATTCTATCAATGCTTCATCGCCTCTCTCGCGAATGTTTGCAATAATATCGGCGACAATGTTTTTTACCTCAACAGCAGTTTCGGCAATAGCTCGTTTGCACAAGCGCGACCATTCGTTTCTTTCAGGATAGCGTATTATTTCCATCTCTGTTTAGAGTATCATTTTTTCAATATCGAGAGCAAGAATTCCTTCAGCACCTTCGGCTCTTAATCGGCCGATTATTTCCCAAAAACGTTTTTCCTCGATGACAGTGTGAATTGAACACCAATCGTTGTTGGCAAGAGGTAGTATTGTTGGGCTCTTGATGCCGGGTAGAACTGACAATACATTGTCGAGCTTCTCACGAGGCACATTCATCAATATGTATTTTTTTCCATCGGCCGCTTTCACCGCATCAAAACGGAAAAGTAATTCGTCAAGTATTGCTTGTTTCTCCTCAATCAGTTTCTTTTTGCCCGAACTGATGAGTACTGCTTGTGAGTCAAGAACATTCTCAACTTCAGTCAGGTTATTGCTCACGAGAGTTGAGCCCGAAGAAACGATATCAAATATTGCGTCGGCAAGACCTATGCCTGGAGCAATTTCAACAGATCCGGTAATGACATGAATATCGGCATTGATACCCTTTTCTTTGAGGAATTTAGAGAGAATTACGGGATAGGATGTTGCAATCTTGCGGTTGTTAAACCATTCAAGTCCGGTGTAATCAATGCGTTTGGGAATAGCCAATGAAAGGTGACAACGGCTGAAACCAAGTTCTTTGAGAATTTCAACGTTTTTGTCCTTTTCCAACACCTCATTCAGTCCCACGATACCAATGTCGGCAATCCCTGATGCTACAGAATCGGGTATATCGTCATCGCGAAGGAATAATAGTTCCACCGGGAAATTGCGTGATGGAACTAAAAGAGTGCGCTTTACAGCAGTTAGTTTTATACCTGCTTCGCCAAGCAATTCCATTGTTTCGTCATACAGACGACCTTTTGATTGAACTGCAATTCTTAGTCTTGTTTCCATTATTATCTGTTGTTTTTATTATTTCTATTTAATTAAAAAAGAAACCGGTTACCAAGAGAGGAAGCCGGTCAACGATTATCTGTTATAGCCAAGATAAATACATGTAATCACCAAGCCTCCTTCAAGCTGATGCCATGATGATGGTGATGTAATGTAATTAAATTGGTCATTTTGTTTGTTTATCTTTAATATTTGCGACAAAGTTATAATAAATCATTCAAAAATCCAATCATTTTGCTTATAAAATAAAATGTTGACTAAGTTTTGTGAGAGCAATTGAAAAAGTAGTAACTTTGTGGTATGGGTAATGAGGTTACATTGGTGCAAATTATTGATGATGTGATGAGTCGTCTTACTCCGCTATATGGTCAGCGAGAAGCGAAATGGATGGTCCGCATAATTCTTGAAAATGTTAAGGGTTATTCGCCTGTCGATGTAGTGCTGCATCGAGATGAAGTGTTGTCGGACTTTATTGTCGACAAAATTGAGGATGTAACTAATAGGTTATTGAAGCAAGAGCCTATTCAGTACATATTTGGTTCTGCTCGATTTTATGGCAATAGCTTTAAGGTTACTCCTGCAACGCTCATCCCTCGCCCAGAGACAGAGGAACTTGTTGCTTTGATAGATAAAGAGAATAGAGATACTGACCTACGAGTGTTAGATGTGGGAACAGGCTCCGGCTGTATTGCAGTAACTCTTGCACGAGTGTTACGTTTCCCCATTGTTGATGCAATAGATATTAGTGATGATGCACTCGCTGTGGCTCACGAGAATGCGCAGTCATTGCGTGTAAAGGTGAATTTCAAGAAAGGAGATGCTTTGGCTATGGAAAAGCCCAAAACTCCGATATATGATATAATAGTGAGTAATCCGCCATATATTGCTGATAAAGAACGAGCCGAAATGTCGCAGAATGTGTTGCGATATGAGCCTCATTTGGCGTTATTTGTTCCAGATGATGACCCTTTGCGTTTTTATCGTGCAATAGGTGAGTATGGAATAAAGGCACTTAAAATGGGTGGACGACTATATTTTGAGATAAATCCATTGTTTGTTGATGATATGCGAATAATGCTTGAGACAATGGAATATGTTAATATAAGAGTTGTCAGAGATTTGCCTGGCAAGGAGCGAATGATGGTTGCTGTAAAGCCTTAATGCATGACTATGGAGAAGCGGAAGATGAAACCGGAGCAAGCTTTGATGCGTCTTGAATCATTGTGCGCTCGCAGTGAGCAATCGACATGGGAACTAAGACAAAAGCTAATGAGGTGGGGGATAGATGATGCTGCCTCAGGTAAAATCATTGAGCAATTGGTGAAAACAAAATTTGTTGATGATTGCCGTTTTGCTCATGCCTATTGTCGTGATAAATTCCGTTTTAGCCGTTGGGGCAAAGTCAAAATCACTAATGGGTTAGTACAAAAGCGCATATCCAAAGAATATATTAATGAAGCTCTCATGGAAATCAATGAGCAAGAGTATGAGCAGACATTGTTAGAATTATTGAAGCAAAAGGCTAAGACGATAGACGATGTATGTTCCTATGACGGCAAAACACGATTGTTTCGATTTGGCGTCTCAAGAGGTTTTGAGCCGTCAATGGTGGTGAAGCTGATAAATGGAGGCAAAATATGGGCTTCGTAGTATTAAAAGGCTGGTTTAACGATTTATTGCGCATTGTCTATCCTGATGTGTGCGAAGTGTGTGGCTGTTCATTGGTGAGGGGGGAGGAGGTAATGTGCCTAAAATGTGATATGAATATGCCTCGCACAAGGGTGCATAATGACACATTTAATGTAATTCATGAACGTCTCGCAGGAAAAACACCCATAGAGCGTGCAGCCGGTTATTTCTATTATTATCGGGAGAGTGATTATGCATCAATCATTCATAATGCTAAATATAACAGGCGTCCTATAATTGCGCGAAAATTGGCAATGTGTTTTGCCGAAGAATTAAAGAAAGATGATTTTTTTGATGGTATAGATGTGATACTTTATGTGCCTATGTATTTCATGAAGAAAATCAAACGAGGATATAACCAGAGTGAATATATTGCGCAGGGGATTTCTTATGTAACGAATATTCCGGTGGGGGATAATTTAATATCAAAGCGAAGCCGCTCGTCGCAGACTAAGAAAAACAGTTATAGTCGTTGGCTTAATTCCCAGGGTGTGTATGATGTAATTAATTCCGAAGAACTTGAAAACAAACACATTTTAATTGTTGATGATGTAATAACAACAGGAGCAACATTATTGGCTTGTTGCGATGTTGTACACAAGGTCGCACCCTTGGCAAAGATAAGCGTGTTGTCTCTTGCCGTAACTCGTTTAAGATAGTGTGATGCGTGTTGCTATCGCCTGCTCGTTCATGAATAGCGAAGCCATTTCTGAAAATTTGTCGGGATTTTCTGTTGTCAGATATCTACATGAACCTGAGCGAGAACATTTTTTGTCCATTTCGGGGTGTCGCTTAAGATAGTCAATAAGACTTTCTGCGATGATTTCCCCTTGGGTGATAACTTGTGCTGATTGAGGGACGTATAGGCGTATTTTAGAATATAGTAGCGGATAATGGGTACATCCTAAAATTACGGTATCAATATTGGCATTTTTGGCAAATAGATTATCTGTTTCTTGTTTTACAAAATAGTCAGTTCCCGGTTTATCAGCTTCAAGATTTTCAACAAGTGGAACCCACATTGGGCAACTTTGTGTATAGGTGTGAAATTCAGGATGCAGTTTTGCAATTTCCATTTCATAAGAGCCACTTTGAATAGTGCCTGGCGTTCCAAAAATACCGATATTACCATTTCTTGAAATTTCTCCAACTTTTTCAACTGTGGGGCGAATGACTCCAAGAACGCGTCGTGAGGCATCTATTAAAGGCAAGTCATGTTGTTGTATAGTGCGTAGGGCTTTAGCCGAAGCGGTGTTGCAAGCCAATATTACTAAATGACAGCCTTTGCTAAATAGATATTTTACGGCTTCAAGAGTAAACTGATATACAATGTCGAATGAGCGTGTGCCATAGGGCGCACGAGCATTGTCTCCGAGGTAGATGTAGTCGTAGTGGGGCATGGCTTTTCTAATTTCACGAAGGATGGTTAATCCACCATATCCTGAATCAAAAATGCCTATTGCTCCCGGTTTAATATTTTTCTCGGTTGTAATCATAATGCAAATATACAAAAAAGAATAATCTTCAAGTTCATAGAAATATAATAAAAACATCGGAGAACTTGTTTAAAGCTCTCCGATGTCTATATTATATTAATAATCGTTTTATTTATTGAATTCCAAGTTTAGTTTTTACAAGAGGTGTAACGTCTTGAACATCGGCACCAACAAATGAAGGAATTGCATCGGGGAAAATGAATGTAAAACCATTTTCAGATCCTACTGCTTGGATTGCAGTTTGGATTTTTTGTTGGATAGGAGCCATTAATTGTTCTTGTTGACGTTGAAGGTCTTGTTGTGCAGTAGCACGGAATTGTTGAATTTTTTGTTCAAATTCTTGGATTTCTTGAATACGACGTTGTTTGATTGATTCAGGAGTGTCAGCTGCAAGACCTTGGAATTCAGTATATTTCTTTTCAAGTTCTTCAGTGAGTTTTTTAAATTCGTCTTCGTAAGTCTTAGAAGCTGTTTCCAATGTGGTTTGTGCAGTTGCTTTATCAGGCATAGCTTCAAAAACAGAGTTTACATTAACGATACCAAATTTAGGTGCTTGTGCGACAACACACATAGGAAACGCAATCATGATTGCGAGCAAAAGTTTCTTAATCATATTAGTATTAATTGTAAAGTTATTATTTGCAAATTTAATTATATGTGCAAAGATATGTTTTTTATTTTGAAAAACCTAACTTATCAAGTACCTCATTGCTGACATCAATGCGTGGAGATGCGTATATGATGTTAGCAGATGAAGCTCTGTCAAAGATTGCTTGGTAACCACGTTCTTCTGATACCTTTTTAATTGCATTATATATATCGTCTTGAATAGGTTTCATGAGACTTTGACGCTTTTTATAGAGTTCGCCTTCCGGACCAAAGTATTTGTTACGAAGCTCGGTAGCTTCCTTTTCTTTAGCCATAATTTCCTCTTCTTTCTTTTTCTTTTGCTCGTCGGTCAAGAAAACCATGTCAGCTTGGAAATTTTTGTAGAGTGTTTCAGCTTCTTTGGCTTTAGTTTCTACCTCTTTTTGCCATCGAAGAGACACTTGGTTTAATTGCTCATTGGCCATTTCATAAGATGGTATATTCTTGAGAATATACTCCATGTCAACTAATGCAAATTTTTGAGCATATGCACCTAATGTGCAAGCTATAACAAATAAAAATGAGAATACAAGTTTTTTCATGTTTATAAAAGCTTTAGTTCGATGTCTTTATTATATAGACGTTTTATTTTACTAAAGGTTTATTGGGACATTAGAATTCTTGACCTAAGATGAAGTGGAAGTGGCTACCACCTTTTATTCCATATACTTTGTCGAAACCATATGCCCAGTCAATACCCATCATACCAACCATAGGTAAGTAGATGCGTACACCTGCTCCTGCACTACGTTTCATGTTGAATGGCGCAAAGTCTTTAACGTCAGTCCATGCATTACCTCCTTCAACAAATGCCAATCCGTAGATTGTAGTTGTGGGTTGCAACATGAATGGGAAATGTAATTCCATGCCAAATCGTGTATATGCATAACCTTCTTTACCCCATGGGGTGAATTGTCCGTTGTCGTAACCACGCAACCCGATTGTTTCTGTTGCATAGGTGTAACTTCCTGTCATACCATCTCCTCCCACATAGAATGTCTCAAATGGTGATTTTACCCATTTGTTGTAGCTACCAAGCAAACCGATATCGGCGCGTGTCATGAAAACAAGTGTCCATTGTCCATCAGGATCGGAGAGAGGTGTATAGGTGCGAGATTTAAATTTGAGTTTCCAATATTCAATCCAGCGATATAGTTCTTTTTTTGATTCTGTTGTATTCTCTCTATATAGTCCTTCCCAATCCTTGTCTTGGAACAATGAGAATGGTGGAGTCATGTGCATACTTAGTGAGAATGTACTACCGCTACGTGTATATAGAGGATTGTCAATACTATTACGAGCAAGTGTCAAGCCAAGAACGATTGAGTTAGATGTACCATTGTTCATGTAGTACAAGTATTCCCAATTCTTGAGACTGTACCAGTTATATGATAGCTCAGCTGTTAGAGTAAACCAGTCATCGGGCCAGCTTAGACGTTTACCAAAACCAAGTGTGATGCCTGCCATTTGGAGTAATTTATTGGGGTCATAGGCATTTTCAATGCTTGATTGATAGTAGTCAGAACCATAGCCATATGATGAACCATATCCATAATAGTTATAGTAATTGTAGTAGTTGCTGTTGTAATAGGATGAGTTTACTCCTGTTTGTCGGCTATAGTAGGCTGATACCGATAACGAGTTAGGGCGTTTGCCTCCAAACCATGGGTCTAAGAATGAAACACTATAAGCTTGATAATAGCGAGCATTGGTCTGTGCGCTGATTGTAAATGTTTGTCCTTCCCCTTGAGGAATTAGACCTTTGTAAGCCCCTGGGTTTAATAGGTTTTTAATAGAGAAATTGGTGAATTTCAAAGCAAGTTTCCCAATAATGCCTGTTTGTCCCCAACCGAGTGAGAACTCAATTTGGTCGTTTGCTTTTGACTCAAGATTTAGCGCAATATCAACAGTTCCATTTTCTTCGTTAGGATTTACGTCGGGTTGCATGTTTTCAGGATTAAAATGTCCTGTTTGTGCAATTTCACGTAATGAGCGCACGAGGTCATTTTTGCTGAATAATTCACCCGGTTTAATGCGAAGTTCACGACGCACAACTTTTTCGTATAGACGGTCATTGCCATTGATAATCACTTTGTTAATGCGAGCTTGTGGACCTTCAAACATGCGCATTTCCAAGTCAATAGAGTCACCTTTGATATTCTTTTCAATGGGAATTAATTGATAGAAGAGATAGCCGCGATTCATATATAGGTTAGATACAGCATCATCATCTTCAAGAGTTCGTTCATTAATAAGTTTTTGGTTATATACTTCTCCTGGAGTAATGCCTAAATAGGCATTAAGTTCATCGGTTGAGTATATAGTATTACCTACCCATTCAATGTTGTTGATATAGTATTTTTTCCCTTCCTCAAGATGGATATAAACATCAACTGTTTTATCATTATATTTTACAACGCTATCAGCAATAATTTTAGCATCACGATATCCCTCCTCATTGTATTTTTCTATGATGCGATTGAGGTCATCTTGATAATCATTTTCCACAAATTTTTTCTGGCTGAAGATTTTGCGTATGTTCTGAATGCCTTTTTCATTGGTTTTTTTCATTGTACGCTTTATTTTCCCATCACTCATAACCTCATTACCATCAATGTAAATTTTGTGAACTTTTACTTTTTCATGTTTATCGACATTGATGTTTACTATCATTTCATTCTCATGAGAAAGGTCTTCTTGCAACTCAATTTTTACGTCGGCATTTTTAAATCCTTTATCTCCAAAATATTTTTTGATGATATTTTCTGCGCGATTTACAATGTTTTGGGTTATCTGATTGCCTTTCATGAGTTGAAGACGTTCTTGGAGGTCTTCTTTTTCCCCTTTTTTTACCCCGTTGTAATTAATTGTAGAGATGCGAGGTTGTTGGCGTAACGCAAATTCCAACCACACTTTGTCTCCTGCTATTTTCTCTACTTTAATCTGGACATTAGCAAATAACCCTTGCCTCCAAAATCTTTTGGCTGCTGCATTGATATCTTCTCCCGGAACTTGTATGCGGTCCCCAATTTTAAGACCAGAATATCCAATTATGATATAATCTTCATAATTGTCAGCTCCTGTTACCTTTATCCCTGCAATTTCATAAGAGCGAGGCATGCTGGTAAAGATGACTTTGGGGTTATATATAGTGTCTACGGCTTGTTGAGCATAACCGATTAAACTAAATGTTGATATTAATGAAATCAGAAAGAGTAGCTTATAACGCATAATGTTTTAATTCTGAGAGGTTGTTTCTTTTATTTTACTTGTTCGCTTGTTTTACCATATCGGCGTTCGCGTGATTGGTATTCAATAATTGCCTGACAGAAATTATCTTTATTAAAGTCGGGCCAATATATATCTGTTACATATATTTCTGAGTATGCAATTTGCCACAAAAGGAAATTGCTGATGCGCAATTCTCCGCCTGTGCGTATTAGCAAATCGGGGTCGGGAATATTTGATGTGCAAAGATTGCTTGAAATAATATCAGCATTAATATCTTCGGGATTTAGTTCACCATTTGTTGCCATTTGGGCTATTTTACGGCATGTCTCGGTAATTTCCCAGCGAGAAGAATAACTTAATGCTAAGCAGAGTGTTAATCCTGTGCAGTGGCTTGTGTCTTCCATGCATTTGCACAATCTATAGTAGGCTTCTTGTGGCATAAGCTTAAAGTCGCCAATCATAGTGAGTCTCACATTGTTCTTTATCAAATCAGGTGTTTCTCGCTCAATTGCAACGACAATGAGGTGCATTAGTGCGTCAACTTCCTCTTTAGGACGATTCCAATTTTCAGTTGAAAAAGTGTATAATGTGAGATATTTAATTCCTATTTCAGATGCTATTTCTGTCACGCTTCTGACAGTATTAACCCCTTCGACATGACCGGCTGAACGCTCCATGTTGCGAGCTTTTGCCCAACGACCATTCCCATCCATGATAATTGCCACATGAATAGGAAGTCTTGATTTGTCTATATTGTCGATAAGTGTCATATTTTTTTGTATTTTCTTAATCTACATAGTGGCAAGTTTCGCATCTCTCGCCAAATTCATATGTTATAGAAAATGTTAATGTTGAATACCAGTCAGTATTTTTTATCATTGAACTCTTTATTTGGTATAAATCATTAATATTTTCACCGTCAACTTTGTCTCCAAAAACTTTTGTCATGGTAAATTCCATTCCTAAATTTAATCGTTGACGAAGTTTATATTTAATGCCTAATCCCATTGGAAAATTCATTGCAAAAGATGAATTGCCATCGCTTGAGGACATTGTTACTCCGGCTCCTATTGATAGGTAGGGACTCCATCGTTTAAGTCTTTTGTAGGTTTCTCCAATACCGTATCCAAAAAAGTTAAATTCTATTCTTCCTCCAAGATCGTAGGCCCATGAACTGAATTCATAGCTTTTACCCTCAGGAAATACTATTCCAAAATCATTACTATTTCCTGATAGTGAAACTGCTTTAAATATACCGCGTATTGCTAATCGAGTGTTTGCAATATATCTAAAAGATGCTTCGGCTGATATTCCGGGATGTTTGTACATGTTGCTTTCATTTACATCACCGAGATATCCACTCATGCCAATACCTCCACCAATGTCAAATTTATATTTTGCTTCTTGAGCGTTTCCTTGCAATGCTCCCATTGCCAAGGTTATAATCAATATAATTGCTGTTGCTGCCTTCTTCATTACAATTTAGTTTTTTATTAGAAACGCAGGATTGCAATTAAAAAGTATTCAGGTTGTAAATAATTATATAATAGGTTTGAAACTTAGACGATTAATCACGCCTCTCCAAACCGTATTATAAAGTATCGTGCCGTTTTCGCCGCCAAATATGTATATATATGGACATTCCCATTCAGTAACAGCGGTGATAGCGCGAGTTTCAAATGGATTTACAATTGTCCAGCCATTAGGTAATTTTTTTATTGCAAGTTCATTCCATTGTTTTGTGGAACGTGCGTTTATTGTAGATGAGAAAACAAGAGCCTGCGCGTTGTATCGTGAAGGAATATTTTCATTGTTAATTTGCATTAATTCGTCGGCTTTCTTCCAGTTTAATCCTTGGTCGAGTGAGATATACACTGTTTTTTCAGCTACTCCCATTTCTGTTGCACCAAACATTGCTATCAGTGTGGAATATTTAGTGGCTGACCAGTTGTTAGAGTTGGTCTTGTAGCTGAAATATGGTATTAGTGTCATTTTTTGACGAGCAGGAAGTGGAGTGTTGCTTATTTGTGCCCATTCTTTGCCATCATAAGACCATGTAGCTCCGGTTAAATGTCCATCAGAACATTTACCTCCAATCATTATTGCTTGTGGATTAGAGCTCCAATTGTTTTCAAAAACGAGCATTTGGCTTGTGCCGGATATCGGGAAATCTGTTGATATTTTAGATTGTTCAGAAGTAGGATATGTTACATGAAAATATTCGTCGCCTTCTTTCTTTGCGCCAAGAAGTGTTGCTCCATATCCTCCATATATGTGTGCCCATTGTGTGTTGCATGCAGTCCATGCAATACCATCAGTAGAGCTATATAAGTTGCCTTCATTGTCAAGGATATATAGGGCTTCTGTTGTGGCTGATAGAGAGGTCATATCAGGAGTAAATGAGTACTCTACACTTTGTTTCTCCCAATTGTCATTACCTGGGTTGTCTGTTGTAGCAATGCAATATTTGTCGTTTGAACGCGTTAAGCAAAGTGCTTTCCCTTGATATTCAATTGTTTTTTGCTCATGAATAGTGGCTTGGTTGAATAAAGATGGGAGATTGCTACTCGCAAGTCGATTCCAACTTAGAGAGTCGGGTTTCATATTGTGTACATTTACCAATATTTTATATTTTCGCTCATTAGATAGGTCAGCTGATACAATGTGAAGGATAACTGGACCTTGACTAAAATCAACACTATCGGTTGAGTTTGTTAAATAATTGATAGTATCGTTCTTAGCAGGCATAATCAAATTGACTTTTGAACATGTTTCAGCCGTAACGATAGATACTATCAATTTATTGGTCTTTGTCCCAAATGGAAGAGAATCTGCGTTGTAAATCAATGCATTGGCTAAATCAATGGAAAAATAAACGGAATCAAGATTCTCTAAAACCTTATCGTTTTCGTTAAGTGAAAATGATGTAACTGCAACATTTGAATATGTTTCGATTGGTCCTTCGTAACTATTGCTATTGCATGATATTATTCCTAATGTTGCTATTGTTATAAGCAGAGCTAATGTAATATTCTTGGTCATAAGATGTTATTTTACAAATTGCAAAGTTAGCAACAATTTTGTTAATATGCCTTACTTGATGTGCTAAAATTGCTGTAATAAAACAATTAAATTACTAAACAACGTTACAAAAGTTGTGCAATACTCACATTTTTGTTTAGATATGTAGATATTTTATTGCCATCTATGGTCTCTTCTGACGATTGTAACCCACATATTGAAGGCGCTTTTTTTATTCCTTTTTTGTTGAGTGGTTTGGGGTTTGTTTCAATACGAGCGACATCCCATAATCCATTGTCGATAAATGCTTGAAGCAAATAGCTACCACCCTCTACCAATAGTGATGTAATGCCGAATTTATAGAGAGTATTCAAATAGTCATTTATAGATGCATTTTTAGGTATTTCTATCCATTGAATCTCATGTTTAAGATCTTCTCTTTTTCGTGGAGACAGGTATACAGGGTTGTGTTTAAATATTTGAGCATCAGGAGGTATTTGAGTGCGCCTATCTGCAATGACAATAACTGGATTTTGTCCACTCCACATCCTGTTATTTAGCCGAGGATTGTCTCTAATTATGGTCTCGCTACCCACCATTATCGCATCGTGTTGTGCTCGTAATTTATGAACAAGCATAGATGTTGTTTCGGTAGAGAATTTGGCAGGCAATTCATTTTTACAACGAATGATATCCATGTATCCATCTTGACTTTGAGCCCATTTTAAGGTTACAAAGGGACGTCTTAGAGTGTGAGCTGTGATGAAATGAGGATTTAGATTTTTACACTCTTGTTCTAATACGCGTGTAGCTACGTTTATGCCTGCGTCTTGAAGCATTTTTACTCCACGACCACTCACTTTTTCAAATGGATCTAGGCTACCAATAACAACGTTTGGAATTTTGCTATCTATAATCAGTTGAGCGCAAGGGGGAGTTTTTCCATAATGCGAACAGGGTTCCAATGTAACATATATGGTGGATTGTTGTAAAAGGGTTTTGTCTTTGACTGATGCGATGGCATTAACTTCGGCATGACCTTCACCACATCTACGATGATAACCTTCTCCTATTATTTTGTCTTTATAAACAATGACAGCGCCCACCATAGGGTTAGGGGAGGTGCTTTCAATGCCGTTTTTTGCTAGTTGCAATGCGCGGCGCATATATTTTTCATCAACAATCATAAAAGTTATTATAAAAAATAAAGTCCTCATAATCTATTGATTAGAGGACTTTCGTACTCGAAGCGGGACTTGAACCCGCACAGCCGCAATGGCCAAAGGATTTTAAGTCCTTCGTGTCTACCATTCCACCATTCGAGCAGCCTATATTCATCAAGTATGCACTATGACGAAATGCGATGCAAAGATATTATGAAAATTCGGAATATGCAAAATATTCCAACTTAAAATTTACCGAGTGATAATGTATCCACCCATTTGGGCCGGATTTACTTTGTAACGTTGTAGACCATAGTTGCGAGAAAGTGCTTCGCCTGAAATGGGGGCTCCGTTGTTTTCGCACACATCGAAACGTGAATGACATTTAGGACAATATGCTTCAAAGGTCTGTGGGTCTATGGATAATCTGATATTATTCTTAGCTTCTACCGGACAAGCTAAATCATAGGCTAATGGGGAATTGTAGTCATCGCCGGCGCGTCCCGATATTAGTAGCACACCTCCAAATCCTGTGTATGTCAATGCGGAGTATGGAAAATTGGCAGGAATACGTTCTTGCTTAATGAAACGAGTGTGTTGCCCATATCCATGAACGCCATAAGAATCCCAAATGGCTTGATTAGAGAGGTCAATGTAAACAGAGATGGGCGGGATGCGTTCATCGTTAACACTTTCACATGAAATAGTTATGAAAGCTATCAATAACGAAATAAAGGCTTTTATTCTGACATTTTTGTTGTGTTTCATCGTTTTAATAATTTGTCAAAAGCCTTGTGGTATGTCTTAAAATTAAATTGCTCTAAAGTCGAATAGAATAATTCTTTAATTTTATCATTGCACAGGTTACCGATAGAGCCCTCATGAGTGTGATTTACGCTATTTGATGGTGTGAATTCTCCTCGTTCAATAGCGAGCCCTACTTGTTTGTACGCGTCTCTGAAAGGAACTCCTTCTAAAGCCAATCTGTTAACTTCTTCAACAGAGAACATTAATTCATATCTCTTGTCTTCAAGAATTTTATTGTTTACTTTTATTTGAGAAACCATAGAATTTACCATGTTAAGTATTGATATGATTTCGTCAAATGCAGGTAAGAAATTTTCCTTGATTAATTGTAAGTCTCTGAAGTATCCCGATGGGAGATTGTTGGTAATTAATGTAATCTCATAAGGGAGAGCTTGCAGTTTGTTGCACTTAGAACGTGTTAATTCAAATACATCGGGGTTTTTCTTGTGTGGCATTATTGAAGAGCCTGTTGTGTATTCATCAGGTAGTTTGATAAATCCGAAGTTTTGAGAATTGAACATGCAAGCATCAAATGCGAGTTTTGATATTGTTGCGGCAATATTGGCAATTGCTTGAGATACGATGCGTTCGGTTTTTCCTCTTCCCATTTGGGCATAAACTACATTGTAATCCATAGAGTCAAATCCAAGAAGAGTGGTAGTCATTGTGCGATTTAATGGGAATGAATTGCCATATCCGGCAGCAGAGCCAAGTGGATTGCGATTTGTAATCTCATAGGCGGCACGCAACACTGTGAGGTCATCGGCAAGTGATTCGGCATAAGCACCAAACCATAATCCAAATGAAGATGGCATTGCTACCTGAAGATGAGTGTATCCGGGAAGCAATACATCTTTATATTTGTTGCTTTGAATAATTAGTGTGTCAAATAGCGTTGTTATCGCTTTAGTTAAGTCTTCGATACGAGATCTAATGAATAACTTAAGGTCAACAAGAACTTGGTCGTTACGAGAGCGACCTGAGTGAATTTTCTTTCCGACATCACCTAATCGGCGAGTGAGCATCAATTCTACTTGGGAATGTACATCTTCGATACCTTCTTCGATAACGAAATCACCGCTTTCGGCAATTTTGTAAATTTCTCGAAGTTCGGCTAATAATGTTTCCAACTCCTCTTCAGTTAATAGATTTATTGATTGGAGCATTGTGATGTGTGCTATTGACCCAAGGATGTCGTAGGGTGCGAGATATATATCCATTTCTCTGTCTCGCCCGACAGTGTATGTTTCTACATCGTGGTCAACGGTTACGCTTTTTTCCCAAAGTTTAGATGCCATTCAGTATATTATTTATTGCAGATAGTGAGAATGAGTTCGTTGAATTTTTCTGCCGCTTCTTGCATTTTGCTTCCAATCAATGGTCGCAACATTGCCGGAATTTCAACATCAATTACACTTGTAATTTCTGTCTCGGAAGATGATTTTTCCGATAGATTGACTGCTAAAGTCAATGGGACCGGTGATTTAGCTGCTGAAAACACAAGTCGAGATGGTGCTGTGCGCTCAATAACATTAAATTGGATTTCTCCCACTTGTGGTGTGTTCAACGTGATTGAGTCTTCAGTGAATTTTAAATCTCCAATCTGCTTTTTTTGCTCTTCAGGAATAGAATTAATCCTTTCTTGAAATGCTGATATGTTTGTCAAGCGTTGAAAAGCTTCATCGGCCGACGCTTGAATGGTTGTCGGTTTGCTTGAATATTTAGCCATTAAAATGATATTATTTGTTAGGAACCCAGATAGAAGGATCTTTACGCCATTCTTTCAATGTTTCAATATCTTCTGCTTTAATATAGTTGGTCTCTAATGCGGCTTCAAGCATTGAATTATAGTTGCTGAGGGTGTATAATGTAACTCCTGCTTCTTTGAATTTTTCAACAGCGATGGGGAAGCCATAAGTGAAAATAGCAGCCATACCCACAACTTCACAACCAGCTACACGAATTGCTTCAACTGCTTTAAGACTACTGCCACCTGTTGAGATAAGGTCTTCAATTACTACTACTTTTTGTCCTGGCTTGAGGTTCCCTTCGATGAGGTTTTCAAGACCATGGTCTTTTGGTGTAGAGCGTACATATACATAGGGTAATCCTAATGTATCAGCTACAAGTGCGCCTTGAGCGATAGCTCCTGTTGCAACCCCTGCAATTGCGTCAACGTCTTGGAAATTTTCCATTATAATGCGGCATAGCTCAACTTTGATGAAACTACGAACATCAGGATAAGACAATGTCTTACGATTGTCGGTATATATAGGTGAATTCCATCCAGAAGCCCACACAAAAGGATTTTCTGGTTGAAGCTTGATAGCACTGATTTTAAGTAACTTTTCAGCTAAGATGCGATCTAATTGTTTCATGATAATATATTATTATGTGTAAAGATAATGCAAAGTTAGTGTAAGATGCGAATAATTGCAAATATTTGAATGATTAGCTACATTTGTAATGTGAATTTTTTATTCCTGCATTTAAATGATTGAATTGGTCAAAAGGTTTAAAATATTAACAAATTAAGAATGAAAAGTAATGGTCGATTAAACTTTTTGTCGAAAAATCATTCCAATAAGAAAAAGTACTAACTAATAAAATGTGAGATTGAAATGAAACGATTTATCAGAAGTATAACAATCGCATTTATGTGCGGGATATTGGTAGTTCCTGTTGTTGATGCTCAAGAACGCAGAGGCTCTCGTGGATCACATCGCACAGAAAATACAACATCGGGCCGTCGGTCTACATCCGGTCGTCAGCAAGCTAATCGTGGAAATAATAGTTCGCAACGACAAAATAGTGCCCCATCGAAGAATAATGCTCGTCCTGATAATAAAGGTGCTTCTAATAATAATCGAGGTGGAAGACCTCAAAACGGACAAGTAAATCGCCCGAATACAAATCATAAAGGTAGTAATGTTAATCGAGGAAATCGTCCGGGACAAAGACCTGCTTATAGCAATCAACGCTACAATCGCCCGCCTCGCCACATCCCAATGGCAAAACCTCATCGTCCTCCGGTGCGTCATTATCATCGCCCTGTGCCACCACCATCGTTCCGCCCTCATCGTGGATGTCCTGTAATTCATGGTATTCTTGGAATAACATTTGGTACAGCGATAAATATATCATTGAATTATTTGCAGAATAGGGGTTATGTTGTAGATGGATATACCGGTGATGTCGTGTATTTGCGCAATGTAAATGAAATGTCTTTTCTTTGGCCTGATGCAACGCTGTATTATGGTACAAATGGTTTAATAGGCTCACAATTCTCTTATTCGACCAATTATTACGACCGCACCCGATATAATCAAATATATTCAACGTTTGTAACACGTTATGGAGCTCCGGTTAATTACCAAGCAGTAAATAATGGATATATTGCAACGTGGTTTGGATATGACAACGGATACGTCTCGCTTGAATTTAAACCTGTATATGGAGCCGGCGGGCACTTGCGCTACTACACCACCCTCAGCTTCGGATTATAAATAAAAAACACGAGATTTTGTCTCGTGTTTTTTTGTCGATATTAAAAGATTTTTATTTGTCGAGGTTTTCAGAACAGCCGACTTTGCTGAGTACTGCTGCATCAAGGACTGCCATTGTTGTGAGATTGATAATATCTCGAACAGGAGAATCGACGCTGATGAAGTGTACAGGTTTGTTCAACCCGATTTGGATTGGACCAATTGCTTCACCAAGTCCCATTTCAAGCATCATGCGGTAGGCTGTCTTAGCTGCACTTAGGTTAGGGAAAATCAACGTATTGACATCCATGCCGTTGAGCTTGCTGAAAGGATATGTTTTGTCTCTGAGGTCCTTGTTGAGAGCATAGTGTACTTGCATTTCTCCATCAATAGGAAGCGAGGGAAATTGCTCTTGCATCTTTGCAACAACGTTGTGTACCATGCGACTTTCGCTATCGTTGTTAGAACCGAAGTTGCTAAAAGAAAGCATAGCCATTATAGGCTCGTGAGCATAGTATTCAACGGCATATTTAGCCAAGCGAGCTATGTCATAAAGAGTCTCTTCGTCTTTAACATCGTTGATAGTTGTGTCGGCAAGGAAATATGTTCCACGCTTAGTGTTCATGATGTGCATTGTGGCAAAATGATTGTAGCATGGGCGTATTCCGACGACTTCTTTAGCTATGTCCCCGGTGTTGTGGCTACCTGAATAAGTTCCGGCTATAATGGCATCGGCTTCTCCTGTTTCAACCATCATCATGCCAAAGTAGTTGCGGTCAAACATCTTTTCAAGAGCTTCGGGATAGGTAACCCCATTGCGTTGATGCTTTTCTGCAAATTTGGTTGCATATTTATTGCGACGATCAGCTTCGCGGTCATGACGTAGGTTGACAATTTCCATACCCTCAATGCTGATACCGAGACGTGTTGCACGTTTTTGTATCATCTCTTCGTTTCCGAGCAATACAGGTATACAAATTCTTTCATTTGCGGCTGAAACAGCTGCGCGAAGCATGTTGTCAGTGTTTGCTTCAGAGAATACGACGCGTTTAGGATTGCGCTTAGCTTCTTCGGTAAAGCGACGCATGAGCTTGTTGTCGCTACCCATCAAGTGACGAAGTTTATCGTTGTATGCTTCCCAATCTGTTATAGGGCGAAGAGCAACTCCTGATTCCATTGCGCCACGAGCTACAGCAGGTGCAACAGTTGTAATCAAACGTGGATCAAGGGGTTTAGGTAATATATAGTCAGGACCAAATTTGAGGTCTGTCATATTATAGGCTGCATTTACGACTGAAGGTACCGGTTGCTTTGCAAGATCAGCAATAGCATGAACGGCTGAAAGTTTCATCGCTTCGTTGATAGCAGTAGCGCCACAGTCAAGAGCACCACGGAAGATGTAGGGGAATCCCAATACATTGTTGATTTGATTAGGATAGTCTGAACGTCCGGTAGCAAAAATCAAGTCAGGGCGAGATGCGATAGCTTTGTCGTAGGCAATTTCTGGATCGGGATTTGCGAGGGCAAATACGATAGGATTTTTTGCCATTGATTGTACCATTTCTGGAGTAACGACATCTTTAACCGATAGGCCCAAGAATACATCTGCATCTTTCATCGCTTCTTCAAGAGTGTTGATGTCTCGATCAGTTGCAAATTCTTGCTTTTGCTTGTTTAGGTCGGTGCGTTTTTTGTTGAGAACCCCTTTGCTATCGCACATTACAATATTTTCAGGTTTGATGCCTAATGCAATATAAAGTCGTGTGCAAGAAACAGCTGCTGCGCCTGCTCCGTTTACAACAAGACGAGCTTCTTCAATTTTTTTGCCTTGGATTTCAAGGGCGTTCAAAAGCCCGGCAGCTGAGATAATGGCAGTACCATGTTGGTCGTCATGCATTACCGGAATATCACATTCATCTTTTAGTCTGTTTTCTATTTCAAAACATTCAGGAGCTTTAATATCCTCAAGGTTTATTCCTCCAAATGTTGGTGCAATAGCTTTTACTATTTGGATGAATTTTTCAGGATCTTTTTCGTTTACCTCAATGTCAAAACAATCTATACCTGCAAAAATTTTAAATAATAGAGCTTTTCCTTCCATTACAGGTTTACCTGCCATTGCCCCTATATCACCAAGTCCAAGAACGGCAGTTCCGTTAGAAATTACAGCAACGAGATTGCCTTTATTGGTGTATTTATAGGCATCATGTGGGTTTTGTTCTATTTCAAGACATGGGTATGCTACGCCGGGAGAGTAAGCTAATGCAAGGTCGTTTTGAGACGAATAAGGTTTAGTTGGGATAACCTCGGTTTTGCCCGGTTTACCTTCAAAGTGGTAATCCAGAGCCATTTCTTTTGTAACTTTTGGCATAATTGTTTTTCTTAGAATCTTGTACTATATCAAGAACAATAAACATTGCGTTATTGTTGCTTTTGGAAAATTAGGTGCAAATGTAATAATTATAAATTTATTTTGCGTTATGCTTTTGTGAAATATTTTGATAAAATGATGCTTATTTGTGCTAAATTTTACGAAATGGAGATTGGAACTTAATTAAACATTGCAAATTGTTAGTTTTCTGTTGTAAAAGATTGGTCGCATAACTGAAAAATATTAGGCAAATAGTGATTAAAACAAATAAATCATTGTATTTTTGTGCCAAAATAATTACACCATGCTTGAGTTAAGTGAAATATATCGTGCGGCTCATGTGTTGAAATCAGTAGCCCGACACACAGATTTGATTGCATCGCCTAAAATCAATCCATTAGGTCAGATATATCTTAAACCAGAAAATTTACAATATACGGGCTCTTTTAAATTGCGAGGCGCCTATTATATGATTTCTCAGTTGTCAGATGAGGAAAAAGCGAGGGGAGTTATTGCGTGTTCAGCCGGAAATCATGCTCAAGGTGTGGCATTAGGAGCTACTCGCAATGGTATCAAGTCTCTTATATGCTTACCTGCCGGTGCACCTATTTCTAAGGTTGAAGCGACAAAAAGCTATGGCGCTGAAGTGTGTTTAGTCTCCGGCGTATATGATGATGCATATAAAAAGGCATTAGAGTTGCAAGCTGAATGTGGATATACATTGGTGCATCCGTTTGACCATCCGCAAGTTATAGCAGGTCAAGGAACGATAGGTCTTGAAATATTGGATGATATGCCTGATGTAGATGCTGTTGTCGTACCAATTGGGGGCGGTGGCTTGATATCGGGTGTTGCTTTTGCAATAAAGTCATTAAAACCTAATGTTAAAATTTATGGCGTGCAAGCAGAAGGAGCTCCGAGTATGGTAAAATCGCTTGAAAGTGGACACATCCTTCGCCTTTCTGATGTTTCAACCATTGCCGATGGTATTGCTGTTAAGGAACCGGGGGTAAATACATTTGATATATGTCAAAAGTATGTAGATGAGGTGGTTACAGTTTCTGAAGATGAGATAGCTGCGGCTATATTAGCCTTGATAGAACAGCAAAAACTTGTGGCAGAAGGAGCAGGGGCTGTATCGGTCGCAGCTGCAATGTTCGATAAAATTCCTATTGAGGGAAAAAAGGTTGTGTGTGTCGTTTCAGGAGGAAATATAGATGTAAATTTCTTGAATAGAGTAATTACTCGAGGCTTGACAAAAAGTGGACGAAATTGCTCGTTTACCATCAAACTATATGACAAGCCTGGGCAATTGTCGGCTGTATGTAGTATCATTGCTCGTCTTGGAGGAAATATCATATCGGTAAATCATGAACGAACAAATGCTGGCACGCATATCGCAGGATGTACTATCAGAGTTACATTGGAAACTCGCAATGTGGATCACATCGCTACGATTTTGGCTGGATTGACCGATGCCGGTTATGAGGTGATTGATTAGCATAATTTCTATTTTAGTTATTGTTTAGTGGGATAAATTGCTTGTATTTCGCCTAAAGGTGGAATATATTGTCTTTTTTTGCTTTTTTAAATAATGTAGATTATTTAGAAAGAGTAATAAATTGTAAATTTGTACCTCGTTTTTTTACGAAAAATAAAATAACAATTATTCTTAATATAATTTATGAGATATCAGTCTTTTAAAGCAATGATTTTGGCTTTAGCGATTGCGTCTCCGGTAAGTGTGTTTTCCCAGGAGACAATTTTGTCTGACACTCTTGCTTTGTCGCTGGATAAATGTATCGCTATTGCATTAAATGAAAACCCAACCATTAAGGTTGCAGACATGGAAATTAAACGTGTCGATTATTCAAAGAAAGAAATCATAGGTCAACTACTACCTACGATTAGTTTTGATGCATCATATAATCGCACTCTGAAAAAACAGGTTGCCTATATGAATATGGATGCATTTAAAGGTTTAGGTAGTTTGGGAGGTGGCTCTTCTTCAGAAGAAGGAGCAACCGATGAGTCGGCAACAGAATCAGCAACAAGCAAAAGTAGTGGTGGCGGTATCAAAATGGGATTGGATAACTCATATTCCTATGGCTTTTCTGCGTCAATGCCTCTGATTGCACCGCAATTATGGAAATCATTGAGTCTTAGCAATACTCAAATTCTTCAAAATGTAGAATCGGCTCGTAAGTCTCGTTTATCATTGATAAGTCAAGTGAAGAATGCCTATTATGCATTGTTGCTTGCCGAAGATTCCTATAATGTGATTCTTGAAAGCTATGAAAATGCCAAGTTTAATCATGAGGTATATCAAAAGAAATATCAAGTGGGGGCTGCTTCGGAATATGATGTGTTACGTTCTTCTGTTGCTATGAAAAATGTTGAGCCGGAACTCGCTCAAGCTGAAATAGCAATAAAACAAGCCCGCTTGCAACTTGAAATCTTGATGGGAGTGGATGTAACAATCCCTATTAAAACAACTACAAAACTTGCCGATTATGAAAATACAATGTATGACAATACATTGTCGTTAAGTCGATCAATTGTTGATAACAGCGATTTACGCATGTTGGATATTCAGACAAAGACATTGAAAGATGCATTGTCTGTACAGAAAATGTCATTGTTGCCAACACTTGCTCTTGTTGCAAACTATAATTGGACATCGTCAACAAATGGCACTCCGTTTAAAGATATGATATGGAATCCCTATTCTGTAGTGGGAGTAACCTTGTCAATCCCCATATTCCAAGGTGGACAACGCTACTCTCGAATCAAGCAAGCTTCTATACAAGTTCAAGAAATGAAATGGCAACGTGAAAATCTTGAACGTACATTAAATATGCAGGTGGATGTTGCGATAGACAATATCCAGATGAATGTTAAGCAAATAGCATCAAATTCTGAAAGTGTTGCACAAGCTGATAAGGCTCACTCAATAATGGAGAAGAGCTTTGAAATTGGTGCGGCATCTTATCTTGATTTGAGAGATTCTGAACTCGCACTCACTCGCGCTCGACTTGCTTACTATCAATCAATATATAATTATCTCGTGGCAAACAGCAATCTCGAATTGCTATTGGGAAATGCCGATATTGAGAAATATTCAAATTTGAACGAATAAAAATTTAAAGACGATAATCATGTACTCAAAAAAGACAATCATCCGTACACTCTCATTAGCGTGTTTAGCATTAGCTTTTGTTTCATGTGGTTCTGGAGAAAAAGAAGCAGCAACCGAAACAGTTGTTGAAGAACTTCCAAAAGTAGAAATCCAAAAAGTGTATTCTCAAGAGGTTAGTCAGATTGCTGAATATACTGCAACTGTTGAAGCCTATAAAACAAATAATATCACGACATCAACCCCTAATCGCATAAAAGATATTCTTGTTGACGTAGGATATAAAGTGTCTAAAGGACAAAAAGTAGTTGTCTTGGATAATGTAAATATCGAACAACTAAAAGTGCGCCTTGATAATATTGAGCGTGAATATAATCGTGCAGTAGAACTTTTAAATATAGGTGGCGGAACACAACAATCAGTTGACCAACTTAAAACTGAACTTGATGCAGCTCGTCGCCAATATGAAAATATGGTGGAAAACACTGTTTTGATTTCTCCTATCAATGGCGTTGTAACAGCACGTAATTATGACCCTGGTGATATGACAGGAGCTAATCCAATATTGACAATTGAGCAATTACGCCCCGTAAAAGTTTTGGTTAATGTCTCTGAAGGCGAATTTACTAAGGTGAAAAAGGGAATGAAAGTTGATATTAAATTGGACGTATATGGAGATGAAGTCTTTACCGGTACAGTCTCTTTGATTCACCCAACTATCGATCCTGCGACACGTACATTTACTGTTGAAATAGACATCATGAACAATGATGAACGAGTGCGTCCTGGAATGTTTGCCCGTGTCAGCATGAATTTCGGAACTTCACAGCATGTTGTTGTGCCTGATCGTGCTATTGTTAAGCAAACAGGTTCAGGTGATAAATATGTTTATGCCTATAAGGATGGCAAAGTATCATTTGATAAAGTAGAACTTGGTCAACGATTGGATAATGCCTATGAGGTAATATCTGGAATAGAAGATGGTGCTGAAGTCGTAATTACAGGACAAACACGACTTTCTAATGGTGCTGAAGTTGAGGTATTAAAGAAATAATTTAGTTATTCATTATTTAAGAAAATAAAACAATGAGTATATATTCAAGTGCGGTGAAACGTCCCATCATGACCACGTTGTGTTTCGTGGCTATTACAATCATGGGGCTTTTCTCGTTGGCAAAATTGCCTATTGACTTGTTGCCGGATATTGAGACCAATACAATATTGGTTATGACAACTTATGAGGGAGCGAGTGCTCAGGATATTGAACAAAACGTAACCCGTCCGCTCGAAAACACCTTGAATTCAGTAGAACACCTAAAACACATATCATCAAAATCACGTGAAAATATATCTGTTATTACACTTGAGTTTGAGTTTGGATATGATATAGATGCTTTAACAAATGATGTGCGAGATAAACTTGACATGATTTCAAGTTATTTGCCCGATGATGCACAGACTCCAGTTATCTTTAAGTTTAGTACCGATATGATTCCTATCATGTTACTTTCGGTACAAGCAGAAGAAAGTATGCCGGGGTTGTATAAAATCCTTGACGATGCAGTAGCGAATCCTTTGGCTCGTGTTGATGGGGTTGGATCTGTTTCAATTTCAGGTGCGCCAAAACGCGAAATACACATTTATGTAGATCCTGTGCGTCTTGAGGCTTATAATCTTTCAATTGAAACAATATCTTCTTTGATTGCTGCTGAAAATAGAAATATTCCGGGAGGTAATTTTGATATTGGCTCAGATACATATTCTTTGCGCGTGCAAGGCGAATTTGATGCGCCTGAGCAAATGCGTAATATTGTTGTAGGTTCAAAAGATGGAAAGAATATTTATCTTCATCAAGTGGCTCGCATAGATGATTCTCTTGAAGAACGTGCGCAAAAAACTCACACCGATGGTAAAAAGGGAGCTATGATTATCATCCAAAAGCAATCAGGAGCCAACTCTGTGGAAATTTCAAATAAAGTGCTTGAAATGCTTCCGAGCTTGCAAAAACGTTTGCCTTCTGATGTGAAACTTGGTATGATTGTCGATACCTCAGAAAACATCAATAATACAATTGATTCTCTTGTAGAGACTGTATTGTATGCGTTGTTGTTTGTCATAATTGTTGTGTTCTGTTTCCTTGGTCGTTGGCGTGCCACAATGATTATCTGTATTACTATTCCTATTTCTTTGATTGCGTCATTCATCTATTTGGCAATGACCGGAACAAGTTTGAATATCATTTCACTGTCATCATTATCAATCTCAATTGGTATGGTCGTGGACGATGCCATTGTGGTGCTTGAAAATGTAACAACACACATTGAGCGCGGTAGTGATCCAAAACAAGCAGCTATCCATGGAACAAATGAGGTGGGTATTTCAGTAATTGCATCTACATTGACACTTATTGCCGTGTTCTTCCCCTTGACATTGGTAACAGGTATGACAGGGGTGTTGTTCCGTCAATTAGGATGGATGGTAACAATCATGATGATTATTTCAACAACATGTGCATTGTCGTTAACTCCTATGTTGTGTTCTCAATTATTGCGTAAAGGGGTTAAACATGGTAAATTATATAACTTGTTTTTTACTCCCATAAACAATGCGCTTGATACTCTTGATAGAGCTTATGGTCGCTCGTTGAATTTTGTGGTAACACATAAAATATCATCTATTATAGTGTGTACGGCAATCTTCATTTTGTCAATATTCTTGTTGCGATATGTCGGAACTGAGTTCTTCCCAACACAAGATAATGGACGTCTCGGGGTGTCTCTTGAATTGCCAATCGGTACTCGTGTTGAAATTGCCGATGAGGTTACAGCACGTTTGGCAAATGAATGGCGTGAAAAATATCCTGAAATTAAGGTGTTGAACTACACTACCGGTCAGGCATCAAGTGATAATACATTTGCTTCATTGCAAGATAATGGTTCTCACATTGTGTCTATGAACATCTCGCTTGTTGACCTTGATGAGCGTGAACGTGGAATTACCGAAATTGCACAATTGATGCGTGAAGATCTAAAGAATTATCCGGAATTTAAGAAACAACAAGTAAACGTTGGTGGTAGTCGTGGTTCCGGTATGGGAGGTCAATCAACAATCGACTATGAAATCTATGGTTACGATTTTGAAGAGACTGACTCTGTTGCTCAACAACTCAAACGTGTGCTACAAGGTATAAAAGGAACTGCAGATATTACTATCTCGCGTGCCGATTATCAACCGGAGTATCAAGTGGATTTTGATCGTGAAAAGTTAGCGATATACGGATTGAACTTGCAAACAGCTGCGACATATTTGCGTAACCGCATCAATGGTAGTCTTGCATCTCAATATCGTGAAGATGGAGAAGAATATGACATCAAAGTAATGTATGCTCCTGAACACCGTACATCTATCTCTGATATTGAAAATATTCTCATATATAGCCCGACAGGAAAAGCTGTACGTGTTAAAGATGTGGGTAAAGTAGTAGAACGATTCTCTCCGCCTACAATCGAACGTAAGGACCGTGAACGTATTATTACTGTTTCAACCGTTGTCGCTGATGTGCCGATGAGTGAAGTCGTTGCTGCATCTCAAGCTGAAATTGATAAGATGGATATCCCCGCCGGTATCAATATTGAATTGTCAGGTAGCTATGAAGACCAACAAGAAGCATTTGGCGATTTGTTGTTACTTGGTTTGCTCATCATTATTCTTGTATATATTGTGATGGCGGCTCAGTTTGAATCCTATGTGTATCCGGGTATTATTATGACATCATTGCCATTTGCATTCACCGGGGTATTCTTGTTGTTATTCCTCACAGGACACAACCTTAACGTGATGTCAATGATTGGAGCCATTATGTTGATTGGTATTGTTGTTAAGAATGGTATCGTGTTGATTGACTATATCTCTCTAAATCGTGAACGTGGAATGTCAATACGTACATCGGTTGTTAATGGAGGCGAATCACGTCTCCGTCCTATTATCATGACTGCGTTGACAACAATCCTTGGTATGGTGCCCATGGCTGTTAGCTCAGGGCAAGGTGCTGAAATGTGGCAACCAATGGGTGTGGCAGTTATCGGTGGTTTGACATTCTCAACGTTGTTGACATTATTTTATGTTCCTGCGATGTACTGCTTGTTTGCATCTGTGGGTGTTAAGCGCACACGCAAAGCGTTGCGAAAGGTCAATTCTTAACATTAAATTTGAATTACAATGAAATCTATATTTATAGCATTTGACCAAGCTTACTATGAACGTATAGTAGATATGCTTGAAAAAACTAACTGTCGAGGCTTTACAGCATGGCAAGAGGTGCAAGGTAGAGGAACAAAAAGCGGAGAGCCACATTATGGCTCTCACGCTTGGCCATCTATGGCATCGGCTATTATTACTATTGTAGAAGACAATCGTGTTGATGCAGTCCTTGAAAAACTGCACCAGATGGATGTTGAAACACCCAAGTTGGGATTGCGTGCATTTGTGTGGAATGTAGAAAAATCAATTTAACACAAAATTTTTCTTGAAAAGTTTGCACAGAATAAAAATAAGCAGTACTTTTGTACTGCAATTGCGCGCGTGGCGTAATTGGTAGCCGCGCTAGACTTAGGATCTAGTGTCGTGAGACGTGGGGGTTCGAGTCCCTTCGCGCGCACAACGCCAAAGAGAGGATTTCTCAAACGAGAAATCCTCTCTTTTTGCATATTAAGCCTATATTTGGCTTATTGAGGCTTATTTTATTGTCTTTGTGTCGTTAATGAAAATAGTACTGATCAAAGAATTTGACGCAAGAATAGTTCTGTGAATTGCTTGGAGTTAAACGAGCATAAGTTAGCAGGATTGAAAGGGGACAAAATTTGACGATAACAACTATCTCAAAAGCCTTTAAGACAATGAATATAAATGTTTCACTTGATTTAGACGCTTGTGGGAAAATTGCCTTGTGGTAGAGTAAAAGGTGTTATTTAAAAATAAAAAACATCGAAGATGTTTCATAAAACATTGATGATGAAATATCTTCGACGCATGGATAAGTGCGGTTTTTAAATTTCATTGAAAAACTTGTCTTATCTTACATATTGTTTTGTTACTTTCTGTCCATGTTTTATTATATAAACTCCATTTGATGGGTTGGATACTTTTATCCCTTGTAGGTTGTAATAAACAGCGGGTATGGTATTGTATATCTTAATCTCCTCTATTGATCCCATTGATTTTATAGCTGTGAGTTTACGTTTAAACGCTCCTCTGTTAGGTACATAGACATATAAATCAGCGCTCATTTTATCATCAGAGACTACTGCATTGATGCTATGATTCATCCAACTTGCGACCCCAGCAATTGAGAATGGGCTGAAGGTGTATGTTTCAAGAGCTGTTGTGTTTGCTGGATTAGTGCCATCATATACTTTAATAGTAACTTGAGTTGTAGATGATGAATAGACAAGATATTCATAGCCTCCCAAGATGAACATTGTAGCTCCCGGACTCCCTTTGGATGTATCTGTTGCACTAACC
>JAZOCE010000019.1:0-185705 GCA_045596365.1 Muribaculaceae bacterium | reverse complement strand
TCGCCTGTCGATGATACTGTCGCTACTGAGGTACTCGAGGACTTCCAAGTTACACTCTTATTTGTCGCATTTGCAGGAGCAACTGTCGCGGTGAGAGTCTGAACATCGCCTACTGTCATTGACATTTCTGTTGATGATAGTATAACAGACGTTACTTTTATTGTCGGAATATCATCTTCGCTGTCTTTTCCACAAGCGACAAGACATAGTATTGTAAGAATAATTCCGCACAAAACAGAAAATCTTTTTCTCATAATCATCTGTTTTAGTTCCAATTACCAATACCACCACCGATATTGATTTCAGCTTGCTGTGGATTTTCAGTAACAGTAATAGTAATAGTATGCTGATAACCTTGCTTGAAACTTATATTACCTTCCATCAAATAACTGATGTTACCCATAACGACTTCTACCAACGGGCGACGTGTCTCTATATTCTGAGGGACTACAATTGCGGCATATAATCCCTTTGACAATTTTTGCATCTTAATAGACTCTGCTCCGGCATACGGGTCCTTGCAAGAGCCACCCACAGCCAAGTCAATATTGGCTGTTGTTACTGTATTAAGAAGATATACATCCACATTTTCAGGAAGTTCACCTTCATAGTCTTCCCCCTTTACAATTTCCACCATCGCGCGACTCAACACATGGCTAAACTTCAAGCTGACAGGCGATGTACCTGCCTGCTGACCTTCAGCTTTTGCCCAAAGGAAATCACTCGCTGAATAACCCTCAACTGCACTTTGGTCAACTGAAACCTTAAAAGGAAATGTTTCAGTATCGTTCACCTCAACAGCATATGGGTAATAGGCATAAACATTGTTCAACCCTTCATTCCAATAGAAAGTGCGCGATGGCGTCCACTGACTACCATCATAGGTGTATCTACCATTGTTCACAGCGTTGCCAAAAGGCTGAAGTATAGCGCCTTCAGGGACTACAAACACCCCGATTTGATCTCCATAGTCAAAACCCGTACTATTAACACGACTGAGCTGTGACGGATGAATCGCCTCAATGCGAATTTCGTTTTCATTGACAGCATATTCAGTTGGCTCGTCATTTGAACACGATGATAATGCCAATGCAGCTATTGTAATGCTTGCAAGTGGCAGAATGTTAACGATTAATTTCATATCTTTTATTTTTTAGTTTCTCGAATAATTGATTATACTGACCTCGTTTCATCATAATTGGAGCATTATGAGAGTGAATGGGTTGTAATTCCTGCACATTGTGTGTTGAACGAGCATTTACAGCTACGCTACCCCATTCATCTGTATCCACGCTGTAAAAATCCCTTTCTATATAAAATGGCTCTCCGGCCAGGCTAAACACACGTCGCGTAATATCCAATCGGCTGATAGCGTTATAATAGGGAATGGCATAGTTCATACAACTATTGGCTTCTGAACGCCACACACCTCGAGTGTAGCCATATCCCCCTTCGAAGATATCCACATAATTACTGTAGCGAGGGTCAAAAATCATGTCAGCCCAGGACACATCGGTCATCATCCCGTTTGTCGAAATATTGGCATACCAACCCCGGTATTTATAGTTATTGATTTCATTTACAATTTTTGGGGGGACATATTTATTCTGCAAAATAGATTCATCTGCAAGTTTTCCAAATCCGTGTCCACCCGCCTCATGCTGAATAATGCCACGAGTATCATTTGGATATGAACGACCACTCGGTGGGCATAGCGATATGGCCGATCCATCTTCGTAGTAATATGTACATCCTGTATAGTCTGTTGTATTTGGAATCAACACAATCAGCGATTTCCACATATCGCCATTTTGAAACCAACTACCTGCCTGTCGTCCGGTCAGATTACTTATATACGTAAACACCTCTTCCTCATATGGAATCATTCGAGCAGGATAACCGCTACAACTTCCGTCTTGTCCGGCAGAAAAGATTGTGCCGAATTTTGTATCTCGGCTAATATTCATTGTACTCACACCGGTCTCTTGGCTGAGAGCCACACAAGCATATACATCAAAATAATCACGTAATCGGTCATAGGGAGGCAACCCGAAGAAATACTCCATATCTTCTCGACAAAGGTTCATATAAGCACCCGATGCAATGCTCTCAGCATCCCAACCGTCTCCAACGAAATACACACTAATGCCATTACCCTTGCTATGTTGCTGTAATTGCACCATTTGATCCTCTCCATACTCATAGCCATACTGCGACAATGCACAATAGGTCTCCACCTCAGTTCCTTCAAGCTGAAACACGATACTATCTGCACGCAACGGCACATCTGAAGGCAACTCACTTATGGTTGCTACAATCTCGCTTTTCAAGCTACCCTCTGTTTTCGAAAGCGTTACCCAATCAGGTTGATGAATCACCTTCCAATCGCCATCAGCATTCAAGACGAGCGTCTGCCGGCGCTCCGTTGTCAGCGCACAAGCCCGTGCCGGGCGACACACAAAGTTGCGATATTCCGACAAACGAGTGAATTCACGCCATGTTTTGTCGGTTTTGTAGCGTTGTAATCCTTCCTTTGGCACCTCCACATTTATCTGAGTTTTCACCACATTGCCAAATGCAGTCTCATTAAGATGAGGAGGCTCCGGATTCTCGCAGATAATGGATTTGATATATATGTCGTTTGTAAAAGCGTCTGCTTCAATGCTCAAGATGTTTTTATGTAACACGACTCCGGTGATGAGCGGACAATCCTTAAAACATCCTTCAGGCACCGTTACGACATGTGAAGGAATCCTTATTTCTCCTTGCAGATACTGACACTGCATAAAAGCCTTTGCTCCCAGCAACTGAAGTTTTTCGGGCAGAACAACGCTTGAAAAATTATTACCCGCAAAACTGCCGAATCCTATTTCCCTCACCGTTGAAGGTAGTGCCAGTTCTCCTCTAAACTTACAGCCATAAAATGCTTTTGCTCCAATATTCGTTACCCCTTCTTTTAATATAAGGCAACCATTAAAAGAACAATCCTCAAAACAGGATGAGGGAACAGATTTAAAGCCATCAGGAAAGACCAAATCACCGGTAAACTTACATCCGTTGAACGCATCACTGCCAATATACGTCAGAGATTCCGGCAGTTCAAGCGTACCTGAAATACTCAAGCCGTTCCAAAAAGCATTTTTGCCTATTACCTCAAGTCCTTCAGGAAATTGAAGGTTCCCCCTTACCGGAGATGTAACTCCATTTCCACCAAATGCCCAATCACTGATCTTTCTTAGTGTCGATGGAAATTCTACTCTGAACCCCCCGGCGTTATTTGCGTACGTAGTACTAAATGCTGCATCTCCAATTTCTTCCAACCCTTCGGGAAAGATTAAAGTACCGGTTATAGGCACTCCTCTAAAAGCCGCCCATCCAATGCTCCGCAATCGATCCGGGAAAACCAAGTGTGAGATAAGTGCATCTATGAATGCTTCATCAGGAATACGATCATCATGCCCATCATACGAATTATCAATAATGACCTCCTTCATATTCAGATTTTGCAGTACAGGCATATCCCCCATAAAATAAAGGTCAGCATCATTTACTCTACCAATAACCTTCAAAGAACGCACTTCTCTATAGTCAACACCCTGTTTTGTCAACGTTTCACTAAACGTCCCGGGGGTTTCCACGTTGACAATAAGATACTGTCTGACAATGCCATCGTGAAACTCCTCATCGTCAAGCCACACCGAAATGCTTTCACCCACCAAGGTAAACACATAATCACCAGCACCCTGACGTTTATCCACCTTGATAGTGAATTTATGCATTTTACCCGACTGCAAAGCCACCGGTTCATCTTTTCTCAACTTGTAGCTTTGATCCCCTACCGAAATTATCAAAATATCGCTCCCGGCATCATAGCTTTTAGGTATCACTACAGCCCTGAAATCGTTCCCATAGGGCAATGTATATATCGACGCATCACCTTGGTCCGACACTGCTACACTACCGGTCTCCAGATTAACTGTAGTTGATGTTGCCGCATTGCACACAAGCACTCGCTTCTGTAATGCAGTCCATTCCTGTTCCTCAAAACCATCACCCTCTTCAAGAGCGATGGTCATGCCTGCCATCAGGTGTCTGAACGTAAGATTTATCGGTCCATCGTCAGGTAGAGCTTTCTCGCTTTTTGCCCACAACAAGTCGCTTGCCTCATAACCGCCAAAACGCGTCTCTGTGGCTGCACGGTCCTGGTGAGTATCGATACTAAACGAATACATCGTAGGATTATCTATTCCATCGGTATAAGGGTAGTAGCCGACAACATCTACAGCCGCATTTTCACTTTTCCAATATAGCGTTTTAACACTCTTCCATTTGCCACTTGCCTCATCATAAATGAAGGGCTGATTATCTGCTTGCAATGTGCCATCAGAGAGTGATTCAGGAACATTATCATTATAATCGGCAACAAAAATCCCTATACAGTCCCCATTGGCAAAACCGGCATCCGTTGCACGCGACAATACCGGATATTCGGCATTGAATTCCATAGGAATAGCTGTATCTGTTCCGTTATCCATAAAGTCTTTCTCACTGCATGCTGTCAACATGAGCGTCATTGCAATCTGACTTATACCGGCTTGTGTAAAAAAACGAAAATATCTTGCCTTCATATCTATTCTTATTTCTATTTTCATTTATTTATAGGTCTTTTAGGCTTCGATGTGGAAATGACAGGTCCCTGTCCATGACGTGGTGCGCTCACATTTACTTGCCGTGGGTTACGTGACAACATGGTAAAATCCCGTCCCCACTCACGACTGTCATTGGCTACAAAGTCCTCAAAGTTAAAAGTCTCCCCTGCCAACATTTTGATGCGGCGAACAATGATTTCACGGCACCAAGTGCTATAATAAGGCACATTCTTATTCATACAAGAGTTTTGTTCCGAGCGATACACCCCACGCAAGTGGAAATAACCACCTTCATAGATATCCACTATATCATTAAATCGATTATCATTGATAAGATGTCGCCATGGTACTGTCGTGTATTTGCCGTCGAGTGAAAGATTCTCACCCCAACCAACAGCTTGCATCTCCTTTAGTTCTGCTACATGGCCATAATTACATTTACATGTTTGTATCCATGCGGCATAATAGATGTACTCGTCGGCAAACTTTCCAAATCCATGACCACCCGCCTCATGTTGAACTATACCACGTGCATCGTATGGATACTCCTCTTCGCTCTTCGGACATAAGGCTACGGCAGCACCGCCTCGAGTTCCCGTCCACATTTGCGTTACTCCGTCATACACGGTTGTATTGGGAGTTAACACACACGTCAAGGCATCTATATCAGTCTCTGCTACCGGAGTATTATCAACAGCATAGTATAACGCAGCATCAAAATCGGTAGTTATTCGTCCTGTTGAAGAGACTGTCATTGTATTGAATTTCACGTCTCGCAACGTGTTCAGTGTTCCAATGCCACTTTCGTAACTCATGGCAAATGCCGTATATACATTAAAATAGTTACGATAACTCTTGTAGGGCTCTACATCGAAGAAATACTCCACTTGTTGCTTCATATCATCCAAATAGTCCCCGGCGGCGATATCTTTGGCATCATAGCCATCACCAATAAATACGAGATTAATACCATCTCCTTTTGTTGCCGACTGAAGCGTCAATGAGGCATCTTCATCGTATGGACTATCATATTGTTCTATTTTATAACATGTGGTATGGTTTTCACCTGCGAGGCTGAACACAATGCTATCGGTGCGATTACCACCCCCTTGAGCCAAAGCATCGATAGTTACTGTGAGCTGAGTCTTCTTTTCTCCCGAAGTTTCAGAGATATGTGCCCAACTCGGGCTATGGGTTACAGTCCATGCGCCATCGGCATTCAGTATAATGTCTCGCACATTCCCTTTGTTCAGCAAGCGTGCCATTTGCGGGCGACACATAAAATTGCGATACTCAGAGATGCGTTTAAACTCTCCCCATCCGGGAGCATTCTTGTATGCATCAACACACCCTTTAGGTACTACGAGCGTAACGTTATCTTTAGCGACACCATTAAAATGTCCACTCCCCTCCAAAACAGGAGGAGTCTCTGACAAACATTGTATATAGTCAAGACTGTAACAGTTTCTAAAACACTCACTGCCAATGGAAAGTAGATTCTTTGGCAAAACTACAGCCGTTAGCCTTTCACAACCTGAAAAAGCATTTTGAGCAATGTGATTCACTTTTGACGGAATAACAACTGTATCTATCAATTCTTTACATCGATAGAACAGTCCTTCGGGAATTTCTTCAAAATTGTCAGGCATATATACATGTTTGAAACCGGTTTGTTCAAAGGCATACGCTTCAAGCACAGTAACTGTTGACGGCAACACAAGATCCCCATCAAAGGTACCGCCACTAAAAGCCCAGAGACGTATGGTCTTCAACCCTTCATGGAGCGTCAATGATGAAAATCCGGTTCCTGCAAAAGCTTTTTCACCTATCTCCGATACAGAAGCGGGGATATTGAGATTGCCATTAAAATTATTTTCATAGAAACATGCGTTACCTATCGTGGTGAGGGTCTGCGGAATTCGGAGCTCTCCCGTTAACCCTTTGCAAGAGGAAAAGGCACCTGCGCCTAAATATTCCAACTCTTCAGGCAATAACAATTCCTGCTCAATGGGACATCCGGCAAAAGCACCGGTACCTATATGTTTCAACGTTGAAGGAAGGCTGATGCGACGTATCGTATTGGTGTACCAAATTCCACTAGAGCCCTCACCAAATTCACCATTGACGTCTGTATTATCAAACGCATGATCGTCCACATAAGTCAATCCTTCAGGCAAAATAATTTCATGACACAAAGTTGTCCCTCTGAAAGCATAGCTACCTATTTTTTTCAGATTATCGGGAAATACTATATATTTTAATGTCGGCATTATGTTGCCCAACGTATATGGATATCGCCAAAATGCATGATCCGGAATCACGTTGTCTTCCCTTTCTCCATCAAAATAACAATCCACGATTTTGACATCTTTTAAATTAAGGGCTTCCAGAAACGTCAAATTCGACAACATGAATTCAAAATCTTTTTGATTGATTCTGCCGGTCAGCTTTAGGTTAGTAATCTCCTCACATCTGAGTTCAGCCGCATCCAATGACGCCTGCAATCCTCCTGCCTGTGGTACATTAACAGTGATATATGCCTTAGCCTCAGCCTTATGACTTATTTCATCATTCTCCCATGCCACCACACTCTCACTGACAAGTGTGAATTGATAATCTCCTTTCTCGCGTTTATCCACTTTGATGGCAAATTTACTGATTTTACCTGCCTGATAAGTTGTGGATTCAGAACGCAATAATTCATACAAATCTCCATCAATAACAATCTGAATCAAATCCTTAGCCGCTTCAACAGTCTGAGGAACTACCACACATCGCCATTCATTACCTCGATTATATGGGATTATGGTGCCTTGAGTGTCTGTTTCATCGACCGTTACCACTCCTGTCTGAAGATTGATGTGCGCACCAAGCTTTGTATTTGTTACAGTAACAGCTTTGTCAAGTGATGACCATTCACCGTTAAACCCTTCCCCCTCAATGAGCGACACCTGAATCCCAGCCATCAGATGTTGATGATGAAGAATTATAGGAGCCAATGGATGCGCACCCGATGCTTTTGCCCAAAGAAAATCACTTTCTTCATACCCCCCCGGCTTCTGTGCTGTAGCTTCGGTATCCTGACGATGTTCTACAGCAAATGGGATTGACTCTACATCAGCTATAGATTCCATAAAAGGATAATAGCTATAAGCATCGACAGAGGTCTTGTCGTCGGTCCAATATAGATGTGTTGCACTTGACCAACCGGTATCCCCGAAGGTAAACTTCACATTGTCGGCATGATTGCCATCGGTCTTCAATGCACAAGGATTACCATTTTCATAATCCACCACATAGACACCTATGGCATCGCCTTGCGTAAAACCATTATCATTGACACGCGACAGATACTCCTGTTGGATACTTGCATCTATCTGTAACTCTTGCTGATCAATCGGCTTGCCCGTAAAAACATCGTCTTCAGCACAACCGACAAGCAATACTGAGGTTAATATACCTAAAAAATCAAATCTGTATCTCATATCTTTCTCCTATTCTATTGTGGTAATCCTTCCCTGCTATCCCTGCTTACAAACTTTTCAAAAGAATAAGTCTCTCCTGCCAATTCCATGATACGGCGCACAATAAGTTCGCGACTTATGGTATTATAATATTGTATGTATGTGCTCATACAACTCTGCGACTCTGAGCGGAATACTCCACGACCATGTTCGAGACCTCCTTCAAATACATCCACAATGTCGCTGTAATGCGGGTCAAAGATAAGATGGCTCCATGGTACTGCCTTCATTGAAGAGTTGAGAGAGATGTTTCCATACCAACCTTTGGCTTGACCGGCATAGTATTCTTTAAGACTATTACAAAATGGACATGGGCATGCATTGATGAATTCCTGGTGCGATACGCTTTCATCAGCCAAGCGTCCAAAGCCGCAACCTCCGGCATGATACTGCACCAAACCACGCGTGTCGTAAGGATAATCATACGGGCTCTCAGGGATGAAACTGATGGTCAGTCCGTCATCAAAAATTTTTGTAGTGCCGCCAAATGTATTCAGGTTCACAGCTATGAGTACAAGAGCGTTACCTATATTAGCATCGCTGATAACCGACGACACATCCTTTACATACCGGCGCAGTGCATCGTAGTCGCAGAAGAAGCCCCTGTCAACAAGGGTTTCAAACTTATTCTCAACAGGCGTTTGCGCACTACCAATACCCGCTTCAGGAGAAACTGCCAATGCTGTAGTTACCGTAAAATAGTTACGATAGGTTTTATAAGGCTCGATAGCAAAAAATTCATCCATGCGTTTCTTCATTGTCTCCAAATATGTGCCTTCGGCTATTTGTTGCGCAGTAAAACCGTCGCCCACAATAAAAACAGGGATTTCACGTGTGCCCTCTATTGCCTTCTGCAGAACTATCTCTGTGTCCTCAGCCACATCTGCCACATATTGTGATACATGACAAGAGGTCTTATAACCTGAGTCCTTTAATGTAAATACGATTTCCCCCTCGCGAGGCGATATTGATGCATCGACACAAACGGTAACTTCGGTTGTGCGAACATTGCTTGTAGTCTGCGACAGATGACACCAAGACGGAGATTCGGTTACTTCCCATTCTCCTTCACTACGAACCACTATATTGCGGATTATCCCCTTGTCAAGACATGAGATATCATCTATGCTTACTGCCAATTCATGATAGGCAGTTATATACTTGAAATCACTCCAACCCGAGGCATTGCGGTATTTGTTTACCGATTGCTCCGGCACCTCCAATATAAGATGGTCCATATCACACCCTGCAAAGGCATCACTTGACAAGACCGGTGGCTCAGGATTCAGTATGGTTACGCTTTTAAGGGCAAGACAGCCCGCAAAGGCTATTGCACCAATCGACTCTACATACTTGCCAATCTTTACAGTAGTCAAATTCTCACAATTGGCAAAGGCGTTATTGCCGATGACCTCGGTATAGCCGGATATATCGACCGATTTAATATTTGTTGAGGAGAATGCATTTTGTGACACCTGCGACAGATTCAAAGGTATCTTTAAATCATCAGGTAGATTTTTGCAACCGGCAAAAGCGCTGCTTCCTAAATTAGACAAGCCATCAGGAAGATCCTCAATCCCACCGCGAAAATTGCAACCGCTAAATGCGTTATTCCCGATACTGACGAGACTGGCAGGCCAAACAATTTTGTTATTAAACTGAATATTGCTAAAGGCTCTGTTTTCAATTCTCGCTACCTTGTCATGAAACGTCAGTTTAGTACCGTTTGAAAAATGCATCGACTCAAAAGATGCAAATGGTATAGTTGTTATAGATGCCGGTATATTGATTTCTCCATCCAAGTTTTCGCCATAATTGTGAAAACAATACTCACCAATATACTTCACAAATTCGGGCAAACGAAAATATCCAGAAGAGTGTGATTGTGTCCAATTATAAAAAGCCCTATCTCCAAGATACCATATATTATTGTTGAGAGGGACCTTAAAAACACATTGATTCTGACTAAGGGCAGAAGCTCCGATATATTCAAGAGAGTCAGGAAGAATCAAATTACCCTGTCCTATTCCATACAAGCAAGCAGGAGCAAACACTTTAACACTACTCGGAATAACCAATGTGGAATTATGAGCCAATCCTATCTCACCTAATGCGTAATACCCAATAGTTTCCAACTGTTTAGGCAGAACAAGATGGTTGAGATTTGACATCTTATAAAGCGCTTGATCGGGCAATACATTTTCCCGATAACGACTAAACGTGTTAAGTGGATCATCCTTTTTCACCTCAAAAGTGCCGTAGGTCGTTGTCTCATAGATATTGAGCGCACGAAGCTGACTGAGCGAGATGCAAATGTATTCAAAATCCACACCATTTAATTTCCCGACAATCTTAAGATTGATGATTTCCTGTGGGTTTTTGTTGGCATTGGCGATACATTCCTTTAAAGTACCCTCTACAGGACAATTAATGATGGTATATGCCACCGACGCGAAATCATGAGAAGATTTGTCGTTCTCCCAAGGCTCGATACTCTCATTTACCAAGCTGAGCGAGAAGTCGCCACCCTCTTTCTTGTCTATCTTCAACGTAAATGTGTGCATCTTGCCCTGCTCTAATTTTGTAGCCTCTTCGCGCGCATATTTATATGATACCCCATCAATAGTTACGCCGATGAGTGATTTGCCACCATCGACAGTCTGTGGAATGGTGATTGCTCGATAAATGTCATCACCTTGAGGAGCTGCAATGATACTTCTTCCATCGGTCTCTAACGGCGTTGCAATACCGGTATTTATATTGATGTGAGCCGAGAGGGCTGTGTTTTCAATAGTTACCGCACGCTTCAACTTGCTCCACTCTTCACTTGTGAAACCCTCTCCCTGTTGCAACACAATTTTCAGACCCGCCAAACGATGTTCAAAATTTAGATATATTTGTCCATCTGTTGGTAATGCTTTGGTTTTCTTTGCCCAAAGGAAATCACTTTTTTCATATCCGCTCATTTCGCCATTGCCGGCAGCTTTGCTTTGGTCGGCCGAGACCTCAAAGTTAAATGAATTGACATCACCGATATAGTTAACAAACGGATAGTAGCCTATGACATCAACCGGTGTTACATCGTCGCGCCAATAAATGGGTGTGTTTCCGGTCCATGTCCCATCGGTAGCCGAATAGGTGAGACACGCGTTATTAGCTCGGTTGCCTTCGGCTTGCAATGTGTTAGGCACGCCATTGTCATAGTCAACGACATAAACTCCCATACGGTCGCCATCTACAAAGCCGTTTTCATTGGCTCGAGAAATATTTTCTTGCTCAATAGAGCCTTTTATTATCAAGGGAATTTGCTCTGATGTTGTGGTTGTTTCAACTATTTCATCACTACAACCATATACCAAAGAGAACAGCACCATTAACATGATGCTACGAATTGTAATTTTATTCATTACAGCAAAGGGTAGTTAATAATTCATATTAATTAAAGTGGCGCAAATTTAACAATTTACACCACTTTATTAAAGCTAAAAAACCTTACATCTACCCCCCCCCGTTAAAAAATGTTAACTCGGGAATTTATTGGACTATTTCTCAGATTTTGTTGTGCATTTACGTTTACAAATCGAGGGGTTGCGCTTTTTCTTGGTTTGACGCAAGACGATGGCTGAGCGTGCAGGAAGATACATCTTTAACCACTCTACTCCATGTGGCTTATATAGTTTATCCACTTGGGTAATGTGCTTCACTGTTTCATCAATATTGCCATATCCGCCGAAGTCAGGATTATCTGTCGTCATTACAATTTCATACTCTCCTCCGGGAGCGAGAATACCATAGTCGGTAAACGACTGAAATGGATTAAAGTTAAATACAAATACCAAAGAGCCTCGTTTAAATGCCAATACTTGGTCGTCATCTTTTTCCCATAATTTTTCCACCGGAGAGATTTCAAATTTCTTTTCACCTTTAACCAGCGTAATCATCGCATTGTCAAAATCGTTGAGATAGTGATATTTCAACTCTTTGCGGTCAACCAAATCCCATTGACGACGAGCGTATTTGTGCGACCACCCGTTACCTTCGCGTGGGAAGTCAATCCATTCAGGGTGTCCAAATTCGTTACCCATAAAGTTGAGATAAGCACCATTAATCGTTGACAACGTTACAAGACGTATCATTTTGTGCAAAGCAATACCACGAGCTACGGTCATATCATCGTCTCCCTTGGTCATGTGCCAATACATCTTATCGTCAATCAAACGGAAAATCACCGTTTTGTCCCCCACCAATGCTTGATCGTGGCTCTCAACATAGCTGACAGTCTTTTCATCAGCACGACGATTGGTCAATTCCCAGAATATCGATGTCGGATGCCAATCTTCATCTTTCTTTTCTTTGAGCATCTTAATCCAATAATCGGGGATACCCATTGCCATGCGATAATCAAACCCTATACCTCCATCCTCAAATTTTGTCGCCAAACCGGGCATACCGCTCATCTCCTCTGCAATGGTTATTGCATGAGGATTGACATCATGAATGAGCTTGTTGGCAAGCGTGAGATAGGTTATTGCGTTGGTATCCTGCCCGCCATTGTAGTAATCTTCATATCCTCCAAATGCTTGTCCCAACCCATGGTTGTAATAAAGCATCGAGGTTACTCCATCAAAGCGAAACCCATCAAATTTGAACTCTTCGAGCCAATACTTGCAATTTGACAACAAGAAGTGTAACACCTCATTCTTTCCATAGTCAAAACAGAGCGAATCCCACGCCGGATGTTCGCGACGATCATCTCCATAGAAATATTGGTTGTAGCTACCATCTAATCGGCCAAGTCCCTCTACCTCGTTTTTCACTGCATGAGAATGAACGATGTCCATAATCACAGCTATCCCCAATTCGTGAGCTCGATCAATCAGCGATTTCAACTCCTCAGGAGTGCCAAATCGACTTGATGCAGCATAGAAACTTGACACATGATAGCCAAACGAGCCATAATAGGGGTGCTCCTGAATAGCCATAATCTGAATAGCATTATAACCGTCGGCAGCAATGCGTGGCAATATCAAGTCGCGAAACTCAACATACGTTCCCACACCTTCGCGCTCTTGCGCCATACCTATATGACATTCATATATCAACAATGGACTGGTATTGGGCTTAAACGTTTTCTTTTTCCATTTATATTCCTCTTCCGGAGCCCACACCTGTGCAGAGAATATTTTTGACACTTCATCCTGAACAACGCGAGTGGCATAAGCCGGGATACGTTCTCCTTGACCGCCGTCCCAATGCACCATCATTTTAAATAAATCGCCATGCTTGAGGTCAACAGCCTTGAGCTTAACTTCCCACACTCCATTACCAATGTTGGTCAATCGGTATTTTACCTGTTCCTGCCATTGAGAGAAATCCCCAATCAAAACAATGTCTGTTGCATTAGGAGCCCATTCACGAAACACCCAGCCTCCATCTTTTGTGCGATGCAGCCCAAAGAAATGATGAGCATTGGCAAACGCATTGAGCGAGCCACTCTCAGCAACAAGTTCAGTTTCTTTCTTTATTACATCATTATGACGTCCCTCAATCGCTTCAGCATGAGGCTCAAGCCAAGGATCGTTTTTCAATATGGCAAGTTGTTCCATAAATTTAAGGATTTATTTATATTGCATTTCTATCGATATTTCTTTTTGTTTGTGATATACACAACACCTCATGAATACAAACTTAATGAAAATTCTGCAACACCACACTATAAGCCCACATATTTTCACAAACTTTTGCCCTTTACCATCAAAAACCACAAAAAACACTTGCACACATCAAAAACTTTACCTACCTTTGTCGCCACAAAAGCCCAGATGGCGGAATCGGTAGACGCGCTGGTCTCAAACACCAGTGGGGCAACCCATCCCGGTTCGATCCCGGGTCTGGGTACTGAAACGGAGAAAGTTGAAAAACTCTCTCCGTTTTTGTTTTCCTCTCCCCGTAACTTATTGGTTTGCTGATAGATTAAGTCAAGCACTTTATTATAAGATTTGGTTCGATAATTTTTCCCGTCAAATTCGATTTTATCAGGAAACATCGAACTAATCAGTTTTATTTTCACCTCAACAGGTGCATCTCGCATATAAGCCTCCATGTTGTCTATCAGAGCAATAGAATACTTCAACTTAGCCGAATTTGGTTCGATAACACCATGGTTAGGGGTTGTTAGTGCCTTTATTTGTTCGTTTATTACCGAAATTTCAACTGATAATCGTCTTGACATTCTTGAAAATGTATCTGAGTCAATTTCTCCATCGGCATATTTATCCTCGATACGATTTAATCGTGCAGTTATAGTCTCCGCCTCCTTATGCAATTTATTTATCTTATTTCGTTGTTCTGCACCATTAGAATGTCTTAAATCCGATAATATTTCATTGTATAGATTTAGAATGGTACTATTTGGCTTTAAGCCTAAAAAGTGATTGGCAAAAAGATTATTTGCTTTATCTGCTCTTATCCTAAAATGCTTACCATTTGCACTGCAGTTATAATAAGCATATAAGCCTCCATTGCCTCGGCTGTTTGAGCCAGTCAAAGGCTTGCCACATACAGGACATATTAAAAATTTACGCAAAAATAAGTCGGGGTGAGGTTTTCTTGCCAACCTTGGTGGTCTTTGCTTCTTCCTATCCAACAGCATTTGCACCTTGTTAAATGTCTCCTCTTCAACTAATGGCTCATGTATTCCTTTTATCAGATACTCGGGTTCGTCTTTGTATTTAGGGATTTTAATCATACCCATATAAAAGGGATTACGAAGCATATCAAAAAAAGATGCCTCGGGTACATTGTAACCTGATTTCGCAAATTTCTTACGGATATAATTAGGGGTCTCAATCGCTTTGGCTATCTCATGGAATATTGCTTTTACCTTAGGACCATGATAAGGGTCTATCTCTACATGCGTCTCATGTTTACTTGTTCTGACATTCTTATATCCTCTTGGGGCTTTGTTTGCACACTTTCCTTTCAGCAGTGTTTCCCTAATTCCATCACGAGTTCTACGGCTGATTTTAGCGTTCTCTGTTTGGGCAATTCCAGCATATAGATTAAACAAGGTACTCCACTCGGTTGAGTCAAAATCAATAGGATTTTCAATTGAGTTAAACAATATACCCATTTCGTCCATGAATATCCGCTTAAAAACATGTGCAAATTCAGTATTACGGCTAAATCTATCCCATCGTAGGAATAGTATCATATCAACCTCTCGCTTATGCTTTTTGCAATACTCCCTCAACCACTGCATTTGAGGACGACGGAAGTCATGGTGCTTTGCCGAAAAATCCTCTCGACAACATGCGATTACTTCGTGTTTATTTTTCTCACAATATTCTCGCAATACTCGTTCTTGAAAATCAAGGCTTGTACCATCAGCCTGCTCATCACTACTTACTCTACAATATAAAATTACTCTCATTGACTACTATCATTTACACTGTTATTTTCACTTTCAATTTGGAGAGATGCCAACAGATAAAGGTACTCCCTAATCATCTTAACTTCTTCATTGTTATTATTCTTCAAAATCTTTTTGCAGAAATCTAAACTTAACATTAGAATTGATATTTACCTTGCCACAGCACTCTGTGGCTTATTTTTTGGTTTTTACCCACTGGACTGTAATAAAAAATCTTACAATAAAGAAGATTAAAACCTCCATTACAACCTTTCGGTATGCCATTTACCTACTTGCCTTATACAGTGGGCTTGCTCACATTCTACCTCATACGCTTACACACTCCTTACATTTTCTTATAGTATTTACACTCACATTCGTTATCTTGCTGATGTTACGGAGGCTTATGCCCTTTTTCAGCAACTTAAACACCTCACTATACTCCTCACGCATTGCTTCCTCACTCTTGCGATACCCTTGTTTTCTACCCACTTTACCCCCGTTTTCACGATAGTTTTTGTACCCACTTGCAACTCTCTCACGAATGGTCTTTCGTTCCATTCTTGCCACTTCGGCAAGTATAGTAATTAAAAATTGGCTCATGGCGTTAACCTTGCCCTCTGCTGTTAGCGTTTCGATGTTGTAGTTCTGTATATACAGCGAAATACCCTTGCTGTTCAGCATTTCAATAACCTCCAATACTTGTAAGGTATCACGACCCAAACGAGAGAGTTCTGTTACAAGCACCTTGTCTATGCTATTCGCCTCTACATAAGCAACCATGCTAAGCAACTCGTTACGCTCTGCATTGGCTTTTGCTCCCGAAATCTTTTCAGCAAACACAGCCTCAACACTCCAACTATTATTGTTGGCTAATGCAGTCAATTCGTTTACTTGGCGGTCGTACTCTTGTATGCTGGTGCTAACTCTTGCAAATATTACTGTTCTCATATTAAATTGTATTATATATCAATTATTTTAATGCAAAGATATATATAAGATAATTGAAATCAAAATAAAAATTGATTTATTTTCAATTTTTATTCAAAATATTTGGAATATAAAGCAATTAAATGCTATCTTTGCAGAAATTTCTTGTTTGACATGGAAAAGATATTGGCAGAAAATATAAAACGCATCTGCAAAGAACGCAAGATGCAACTTAAAGACCTCGCTTTCGCCATGGGGATTGACGCAAGCAGTCTCAATAGAGCAATGTATGGCAATGCCCGACTTGACACCATCGAAAAAATGGCTGTTGCTCTTGGAGTTAGCGTAAAAAGCCTGTTTGAGCCTATCGGAGAGGAATGTGTTGAGGGATATATTAAGATAAATGGTAAAATCTATCAGTTCAATAATAGACAAGAGTTAAATAACTTACTTGAAAAATAAAGCCCACAATGAACACCATTTGCCAAATAATGCTTAACTTTGTGGTGTCGTTTCGGCGACAGGCATAATGTAAAGGAAGCGTTTAGCTTTATTCCGAACTGATGAATCACCACATATCATCTAAGTAACAGGAATAATGATTGGCGTTCTTCCTTTGGTGTAAGTATATGTTATATCACATATATAAGCCAAAGGTGTGGGCTTTTTATTTTATCTGTTACAAGGTTTGTGGTGAACCTATCAGTTAGATAAAACTAATAGGCTCACACTTTCTATTTAATAACCTAATCCATTTATTAACCCGCATTGGGAGAGCCTTACGATGCACTAAAACTTTTATAATCATGAAAAAGTTTTTATTAATTGCGTGCATGGCATTGTTTGGCGTTTGCTCAATGTCGGCACAAAGTGAAACATTCAAAAACTTGCAATGGGAAGCAGTTGTAGGTATGAACAATTCTGACATTGGAGGTTTGGGCAACAAAATTGGATTTCATTTAGGTGCTAAAGCCGAAATGGCATTACCATCTGTTGCTAATGGTGTTTATGCAAATGCAGGAGCATTTATATCGCTTAAAGGGAGTAAACAAGATTATGGCGAACTTGGCAAATCAACAACAAATGCCTACTATTTAGAAATTCCTATTCATATTGGTTACAAGCACAATGTGAATGAAAATCTATCAATATATGGTGAAGTCGGACCATATATTGCTTATGGAATCGGTGGGAAATTAGAAACTACAGACACCTATATAGAGGGTGATTACGACTATGATAGTGGATATAACACTACAGTATCACAATCAAAAACTAAGATAGATACATTCGGAGACGGAGGGTTAAAAAGATTTGATATTGGTGCAGGACTTAGAGTAGGAGTTGAGTTAAAGAATAAATACACTTTCTCGCTTGGATATGATTGGGGCTTTGTTGATATTTATAAAGACTCTGGTTTAGAATTTGAAGATGATGCCGAAGGTGTGATAGATTTAACACCAAGTGCTAAAAACTCAAATCTCACAATATCTCTTGGATATAAATTCTAATTAAAATAACCATTTAGATTAGAATAATACAAAAAGAATGTATCAAGGTAGTCTATTTATTGATTACTTTGATACATTTTTAATTTAATACATATATATTGTTTTTTAACATATTACATATAATATAATGATATTGACAGAGGGGGTTGTTATACACCTCTCAAGATGCAATTCTACCGCCCAAGAGTTGTTCCCATGTTATTTGCTCCTTGCCGTCTTGAAAGCGTATAACCCTATTAAGATAATCGAAAAACATTGCTTCAAGAACTGCATAATCCATCATATAAGGATTTAGGTCTATGTTGTGAGATTGCAGATAGTCTTTGATTTCTGCATTGTTCAAATGTACCTCTGTACGATAGAGTTTTGTAGGGTTATTGTAATAGTCAAGGATATACTCCTTTTCGGAGGCGTTTCTTATCTCTGCAAGTTTATCGTAAGTTTTAATACTAACCCCTGCTGATTTATCCCTAATGGCATTTCGCTGTTTTACATAGATGGTTTGGTATTTGTCTTTGTTGAGGCTACCGCTTAAAGTCCTTGAAATCTCTGGTCTATCTTCATTACGATTTGTGATGCGTTTACCGTTTAGAATGGTTGTTATACTCTTATTCCTATACAATCTATGTAAAGCACGACTGACATCAAAGGGTGTATCTTTGCAAAGGTCTATGCTTGTGTAGTTATGCACATTCAAATGAAGTATCTCACAGATATAACCCAAATAGCATATCGCTTGTGAATAGAGAGCGGTATTATCAACTGTTATCCACGCTTTGGGTTTCCCATTGTCGTGAGCCTCATCATTGCCGTTATTAAGTCCAAATTTCAACTGTCCAAAAGTTTTGGTTTCGCCACAATCATTGTAGGCAATAGTGTTTACATAATTGTAGTAACGCCCATCTACACGAGTTAGGGTAAAATCTTCAAATTCTATGCTCTCGCCAAATTCAAGCGAAGCAATCTTGTCAAATAATACACTGTTTTCCACTTGACAGCAAACAGTAAAAGCATCAATAATCACAGGTCTTTTACATACTCTTTTCATCATTAAAAAGGTTTTTACTCTCGTTATTTTCGTTTGGCTTATTGGGGATAGTTGCCCAATATGCTTTCATACCATCACTAATGGCTTGTTTGTGGCTGTCGGTCAATCCTCGACCTTTGAGCCTTTGGCTGATGCGTTGCTTTGTCGCATCGCCTAATTGCCGATATTGTCTCATACTAACTCAGTTTTACTAATAAATAGTTGATTAAGTCGAAAAAGTAAGCATAGTAAAGATATATTTTCACAAAATATTGCAGGATTAAAACGAAAAACCGTTTTCCCGACCTCTACTACTAAAATAAAATCATTAGAGAGAAGATACGCAGAATAACCCCATAAATAGGGAGTTATTGCATGCAGAAATGCAACTATAGCGTGTCATGAATTTGCGAAATTCGTTTATGATATTCATGTGGGTTGATAGGTTTCGTTGGGTCGGGTATCCAATGTCGAAGTTCCCATATCTTGTCTAAGTCCTCTAAAAATTGGTTCGTAAAAATATCGGACAAGGGTACAAAGCGGAAGAGCAACTTGCTTTTCCGCTTTTTATTTTCTATATAGCCACAAAAGCAAGGCAATAAACTAGGCTTAATTGAAGTTAACCTGATTTTTATCCAAGTAACCCTAAATTACAACGCAATTCCCCTATTTCCCACTGCGCACGTCCTCAAAAAAAAGAAATCAACGCCTTTTACTCACTCTTAAATAAACCAAAATGAAAAATCTGTTTACTAACAAATCAAATGCTAAAGAATGGTGTTTCAACAAAATTTGTTTGCTTTTCGGATATAGTTTTATTAATTTTACATTTAGATATTTAAATCTAAGGCGAGAAGAAATATCGGCTTATAATCTATTGACCTCTAAAAATATCTAATAGAAAATATTTAGTATCATACAGTATTGACAATCACTAACTTTTTAGTACTTTTGCAGAAAGTCAAACTATAAACGATTGGATTTTAAATAAAACGAAAATATTTTAACATACATATTATTAATTAGCGTTTGCTATTTATTCGAGGTACTCCGAAAATTTGCCGATTGGAAGATGTATATGTGCGAATAAGTTCAGTAAACGTCTGCGCTTTGCGTGGGCGGAACTTATCACATATACAGGTGTCGGCAAATACCTCGGAGTATGATGAGAGCGTCCACGTTCTTTTATACTCAAAGGTATTTGCCTATATCTGTATTCACGAAGAAAATAGTCCGCACAACAATAGTGGATTATGATAACAAAAAAGATTCTTGGTCTACTTCGTAAAGTAGATTGGGCTAAAACACTTTATTTTAACTTAAAGTATTTCCCTCTAAAAGTTGCAGTCCGTTTACCTTTCTTAATTTATCATAGAACAGATTTATATAAGATGGGTGGTAAAATTACTTTTAAAACTACTCCAAAATTAGGATTAGTAAAGATTAGTCCACATGGCTTAGGGACACAAGATATAAAGTATTCACGAACAATGTGGGAAGTAAGTGGAAATCTTGTTATTAACGGAAAGGCAAGTATAGGAAGAGGTAGTCGTATTAGTATTGGGAAAGATGCCGTTTTAGAATTGGGCAATAATTTTACTATAACAGGGCGTTCAAGCATTATAAGTCAAAAAGAGGTAACTTTTGGAAATGATTGTCTGTTATCTTGGGATATTTTGATTATGGATACAGACCTTCATCATATAATGAATGAAAAAGACGAAATTATCAACCATCCATGCCCTATTCATATAGGAAACCACGTGTGGATTGGGTGTCGAAACACGATATTAAAGGGAGTTAATATTGCAGATAATGTTATCGTTTCTGCTAATAGTACTATTACTAAGAATATAGTAGAAAATAATTGTGCAGTTGGTGGTTTGGGCAAAGATGCCATTATTTTGAAAAGGAATTTAAATTGGAAAAAATAGGATAAGTTGTAAATATATCTAACATTCACTTTTGTTCAGCAGTAAATATTAGGGAATATATTTAATATGCTGATAAATAAGAGTAATAACCATAACGTAGCACAGATCACATATTCACTTATATCTGTTCCGTGCTATTTTTCAAGCCACGACCACAGCGCACAACTGAACAGATTGTCAAAGAAATACTACTCTGCTATGTGTTGATGCATGACCGTCACCTCCACCAAAAAGTCATTCATATCGGGAATTGAGTAGGGCTTATGATTATTCAATTCGTGGATGGCATGGCAAATGCATAAATGGTCCAAATTGTCAGAAACCGGATTACACTGCTCATTCCAAGTTGTGCCATCATTGAGGCCAAAACTACCACACATATACCACCAATATTAATACAACAAGTGGAGCCTTCGAGACTCCACTTGTTGTATTAATATTATGATTTATTGCATTTTACTTTTGTAATGCTTCGTGCATTGAGGCTGCAGCATGACGGCCATCACCCATAGCAAGAATAACCGTTGCTCCACCTCTCACGATGTCGCCTCCGGCATAGATGTCATCAAGTGATGACTTCATTGATTCTTCGTTCACCACGATTGTTCCTCGACGAGACACTTCGAGTTCAGGAATTGAATTTGGTATAAGCGGATTAGGTGATACACCGACACTCACAATCACCAAATCAACAGGGATTTCTTCTACTGCACCTTCTACCGGTACTGGCGAACGGCGACCACTTGCATCGGGCTCTCCAAGTTCCATGCGTTGCAATAACATCATGTTCACACGACCTTTGTCATCTCCACGATATTCAATGGGGTTGTGAAGTGTGAGAAATTGAACGCCCTCTTCTTTGGCATGCTTAACCTCTTCTACACGTGCAGGCATTTCATCTTCACTACGGCGATAAACAATCATAGCCACTTCGGCTCCCATGCGACGAGCTGTACGCACCGAGTCCATAGCAGTGTTACCACCACCTATTACAGCTACACGCTTCCCACGCAACACCGGTGTATCCCAGTCGGCACTACCGGCACCCATGAGGTTAACGCGAGTAAGATATTCGTTACTTGACATCACACCATTGAGGTTTTCTCCGGGAATACCCATGAATCGAGGTAATCCCGCACCCGAAGCGACAAAGATTCCTTTAAATCCCATTTCATGGAGATTGTCATATGATAATGTTTTGCCTATGATGCAGTCTTTTTCAAACTTAACGCCCATACCACGCAATCCGTCGATTTCAACCTCAACAACAGCGTTAGGCAAACGGAATTCAGGGATACCATATTTCAACACTCCACCTATTTCGTGCAATGCTTCAAATACAGTTACATCATATCCCCTTTTTGCCATATCACCGGCAAATGACAACCCGGCAGGACCTGATCCCACAACTGCAACTTTAATACCATTGGGAGCTTCCATCGCAGGTTTGGCGATATTTCCGCTAAGGCGTTCAGTGTCGGCAGCAAATCGCTCAAGATAACCAATTGCCACAGGCTGTTTTTTCATTTTGTGATAAAGACAACGCGACTCACATTGCTTTTCTTGAGGACACACACGACCACACACAGCTGGCAATGCACTTGTTTCTTTCAACACCACTGCAGCAGCTTGGAAATCGCCACGCTCAATATTTTTTATAAAACCAGGGATGTTAATATTTACAGGACAGCCTGTAACACATTGTGGATCGGGGCAGTCCATACAACGAGACGCTTCAACGACAGCTTGCTCAGCATTTAACCCCTGATTAACCTCCTCATTGCAAGTAACACGGTAGTTAGGATCTAACTCCGGCATTTTCACACGAGGAATAGATGTGCGTTCCTTAGCGCTAAGTTTTTTACGTAGCTCTTCACGCCATTGCGCATCACGAGGAGCCGATGTTATATTATTGCTCATAACGATAGTTTCTTATTGAATTATTAATTATACGAGCGCGAGCGCATCAACATTTCATCGAAATCTACTTGATGTGCATCAAACTCCGGTCCGTCGATACACACAAAACGAGTCTTGCCACCAACGGTAATGCGACAAGCGCCACACATGCCCGTTCCGTCAACCATGATTGTATTAAGCGAACACACTGTAGGAACTTCATATTTTTTGGTTAACAACGATACAAATTTCATCATTATACCCGGACCAATAGTTACGACTTGGTCAACTTTTTCTCGTTGAATAACCTCTTCTACGCCATTTGTAACAAGGCCTTGACGTCCATAAGAGCCATCATCGGTCATAATTATTACCTCGTCGGAATAAAGACGCACTTGATCTTCTAAGATGATGAGGTCTTTTGAGCGTGCGGCAAGAACAGATATCACTCTATTGCCCGCCTCTTTCATTGCCTTGATAATAGGCAACAATGGTGCAACTCCCACACCACCGCCACAGCACACTACTGTACCAACTTTGGCGATGTGAGTAGCTTTGCCAAGAGGACCCACTACATCGGTTAGATAATCTCCTGCATTTAATGCACATATTTTTGATGAAGACTCACCCACAGCTTGCACGACAAGAGTAATTGACCCTTTTTCAATATCAGCATCAGCAATAGTTAATGGGATGCGTTCCCCATGTTCTCCTACTCGGACAATTACAAAGTGTCCCGGACGGCGTGAACGCGCAATCATTGGAGCTTCCACTACAAGCTTTACAACTTTCTCAGAAAAATGCTCCTTTTCAAGTATTTTGTTCATCTTTGAGTAATGATTGGTAGTAAATAAGTAGTAATTTGTGCAAAGTTATTAAAAATTTACTACTGACAATATTTTTACATCAAATAAATACATTGATTTTCAATAATGGCACTCTCTTTCGGTTCTTTATTGTATATTTGCAAGCAAAATACCATTAAACTATGAAATATCTTATTAGCAGTGTACTTACATTGGCGGTCGCATTTAATGCCACTGCCGACGACAAAATTGTGGAAGCCGACAGCACAGGCTTCAAATTTACCGATGTAAAAGTTGTAAAAACGACCTCAGTAAAAGATCAAAACAAATCTGGGACATGTTGGTGTTTTGCCGGAACATCTCACATGGAAGATGAAATCATGAAAGCCGGAGGGGACTCGCTCGATCTTTCTGAAATGTTTACTGTGCGTCAATGCTATTTGGAAAAAGCCATCCGTTATGTACGCATGTATGGCTCTACAGCATTTTCTCCCGGTGGAAGCATCCTTGATGTCCCCTATGTGTGGGAAAAATATGGAGTAATCCCTGAAGAGGTATATAATGGATTGAACTATGGCGAAGAGAAACACACTCATGGCGAACTTCATGCAGTGCTTCAGTCCTATATTAAATCAATAAATTCCAACCCAAACAAAAAACTCACCACAGCATGGATGAAAGGCTTTGAAGGTATTCTTGATGCTTATTTCGGCAAAGTTCCCGAAACATTTGAATATAATGGCAAAACTTATACTCCTCAATCCTATGCCAAATCACTTGGATTGTCAATGGATAACTACGTTGCCATCTCTTCATTTACTCATCACCCGTTCTATAAGCCTTTTGTGCTTGAAGTTGCCGACAACTGGCTTTGGGGGCAATATCAGAATGTGCCAATGGAAGAGATGAAAGCCATCGTTGACAATGCCATCGACAATGGATACAGCCTTGTGTGGGCAGCTGACGTGAGCGAAGGCGGGTTCAAATGGCGCAAAGGATATGCTGTTATGCCAAAAGGTAAAGGCGAGGGCGATATGGATGCAACCGAACTTGCTCGTTGGGTTAAACTCTCTGACAAAGACCGCCAAGATTCAAAATATGACATCAACGGTCCGGTTGAAGAAGAAACCATCACCCAAGAATCTCGTCAAGAAATGTTTGACCGCCTTGAAACAACTGACGACCACGGCATGGTGATCGTAGGTAAAGCCGTTGACCAGGAGGGCAACAAATATTATAAGGTTAAAAACTCATGGGACACCAACCAAGTCTATGATGGTTATTTCTATGTTTCGGAGCCTTATTTCTTCGCAAAAACTCTTAGCATCTTAGTCAATAAAAATGCAATTCCCTCCGACATCGCCAAAAAGATGAAATAAAACACCAACCACATAATAACGAGCTTGCAGTTGCAAGTTCGTTTGTTTTATATAATGATTTGTTGAGCGGTGTGGAAAATTGTGATATTTGGATGATTGGATAATAACTGTTTAGCTTTATCTCCAGTACAATGCCCCACATAAAATTTCGTTTCTGGTGTATAATGCTCTATATCATCAACAAATTGTGCAACCTCATCATCAGTCCAATCGCCATCTACAAAATGCAATCCACCTATAAATGCCACAACTCTATCCTCTTTTGTAAATTGGCGGCACGACTCAATAATATTCATCACTCCACAATGCGAACATGACGAGATTATCACCAATCCTGCAGCAGTTTTTACAGCAATCGACAATTCATGCGAAAAATCATCCCTCTCATCATCTTTCATTAAAAAACGATTCCCTTGCGGGACAGAATAATAATTACACTCACATTTTACAATCGCAATATTTTCACTCACCCGGCGACTTTCATTAATAGTAAGCAATCGGCTATTAAAGTCCATTATTAAACTCTGTTGAGTGCTAATATCTCGCTTGTTTCCTTGTCGTGTTGAGTAGTACCTATGAGCCGTTACATCTTCCGACAGATAAACAGGAATATTGCCAAACGAGTGCAAAAAATCGCTTAATCCACCTGAGTGATCATTATGCCCATGAGAAACAACAGCAAAATCTATTGCGGTTAAATCAATCCCCATCAACGATGCGTTCTCATGATAGCCTGCCGAGAGTCCCATATCGCAAAGAAATCTCACATCACCACAATCCACATATACTGATAACCCATGCTCGCATTTCAAGCATGGGTTATCTATTGAGGGGCAATTATCTATTAGTATTGCTATTCTCATAAATTATTCGCCGGGAACAATTTTGGTAAAATACCACTTTCCGCCGTTGCGCTTGAATTCAAATGTGTGGGTATAATATGAGTCCATCCATCCACAATCGAGATGCACTGTGCCCCATTGCATTTCACCCCACATTTGGTAAAACAATTCACCATCTTCAGCATCCTCTTTCTGGAACGGATGTTTTGCCTCAAAATTTGATGGAACAAGCAATTCTTTATATTCTGTAACTTGTGCCGGAGTCAAACGGATGCGCGAGTTCATAAATTCCTCGTCAGTAGCAAATTTTTTAATAAACTCACTGAAAGCCTCTCCTTGATTCCACGCTTCTGATGCATCTTGCATCAATTCAACGCTTTCGTTGATATCTATAATATAATTTTTTATAATTTCAGCTTGCGACATTTGCGCATAACCCACAATAGCAAGCATCATGCCTACCATAAATAAAATAAATCTTCTCATATTTTCTGTCTAAATCTTTATGAAACCGCAGCTGCCACGCCTGCTATAGCGCCTAATAGAGCTACTATTATAATCACTCCAATGAATGAAATTATCAGACCTGCAATAGCAAATCCGCGTGGACTCTTAAATACACCGATAAATGAGAATAATGCTCCAAGGAACCATAAAATCCAATTCACAACAGGTACCCATGATCCTAAAAGTGCGAGCAATGCCAATATAAATCCGGCCATTCCAAGCCCATTGCTATTTCCCTTATTTCCCATAACAATTTATTTTTAATATAATTAATTCACTATGCGACAGATATCCGCCGACATAATTATAACACAAATATAGGAATATTTTATTTATTCCTACACATTTTGGGAAACTAAAAATCAAAAGCGGGGATTAAATATCGCGATGTATGATGTAATCAAAGATGTCTATAAATGACTGACGAGCCACATTATCGGGAAGTTGCGACAATATTTCTATTGCTTGTGTGCGCAAACGCGCCATTGTCTCATAGGCATACTCTATCCCCCCATTAGACTTGGCATACTCAATCAATGTTGCAATCTCATCGGTTGAGAGTTGTTCTTTGCGTGAAAGTTCAAGCATCTCTTCATGTTCGGGCAAGTCTTCTCGCAACAATACACTCAATAGCGGTAATGTGATTTTCCCTTCGCGAAGGTCGTTTCCTGTGGGTTTCCCAATCTTTTTGTCTTCAAAATAATCAAAGATGTCATCGCGAATTTGGAAGCACATTCCCAATAATTCAGCAAACTGACGCAAACGTGCAATATCCTCATCCGAAGCCTTTACTGCATATCCTCCCATCGCTACACAAGACATGAATAGTGATGCTGTTTTAGCTTTAATCACTTTAAAATAGGCATCTTCATTTAGAATGTGAGATTGCGCATTATAAATTTGGTCAATTTCACCAAGCGACAATATCGAACCAAGCTCTGAAAGGGATTTGATTATGCGCACATCTCCGGTGCCTATTGCTTGAGATAATGACGCCGACACAAAATAGTCCCCGACAAGTACAGCAATATGGTTGTCCCAAATGCTGTTTATTGTTGGATTTTTGCGACGCTCTTTAGTGTCATCAACCACATCATCATGAATCAATGATGCATTGTGGAGCATCTCAACGGCTGCAGCTGCCGAGATTACATCCTTATTTATCTCTCCAAACATCTTGGCACTCAAAAGCACGAGTATCGGACGTATCTGCTTGCCCTTGGTTTTGAGATATGTCTCTACAATTTGATTCATCAACTCATTAGACGTAGCAAGCGACTCAACAATTGTCTCATTGAGTGCCTTTAGCTCAGGAGCGATGGATTTTTGTATTGATTCTAATGCAGTCATATCTCCAAATAATTTGCAAAATTAGCAAAACTTATAATACTAAAATGATTAAAAAACATAAAAAGCTGTTTTTATATGATTTTTGCCAATAATTTCGTTGCCAAAAGTATCTTTTGTTACCAAAAACTGCCTTATTATTATTAATTTTATCGAAAATTTATAATCCACCGATAAAAACATTTCCACAATGGAAGAAAAGAAACTTTTTCTCTTAGACGCTTACGCATTAATATATCGTGCTTACTATGCTTTGTTTCGTGCACCACGCATCACATCTAAAGGGCTTAATACATCGGCTATTTTTGGATTTTGCAATACTCTTGACGAAATTTTGCACAAAGAAAATCCATCACACATTGCAGTGTGTTTCGATCCCAAGGGTGGAACATTCCGCCATGAGGAATATCCTGAATACAAAGCTCAACGCGAAGCTCAACCTGAAGATATCACAAAAGCAATTCCATATATTAAAGATATTATAAGAGCTCACAACATTCCGGTAATAGAAATTCCTCGATATGAGGCCGATGACGTTATCGGGACACTTGCTAAACGTGCAGAACAAGAGGGCTACACGACCTACATGATGACTCCTGATAAAGATTATGGGCAATTGGTAACCGACAAGATTTTTATGTATCGACCGGCTCTAAAAGGCGCAGGATTTGAAATACGGGGTGTCAAAGAGGTGTGTGAACGATATGGCATTTCATCGCCATTACAAGTGATTGACTTGCTCGCTCTTGAAGGTGATGCAAGTGATAATATACCCGGCTGTCCGGGTGTGGGAGAAAAAACGGCTATAAAATTGATTTCTCAATGGGGTTCAGTTGAAAATATGCTTGAAAATACCGATTCAATCACAGGTTCATTACAAAAGAAAATCATTGAAAACGCTGAGAAGATAAGATTTTCCAAATATCTCGTTACAATTAAAACTGATGTCCCTGTTAACATCAATATCGATGATTTAGCCCGAAAAGAGGAAAACATAGATAAACTAATTGAGATATATACCGAACTTGAATTTAAGACGTTCATTTCTCGTCTATCAGATCGCACCAACGAGGTAAAACAGCCTGAAACTCTTGTTGTTGATGCTATGCCATCTCTATTTGACATACCCGATGTTGAACCTCAACCCATAGCCCAACCTCAACGCACTGCTAAATATGCCACCGCGTCAACTACTGAAGAGGTGATAACTACGATAAACAATGCGCTTAAAGCTCCTCAAGTGGGGATATATATCCATGCAACAGGAGCCGATGCCATGACTGCCCAATTAAAGGGTGTGGCATTAGCTGTTGAGGCTGAAAATGCAACATTTATCGCGATTCCAGCAGAGCAACACGCTCGCGCAAAATTCATTTCAGCAATTAAGCCTCTATTTGAGAGCAAAGAGTTGATTATCACAAGCCACGATGTAAAGCGCGACTATATCATTCTCAAAAATGAGGGTATAAATTTCAATGCCTCATATTACGATACATCAGTAGCTCATTATCTATTACAACCCGAAATGCGGCACAACTTGTCGGGATTGGCATTCTCTTACTTAGGATATCGCACACTCGACTACACCGATGATTCTTCAGCAAGTAAAAAACATGTTGAGATAAACGACATTGAGGCTCCAATGCGCAGTTGTGAAATAGCCGACATCACCTTACAACTAAGCCAAGTTCTAAAACAAGAACTTGAAAAAGAAAATATATCTCCATTGATGAACGAAATTGAATTACCTTTTATCACAGTTTTAGCTAAAATGGAGTGGGAAGGGGTGAGAATTGACGTCAACGAACTTGCAAAACTATCACAACATCTCTCGCAACGATTACACACGATGGAGCAAGAAGCCTTTCAGCTTGCAGGATGCGAATTTAACATCGCATCACCTATGCAAGTTGGAGAAATACTATTTGGCAAAATGCAAATAGACCCTAAAGCAAAGCGCACCAAAACAGGAGCATACTCCACTACTGAAGAAATTCTTGAAAAACATCGTGCTACACATCCTCTTGTTGACCTGATCTTAAAGATTAGAGGATTGCGCAAGCTTTTAACGACCTATATAAATGCCCTTCCGGAACTTATCAATCCCAAGACCGGCAAAATCCACACATCTTATAATCAAACGGTTACCGCAACTGGACGCATCTCCTCAACCAACCCAAATTTACAAAACATCCCTGTACGTACTGACGATGGAAGAGAAATTCGTCGAGCATTTATTGCTGACCCGGGTGATATTTTCCTATCAGCCGATTATTCGCAAATAGAGTTGCGCATCATTGCTGATTTAAGTGGTGATAATGAAATGATTGACGCATTCCTTTCAGGAGCCGATATTCATCAAGCTACAGCAGCCAAAATCTATAAAGAGCCTCTTGATGCAGTAACATCAGATCAACGACGCAATGCAAAGACAGCTAATTTTGGCATTATCTATGGTATTTCGGCATTCGGGCTATCTGAACGCTTGGGAATATCTCGACAAGAAGCAAAAAACCTCATTGATGGATATTTCAATTCCTATCCTAAAGTGAAAGAATACATGGACAACAATATTGAACAAGCAAAAAAAGATGGCTATGTAACAACCATCAAAGGTCGCAAACGCATATTACCGGGAATCAACTCCAATAACTCTGTGGTCAGAGGTTTTGCCGAACGCAATGCCATAAATGCCCCTATACAAGGCAGTGCTGCCGACATAATCAAAATAGCAATGATTAATATTGCCAATGAAATGGACCAAAAAGGACTAAAATCACGAATGATTATGCAAGTACATGACGAATTGGTATTTAATATTAAGCCCGAAGAACTTGATTCCATGCAGGAGCTAATAAAACGCAACATGGAGAATGCCTACAAAGGTCGCGTACCTTTAATCGTCTCCGCCGGAATAGGAAACAATTGGCTTGAAGCCCATTAAATAAAAAATCCCTCAATGAGGGATTTTTAATATACTACACTTGATGGCGGTGTTGGATTGTTTTTTGCTTCACTTTCATAGTTAGCAAGCGACTCTTGGAGGCTTGTTACCATCATTGCCTTCAATTCCGGAGGGTCTATAACCGTTAATTGTGGACCATGAGACAACAACTCTTCCACAAAATCAGGAGTAATGCGCAATTTATAATAAAATATTGAATATGCATCATGTATCATCTCCTGTTGAGACGAGTGTAATGGTAATGCTCTGAAATATTTTGCTTGACGAGCACTTGTCTTAATCGCAACATGTTTCACCTCTCCTTGAGAAAATACGATACCAAAAGAATGTTTAAAATAAGACTCAGCATCAAAGTCTTCAGGGATACTGAACTGCTCTTGTCCCAATATCACATCTTTCATGCGATCGAGAGCATAAGTCTTAATCTTATCTTCTTTGGTATTGCGTCCTGTAATATACCATCGTTGTCTGAAAATCTTAAGGAAATAAGGCTCCAGTTCAATATCCGGAGTAGCATTACTGCGAGAAAAAGGCTGATAGGTAAATTTGATAGCGACATTCTCTTTTAATGAATCTATTACCACTGAAAGATATTCGCGTGCCGATGGTACATTTTCAAGAAATATGCGATTTGACACCTCTCGAGAGCCACTCAACACATCACTCATTGCCGCCGAATTTAACAACCAATTGGTTACACTCTCATTGTGAACATCCACATCTTCAATATAATATTCAAATGTGGACGAATCACACTCAATATTTATACTAAAAATATCCTCTATTGCAAGACGATAATTATAAAAAGTACGACGTGGTAATGACTCTCCATTTGAAAACGGAGCGCGTTTCCATCTGGCATTTAACTCTTCACGAGTTATACGTCCATGTCGTTTTATCGTATCAATCAGCCATATATAGCGGCTAAATAAATCTTTTGACATATGGCCAATTAAAAAATTTGGTTATGATTATTATTACGTTTTACTTGGTATTTCTTTTTTCTACGATTTACCTATTGATAGAAGTCTCATTCCCAGAGTCGTTATCAAAGCATTAATTATCAATAGTTCAAAACTTGTCTTATATCCCCACATTTGATCAAGCGAATATTGAATTACCCACGACAATATAGGTGCAGCTATACACACAACAGGAACTAATTTATCTCTCACTGCCTTTTTGCAGAACATTCCAAACACAAACAATCCAAGGATAGGGCCATAGGTATATGATGCCAATGTATATACCGCACTTATCGCATCTTGATTGCTCATATAATAGAACATTATAATCACAATTCCCATTAGCACCGACATTCCCACATGGACAAGCTTTCTAACAATTGTCAATCTGTTGTCATCATATCGTTTTTGCCCGTCAAGAATATCAACAGTAAATGAGGTTGTGAGAGATGTTAATGCTGATCCGGCGGCCGAATATGCTGCAGCGATCAAGCCAAGAATAAACAATATCCCAACAATAATAGGCATTGCGGGATTTGATGCTACAAGACCAAATATTTCGTCGGTTTTACTTGGTATTTCAGTACCATTTTGCTTCAAATATATCACCAACAATGTACCCAAAATCAAAAACATTGCAATAACAAAGAATTGCATGATACTGCTCACAATCATATTTTTTTGAGACTCCTTAGAGTCCTTACACGCAAGATTACGTTGCATCATATCTTGATCAAGACCTGTTGTTGCAATCACCATAAAGACTCCTGCGAGAAATTGTTTCCAAAAATAGGTCCCTTCTTTAGGATTATCAAAGAAAAACACTTGCGACGATTCATCAGCAGTAATCGCACCTATCATTTCACCAAATGAAAAACCAAGATTTTTTGCGATGAAATATATACACAAGATTACCGATAAAATCAAGCAACAACTTTTCAATGTATCGGTCCAAATCAATGTTTTCACTCCTCCTTGCATTGTATAGAGCCATATCAATGCTATTGTTACAACAACATTTACATAAAATGGGATTCCCCATGGGTCACACACAAGTTTTTGCAACACGACACACACAACAAGGAATCGCACCGATGCCCCAAGCATTTTAGAGATAAAGAAAAACCATGCTCCCGACTTATAGGTCGATACGCCAAATCTCTCGCCTAAATATCCATAAATAGACACCAAATTACGCTTGTAAAACATAGGGACAAGGACAAACGCGATAAGGAAGTATCCAACAATAAAACCTAAGCACATCTGCAAATAAGAGTAACCACTATTTACCACCATGCCGGGGACTGAAATAAATGTTACGCCGGAGATTGCTGCTCCAATCATTGCAATTGACACTAAAGCCCATGGAGTCTTGCGGTTGCCGGTAAAGAAAGTTGAATTATCAGATTTGCGTGATGCAAAAAATGATATTAAAAACAATAGGCAAAAATAACCTATTATCGTAAAAATTACTACACTCGGTGTCATGCTTCTTTAGGATATTTAGTTATATTGGTATTTATTCTGCATAAAGCAGATAAGGTTTTCTTTGTTGTTTGAATTTCTCTACATCATCAGCCCATGTTGCACGAATTTCATCGGCAGTTGCACCTTGTTCAATCATTGTGCGAATATTTCCATCGCCAATGAGCTTTTCAAAGAAACTGCGGAAGAATTTATCTGTAGGCATCTTCAAATTATGGTATGCATCAAGTAGATATTCAAGATTTATACCCGCTTTGATTATATCTTCGTCATCAAGATTACGCAAATCACGTCCATAACATTTCTTGTTGAGTTGAGGAGGATTTTTAGCGCCATCGACACTGCGAGGTGTAAATGAGAAATCACATCCTGTCATGTCGGGGTGTCCATAGATTTTGAATGGGCTGTCAGTCCCACGTCCCAAGCTCACAGGAGTTGCTTCAAAATAACAAGTCGAAGCATAGAGATACACCGCTTTCATATCTCGTAAATTGGGCGACGGAGCAATGGGCAACTCATATCGTGATTGATGAGTATAACCTTTGCATGGGATAATGGTCAACGGAACTTGTTTCCCATTTTTCAACCATCCTTCGCCATTGGCCATCATTGCAATTTCGCCCAATGTCATTCCATGAACAACAGTTAGAGGCAATCGACCAACGCCCGATTCATACTTCATATCAAGAATGGGACCATCTACATACATTCCATTGGGATTAGGACGATCGAGAACCATAAATTCTTTCCCATAAGTAATTGCAGCATTCATCAAGTCGGCCATAGTGCAGTAGTAGGTATAAAAACGCAAACCCACATCTTGAATATCGGTAACTATAATGTCTATATTATCCATTACCTCCTTAGCCGGCATGCGTTTCTTTCCATCATAAAGCGAAGCAATGGGTATTCCGGTTTTGCTGTCAACCGAACTGCTTACATGTTCACCTGCATCAGCCTTTCCTCGAAAACCATGCTCAGGAGAAAATATAGTTGTTACATTAAGTCCGTTTTCAAGCATCACATCAAGTGTGTGCTTGTCTCCAATCATTCCTGTGTGATTAGAAAGAATTGCTATTCTTTTTCCTTTTAGCAATGGCACATATTGATCTATTTGTTCAGCACCAACTATGATTTTCTCTGCATTTAGCAATATCGGGCAACACAATATTGTCAACAATACAAAAATAGATTTCAGTCTTTTCATAAATTGCTATGATTAATAACGTGTAAAGTTATACCAAATAACATTATTGTAACATTTAAAAAGTATTTTAATTAATTATTTTTTATTAAAAACATTGCTTAAAAATAAGTCATTCAGCCCAATTTATTGGATCTTTGCGTTTTTGATGATAACATTCGGTGCCCTATCCGACAATACAGACATTTATGCTTCTCACAATATTCGCGCCTTAACTGTATCAAAGCCTGCGACGAAAATGCATCTTTACTATCTATACCAGCGCGTTTAAACAAGTCTATAATCACATTATTTTCAGAAGGTAACGACTGCAATATAGACACAGCCCTATCACACAAATGCTCCTCTCCTCTAATCATTCCATAGGCATACACCAGTGGGACATAAACATTTACAAGCATGATATTTATCGAAGCCTTGCTTAATGCTTTTAATTCATGTGGAGCTTCGCTCCCAAATGTATAATGGAGAGCCCAATAGCCCGATAATTTTACATCAAACAACTCTTGTGCCTCTTTTTCGGTTGACGCTGCAACCATCTTGGACATCATGCTATATCCACCATAAATCATTTCGGCAAGTAGCGCAATGCGACGATGAGGAAAATTTGTGGGACGCATGCGCGCCATCTTCCATCTGATGTTTTCATTCCTGCTCAACGAAAATTTATGAGCAAGAAATTCATATTCGGTCTTTAAATTTTTTACATACTCATCGGTCAGAAGATTGTCCAATAAACCAGATTGTCCAAACAGCAACGCCTCAATACTCAACAATGAGTCGCTATGTTTTCCCATAAAACGCAAAGGCAAACTCATTGCCAACTGTTCAAACGCATCACTATTGACTCCAAATCCCATACTTCGAGTCATTACAATATAGCACACCTCTTCCCAATCGCCACAATATCTATCCAACAACTCTTTTATATGCTCCACTTTGCGAAACAAACGTTCATAAGCAAGAGTGGAAAGCCAGTCGGCAACATATATTGACGGCATAGCCGAGATTTCATTACCACATGGTAATTCACTGCCTGAACTTCCCACTAAATGATTATATCGCTGATGAAAATCAGGAGAACAAGGCATGCGCAATTGTGGAATCACCTCTCCATTACTACGCTTTACCGGAACATCATCTTTTTCCACGACATGCAATATAACAGAATCATATACCTTGTCTGCATCGTGGTGATGACGATACCAATCGCTGGCTCGCACATGTATTTCCACATTACCCACCCACATCTCACCATCAATCTTTATCTTGGCATTAAAAAAATCAGGTCCCGCATCGGTGTTCAACTGTCCGGCATCTATAACTTGCACGACTCGACCATCAACTGTGTGCATATCTTGTTGCAACCACAATCGATGCTGCCATATGTATTGCATTAATTTCTCCATCGCACAACTTATTATGTTGCAAACTTAGCAAATTTTCATTAAAACGCAATATCTTAGTTATTAAAAACACGCACAGCAATAACACAAAATAAAATATAGCAAATTGCAAGAAAAAATTTGAAAATAGTAGAAATATGTTTATCTTTGTAACCCAAATCAAAACACAACTGCAATAAATATGGCTCTTATCATACCTAAAAAATACAAACAAAAACTACTTCCTGAAACCACCGAGGTAGCAATTAAAGACATCAAAGAAACCTTCCAAGAGAAACTTGCCGACGCTCTCAACCTGCGCCGTGTAACTGCCCCTCTCTTTGTCCTGTCAGGCACCGGTCTGAACGACGACCTTAATGGCGTTGAAAGCCCTGTTTCTTTTAACATTCAATGCATGGACAATCGTCGGGCTGAAGTTGTTCATTCGCTCGCCAAATGGAAACGCACCAAACTCGGAGCCTACGACATTGCCCCGGGATATGGCTTATATACCGACATGAACGCGATACGCGCATGTGAAGAACTTGACAATCTACACTCTTTATATGTCGACCAATGGGACTGGGAGCAAACAATTACCGACAATGATCGCAACATTGACTATTTGAAATCCACAGTCAAAAAAATATATGCGGCAGTCAAAGCTACTGAATTGATGATATACCGTCGCTATCCTCACATCACACCGCAACTGCCCGATGAAATCACATTTCTACACTCCCAACAATTGTTTGAAATGTTTCCTAACCTTGACAGCAAAAGCCGCGAAGGAGAAGCTGCAAAAAAATTTGGCGCCGTATTCATAATAGGCATAGGCAACCCATTATCTAACGGAGAACCTCACGACGGGCGTGCTCCTGACTACGACGATTGGATCACTCCTAATGCCGATGGTTTTGTGGGACTAAACGGAGATATGATATTTTGGAACCCCATTCTCGAATGTCCATTTGAGCTTTCTTCAATGGGAATACGTGTCAGCCCACAATCTTTAATGCAACAACTCAAAGCGCGCAATTGTAAAGAACGCGCGCAATTACGTTTCCATCAAGCATTGATCAATGGAGAACTTCCACAATCGATAGGTGGAGGTATCGGACAAAGTCGCTTGTGTATGTTCTTGTTGCAAAAGGCCCATGTCGGAGAAGTACAAGCAAGCATTTGGCCCGAAGAACAAATCGCCAAATGTGCGGCCGCAGGCATTGAATTAATATGAAAATATGACCTCGAAGAGGCAAAAAAACAAAGAAAATAAAAAAATTGCGATTTTTTTTGGAAAATATTTGCAGGATAAAAAAAATCATCATACCTTTGCATCGCAAAACAGAAACAAACTGTGATGCACCTCAAAAACTGGTGTGGTAGTTCAGCTGGTTAGAATACCTGCCTGTCACGCAGGGGGTCGCGGGTTCGAGTCCCGTCCATACCGCAGAGGAGAGAGGAGACTGAATATTAAATCTTCGGATTTTTGTTCAGTCTTTTTTTGTGCCTATTTGCGAGATAAAATGAATTATTGACCAATTTGTTTGGCAAAAACAGAAAAAATCCATTACCTTTGTGTGATTATAGTAAATAATACCATAGGATGAAAGTCAAAATACATCACGAAGGAACAAACATTATTTTGATATTGCTTTTAATTTTATTGGCAATCAATATCCCTATGTGGCTGTATGTGCGACCTGTTGCGATACCGGTCTCAGCAGTATCGGCTATTCTTTTCCTTGTAGTAGTTAATTTCTTTCGTTCTCCCCGTCGACATTTTAACGGCAACCGCGAAAATGTCGTTGTTGCATCGGCCGACGGAAAAGTTGTGGCCCTCGAAGAAACATTTGAAAGCGAATACCTAAATTGCCGAGCAATACAACTTTCTGTATTTATGACAGTCTTTAACGTGCATGCCAATTGGTTTCCGGTTGATGGAAAAGTATTATTTGTAAAGCACCACCCCGGACGATTCATGGCAGCATATCTTCCAAAGTCAAGCACAGAGAATGAACGCTCAACTGTTGTCATAGAGACAAAAAATGGGCAAAAAATACTCATGAGACAAATCGCCGGAGCGATGGCACGACGCATCGTAACCTATGCCGAGCCCGGTGATGAGGCTTCTATTGAAGACCACATGGGATTTATTAAATTTGGCTCTCGCGTGGATATATTTCTCCCGCTTGATGCCGAAATATTAGTTAAAATCGGCGACAAAACCATCGGCGGCATTACCGAGGTTGCTCGCCTCAAGCCATAAGCCATGTTTAAACGCATAAAATCTCAGATTCCTAACAGCATCACATGCCTGAACCTCCTTTCAGGATGCATGGCATGTATCATGTCATTTTCTTGCAATGAACAATTTGGCGTATTATTGGGCTATCAATGGGCATTTATTTTCATCGGAACTGCCGCATTATTTGATTTTTGCGACGGAGCTGCCGCCAGATTACTCCACTTATACTCTCTTGTGGGCAAAGAACTTGATTCTCTTGCCGACCTCATCAGTTTCGGACTTGCACCGGCATTATTGATGTATAACACAATGAACAGCTATAACGATGGCTCATGGTTATCTTTTTTCGCATTAGCAATCGTAGTGTTTGGAGCATTGCGTTTGGCTAAATTCAACGTTGACGAATTGCAAACCACCTCTTTCCGAGGGCTTCCAATTCCTGCAAATGCCTTATTTTGGATTGGGATATGTTCATGGATACACACTCACCAATATCCCGGCAACACAATTTTGATCATCTTGCTACTTGGGATGTCATTTCTAATGATCAGCAACTTGCCCATGTTCTCACTGAAGTTCAAAAACTTTGATTGGAAAGAGAATTTCAAACGCTATGTATTAATTGTAGCTGCAATTCTTTTTGTTCTCACAACTGGCATCGCCGGATTTGCATGGACAATTTGTTTCTATATCATAATCTCGGTGATGACTCGCACTCGTGAGAAATAAAACTCACATAATCCCCATTTTTTATTCTGCAATATATGTTTTGGGATATACTTCTAATATTTTTTATCGTTTTCATTGTGTGGCCAATAGTAAAATTCTTTTGGGTCATCAGAAAGGCACACAAGCAAGCACGTCGCACATTTGAAGAAACGACCGGCACAAAATGGGACCAACGCAATGAGCCTCGAAACACCACTGTAAAAGAAAAAATCTTTGACAGCAACGTAGGCGAATATGTAGAATTTGAAGAAATTGAGCACACACCCGACAACGATGAAACACAATCCGACACCCAAAAGCAACAGCCAAAAATCGAGCAACAAATCATCGACGCCGAGTGGGAAGATATTAAATAGCTTAATTATTAATTGTTAACTATTAAATTCTCGACAATTGCACTATCTTTGTGTTTAAGATTGTTGTACCTTATAGATAGAAATTAAAATTAAATAGCTATGGCTGATATTAAATGTATAGGAATTCTCACATCAGGAGGCGATGCTCCCGGAATGAACGCTGCAATTCGTGCCGTTACACGCTCTGCAATATATGCCGGATTTTCGGTAAAAGGGATATATAGAGGTTATCGCGGATTGATAACCAACGAAATCGTTGATTTCAAAACACAAAATGTTTCAAACATCATTCAGATGGGCGGAACAATTCTTAAAACTGCCCGTTGCCAAGAATTTCAAACAGAAGAAGGGCGCAAACAAGCCTACGAAGTTCTTCGTAGCCATGGCATTGACGCACTTGTCGTCATAGGTGGCGACGGCTCATTGACAGGCGCTCGCATTTTTGCCAACGAATTTAACCTGCCCATCATCGGGTTGCCGGGAACTATAGACAACGACCTTTATGGCACCGACACCACAATAGGATATGATACGGCACTCAATACAATCATGGAATGTGTCGACAAGATACGCGACACAGCGACAAGCCATGAGCGATTATTCTTTATTGAAGTCATGGGACGTGATGCCGGTTTCCTCGCTCTCAACGGAGCTATAGCATCGGGAGCAGAAGCAGCAATCATTCCTGAAATATCAACTGAAGTTGACCAGCTTGCCCAACTCATTCAAAACGGATTCCGCAAGAGCAAGAACTCATCAATTGTCCTTGTTGCAGAAAGCCCTGAAACGGGTGGAGCAATGGCACTTGCCGAGCGTGTAAAGAATGAATATCCGGGATATAACGTGCGTGTATCTATACTTGGGCACCTACAACGCGGAGGCTCACCAACAGCTCATGACCGCATACTTGCCTCTCGCATGGGAGCAGCTGCAATTGACGCGTTACTCGACGACCAACGCAATGTGATGATTGGGGTTAAGAACGATGAAATTGTCTATGTGCCATTCTCTAAAGCCATTAAAAACGACAAGCCCATCAACCGAGACCTCCTCAACACCCTCCATCGACTCTCAATATAATTGACGTTGCAAAAAATCGGTAATAAGTCCTTGATTTTATATGTATAGCGGTCAAGACCGCCGACTAAGGTAACCGGGGGCTAAAGCCCCCGGTTACCTTAGTCCATAATATTAAATCTATGAATTTATAAAATTCCTATCCCCTGTTAATGTAAAAAAAATCTCGCGGTTGTTTTTGTATTGCAAAATAAATATATATCTTTGTGGCACAAAACATTGGGGTATTAGCTCATCCGGCTAGAGCGCGACACTGGCAGTGTCGAGGTGAGCGGTTCGAGTCCGCTATACTCCACAACATCATGAAAAAAACTCTGACCAAAAAAACGCAGATTATATCATAGCAAATAATAATTATTCCAATTTTTAATATCAATTTTTATGAAAAAAACTTTACGTAATCTCATGCTTGCCGGAGCTACATTGTTCATGGCAGGTAATGCTTATGCGGCTACTGCAGTTACTCCTGCAACAGGTGGAACAGCTAACCCATTTGCTTATGCACTTTCTAGCACATCAGAAGAGGGTGTAGTTACAATCAATTACTCTCTTAATGCCGATGCTACTGCTGTAGCAATTAACCTCATTGGTGGCGAAGGAACAGTTGTTAAAACAGTTGATCTTGAAGGTGATTTCCTCACAAAAGGCGCTCACACTACTACAGTAGAACTTGCCGGTCTTTCTGACGGTTGCTACAGCTGGGAAGTAAAAGTTACCGGTGAAGCTAAAACAACAATGGAAGAATTTGTTGATATTCGTTTCTACCACCCACGAGGAGTAGATGTTGACAACAATATGGAAAGTCCTGCTTTCGGTAACATCTACGTAACTGAAGGTATGGCAACCACAAGCACTACTTATTATAGTGCTGATAAAGGACAAAATGGTCTTTATATCTTTACTCCTGATATGCAAGGTGTAAAAAACCAAGTAACTGGCAACTATGCATTTATGGGCGGTTTCACTGCTAACGTTCCCTCTTATGGCGCTGACTTAGCTCGTGTACGTGTTGCTGAAGATGGTCGCATCTTTGTTACTCGTTGCAACAAAAGTGGTGATTATATCGCATACGTTAAAGATGCCGAAACTCTTATCAAAGAAGACAAATTTACTTCTTTGTTGAGCGGTGGTTCTGTTGATGCAACTACTTTTGAATATAATACTACAGATGGAGCTTTCTTAGCTGGTTCAAACGTTGGTTTTGACATCAAAGGATCTGGAGCTGATTTGAAAATTCTCGCTCTTCATGCTAACTATAAACAATGGCCTTTTACTAGCACAACAGGCTCTCTTGTTAGCGAATACTCATTAGGAAATGCGACTACACTTCCAACACCTACCACAATTTCAGGCGTTTCAAACTACACAATTTCTCCACAAGCTACAAATGTAACTTACGATAATCGCGGTGGTATTTGGTATTGCCAATATCGTACAACCCCTTCAGACACTCAACCTGCATTGATATATATTGATGCCAATGGTGTACAAAAAGTATTTGAAGGTACAGGTGGCAAAATTCGTGGCGGTGGTGGCATCCGTTTCAACCCCGATTTTACTCAAATTGCTGTAGCTATTTCTAAAACACAATTCGAAATTTATGATATCACTTATGCAGAAGACAATACTCCTACATTGACTGCAGTATATACTGTTACTCATGGTATCGGAACAAACGTATATGACTATGCTTGGGACCTTGCAAATAATCTTTATATCTGCGGTAACTCAGGTGAGCACTTGAAAGGCTTCTCTATTCCACGTGAAAACAATGACTTTACTACTAAGGCTGCAGCTCAATATGCTATTTGCTATACTGCTCCTGTAGAGCCTACTGCTGATCCTCTATACATTACAGGTGAAAACGTAGGTGGAAATTGGGATCCTGCAAACGCTGCTGAATTTGAATTTGATGGTGAAAAATATGTTATCACAGTTGACGAAAACACTACTCAATTCAAGATTTCTACAGCAAAAGGCACAGGCGCTGAAAATGACTGGGAGATCTTTAACGCAGGTAACCTCGCTGTTGATGCTGCTATCACTAATGGTGGTACTGTAAATCTTTCAGTAAACAAAGATGCTGGAAACATCATCCTTCCATGGGCAGGTGCATGGACTATTACTGTTGCTGCCGACCTTTCTACATTGACTGCAACAACTGAGACACCGGAGCCAGCTCCTTCTTATGACCCTCTTTACATCGTTGGACATGACAATGGTTGGGACCCTGCAAACCCACTTGAAATCCCTTATGATGCTACTAAAGGTGCATACTATATTGCCGGCGTGGAATTCACAAACATAGAATGTAAAATCTCACGTACAAAAGGAACTTGGGATGAATTCAATGCTAATGGTATCTGTAGTTCTAACGATGCCACTATCATAATCGGCACTCCATGTAGCCTATATCTTCAATATTGCAATAATATAAAAATCGAAAAAGCAGGTACTTACAATATCACTATCGACATGGTAAATGCAACAATTCTTCTTGAAGAAGTGATTAATTACCCTGATGCTTTATTCCTTTGCGGTAATTTGAAAGATGCTAACTGGGATCCTGCTTACGATGGAGCAATCCTTGACCCAACTGACGAGGGCGTTTATGCTATTGAAAATGTAGAACTTGTAGGTGCTGATGGTGGCGAATGGGCTTACTTCTCATTCAATACTACAGTTGGATCATGGGACGATGTAAACACATCAGCTCGCTATGGTGCTACTTCAAGTGATGAGCTTGTAACTGTAGGAGAAAGCATGACAGTTGTAAACGGTGGTACTAGTCCTAATGCATGGAAAGTTGAACCAGGCACTTACAACATCATCGTTGATCTTGTAAACATGACATTAGTTGTTTCTAAATCATCTACAGGTGTAGAAAACATTGAAGTTGACAACAACGCTTCTGCTGTTTACTACAACCTTCAAGGTATTGAAGTTGCCAACCCTGAAAATGGTGTTTACATCATGAAACAAGGCAACAAAGTAACAAAAGTTGTAAAATAAATTGAAAGTTGAGAGCTAAAAAGACTCTCAATCCCTAATAAAACAATCCCCGTGCTCGATGAGTATGGGGATTGTCATTTTTTACAGAGAGAAGAAATGAGCGTTGAAAGCGGAAAAAGGATAAAGGAAAAATGATTGCCTGAAAGGCTATCCTTTTTCAACTTTCCTTTCTCCTCTTTGCTTTTTCCTTTCTAAATAAAATTCATTACCTTTACGGCACAGATTATATCATACACTAAAACTACATTTTATGAAAAAACTTTTACGCAACATTATGCTTGTCGCAACAGCAATATTGATGGCAAGCAACATTTCAGCACAAGCAGCCTTATATGCAGTGGGAGGCAGTGCAGCTCTCGGCAATTGGGATCCTACAAATCCGGCAGAATTTACTTATTCCAACGGAGTTTACACCCTTGAACTTGACGAAGCATCTTCTTCATTCAAAATTTCTACATCAAAAGGCTCGTGGGATCAATTCAACGCAGGAAATCTCACCCCCGGTGCAGCTATCACTAATGGTGGCACAGTAAAACTTTCAGTAAACAAAGATGGAGGAGATATCATGCTCCCATGGGTTGGTGTGTGGACTATCACTGTTGACCTAAATGCTATGACATTCAAGGCTGTAACAGAAACACCGGAACCCGACCTTACAGGGACTCCTCTTTATATGACAGGCAATGATGGCAGTTGGAATCCGGGAAACCCTCTTGAAATCCCCTACGATGCCACTAAAAGTGCATACTATCGAGCTAACGTGGTATTCACAAACCAAAACTACGAAATGGGAGGAAACAACCACTATGGAGCAACTTGCAAAATTTCTCGCACTAAAGGTTCTTGGGATCAATTCAATGCTAAAGGAATGTGTAGCTCTGATGACAAAACCATCATGATCGGGACACCTGGTAGCTTATATCTTCAATATTGTGGCAATATACCCATTGAACGAGATGGCACATTTGACGTTACCATCGACCTTGCAAAGGCAACTATCCTTCTTGAAGGAGGCTCCACATCTGTTTCTTATCCCGACGCACTATTCCTTTGCGGAAACTTAGTTGACGCTAATTGGGATCCTTCTTTTGATGGAGCAATTCTTGATCCTACTGATGACGAAGGGGTTTACTCAATATCAGATATTGAGCTTATTCCTGAAGGGACAAACACTCATTGTTATTTCTCATTCAACACTACAACAGGCTCATGGGATGATGTAAACAAAGCTGCTCGCTATGGTGCTACTTCTAAAGATGAAGCCATTAGTACCGGACAAACGTCAACAGTTACAAATGGAGGGTCAGACCCCAATGCATGGATGATTTTACCGGGAATTTATAATTTCACCGTTAATCTTAAGGAAATGACTCTTCTTGTTGAAACGTCCTCATTAGGCATTGAAAGCATTGAAACAGACAACAACGCTCCTGTTGTTTACTACAACCTTCAAGGCATCAAAGTTGCTAACCCTGAAAATGGTGTTTACATCATGAAACAAGGCAACAAAGCAACAAAAGTTATTAAGTAGTCGAGAATTAATTGTACCCCCTCGGGTTTTAAACCCACTCCCCCTATCTTAGGGGGAGTGAACTATTTAAGGCTTAAAAAAAATGCTCCCCTAGTGAAGGGGAGCATTTTAACCTTGTTAACTATGTGAGGTTTTTTATTTGTATCGTAGCGTCTTCCCGACGCTTATTGTTTGTAGCTCACATCCAGAGGTGCTCTTCGGGCAATTTTTCATTTCCCCTTTTTGCTTTATCCTTTTTCCTCTCTCCTCTTTCCTCTTTCAACTCTCATTTCTCTTTTTGCGGTCAAGAGAAATCGAAATAAAGGCATAGAGACCTAATAGAATCAATAATAGAGTTTGTGTTCCAAGCACAAGATTAGCAAATGCCAAAGCAGGCATTTCACCAACCCCATACATTGACAGTCCAAACATCACCGCTATTTGCCAAGGGCCAATTCCTCCATTTGATGGTATTCCCATCGCAATACTTGATAATAAAAAGCACACCAAGACTGCAACAATACCATACTGTGCGACAACTCCTGCTGTTTCAGGGAACGCAAAAAAGGCAAAATACATCTGTATAAAATAACAGCCCCACAATAGGAATGTGTATATCAGCCATCTACCTTTACCTTTCATCTTACCAATCGCCGCAAAACCTTCCCACAAACCATTAACAATACTCTTTATCTTCAGTAATAATTTATTTTCCGGGAAACGACGGAACACCCACAAAACAACAATTATCGATACGATCAATATCACCCACAACCATGGTGAAGAGACAAGAGTGATTAACATGTTGTAAAATGCAGGATATTCTCTGATAAATGCCATAATCTCGCCACTTGCCAACAAAAATGTTACAACTGCCAATAGCAATACTGTTACTGCATCGGCCAATCGCTCTGCCACCATTGAGCCAAGAACAACAGTAAAAGGAGCTTGCTGGCGTTGAGAAATGTAACCTGTGCGCCATATTTCTCCTAATCGTGGGAAAACAAGATTAACAGCATAGGTTCCAAATATACTATTTATCAATGCCGACAATGGTGCATTTATTTCTACAGCCTTAAGTTGTATTCTCCATCGCAATGCACGAAATACATGAGAAAAAATACTTATGAACATTGCCAATGCCACCCACCACAGATTATTATTCTCATCTTTTATTTTATCCATCATTTCCCTGAAATCAACCCCGGTAAATAACAGATAACACAACCCAATACTAATCAACAATGGAATTAAATACTTAAATCCGGCTCGTAATATCTTTGATAATGATTGTTTTTTCATCTGTAATAATTTTAACCATACAAATTTAAAATAAACTATGCCAACATCCAAAATTATCTATGTGTATAATTTATTATCCTAAATGTCCTATTTTAATTATTTTCACAAAATATTTTGGAATATTTATCTACATTTGCAACAAAAATCACAAATATGAATATAAGACCATTAGAAATACATCAACTCACAGACATTAAAAATATCGCCACAAAATATAGTAACCTTGATGAAGACTATGTTTTGTCACGTATCAATATAGACCCTAAAGAAATTAACAAAAAGCCTTCGGGAAAAGAAGCAATACGCATTAACGGGCTCACATTAATTTTATGCCTAAAGGGGAATTTTAGTGTCGATATAAACATCGACCAGTATGATGTCGCGGCAAACACTATATTGGTCGCCGGGCCAAATAGTATAATTAATTTCAACAAAATCGAGCCGGACACTCTTGAGGCATATACTCTTTTTGTTTCTTTAAACTTTTTAAAAGATGTCAATTTAGACATAAATGCCTTAAGCACTACTAATTTTTCCAATCAAAAAAAGCACATTACCTCTCTCTCAGATGAAGAGACAACACACCTAAAAAAATATCTTGATTTGATATATTTAAATACGACAAATAACAGCAACCACATCTATAAAAAAAATATCGCTCGTTGTCTGATGGCTTCATTACTATATCAGATGATGCAATTTGGCTCCTCTCGCAATATTGAAGAAGACGACGATGTAGCACAACCTCAATCTCGCCGCATGAACTATGTGCGCGACTTCATGGCCCTTGTCCAAAAATATCACAGCAAAGAACGATCAGTGGGATTTTATGCAGGCAAGTTATTCATCTCACCCAAATACCTCTCTCTGATAATAAAAGACTCAACCGGCCGCTCAGCTGCCGAATGGATTGATGAATTTGTAATCCTTGAAGCAAAAAACCTTTTACGCTTTTCAGGCAAAAACATTCAACAAGTTGCCTATGAACTCAATTTCACCAATCAATCATCATTTGGAAAATACTTCAAACATCTAACCGGCATGTCGCCATCGGAATTTCAACGATCTTAAAACTCTCTGCAATATTTGCGCATTGTCAAGAAAAAATGTAACTTAGTACCCACATTTTTATTAAACGCATAACTCTTAATTCTGATGTCTAAAGTTATAATCATTGGAGCAGGTGGTGTAGGCACCGTAGTGGCACACAAATGTGCACAAAACCCCGACGTTTTTAATGAAATAGTTATCGCTTCACGCACAAAAAGCAAATGCGATGCAATTGCCAAAGCCATAGGAGCATCAAATATCAGTACCGATTCAGTAGATGCTGATAGTGTACCTCAACTCGTTGAATTGTTACGCCGTCATAAACCCGACTTGGTGATCAATGTTGCACTGCCTTATCAAGACCTCACAATCATGGATGCATGCCTTGAATGTGGTGTAAACTATCTTGATACTGCCAATTATGAGCCTAAAGATGTTGCTCACTTTGAATACTCTTGGCAATGGGCTTATCGTGAACGCTTTGAAAAAGCCGGTTTGACAGCAATTCTCGGTTGTGGATTTGACCCCGGAGTATCGGGCGTTTTCACTGCCTATGCGGCAAAACATCATTTCTCAGAAATGGAATATCTTGACATCGTCGATTGTAATGCAGGCGACCATGGAAAAGCATTTGCCACAAATTTCAACCCCGAAATTAACATTCGCGAAATCACTCAAAACGGACGCTACTATCAAGATGGCAAATGGGTTACAACAGGACCACTTGAGATACACGCACCGCTTAACTACCCCAATATTGGCGCACGCGATTCTTATCTTCTTTACCATGAAGAGTTGGAATCTCTCGTAATAAATTTCCCGACAATCAAGCGTGCTCGTTTCTGGATGACTTTCGGACAAGAATACCTAACTCACCTACGTGTTATCCAAAACATAGGCATGGCTCGCATAGACGAAGTAGAATACAATGGCGTAAAAATCGTTCCTTTGCAATTCCTCAAAGCGGTATTACCTAATCCACAAGACCTCGGAGAAAACTATAAAGGTGAAACATCTATCGGATGTCGCATCGCAGGAAAAGATAAAGAAGGGAAAAACACAACTTACTATATCTACAACAATTGTAGCCACGAAGAAGCATACAAAGAGACAGGCATGCAAGCAGTCAGCTACACAACAGGCGTTCCTGCAATGATTGGTGCAATGATGTTCTTGACAGGCAAATGGGTTAAACCCGGTGTTCACAATGTAGAAGAATTTGATCCGGATCCATTTATGGAACAACTCAACAAACAAGGTCTTCCTTGGCACGAAGTACACAACTGCGACCTCGAAGTTGACAAAATCTAAGCATTATTAAATAACATAGGAAAGAGCAAAGAGCAAAAAGGAGAAAGGATAAAGCAAAAATGCAAAGCCTTTCTCCTCTTTCATTTTTCCTCTTTCCTATTTTCTTTTCCTTTTCTATTTTATCCTTTTGAATTTTCAACCTTTTATTTCTCTTTTGTGTTATAGCTATACACAGATATTATAACACTCCAATGAAGAGAAACTCAGTATTCCTAATACTATTTACTTGCGCCATTACATCATCGGCACAAACTTTGTCGCTTGATTCTTGTCGCACACTGGCACTTGCCAACAATAAACAGTTACGTATTCAATCGGAACGCATACGCTCAGCTCAATATGACCGAAAAGTAGCATTAGCTGCCTACTTGCCCGCTATCGATTTCTCTGGTGGATATATCTACAACCAAAAAGATATTTCAATCTTTAACAGCGACCAACTGCTCCCTACAAAAACATTTAATCCCGAAACCGGAAAATATGATTTCAATCTTGTTACAAATCCGGCAACCGGAGAGCCTATAAAATCTCCTGACGGACAATACATCCCATCTACAGTAGCATTGATACCCAAAGAATCAATGACCTACGACGTTCACAACATGTTTTTCGGAGCATTAACTGTTACACAACCCATTTTTATGGGAGGCAAAATAATTGCGATGAACAAACTTGCCTACTTTGCTGAAGAACTCGCCAAGACATCTCACAACATTGATGCCGAAAACATTATCTACGCTGTCGATGCCGCCTATTGGCAAGTTGTATCACTAAAAGCCAAACATAAATTAGCTACAAGCTATGTAAATCTGCTTGACACATTGCAACGCAATGTGAAAGTTCTGCTCAACGAAGGTGTTGCAACAAAAAGCGACCTGCTTAGTGTCAGTGTAAAACTTAATGAAGCACAAGTGGATTTAACCAAAGTCGAAAACGGATTATCACTATCTCGCATGGCATTGGCTCAGCTATGTGGGTTGCCAATAAATACGCCCTTGATTCTTGCCGATGAAGAACTGACCAAATCGCCCTATTCATTCCCTGTTGCAAAAGAATATAATATGGCAGATATTTTTGCACGACGCAATGACATACAAGCACTTGAACTCGGGGTGAAAATGTATGAACAGAAACAACGCATCGCTCAATCTGCTATGATGCCCAACCTGGCTGTCATAGGCTCATACATGTTCAGCAACCCAAATATGTATAACGGATTCCAGAAAAAATTTGACGGAGCATTCTCTATTGGAGCAACACTCACAATTCCCATTTGGCATTGGGGTGGAAATTTCAACAAATACCAAGCAGCAAAGACCGATGTAACAATCAGCCAATTAAATCTTGCTGACGCCAAAGAGAAAATAGAACTACAGGTAAATCAGGCCGCCTATAAAGCCACAGAAGCGGCAAAAACACTCCTCATGACCAAAGAAAATCTAGCCAATGCCAACGAAAACCTACGCATGGCACAAGCCGGATTTAAAGAGGGAGTATTATCTATCGACAATGTTATGGAAGCTCAAACAGCCTGGTTAAAAGCCAATTCCGAAAACATTGATGCTGAAATAGAGGTCTATCTATGTAACGTGTATTTATCTAAAACTTTAGGAACGCTAATAAACAATTAATTTATACGCAATGAAAAAAGAGGAAAAAGGATTAATGATTATTCTGTGTGGCATACTTGCAGGAGTTGCACTCCTCGCCATTGCCGGTTTTTTATTTCTATCGCCACCGCCCGAAATCATAGAAGGACAAGCCGATGCCACCGCCGTAAGAGTCTCCGGCAAATTACCTGGACGCATAGCAAAATTCTATGTTTCTGAAGGTGATCATGTAAAGCAAGGGGACACACTTGTCCACATTCACTCATCACTCGTCGAAGCAAAACTCATGCAAGCCGAAGCAATGGAGACTGCCGCCAATGCCCAAAATCGCAAAGTTGATATAGGCACACGTCCTCAAATAATACAATCGGCCTACGAACTTTGGCAACAAGCGATAGCCGCAAAAACAATTGCTCAAAAAACGTATAATCGCATGGAGTCGCTATATAGCCAAGATGTAATCTCAGAGCAAAAACGAGATGAAGCACTTGCTGCCTATCAAGCCACTGAAGCAGCTGAAAAAGCAGCTGCAAGTCAATATCAACTTGCTGTTGATGGCGCACAACAAGAAGACAAAACAAGTGCGGCTGCAATGGTAACCATTGCACAAGGAGGAGTGAAAGAAGTAAGATCAATTCTTGAAGACCAATATCTCATAGCTCCTTGTGATGGCGAGATTGACGAAATATATCCTAATGAGGGAGAACTTGTCGCTCTTGGAGCTCCTATAATGAATGTTCTTAAACTTCACGACATGTGGGTAACATTTAATGTCAGAGAAGAGCTATTGGAACATTTACCTATAGGACAAGAAATAACCATTATGATTCCTGCCTTAGGAGAAAAGAAAGCATCGGCAACTGTATATTATTCAAAAGACATGGGCTCCTATGCTGTGTGGAGAGCAACTAAAACGACAGGAGACTGGGATAGTCGCACATTCCAAATAAAAGCTCGTCCTACTGACAAAATTGAAAATCTTCGTCCCGGAATGACAATCATCTATCAAAAGCCATAAGTTTTTTATGATTTTAGGGATATTAGAAACAGCAAAAAGAGAGATGCAACGGCTTGTTTGCAGACGCATTTATCTGTTGACGATGGTAGTAATCCCCATTGCTATGTCCCTATTTTTCTTAAGTCTACTAAATCCCGGGCTCCCACTAAAAGTCCCTACTGCAATTATTGACTTTGACAATTCAACTATGTCTCGCAAAATAACTCGTTCTTTATCGGCAATGGAAACAATAGAGATTGTTGAACAAGCAACGAGCTTTAATGATGCAATGGACCGAGTTGGTCGAGGTGATATTTTTGGATTTTTTCTTATCCCTGAAGATTTTGAAAAAGAGGCAATCAGTAATCGCACTCCCACAATCTCCTACTACTCCAATCTCACTTATTTTATCCCCGGCACACTCGCTTTCAAAGGGTTTAAGACTATTGCCGTATCTACATCAGGAAATATTGTTCTATCAACTCTTGTTGCTGAAGGAATAAACCCGCAACAAGTAAAATCACTGTTACAGCCTGTTGTTGTCCAAGATCATCCGATACACAATCCATGGACCAATTACTCAATATACCTGAGTAATTCTTTTATTCCGGGAGTAATTGCTCTGATGATATTGCTTGTTACATCATTTTCTATCTGTTCTGAACTAAAACAAGGCAGTTCTATAAAATGGATAAAAACTGCAAACGGCTCAATACTCGGAGCATTAATAGGAAAACTATTACCCCAAACAATAATTTTTTCAATTATTGGCATCTTCTGCCAATCTCTGCTTTATGGTTATAACCATTTTCCATTGCACTGCAATCCTTTGGTAATGATATATGCAATAATCCTTTTTGTAATTGCAACACAAGCATTTGCAGTTTTCATATGCAGTCTTATTCCTAACCTAAGATTAGCCGTAAGTATCGTTTCTCTCATAGGAATACTATCATTTTCCATTACCGGATTTTCATTCCCAGTAGAGAGCATGTATGGGGCAATCGGAATTTTTAGCTACATCATCCCCTTGAGATACTATTTTTTGATATATGTTGACCAAGCCCTAAATGGCTTGCCATTATATTATTCACGATGGTATTTCATCGTGCTTATTGCCTTCCCATGTGTTATTCTCCCTCTTCTACCTCGATTAAAACGAGCGCTTTCACATCCTGTTTATATCCCATAGCATGAGACACCTTATTCACAACATATCGAAATGGACAACCTCCCTTTACCGCGTTTGGCGCAGGGAATTTCGTCTTGTGTTTACCGATGCCGGAGTAGTGATTTTTTTCTTCTTACTTCCTACATTATATCCTCTTGTCTATACTTTAATATACAACCCGGAAATCGTCAGAGATATCCCGGTTGCTGTCGTCGATAATTGTCGCACAACTTCAAGTCGGGAATTTACACGCATGGTTGATGCCACCGAAGCAATAAAAATCATAGGGTATGCATCAACCCTAAACGAAGCCCGCCAATGGCATGCTCAAAAAGCATGTTACGGAATATTAGAAATCCCTGAAGATTACGGGAAAAACATTGGAAGAGGAGAACAATCATCTGTGATATTCTATTCCGACATGAGCCTATTAATCCGTTATCGCGGATTTCTTTCGGCAATGACCGATTTATCGCTTGCTACCGGCACAAAAATCAGACAAAAACTTTATAATTCCGATAGTCAACCCATCAATAGCTCATCAATAATACTTGGCGACACAACACAAGGATTTGCCTCATTTGTAATTCCAGGAATTTTAGTTCTAATCATTCAACAAAGCCTCATTTTAGGAATTGCAATGCTTGGAGGAGGGGCTAATGAACGTCGATTAATGAACCGAGGTATTGATCCTCTTGCTGTTAAAGCCCCAGCAACAGCAACCATCATAGGAAAAGCACTTTGCTACTTTACAATATACATTCCTTTAGTTATTTATATCCTATATTTTGTTCCTATATTTTTCAATCTACCCAATATAGGAAATATTGTCGATTACCTATTATTCATAGTTCCTTTTATATTCTCGTCAATCTTTTTAGGAATGATTTTCCAACGTGCTGTTACTGAAAGGGAATCTTCAATGCTCATTGTTGTGTTTTCATCAGTTGTATTCTTATTCCTTTCAGGATTGACTTGGCCTCGATATGCGATGAGCAAATTATGGATATGGATTGGAAACTGCATCCCCGCAACATGGGGAGTGGAAGGTTTCATCAGAATTAATTCTAACGGTGCAACACTTGAACAAAATACTCTTCCTTATCTGATGTTGTGGCTATTGACTTGTTGTTATTTTATAATTGTCCTACTCTCAAAACTGTTAATCAAAGTTAAAACACCATACAATCACTCTTAATGGCGACAAAAACATGCTTTTTTTAAAATTTAATACGGTTTTTAGAATTTATTAGTTACTTTTGTGTAAACAACAACCTTAACCTGATATGAGAAATAAGTTACTACTTTGCTTAATTGCTTTTATGTGTGCAACAGTCACAATGGCTCAAGAAGTGAGTCCTGAAACATTAAGCAAACGAGCAAAACGCAAAAATCTAACCGTAACCGAATGGAACACCGATTCAAAAGGGAAAAATCGCTGGATGGACCATTTAACCGTTTACGATGAGCAAGGTAGAAAAATCGAAGAAATCGAATATGCTTCTTATGGACAACGTGAACGCGTCGTAACAACTTATGGCGAGAATGGTCTTGTTGCCAAAGAAATCGTATATAACGACCGAAATAAACCTGTGAGAATCAGAAAATATGAATACAATCTTGATGGGACAAAGAAGAAACAATACAACTATCTTCCAAATGGCAAATTGTATTCAATAAAAGAGTATAACTATAAATTTTCTGATTAATAAATCCTGAAATGGTGGTTTACAACGATTTAGAAGCAATAATTTGGAATCAGATGCCACACATAAGCCTTGACGAAATGAAATCAGTCAAACTTATGAATCGCACTGACACAAAATTTGTTGCTCCTCGTTGTGCTTTAGCCCAAATTTTAAAGCGTGCCCACCAAATGGAATATATGGTGCAATACACCACCGGAGCCCTTAATAGCTACTCGACAATCTATTATGACACTACGGCACTTGAAATGTATACCATGCACCACAATCGCAAACTTTGTCGTCAAAAAGTCAGAAGTCGCACTTACATAGAATCTGATATTTCATTTCTTGAAATAAAGAATAAAAACAATCGAGGAAGGACAAAAAAAATACGCATTTCTGTTCCCTGCACTGATACATCTTTGATAAAACAGAATGATGAAGCAGTAAAATTCATAGAAAAAAATACAAAATATCTCTTTTCTAACCTACGTCCGGCATTAACAACCGAATTTTCTCGCATAACGCTTGTAAATAAAGAGAAAACTGAACGCATTACAATCGATCTGAATGTAAATTTCCACAATTTCAGTCACAACAATGACGATAATCTTAATGACATTATAATCATTGAACTTAAGCAAGATGGGCGCTATGTCTCGACCATGAGACAAATATTGCGAGACTTGCGCATCATGCCATTCAAAATAAGCAAATATTGTGTTGGCACAGCATTAACCAACCCCGATGCGAAGACCAACCGATTTAAAAAGAAAATTATATTACTCAGAAAAATAGCACAATACAATTATGATACAACTACCTGAATTTGACCCATCTATCGCTGATGAATTTGGTTATACCGGCGATACAGTAGCAAGCCTCTTTGGAGCACAACTATGGAATGCCGAAGAGATGTGGCACTTATTATTACGTTTCAGTTTCCACATGCTTGTGTGCTTTATAATGATACATTTTTGCTACTACCGCAAAAATCGTAACCGCGAATATTATAAATCGCTTATCTTCTTCTCTGCCGGGATGTTCCTATTGCTTTTCCTTTTAGAAAGTATCAAATTGCAAATAGGTCTCACTCTTGGTCTTTTGGCAATATTCGGAGTTATTCGCTATCGTACCGAGACTGTCCCCATCAAAGAAATGACTTACCTGTTCATGGTTATCGCTATTTCGGTTATTAATGGACTTTCTTTGAGTGTCTCTTATGCTGTCCTTGGCGCTACCAACTTGCTAATTCTATTAATCATCGGATTTTTTGAATACCAAAAATTCCTTTCAAGCACAAGTTCAAAACTCATCCTTTATGATCGCATTGAACTAATAACTCCTGAAAAGCATGATGAACTCATGGCCGACTTGAAGCAACGCACAGGTCTTGACATCAAGAAAATCGAAATAGGTCATGTCGATTTCCTTCGCGATGCAGCATTTATCAAAGTTTATTATCCAGGAGATGCCGAAACATCTAACACCGCATTAAACAATATCACTAAACTAAAACCAGAACTATAATGCAACTATCAAAACTACGCATATTGGCTCTTTCATTGATTTGCACATTTGTATGGACAACATCTTCTGCACAAGATGAAGAACCACCTATTTATAAAACCACCGAAAATGATTTCCAATTTCGTGCTGGATGGAATATTTCTAAATCTCTTTCTCGCAAATTTAATATAGAGTGGGATCAAGAATTTCGCATCAAAGATAATTTAGGGACTTTTGACCGCATGTACACAGAAATAGGTGGTTCATATACTGTTCTTGACTGGCTCAAGCTACAAGCAAAATATACCTATATCCTTATCAATCACGATGGTAAAGCCAAAACAAATTATGATCGTTATTGGGAATCTCGTCATCGTGGAGCTTTTGGATTTACTCTATACTACAAAACCTATTCAAATTGGAGATTTAGCCTTCGTGAATTAGGACAATTCACAACCTATGAAAAAGAACATGGCGGATATAAACTTTATGACAAAGGGGAAAAAGCTAACCCAAAATGGGTACTTAAAAGCCGTTTGAAAGCAGAATATGCATTCCGCCACATTCCTTTAACTCCATTTATTTCAATAGAACTCATCAATACCCTCAATTCGCCAAGTGCATCAATAACAAAAAATGTCGTATCGGAAGATGGCACAAAAGTTATTCCTATAACAAAAAAATATGCAGGAAACGAATACATCGAGAACATACGCACAGCAATAGGTGTAGAATATCGTTTTGATCGTCGTAGCAGCATTGAAGTTTATTATCGTTTTGACTACGAATTCATTAAAGACATAAATATCGGAGAAAAATCAAGCGAGTTCAAAGACCTTACAGAAGAAACAAGTTACATCAATATAATTGGTGCTACTTATAAATTACGATTCTAACAAATATATAGTTCATTTAATTTATTATCACATGTTTTTAGCGCCTACGCAGTGATGTGTGGGTGCTTTTTTATTTTCATGTTATTTTTACTAATTTTGTGATACCATAAACTTCAATTATTATGTTACGGAAAATAAGGATTACCCTTGCAACGATATTTTTTATCGCAATAACAATGCTTTTCCTTGATTTTACAGGGATAGCACATGAGTGGTGTGGATGGATGGCAGAGATACAATTCTTACCGGCATTGTTAGCCTTAAACATTGGAATTATTGCACTTATTATATTATTTACCCTCCTTTTTGGTCGCATATATTGTTCAGTAATATGTCCTTTAGGCATCTTCCAAGATATTATTTCATGGATTAGCAGTAAACGCCGCAAGAAAAAAGCACGCTTTTCCTATTCTCTCGAGAAAAGATGGTGGAGATACATTACTTTAGTTTTATTTTTCGTTGCTATAATAGGAGGCTTCACTGCTATTGCATCTATAATTGCGCCCTATAGTACCTACGGACGAATAGCATCAACCCTTTTTACTCCTGTATACCAATGGGGGAATAATCTATTGGCCTACTTCGCTGAACGAGTAAACAACTATACTTTCTACCGAGTTGATGTGTGGGTAAAAAGCATTACCACTCTCGTTATTGCAAGCATTTCAGTTATTGTCTTAATAATTCTCGCATGGCGCAATGGTCGCACCTACTGCAATACAATATGCCCGGTGGGAACGATATTAGGATTCTTGTCTAAATACTCCATCTTCCGCCCTGTTATAGACACAACAAAATGCAATGGGTGCTCACTTTGCTCTCGCAAATGCAAAGCCTCATGTATCGACAACAAAAATCACGCTATAGATTATAGCCGTTGCGTTGCCTGCATGGATTGCATTAATAACTGCCGTCAAGGAGCTATAAAATATAGTTATCGCCGACAAGAAAGCGGTTCAACAGGAAACCCTACAAATGACAACCGTCGGACATTCTTATCTATTAGCACTATAATCGCTACTACATTTTTTGTCGATGCACAAAAGCGAAGACGCAGAAAACGCAAAAACAAAGTGGATGGAGGTCTTGCCATAATTCTTGACAAGAAAATACCAACACGCAAAAACCCAATAGTTCCGGCTGGAGCCATCAGTTCAAAGCATCTATCACAGCATTGTACGACCTGCCAATTGTGTATTTCGGCTTGCCCCAATCAAGTATTGAGACCATCTGATGACTTAGTAACGCTCATGCAACCTGAAATGTCTTATGAGCGAGGATATTGCCGTCCCGAATGTACTCGATGTGCCGATGTGTGTCCCAGCAATGCTATAAACCCTATTTCAGTAGAAGAAAAGTCATCAATCCAAATAGGGCACGCCGTGTGGATTAAAGAGAATTGTATATCCTTTACCGAGGGTGTAAAATGTGGAAACTGCGCACGCCATTGTCCTACCGGAGCAATAATGATGGTTGAGCAAAAGGACAAACCCAATGCACCTAAAATCCCGATAGTAAATACTGAACGCTGTATTGGTTGCGGTGCATGTGAAAATCTGTGTCCTGTGCGACCATTCAGTGCAATATATGTTGAGGGCAACAAAGTTCACCACACAATCTAACCATTAAAAACAAAAGAAGAATGGCACAAAAAGATATAACCCGCAGAGATTTTCTTAAAGTAATGGGAGTCGGCACTACCACAACTGTGGCAGCATTGTGTGGATGCACAACTGAAAAAGCAAAAGAGACAGAAACAACCCCTGAAACAGTCCCGTCAAAGGGAATGACCTATCGCACTACCTCCACAACCGGAGACAAGGTATCTATTTTAGGATATGGATGTATGCGTTGGCCAAGGCTTCCGGAACCGGCAAAAGATGGTAATGTTATCGATCAAGACGCCGTAAACGAGCTTATTGATTATGCTATCGAACATGGAGTAAATCTCTTTGACACATCACCAATCTATGTACAAGGATGGTCAGAAAAGGCTACCGGCATTGCCCTTAAACGCCATCCAAGGGAAAAATTCTACATCTCAACAAAGTTGTCAAACATGCACAACTACAGTCGCGAAGCATCGCTAGAGATGTACCACAACTCATTTACAAATCTGCAAGTTGATTATATCGACTATTATCTATTACACTCTGTTGGCGGAGGAGACGGAATGGGATTACTAAAAAAACGATATTTTGACAACGGCATCCTTGACTTCCTTCTTGAAGAGCGTAAAAAAGGTAAAATTCGCAACCTCGGATTCTCTTATCATGGCGATGTAAAAGTGTTTGACTACATGCTTTCTCTTCATAATGAGATAAAATGGGATTTCGTTTTGATACAGATGAATTATCTTGATTGGCAACATGCTAAAGCAAACAACCCCTCTAACACCAATGCCGAATATCTATATGGCGAATTAACTAAACGGGGAATTCCTGTCATGATTATGGAGCCGTTACTCGGAGGTCGCTTAGCAAAAGTCCCCGATCACATTGTTGCGCGATTGAAACAACGTGAGCCTGAAAAAAGTATAGCTTCATGGGCATTCCGCTTTTGTGGCACATACAAAAATGTATTGACCGTGTTGAGTGGGATGACTTATATGGAGCATCTTCAAGACAATATACGCACATACTCTCCATTAATGCCATTAACCGAAGAGGAACTTCAATTCCTCAAAGAGACTGCTGACCTGATGATTCAATATCCTACAATTCCTTGCACCGACTGTAAATATTGTATGCCTTGCCCTTATGGAATTGATATTCCAGGAGTCTTTTGGCACTATAACAAGTGCCTCAATGAAGGATATATCGTGAATGAGGGGAACAAAAAATATCGCGATGCTCGTAAAGCATTCCTTGTAGGATATGACCGAAGTGTTCCCAAGTTGCGTCAAGCCAATCACTGTATAGGCTGTGAACAATGTATTCCTCTATGTCCTCAACGCATCAACATTCCTCAAAAATTGCATCACATTGATGACTATGTAGAATCGCTTAAACGCAAAGGCTAATAGTAAAAACGTCATTTATTTCTTGAAAATAATGGCATTTAATTATCATTATGAATTATCAATTGTGTGTTAGGTATTAAATTTATACCTTTGCCATTTAAATTATTGACAATTCTATTTCGAATGAAAAAGTATAACATAATCAACAACTCTCTGGGTTGGCTATGCTTTATAATAGCTACCATTACCTACATGCTCACTCTTGAGCCTACAGCAAGTTTCTGGGACTGTCCCGAGTTTATATCACAAGGCTATAAATTAGAGGTAGGACACCCTCCTGGCAACCCCATCTTCATGTTGGCAGCACGTTTCTTCGTTAACTTTGCCGGAAGCGACCCATCCAATGTTGCAATAGCAGTAAACGCAATGTCGGCTCTACTTAGTGCCGGAACTATATTATTGTTATTCTGGACAATAACACACTTAGTGCGCCGTCTCATTGTCAAAGATGAAGAATACAATTTCTCATTGACACAGATGCTTGTAATCTTTGGCTCCGGACTTGTGGGCGCTCTTGCTTTTACCTGGAGCGATACATTTTGGTATTCAGCTGTTGAGGGTGAAGTTTATGCATTCTCTTCATTCTGTACAGCATTGGTATTCTGGCTCATTCTCAAATGGGAAAATCGTGCCGATCAACCACATTCTGATCGTTACCTCATCCTAATCGCCTACGTAATAGGTATCTCGATTGCCGTACACTTGCTTAACCTGTTGTGTATTCCGGCAATTGTACTTGTGTTTTATTATCGCAAATTCAAAAACACCAATGCCAAAGGCTCTTTGATAGCATTGGGCGTTTCATGCATAATCGTAGGTTTAATTCTTTATGGTCTTGTACCAGGGTTCATCGAAGTTGCTCAATACTTTGAACTGCTCGCTGTTAACACATTAGGATTAAGCTACAATTCCGGAGTATTGCTATACACGATCATTGTTTTAGTTTCATTCATTTGGTCTATCTATGAATTATATAGCCAAAACAATCCTACTCGCATCAAGCTATCTTTCATCTTAAGCATCTTAGTCTCAGGAATTCCATTCATTGGCAATAGCATATTAATTCCTATTTTGATTATTGCAGGATTATTCATCTACCTATTCAAGATTTGCAAAAAATTACCTGTTAGAATTCTGTCAATTACCATTATCAGCATTTTTGTAATCTTCATTGGTTACTCATCTTATGCACTGCTTTTGATTCGTTCAAGTGCAAACACTCCTATGAACCAAAACTCACCCGATAACGTATTTGCACTAAGTTCATATCTCAACCGCGAACAATATGGCGAGCGTCCATTGTTCTACGGACAGACCTTCAACTCATCAATCCTTTATAAAGTTGATGCAAGTAATAGCCCACACGCCATCAACGAAGAGGGGCAAGCTATTTACAACAAGGTCGTTAAGCAATCACCCGATGAGCCCGACCACTATGTTGTAACCGGCAACAAGTCTAACTATAAAATGACTCCGGAGCTAAATATGTTATTCCCACGCATGTATAGCTCATCACCTGCTCACGTTCAAGCCTACAAAGATTGGACCGGCATGAATAGTACAAACACCAAATATGTCGAAGCCACTCTATATGTTGATGAAAATGGAAATCCATTGCATAAAGACTACCGCATAAAACCCACATTTGGTCAAAATCTACAATACTTCTTGAACTATCAACTCAACCACATGTATTGGAGATATTTCATGTGGAATTTTGCCGGTCGCCAAAACGACATTCAAGGAAATGGAGAAGTTAACCATGGCAACTGGATTTCAGGTATTCCACTCATAGACAATCTACGTCTTGGCGATCAATCATTACTCCCCGATGACATTGGCAAAGAGAATAAAGGGCACAATGTATTTTTCATGCTTCCTTTGATTTTAGGTATTATCGGTTTACTTTGGCAAGCATTTGTATCAAAACGTGGCATTGAGCAATTCTGGGTAGTATTCTTCTTATTCTTCATGACAGGTATTGCAATCGTGCTATATCTAAACCAAACACCCGGGCAACCTCGTGAGCGTGACTACGCATTTGCAGGCTCATTCTATGCCTATGCAATATGGATTGGATTTGGCGTAGCCGCCCTATATTCAATCTTCAAAGATTTCATCGCCAAAAAAAGCAAAGAATCTTCTATTGCAGCAGGAGTGGCTTGTGTTTTGGGTATCGCAGTGCCACTACAAATGGTATCTCAAACATGGGACGACCACGATCGTTCAGGTCGATATGCCGCACGCGATTTCGGGATGAATTACCTATCAAGCGTTGATGAAAATGCCGTTATTTTCACTAACGGAGACAACGATACATTCCCATTGTGGTATGCTCAAGAAGTGGAAGGATACCGCACCGATGTGCGTGTGGTAAATATGTCTTACTTGACAACCGACTGGTATGCTAACCAATTACAATATCCCACCTATGATGCAGCTGCAATCGACATGCTCGCAACACCGGTAGATTATGGACATGATCGCTTACAATTCAGCTATTTTCTAAACCCTGACACCGTAAATACTGTTGAAGTGGAAACATCATTAAAAGCACTCTACAACCCCTCTTCGTCTAAAAACAAATGGGGAATGCCGGAGATTAAATATCCTATGATGTATATCCCCGTTGATGCACAAGCAGCATTAAAGGCCGGTCGCGTTGAAGCTTATCATGCTGATGAAATTGTCGATTCTATTGATGTAAATATGATGAATGATGCTGCAACTGCCAACGATGGTGGAATGTCCCTCAACAAGGTTATCGCTCTTGACATTCTTTCAACAAGCGTCAAGAACGGATGGAATCGACCTGTTTACTTTGCTATGACTGTTCCTGATGATTATTATCTCGGATTGTCAAAATACATGAGCAATTCAGGTTTGGCATATGAAATCACCCCGATTATTACAGGCAAGGGAGACAATATCCCCGTCAATACCAACAAGATGTATGACAATGTGATGAACAAATTCCGTTGGGGTGGCATCGATAAAGTAACAAGTTCTGATGACATCTATCTTGATGAAACAATTCGTCGCATGGTTGCCACTCATCGCAGCGCAATGCTTGACCTTGCTACAGCTCTATACAATGAAGGCGTCGAAGCTGATATCTCGGCTGAAAATTACGATGGAGAGATTAAAGAAAAACTTCTCAAATATGCGAAAGAACGATATGAAAAATCTCTCGCTGTTGTTGACACTATGGTTACAAAACTTCCCACAGTGGCAACTCCATATTCTATCCAAATCGGAGAAATAGTCGGAGACCTGTATTTGCGCCTTGGACAAGCTCTCAATGATGAATCAATAAGTCAAAAAGGGCTTGACATCTTGGAAAGTGAAATACGTCGCTATGCACAATACATCAGATATTTCCAAAGTCTCAAACCTTGGCAATATCAATCATTACAACGCACTGACCGTTATATTGCAGGAAGCTATTTCATGTCATTGCTCCAATCTTACAATAATGGAGGTGGTGAAACTGAAGAACTAATGACCGAATTGGAAAACCAAGGTGTTAACTTCGGACAATTCCTTCAATAATAAGTTTTGAACGATGTTAATCGAACAACCACCACTACTCTATCGCATTCTGTTTCCGGAAGCGATTTGGCGCATTAAACGCAAGAATCGCAGAGTGGTGTATCTCACATTTGACGACGGACCGATACCCGAGGTAACCCCTTGGGTACTCGATCTACTTGATAAATATGAAATTAAGGCAACATTCTTTCTTGTTGGAGATAATGTTGCTCGCAGTCCTGAGTTATTTGAAGAGATCAAACGTCGCGGTCATGCCTATGGCAACCACACAATGAACCACCTGCAAGGCTCAAAAGTTACGACTATGCGCTATATGCGCAACATTACCGAAGCAAATAATCTAATTGATAGTTCATTATTCCGTCCTCCACATGGACTAATTCGTCCGGCACAGGCTAGAGCTATTAAAGACCACTACAATATCGTGATGTATGACCTTGTTACACGTGATTATAGTAAAAAACTCAATGGAGAACAAGTGCTCGCCAATGTCAAACGATACACTCGCAATGGCTCAATCATCGTGTTTCACGACTCTCTGAAAGCTGAAAAAAATCTGAAATATGCTTTACCTCGTGCCATTGAATGGATAAAAGAGCAAGGCTATGAATTTGACGTCATCGGAATGTAAAAAAATCATCTTTGACGAAGCTGTAAAGCTCGACATCGAAGATATAGGCATTGCGACAATAGCTCCAGTTGAAGATATTGCACAAAAACAATTTGATTCATGGATTGAGAAGGGGTTTCATGGCGAAATGCACTATCTTAACAAGTATCATGACGTGAGACAAAACCCGGAGTTTCTTTTGCCCTCTGCTCGTTCCATTATAGTTTGCGCAATAAATTATCATCCGCAACAAAAACAATCGGCAAATGCACCTCAAATCGCGTCATACGCACTCGGAAAGGATTACCATGAGGTTGTGAAAGCCAAATTATCTATTCTTGCCGACTTCATTCGCTCAAATTTTGGAGGAGAAACACGAGTGTGCGTCGATACAGCACCTCTAAGAGAACGCTATTGGGCTGTAAAAGCCGGTGTAGGATTTATTGGGCGCAATAATCAATTGATTATACCACAAAAAGGCTCTTATTTTTTTCTTGGAGAGATACTCACCACCCTTGATTTTTTTCCGGACAAACCTTGCACACAATCATGTCTGAATTGTGGTGCCTGCATAAAACAATGCCCTACACGAGCGATCAAACTTGATGGTTCTATCGATGCCCGCCTATGCCTCTCTTATCTCACAATCGAATATCGAGGCGAATTACCTGAAGATTTACCATTAGGCAATCGCGTTTATGGTTGTGATACATGCCAAACTGTGTGTCCGCACAATTTTAATGCTCCATCTACAAAAATCGTGGAGTTTTTACCTTCAAAAAAATTACTTGAACTTGACCAACAAGCAATGGAAGAAATGACACAAGAACAGTTTTCGGCAATCTTCCGCCACTCTGCCATAAAACGTACAAAATACTCCGGCTTCATGCGTAACATCAATTATATAACAAAAATGGCTCGCCACGACTGACGAGCCATTTTTCATTCTATGTAACTATAATTTATCGTTTAATAAGCACTTTTGTTACAGTGTTACCTTGAACGCGGATATAGATACCATTTTCGGGATTTTCTACTTTTATTCCTTGTAGATTATAATATTCAACCGGAGCATTGTTATCATTATTGACAACAACATCTTCTATTCCGGATACAGCATTAAGCAAATTAGTAAAAATATACACATTGGGAAGTTTTGAATTGGTCATCACACACATGACATTGTCAAGAGATGTCAAGAATGTTGTTACACCATTTTCAAGTGTATATTCATAGTCAATTACCAATTCTTCTCCCTCAAGCATTCCGGTATCTTGATTTAACTCAGGAACACCAAAGAACCATTGATAGGTAGTTGCTGTTCCATCAACTGTAGCTTGATCACTTAGATCCACAACTCCATCAATACAAGAAACCTCAATAGGAGCCTGAGTGTGATAATAATATACTATATAATTAGGTTTGTGCACCGGCAAAGTCTTAAATGTAAAATAGTTATTATTAAGAGTTAACATTTTCAGACTTGCTAAACCATCAACATCAATTTCTGAGAATTTATTATTTGACAATGTTAATTGTGTTATATTTGGTGCATTATCAAAATCTATCTCGCTCAATTGATTATTATCAAGATACAATGCCCATAGTTTATTGTTTCCTAATTTCACTTCGGTCAATTGATTTCCTGCAGCAGAAGCCACTTCAAGGTTTGGAGCTTGACTAAAATCGATTGATGTCAATTGATTTGAGCCAAGTGCCACTGTTTTCAAAGCCGGATATTTTGATAAGTCAAACTCTGTAAAGTTATTTCCTTCCAAAGATATCTCAGACAATACCGATGAGTTTTCAGGAAGTGCAATTTCAGAAAGACCGGCACTATTCACACTGATGTTAATTGCATCTTTTAATTTTGAGCCATCAAAAGATGACAATTTTGCACCTGTCATACTAAATACAGTAATCGCATCAGCAACATCATATGTGTAAACTTTTACATTTGCATTTGCAATAGTTCTTGCAGAGAATAACTTATAGGTATCACCCAATAGATATTGTTCTACATTATTATCTCCTGCCCAATCAATATAAACAGCAATACCTTCTCCACCTGCAGCCAAAGAAAGGGATACCGAATCAGCATCATTAATTGTAGTAAATTCAGCTATGAGATTTGTTGGCATACCCGCAGCTTCAATAACTGTTGATTTCAAAACATCAACTCCGGCAAATGCAGGATAAGTAGAATTTAACATCTCACAATAGATCTTACCGGCATTAACATTGATGAATTTTGTAACACCATTGTTGATTGAATAGTCAACTCCTTCAGCAAGAGTATTTCCATCTACACTTTTCCACACATATTGAGTAGTTGCGCCACTAATAGAGGTGAGTTGTTCCGACAAATCGGCTCCCGGTCCTTTTGACGCAATAATTATATCAGCCTGAGGAGCATAGATGTAATTTGTCTCATCAAGTTCACCATGAGCGGGCAAAGTAGCATAGGTAAACTTATTGTTATTACATGCAAAATACTCAAGATTGTTTTCAGTAGGCATCTTTACCGAAGAGACATTATTGTGAGAAATATCCAATCTTTTAAGAGCAGCACAATAAGTGAAATCAAGCTCCTCATATTGGTTATTAGAGATATTCAAGTCCACAACATAATCTCCAAATGACAAGTCTATATCAGAAAGTTGATTGTTGCTCAAGTCAAGAGTTCTGATTGCACGCATATCGTTTAGAACGACATCGCTCAAATTATTATTGCTCAGATTAATATTGCTCAAAATGTTTTTGTCATAATCACCATTTACTCCAGCAAGTGAAAGAGTAGAGAAATTATTTCCACTTAGATCAAGAGATTCAAGACAACGATTCATGCTCAAATCAATTGAATATAGTCCGGCATCTGATATTGTGAATTGGCGAAGAGTTCGAGCGTTTGTAACATCAACCGAATACATCGGAACATTATTAGCCTCAAATGCCGTAATCTGCACACCTTCAGGCGCATAAACCATTACTTGACCATATCCGGCTTTTACGCCCTCTACATTTGCAGTCTCAGGGGCATAGAAAGAGGTTGCTTTATATGATTTTTGTTCCCCATCTCCAAAATCCACAAAAAACTCTACCGGATTTTCTTCGGTCGCTCCAAGAGCGCCCACAGAGAATGAAACAGCATTATTGGGAGAGATACTTGTTGAGAAACTTATTACTTTATCATTCAATCCCACCTCTTTTGCTGTTTTCACCTTGAATTTTTCTGTGCGCATTATTGCTTCAGGGAAGGCAGTGTTAGCAAAAGCAATATACACACTATCCTCATAAGCAGTATTAACAGTAAACACACCATTTTCATAGCTGTAGTAGCTTGCATCTAACAATGTTGTCGAGCCCGACACTTCTGAAACCGCATACAACGCGGCTTCTGTTGTTGTTCCTTCACGAAGCACTTTTGAACTAAAATCAAATGATGTTCCCTCTGCACATGATTTTACGATGTCAAAATTTCGTTGTTGATAATAATATGTGTTCCACATATTTGAGGGTAATGGAAGTGTTGCAAAATCAAGACAGTTTTTATTTATTTCAAAAATGTATAAAGCCGGATTATTTGAAACATCGATTGATGAGATATAGTTATCAGTAGCAATCAAAGTAATCAATTTAGTACACTTTGAAACGTCAAGGCTTGTCAATTTGTTGCCTGCACAAAACAGATATACCAATTCAGGGTTATTAGTAACATCGAGAGACGATAACTTATATTCATTGTTTATTGACCCTTGATGTGTACAATAAAATTGTGTCAAATAAGGATTTTTAGAAACATCTATTGATGTAATGCGTGTATCTGAGATGTTAAGAATCATAAGATTAGGATTCTTGCTGACATCTAAAGTCTCTACATTGGTAACATCAAGTGTCAAACGCAATAACTCAGGGCATCTGGTGGGGTCAAGTTTATTCAATGACATATTATGATATCCATCAAATGAAACCAACGCCGGATAATCTGAAAGATTGAATGATTGATCCATGTGGTCAACGATACTCACCTCAAGGATGCGCAAATTAGGTTTATTACCTCCTATAATAAGCGGTGTTTCAGCGGTAAATGCGTTATCTGAAAGATACAATGCCGACAATTCTGTCATATTTGTCAAATCAAGACTTTTCAATTCATTGTGAGACAAATCAAGATAATCAAGTTTTGTGAGCTTTGATAAATCAATCCATTCTATATAACACCCACTTGCATTGATATAATCGATTTTATCAGCATCACCATAAATCTTAACAATGCCTTCGCTTGATACTTGACATTGAATGAATGTACCGGTTATAGAAGCTGTTGAATCAACATAAACAGCTTGTTCAAGCACATATTCGACTTTACCGAAACCACAATCGATATCAATATATTGCTCCGGTTCAGTTCCTCCAAGCACAAGAGAAAATGAATTTAACGCTCCGTTTAATTCATATATATTGGTTTTAAATGTAATCACCGGCTCATCTGCTGTTTGTGCAACAGCATCTACCGATGTTGCCATCATAGAGACTATGGTAGCAACACATAAAACCATAACGTTGATAAATTTTTTCATTTTTTTGATATGTATTAATTATTTTACAAGAATACGTTGGCTATGCACACCATTTACGCTAAGAATATATACCCCTGATGCAAGCGTCGAAGCATCAATAGTAACTTCGTCTGCATTAATTGATTGAGTCATCACAGGTTGACCTGAAATATTGTAAAGAACTACATCTATTGTTTCAGCTCCACCAAGGAATACTTCATACACATCATCACCGATTGATTTAATCATCAATCGATTATCATCGGCCAATACATCAGAAACACCTGCTTGACGACGAAGCACTTCCTTCAATCCGGCATATGCATCAAATTTACCTGCACCCCACTGAATAGGATCGCCTGAGCCGGTTACATCAGCATCGACAATCGATGTTTTTGCTATGATATCTTTTACATCATCAACAGTCAATGTGGGATCGGCTTCAAGCCACAATGCAATACCGCCTGCTACAACCGGACATGCCATTGATGTTCCTATCTGTTGATGCCAATAGTTGCTACGACCATCTTCAAGGTATTGAGCTTGAAGCATACTATTGACATCACCAGCTTGCGCTTTATATGCATCAATAAAATATTGATTGCTTGATGAAATCACAGTTGCTCCGGGAGCACACACATGAGGGAGATTACGTCCATCAATCAATGTACCATAAGATGTAAATGGAGACATTTTTCCGGCAGGGAATGATCCTTGATAGCTATACAATTGACCATCCAATGATCCCCACTCATCGCGAGTATTATAAGAACCCACTACAACTATATTTTTAGCACAAGCCATATCACTGATGGATCCATTGGTGCTACCTGCATCCCATCCGGCAATTCCATAGCTTTCCAATGTAGTATAAACACCATCACAGAAACAATCAACACGTTGACCATCTTTACCGGTAACAATAAAACCAAGGATATAATTACCATCGGCATTCGTTGACTGATTATCACTTGTTAAATAGTCTATCATGACATAGTAACGCCCCGAATATTGGTCTATCATAGAGCCAATACCTATATATCCATCAAATGCTCTATTGAAATTGACATTGGTTATATCTCCTTCTTGAGCATATCCTGTAGAAGCATAGTAAATAGGGTTACCATCTGTATTTTCCGAGATTGGAGCACGGAATGTTACCGTTCCACGTTTTTGGTTATAGATTACAGCTTCAAAAGTAAATTCAGTTGCATCATTGCTATATACATACACTTGACCATAACGAAGATTATAATATCCTTGCTGCTGTGTATATGGATGTATAAATGATTGCAAAACATTATCATCGGCAGTAAATGTTTGATTTAGTGCGATGGGAAGGTCTCCTTCGTTTCCTGAAGACAAACAAATAATCGCTTCTTGTCCGGCAAGATCAAGAAATTGACTCATGACACTTGTTCCATCATGAGAACCGATATTGCTACCAAGAGACATATTAATAACTGCCGGTTTTTGAGCTTCATAAGCTTGATCCAATATATTTTCAACACCAAGAGCAATAAACATATCCATCAAGTCTCCACATGATAGCATGATTTCTGACTCACAAGCTACACCATAGTAGGGGTTATTGGTTTCTTCTACTTTTGCCGCAAATGCCGATTGACGTGTTGCTACAGTTGAAACTCCTTTATATCCGCCAGCCATGATACCAAGAGTGTGCGTGCCATGGAATGTTCCGGTATTGTCTGTGCCAAATTTAGAAACCAATTCCGGTGTATTATACTCTCCTATATAATAACTTTGTTGGTCTTCACTCAAATATATGTGGCTTATATAGCTAATGCGGTTATTTCCTTCTTCATCACGGAAATTAATGTGTTGTGGATCAAATCCTGAATCTACAATACCTGTGATTACACCCTTTCCTGTATATGCTTGAGGCAAATCAGTTCCGGCATGAATTTTATCAACCCCTATTGCCGGACGCACAAGATCCATCTTAGGCTCTATAGTACGAGATAGTTGCATTTGCTTGATGCAACCAAGAGTTGAGATGCGTTCAACTTCATTTATCGGCATCGTTACAAGTGCAATATCTCCACGAGTGCGCACTACATTTACTCCATTTTCTGTAAGAGCATCAAAAGACTCTCCCTCTGAGATTTTAATTAAGCCTGAAATGTGTCCTTGAGGGATAATTCCATTGGTCTTTGCCAATGTGTGAATTTTTGAATTTGGAGCTTGCATCACAGTTGCACTGCGCAACATAGCACGACTTTGCAAGTCCAATTTTGACTGTGCCACACCTGAAAACGCAACACCAAGAGCAATTAAACTAAACCAGATTTTCTTCATTTTATAACTATTTTTCATGAAAAGGGGGTTATTGTGATTATTTCAAAACCACAACACTCCCCTTATCAACATTATTCTTTATTATATCTTATTTAAGTACAACTTTCTTGCCATTAATAATATACAATCCGGCTGGAAGATCTGAAATTTGCTCTGTCGATGCATTCTTCACAACAAGAATACCTTGAAGATTGTAAACATTGTTGTTTTCAACTGTATTAATAGTAATATCTTCAATTGCATTTGTCTTGTCAAGAACAATATTTGTTTCAGCTGTTACTGTAATTGTATAATTCCCTTCTTCATCGGCATCAATAGCAGAGCCATTAACAAGAACTGATACTTCAGCTGATTCAGCAAGTGCAATTGTAATTTCTGTATCTTTCAATGCAGTAAATCCTGCCGCCCATGCTGCATAGTCTTGACCATCGGTTGCTACACTTTCAATTGAATTTTCAACTCCGGCTGATTCTGTAATTGTAACAGCATATTTTTCCGGCTCACTTGCAAGATATACCTTGATAGCATCGCCATCGAGAAGTGTTACATAATAAGATGTACTACCTTCATATTGAGGAACAAGATAGATACCATTGTTAAATATTGAACAATATGTTGGGCCATAGAATGATATATTGTAAGGATTGTCTGAATCATCAAAGTTTACTGTAACAGTTTCACCTGAAATCAAAGAAACAGAAGCGCGGTCGGAATAACGTTGAACTCCATATCCATAAGGAGCAGCAGTTAAATCGTCTACCCAAATAGTAGCAACTTTATCTCTAACAATTACCTTGGTAGTGATAACTATTTGGTCATTTTCATTAATATTGCGAATAGTTGTGCTTGATGTCCCATAGCCATTAACTGAGCCACATTCTACTCCATTAACTTGGATAGATACAATACTGCAATCAGTTGTTGGTCTCACGGTGATAGTGTTGCTGTTAGATGTCAATTCAACAGCTACAGCTTCTCCTGCTATCAATGAAAGAGGAGTGTTTGAATTTCCGGGATATGCCTCAATATTTTCAGGAGCATCAACTGTGAGATAGGCATTATATGTAACATATTTTGTAGCCGCAACCTCTACAGTATTAGTTTCAGAAGTAACTATAAATTCATAGTTTCCGTAGAAATATTGAGATGTTCCATTTACAGTAATTGCATAGTTGAAGTTATAAAGATTTGTATCTCCAATGAGTGTTACTTTATCTCCCATCATTACCGACAATGTTTTGCCGTCAAAAGTTACATCTTCTCCATTTACTTTAACTGTAATACAGCCAAGCACTTCTTCCTCATTGTCCCCGTAAGAGAATGTTATTGTTGCAGGAATAGCAGGGAAATTAGCTGCAATATCAAGTTTATCACCATTTGCTACTGTAACATAATAACGACCATAAGAATCGGCTTGTGTCTCATCATTAAGTTTAACCGAGTATAATGTTTCTCCATAATTTACATGCGAAATTTGGAATTGAGACTCTGTTTCGGGATTAAACTTAACAGTGTTCTCACCATTAACCAACTCTACCTTTGTCCCATTATAATAAGACATATTTACTTTTGATGCATCATCAACATTAACAGTAACGCTTGCTGTGCGAGATGCTTCCAAATCAGCAGACTTAACTGAAAGTGTTTGAGCAGTTCCTGAATAAGAGCCTACATAAAAATAGGTTGAACTTCCACCGGTAGATGCGCTTGAACCTGTAGTCTCATTCATTGCATAAGTAATTACATTACCGCTTGTAGCATTTACATATACATATCCATAATCTCCGGGAATAGTAAATGTTCCTCCTTCCTCTCCAGTAAATTGATTCAAATCGAGGTCGGTTTGTTGAGTATTATATGATGCATCGTAATACTGATAATATGCAGTCAATCGAGTTGCATCATCGACTTTGAGAGTAACCGCAATATCGGCTTTTGCTGTAAATGATACAGCAATAGCCATTACTGCCATCATGAAAATTGAGTAAAGTTTTTTCATAAGATTATATATTATTGATTATTAATAAGCTATCCTATAATTTTGCAGGGCACAAAGTTAGTTCTATTAGGTCTATTTAAACAAAATTTCTTAAAAAAAAATGTTAATAATCGGCAGAAAATGAATTTTTATCCATTTCGCATAAAATTACTATCAGGCATGCTGATTGATTTTTTCTATATAAATTAGCCCTTTCGCAAAAAAGTCCCATGCTCGGAAGATTATGGGACTTTTTTTGAAAATTGTTGCTCAATTAATATTCTGACCAAGGAGCGATGTTGATTTCTTCAATTGGTTTATTGATAAATGCATTGATATAGGCTGATGCTAAACGTGCATTTGTCAACAATGGTATATTGTAATCGACAGCAGAACGACGAATGCGATATCCATTTGTCAACTCACGTTTAGTGTGATTCTTAGGAATATTAATCACCAAATCAATTGCATGGCTTGCCAACAAATCAAGAACGTTTTCACCTTCTTCATCTGGCCAGCATACAGGAGATGCTGCTACACCATTAGATTCAAGAAATTTAGCTGTTCCTTCTGTAGCATATAGTTTATATCCGTTTTTAGCAAGCACTTTACAACAATCAAGCATTTCTACTTTACCGCGAACATCACCTGAAGAAACGAGTACTGCTTTATTCTTATCAGGCACATGGTGTCCTACTGAAATCATTGCATTGAGCATTGCCTCATCAAAGTCAGCTCCGAGACAACCGACTTCACCTGTTGATGCCATATCTACACCAAGCACAGGGTCAGCCTTGTGAAGACGAGCAAATGAGAATTGAGATGCTTTAACACCAATATAGTCAATATCAAATGTTGATGAATCTGCTTTTTCAACAGGTTCGCCAAGCATGATGCGAGTAGCTGTCTCAATGAAATTGCGTTTCAAAATTTTAGAAACAAATGGGAATGAGCGAGACGCACGCAAGTTACATTCAATAACCTTAACATCATTGTTCTTGGCAAGATATTGGATATTGAATGGACCTGAGATATTCAATTCTTTAGCAATCTTCTTACTGATACGTTTGATGCGACGAGCGGTTTCCATATATATTTTTTGTGCAGGAAACACAAGTGTAGCATCACCAGAGTGTACACCGGCAAATTCAACGTGCTCAGAGATTGCATACTCTATGACCTCTCCATTGCGAGCTACTGCATCAAATTCGATTTCTTTAGCGTTTTGCAAGAATTCAGTTACCACAACAGGGAATTCTTTTGATACTTTTGCTGCTGCACCAAGGAATTCATACATTGACTCATGGTCGTAGCATACATTCATCGCTGCTCCTGACAATACATAACTTGGACGTATCAATACCGGGAACCCAACCTCTTCCACAAATTTATCGATATCATCGAAACTTGTCAATTCTTTCCAACGTGGTTGATCGATTCCGAGAGAGTCGAGCATTGCCGAGAATTTGTGGCGGTTTTCAGCGCGGTCAATTGAGATAGGCGATGTTCCAAGTACAGGGACATGACGACGATATAATTTCATCGCAAGGTTGTTAGGAATTTGACCACCTACAGACACGATAACGCCTCGTGGTGTTTCAAGGTCGATAACGTCAAGTACACGCTCAAAACTCAATTCATCAAAGTATAAGCGATCGCAAATGTCATAGTCAGTAGAAACTGTTTCTGGGTTATAGTTAATCATGATTGATTTATAACCAAGTTTACGACAAGTGTTTACAGCATTAACTGAGCACCAGTCAAATTCTACTGAACTACCAATGCGATATGCACCAGAGCCAAGAACTACAATATTTTTACCTGAATTATAATCGTAAGGGATTTGGTGAGCATCAGCTCCGTATGTTACATATAGATAGTTTGTCAAATCGGGGTACTCACTTGCGACAGTATTGATGCGACACACTTTTGGAGTAACATTCAAGCTCTTGCGATGTTCTCGCACGCGCAAAACTTCTGTTTCGAAGTTCCCTTCAGGATTTTCCACATAACGAGCGATTTGGAAATCACTAAAACCAAGACGTTTAGCTTCAGCCAACACGTCAGCAGGAAGATCTTCAATGCGGTTATATTTCTTAAGAACTTCAGTATAATCGACAATATTTTTTAGTCGGCTAAGGAACCATGGGTCAATTTTAGTCAATTCTTCAATGCGTTCAACAGTATAGCCATCTTCAAGAGCTTTAGCAATAGCAAAGATGCGCATATCTGTTGGATGAGACAAAGCATAATCAAGGTCATCAAATTTCAAATCACGATTACCTACGAAACCGTGCATGCCTTGACCTATCATGCGAAGTCCTTTTTGGATAATCTCCTCAAAAGATTTACCGATTGACATGATTTCACCTACTGACTTCATTGCCGAGCCAATTTCGCGATCAACGCCAACAAACTTAGTTAAGTCCCAACGTGGGATTTTCACAATCATATAATCAACCGATGGCGCAACGTATGCAGAGTTGGGTGTACCCATTTCTCCAATTTGATCGAGAGAATAACCTAAAGCAAGTTTAGCAGCAACAAATGCCAATGGATAACCTGATGCTTTTGATGCAAGAGCAGAACTACGACTCAAGCGAGCATTGATTTCGATGATACGATAGTCGTTTGTTTCAGCATTAAAAGCATATTGGATATTACATTCGCCCACGATGCCAATGTGGCGTACGACACGAATTGCAATATCTTGCAACAAATTGATTTGTTCTTGTGTCAAAGACACAATAGGAGCTACTACTATACTTTCTCCTGTGTGAATTCCAAGTGGATCAAAGTTTTCCATTGGAACAACAGTGAAGCAATGGTCGTTTTTATCGCGAATTACTTCAAATTCAATTTCTTTCCATCCTTTCAAAGACTCCTCTACAAGGATTTGTTTTGAATGAGCAAGCGCGCTTTCGCAAAGAGCATGAAACTCTTCATCATTAGCACATATTCCTGAGCCAAGACCACCAAGAGCATATGCCGAGCGTACCATTACCGGGAACCCAATGTGGTGAGCTACCTCAACTGCATCTTCCATTGTTTCTACTGCTTGAGATACCGGTGTCTTAGCTTCGATTTCATTAAGCTTTTTCACAAAAAGGTCGCGGTCTTCGGTAATCATAATTGCTTCAACCGATGTACCAAGTACCTTTACTCCATATTTTTCAAGTGTACCATTGAGATACAACTCTGTTCCGCAGTTCAATGCTGTTTGTCCACCAAAAGCGAGCAAAATTCCATCTGGACGCTCTTTTTTGATTACCTCTTCAACAAAATGTGGGGTAATTGGTAAGAAATAAACTTGATCAGCAACACCTTCTGATGTTTGGATAGTTGCGATATTTGGATTAATTAGCACTGTTGAAATTCCTTCTTCGCGAAGTGCTTTCAAAGCTTGAGAACCAGAGTAGTCAAATTCGCCGGCTTGCCCGATTTTTAGGGCTCCTGAGCCAAGCAATAATACCTTTTTAATTCCGTCGATCATAATTTTGTGAAATTTCTTGCAAAGTTACAACGTTTAGCGTCCTGATACAAATAACATCGGACGAAAAAAACACTAATTTGCAAAAAAAATGCCTTATCTACTATTCAAAACGCCAAGTTATAACCCCAACTTGCTCTGCTTGCGCATCTTCTGACACTGAAAAGCGTGATTCTTGTGATGCAGAAATGCAACGATTGCGAATGGTAAGATTGGCCGAAGCTGGACCTTCTCCTCCAACATATTGGGGCGAGCCAATGACATATCCTTGTCTATTGACGCGCACTTTTATGCGAATAGTACCTGAGAGTTGACTCTTAGGCCGTCCGAATGATTCTAATGTTCTACCTTTTAAAGAGTGTCCGGGAGTCCCACTTGCAGCCCCTACGGTTGAATTTCCGTCAGGAGAGCCGACATTCCCTGAGCCACTCCCATTATTGCCAAATTTTACTTGTTTTTTAATGCGTTCAGCGGCTTCCTTTTCACGTTTAACACGTTCTCTTTCTGCCAATTCCTCTTTTGTGGGCCCCGCTTTTTCTGGCTTTGTCTTCTCTTTTATTTTTGCAGGAGAGTCCTCAGAGGATGTTACTAATGGCTCGATTTCCCCTTGTGTCCCCTCGTTTTTAATATCTTCACCTGACACCGTTTTCGTTTCTGCCTCCGATGGAGCAGGTGTTGACTTATTGTTTGCGGTAGGTATATAATTATCTCCAAGCCTCACAAGTTCTCCTCCATACAAAATTTCGCTTGAATCAACCGGAGGCCATCGGCGCGGTTCCGATGCGGAATATTTTACATAACTCACGCACAACACCACAACAACAATCACATGAAACGCAATTGTCCCTATTAGTGCAATCAAACGATTTTTGCGAGAGTCATTACTCATGTGGTTTCTCTATTGTTTATTTCGATTTTTGCGAGCAGGTTTTGTCGCAAGGACAACTTTTAAATTATTTCTCGCACCCATTTCAAGCATTTCCACAACTTTACCATAGGGGACCTCCTCATCGGCATATAATGCGATGTAACTTTCAGGAGCTTGTTGTTGTGTCATTTTCAAGAATGCGAGCAACGCATTTTCCTCAATAGGTTGAGGCTCTTCCTCTCCAAATGAAGCAAATATATTTTGCTCTTTATCAATATACACTCGAGTTCCCGGCTTGAGGGCTGTCTGTGTCGAACTTTGTGGAAGATTTACCTCAAGCGCACTTGGGAAAACAAATGTAGATGTCACCATAAAAAAGATGAGCAACAAGAAGATAACATCGGTCATCGATGCCATCGAAAACATTGCCATCATATCATGCTGTTTCTTTAGCGCCATAGTTGTGATTTTATTGAGCTGGCTCGTTAAGCAAGTCCATGAATTCCATGGTTTTTGCTTCCAATAAATTCATCACTTTGTTGATGCGAGCAACAAGATAATTATAGGCAAACATCGCTATGATACCTACTATCAATCCTGCAACTGTTGTAACAAGTGCCTCATATATACCTCCGGCAAGTACATCTATATTTGCCGCACTACCGGCACTTGCAAGGTTATAGAATGCGTTTACCATACCCATTACCGTTCCCAAGAAACCCAGCATTGGCGCTCCGGCAGCAGTAGTTGCAAGCCAGGGAAGACCTTTGCCAAGTTTGGCAATTTCAAGATTTCCGGTATTTTCAATCGCCACAAGGACATCATTCATCGGACGTCCTATGCGACTGATACCTTTCCCTATTAAACGAGCATAGGGAGAACCTGTTTTTTTACACAAATTCATGGCGCTTTCAATTTCTCCCTCATGGATATAATCTTTGATGCGCTTCATAAATGTTTCATCTTCTTGATTGGCTTTCTTAATCACCAAAAATCGCTCGATAAATATATATATGCACACTATGGACAAGAGAACAAGAGGAATCATTATAAAACCTCCTTCAAGGCACAATTCCCATATCGATAATTCAGCTGTTGCACCATTAGCAATCCCGGCTGCTGAAGATATAGAGTCAACAGCCACAGTAGTCGATGATGCTATAAATGATAGTAATGCCATAACTTTCATCCATTTTATCGTTAGATTAAACAGGCTTTATAACGTTTAATTGTCTCTTCAAGTCCGAGATAGAGCGCATCGCAGATCAAAGCATGACCTATAGACACCTCATTGAGATATGGAAGACGATCATAGAAGAATTTCAAGTTTTCAAGGCTCAAATCATGTCCGGCATTAACGCCAAGTCCGGCATTGTGAGCGGCTTTACTTGCCACGACAAATGGGGCGATTGCCACTTCAGGATCAGTTGGGAACATATCAGCATAAGGTTTTGTGAATAACTCCACTCTATCGGCACCTGCTTTTGCCGCCAACTTAATATTTTCAACATCTGTTCCAACAAATATTGAGGAACGAATACCTGCTTCACGCAATTTATCAACTATTCCTGTCAAAAATTCAAGATTAGCAGCAACATCCCATCCGGCATTCGATGTTATCGCATCGGGAGCATCAGGGACAAGTGTTACTTGTTCTGGTTTCACTTTAAGAACCATATCCATAAACTCAGGAGATGGATATCCTTCTATATTAAATTCAGTCTTAACGATTGGACGCAAAGTAAAAACATCGTCATGCTTAATGTGTCGTTCATCAGGGCGTGGGTGAATAGTTATTCCATTAGCCCCAAATTTCTCACAATCGATAGCAACTTTTTGAACATTAGGCATGTTCTCTCCCCTCGAATTGCGTAAAGTCGCAATTTTATTAATGTTTACACTTAAGTTTGTCATTCCTTTTAATCAAATTCACTATATTTGTAGAATATAATTCAGACTACAAAAGTAATATGAATTAATAAAAAGCAAAAGTTTTTATAGGCAAAAAAGATTAAGACCTCAGACTATGAGATTGGCTATATACGGAAATAAATATCAAGAGGGGCATATTGATGGGTTATCACGTTTTTTTAACGCTATAACAGATTATGATGTGAAGGTAGCGATGGAATATACGTTCTACAACTACCTATGTCGAGTTTTGCCCACACCCCCACATGTTGATGAAATCATAAAGGGAGATAACTTCTCGGCCGATTTAGCCATCAGTATAGGTGGCGATGGCACATTTCTTCGCACAGCTCAATGGGTGGGGAGGAAAAATATTCCCATCATGGGTATCAATACCGGACACCTTGGATATCTCGCCGATGTACAAATATCTGAAAGCGAAACAATTCTTGATGATCTCACTGCCGGAAACTATAAAATCGAGGAACGGTCTTTAATCGAGATTTCATCATCAAATGAGATTTTAGACAAATGGCCCTTTGCTTTAAATGAAGTCGCAATCCTAAAACAAGACACCGCATCAATGATTTCAATCAAGACTGAAATTAATGATGTGGAACTTAACACCTATTTGGGCGATGGTCTGATTATTTCTACCCCAACGGGTAGTACAGGTTACAACCTGTCAGTGGGAGGTCCCATCATAGAGCCAACAGCTCCCAATTGGGTGATTTCTCCCATTGCCGCCCATTCTCTAACAATGCGTCCATTGGTCGTGAGCGACGAAAGTATCATAAAAATAACTACTTCTTCTCGTGCCACGAACTATCGTCTCAGTCTTGATGGTCGTTCTATCACTCTTCCCGAAGGCTCTTCAATTTCATTACGTAAAGCGCCTTTTGTTATCAATGTAGTGCAACGATTAGATCATCATTTTACCGACACGTTACGCAATAAATTATTATGGGGTATTGATAAGAGATAATGCCACCCATCAAGCTCATAACCGGATATGAATTTGACTATCCTCAATTAGGGTTAGTCAGAATAACTGTGCGCAATAATACCCGTAGCATTACTGCTCGATGGAAAAATGGAAAAATTCAGCTTAATGTCCCTCGTGGAATTACAGAGCAGGATATCTTTAATGCATTACAGAAATTCACACCTTCCTTACAACGGAATAAACCCTCTCTCATTTATCATGATGGGCAACAAATCATTCTGGAAGGATTGACTATTTTAATCAAAAGACAAACATTAAATTCGGAGAAAATACTTGGGCAAGCACGCATACCAAATTCAATAATAGGAGTGGGATGCGATTGGGATTTCAATAATGACAATACCACAAAATCAATCAGTCGATTAATGTGTAAAATTGCCCAACGTCTTGCTCCTGAAATACTTCTTCCACATGCTCGTCGATTGGCACAGAATGTTGGGATAGCACCTTTAGGGTGGACAATATCAACAGGGCATCGTGTACTTGGAAAATGTGATAGCAACGGCTTTATTTCCCTTTCCTATATCATTGTTTTCCTCCCAAAACATTTGAGAGAATATATCATCTATCATGAACTTGCCCATCTCTCAGAAATGAATCACAGCAGTCGTTTCCATCAATTGTGCAATAAATATTGTAATGGAAAAGAGAAAACCTACATTCGCGACTTGAAAGCCTACAAATGGCCTATTCTAAGATAATGTTTTTAACTTCAGAACGATAATTATAGGTATTACGCAGTTGCTCAAATGAGTATTTATCCTCTTTTAACGCAATTGTATCTTCCTTTGGAGAATAAGAATTTTCTATTGTCTCAAAAGAAACATGTTCTGCAGCTCCGGCAGGGACAGTCTCCGACAGACTAATATCAGGCAATCCAAAGTGTTTCGTCAACGCTTTTACAACCATTGCAGTGGCTCTGATTTTCCCTTCTCGAGAATATCCTGCAATGTGAGGAGTAGCTACAATAGCTCGTTTCAATAGTTCATCGGAGACATCTGGTTCATTTTCCCAACAATCGACCACAACATCGGCAATTTTTCCTTTATTTAAAGCATCAAGGATTGCCGGAGTGTCAACAATAGGACCTCGCGCACTATCAACAATCAATGGGGAACGAGCAACTTCATCAAGGAATGATGCATCACACATGTGATAAGTGGGATATTTACCACTTTTAGTCAACGGAGTGTGGAAAGTTATTATATCAGCGTGCTTGGCAATTATCTCCAAAGCCACAAAATCATTGGTGCGTTCAAGCTCTGCTCTCGGAGGGTCACAACACAATACATTCATTCCTAATTGTCTTGCCCATCGCTCAACAATAGAGCCTACATGACCAACTCCAACAATCCCAATTGTCAGAGTATTTATCGGGCGCAAATCTTCTTTTTGCTTTAACCAATATGCAATTGAAGCGAACACATATTGAGCCACTGCCGGAGCATTACAGCCGGGAGCATTATATACTGCAATTCCCTTTTGGAGACAATAATCAAGATCTATGTGGTCAGTTCCAATTGTTGCTGTAGCAATGAATTTACAGCGAGAATCATCAAGTAATGACGCATTACATCGAGTGCGAGTGCGAATAATCATTGCATCGATATCTTTCACAGCTTCAGCAGTAATATCCTCTGGAGCAAGATAAGACACTTGACAATAATCGTCAAGCACACCTTGTATAAATGGGATTTTATTTTCTACTACAACCTTTATCATACCATTACGCTCCACCAGTAAAGAGCAATGTAAACTGCGATTATTCCTAATATTGCAATATAGCTACGCTGATAATTGTTTATGGCAAAGTAATGCCCCATTTGAAATGCAGCACAACAATTTAAAAGAGGTATATATGCCGCACTATTAGTATAGTCAGCCAAAACAAGAATTATGGTAATAAACGACATAATGGAGATAAAACCATTATAAGCTCGTGTTTTGGAATTATAATTAAATACCCTCACAAGATTAAGCACACCGAATACAAAAGTTGCCATCACAGTAATCCCTATCGTTACCAATAGTTGTAACATTTCATGACTGTCAATTGCACTAAACACATTTACGATATGAGGGAGTTCTATGTTTTTAAACGAAATCAAATCGAAACCCCACAATATCCATATAGGAGTAATAATCCCTATTCCTGCTGCAAGCAATGTTTTGAGATTTAAAATCCGCATTTGCGCACATCCAATCAAGAAGAGCGGAATATAAAACAAATAGGCATATTGCGACATTGCGCCCATCGTTAACAAAAAGAATATCAGAAATATGGGTTGTAATGGATAGGGGCGATTAAATGCCATGTATAATTTAAAAGTCAAGAACAAGACTACAACACAGAGTAATGTTCCACCATAAAATTGCCCAATAAACGAGGGTAATGCCATCTGTAATATGAGAAACAATCCGGCAAACAAGTCTGAAGCGCTTCTCAGTATATTAAATCTCTTGTTCAACAAGATTAACATTACTGCTATTAGCACATTAAGCACCAGATTAATAACAAGAGAGGTTCCCCCGGCCGGCAACCAATCGTCAGCTGAAGGCAACCACGTTCCTGTATCGCCCGGAATGTCAGCAATATTTCCTGTATAATAGGACACGATAGTCGCGACAATGGCAATTACCATCATCAACATTGTCCCAAATCGGGAATGTAGGAAACGTAAAATATCGTGTTCTGTCACTTTGACTTGTCGCTATTAGCGTAGGTCGTTACCTATATCACGTCTGAAATATTTACCTTCAAAGTCAACCAATGCAATACTTGCATAGCTCTTAGCAAGAGCTTCTTCCATATCTTTGCCATAAGAGCTTGCGGCAATTACGCGACCACCCGAAGTAACAACGCCATCGTCAACAGCCTTAGTCCCTGCATGGAAAAGAATGCTATCAGTAACATTTTCTAATCCTGTGATTTTCTTACCTTTCTCATAATCACCCGGATAACCACCTGAGACCATCATAACAGTAACAGCCGAGCGAGGATCTTCCTTCAATTCAAGTGAGCCAAGGTTTCCTTCGGCAGCGGCCTTCATAAGAGCAACAAGGTCGCTATCGATGCGCAACATCACAGCCTCTGTTTCAGGGTCCCCCATGCGCACATTATATTCAATGACCATAGGCTCTCCTTCAACATTAATCAGACCAAGGAAAATAAATCCTCTATATGTTATATTCTCAGCAAGGAGTCCTTTGATAGTAGGCTCGATAATGCGTTCACGCACCTTTGCCATAAACACCTCATTGGCAAATGGGACAGGGCTAACGGCACCCATACCTCCGGTGTTCAATCCGGTATCTCCTTCTCCAATGCGTTTGTAGTCCTTCGCAACAGGAAGCACTCGATAACCACCATTACCATCGGTCAATACAAATACTGAACATTCAATTCCTGAAAGGAACTCTTCGATAACAACAGTAGCCGATGATGCGCCAAACATGCCCGAAAGCATTTCACGCAATGACTCGCGAGCTTCTTCAATTGTAGGGAGAATAAGAACACCCTTTCCTGCTGCCAATCCGTCAGCTTTAAGCACATAAGGGGCTTTCAATTCTTCCAAGAAACGGAATCCATCTTCAATTGTTTCAGCTGTGAAACTGCGGTAACGAGCTGTGGGGATATTGTTTTTCACCATAAATTGTTTGGCAAAATCTTTACTTCCTTCAAGAGCAGCACCAGCCTTCGATGGTCCAACAACAAGGATATCTTCTTGTTCAAAATAGTCGTAAATACCCTTTACAAGAGGATCCTCATTGCCAACAACAATCATTTTAATGTCATTGGCTTTAACCCACTCTTTTATTGCATCAAAATCAAGTGGAGAAAGGGCAACATTTGTGCCATATTGCGATGTTCCACCATTTCCCGGAGCAATATACAATTTGCCCAACAAAGGGCTCTGACTCATTTTCCATGCAAGTGCTGATTCACGACCGCCCGATCCTAGCAAAAGAATATCCATTTTTTCCATATCTTGTTTTATTATTTATTTTCGTTATTGTTAGTTTCTCCATTTTCAGTAGGACGTTTCCATCCACGACGAGTGCGCATGAATGGACCTTCTGCCGGTGGCAACGACGGAGTACGTCCAAGTATTGATTTCAATGCACCTTCATTACGACGTTTTGCCAATGGGTTTTCCGACAAAACCTCAGGTTCTTCCTCACGACGGGCACGACCTTTAGGTTTTGCCAAATATTTTTCTTCAAGAGCGCTACGTTTTTCCGGCTTTGGTCCACGCATCTCTTTGCCTCCCATACCTTTGCGACGAGCATCTTCCTTCCATTGACGGTCGCTAACACGCTTGATTTTCCCTTTTTTTTCAGGGCGTTCCTCTCTGTCGCCCAATTTTATTGAGCCTCCACCTTTACGGAATGATTTATAATCGCCATCAAATATCACATATTCACGCAATTCACACTCAAGCGCACCATTTAATATTGGTGTTCTTGAAGATGGAGCAAGACCTATCTTCTTGAAATATTCATCTCTATAACCAATTATCCACGCATGACCTTTGAATACATGTTTGAGTTTTGTTCCTATCGTTTCATACAATCCTTCCATGTCGTCGGAGCTAATGCGTTCTCCATAAGGAGGGTTTGTTATTATGAAACAGTTTTCAGGAGCTTCTTCCCACAATGCGATAGGCTTGATTTGCAAATCAACATATTTAGCAACACCGGCTTGTTTCACATTTCTCTCTGCTATGGCAACTGCCTTTGGAGAGATATCGGCACCATAGATTTTGAATTTAAATTCGCGTTCTTGACTCTCGTCATTATACAAGCGGTCAAATAACTCTTCATCAAAATCGTTCCATTGCTCAAATGCAAACGATTTGCGATAAATACCCGGATTTATGTTTGCTGCTATCAAAGCGGCCTCAACAAGGAATGTTCCTGAACCACACATGGGATCAACCAGTGGGCCATCGCCTTTCCATCCGCTCTTCAAGATTATACCGGCCGCAAGAACCTCGTTAATGGGAGCATCGGTCTGTGCTACTCGATAACCCCGCTTGTGAAGTGATTCTCCCGACGAGTCGAGCGACAATGTAACACGATCACCTGCAATGTGAACATTAATCATAACATCGGCATCTTGCAATCTCACTCCGGGACGTTTATCCGGACCATATTTGTCTTTGAAAAAGTCAACAATGGCATCTTTTACGCGATATGTTACAAAGCGAGAATGAGAAAACTCATCGGAATTGACAACGGAATCAATTGAGAACGTTTTATCCAACGAAAGGACTTGTGTCCAATCATACTCCTTAATCATTTCATAAAGAGCATCGGTGTCTTTTGCAATAAATTTGTAGATGGGTTTTAGCACACGCAATGCTGTGCGACAACACATATTTGCCTTATAAAGCATCTCCAAGTCGCCCTCAAACGACACCATGCGTCGTCCAATTTCAACATTGTCAGCCCCTAAGTTTTTTAATTCATCGGCAAGCACATCTTCCAACCCTTGGAATGTTTTTGCCACCATTTCAAAACGTTCTTTCATTCTTGCTTAAATCTTAATATATTGTTTGCCTTTGCCTGTACAAGTTTTTCTCCTTCGGCAACATCTTCAGTAACCCAAATATTACCTCCTATAACTGCATTTGCTCCCACTTTGATGCGTCCAAGGATAGAAGTGTTGGAATATATCACAACATTGTCGCCAATAATCGGATGTCGAGGAATTCCTTTAATCGGATTATTATTTTCATCAGTATCAAAGCTCTTTGCTCCAAGAGTTACCCCTTGATATATCTTGACATTGTTACCGATAATCGCTGTTGCTCCCACTACAACCCCTGTTCCATGGTCAATAGTAAAAGACTCGCCTATTGTTGCCGCAGGATGGATATCAATCCCTGTCTCACTATGAGCCTGCTCGCTTATCATGCGAGGTATAATGGGAACTTGTAACTTTACCAATTCATGGGCGATGCGATAATTACTGATTGCTCTTATTGCCGGATAGCAATAAATGACTTCATCGGTAGATATAGCCGCAGGGTCGCCATAATATGTGGCTTTGACATCGGTAGTCAACAATCGTCTAAGTTCGGGAAGATTAGAAATAAATGCCTCAGCCTTATCTTCTGCAGCCTTGTGAAGTTCACTCAAGTTAGGTGTTTCATTGCTCGCTACATTGAAACATAATCCAGCCATGATTTGATTTACCAATACTGCATATAATCGTTCGCATCGAATACCTGTGTGATACTCAACATTAAAACGACTCACCTCGCCTTCGCCAAAAAAACCGGGAAAAATCAGAGCACGACACAAATCCACAATCTCTGCCACTGCTCGCTGCGACGGCAATGGTTCTCCTTGCCACCTCATGTGGCACACACTATGCAAATTTTCAGGGCGTGATAATTCCGAAACCGTCTCGGCAATACGTTTCACGCGTTGATTTGTCTGCTCCATAGCTGTTAATTCCAATATTTACCACAAAGTTACAACTTTTAGGCAATAAAAAACAACTAAGGGTTACATTTTGTCTACGATTGCATCGGCAAGGGCACGACATTTTTCTATTGTGTCTTTATCCGGAGCCTGTTTGTTCTCCACCGATGTAATTTCGGCATCCAACAGATGACTATCTTCAAGCATCTCATTAATGCGTTTTACGGCCTTTGATGCCCAAGTAAACGAGCCAAACGATCCAACAACACGATTTTTCAATTCGCGTGTTTTAATAGCCTGAACAACTGACTCTATGAGAGGGAAAAGAGTATTTGAATAGGTTGGCGCACCGATTATAAGTCCTTTGTATTGGAATATATCGCTTAGGATATAAGACAAATGAGAATAAGATACATTGTGCATCTTAATTTTCTTCACTCCTCTTTCTGCCAATCGTGTCGCAATAGCTTCGGCCATCTCTTGAGTGTTACCATACATTGAGCCATAAATAATTACAACACCATCTTCTGCTTCATATTTGCTCAATTTATCATAGATTGAAACAACTTTTCCCAAGTTCTTATGCCACACCGGTCCATGAGTAGAACATATATAATCTATTTCCAAATCGGATGTCTTAGCAAGAGCTTTTTGCACAGGCATTCCATATTTCCCTACAATGTTGGAATAATAACGATACATCTCCGGGATATATGGCTCAACTTCCATCTCCTCATCAACAACTGCTCCATTCAATGCCCCGAAACAACCAAAAGCATCTCCTGAAAACAACACCTTGTCTTCGACAATATAAGTCATCATTGTTTCCGGCCAATGCACCATGGGTGTCAAGCGGAATGACAATGTTTTACCTCCAAGGTCAAGAGTATCATTATCCTTGACTGCAATCACATTTTTAGATATCCCATAAAAGCCGTTAACCATTTCAAGAGTCTTGGCATTTCCCACAATTGTCATATTGGGATAATAACCACGCAACACTTTTATCGCTCCCGAGTGGTCAGGTTCCATGTGGTTAATCACAAGATAGTCAGGATGTTTATCCCCGATTATCTCTTTTATGTGTTTTACCAAATTGTCACATTGGCTGATTTCTACCCCATCAATAAGAGCAGTTTTCTCTCCCGTAACAATATAAGAGTTATAAGACACACCATAGGGCAACGGCCACAACGCCTCAAATCGTTGCGTTGTGCGATCATTCACCCCTACATAATAAACTCCTTTTTTAATCTCTTTTAGATTCATAATTTTAAATTTTAATCAGTTGGTTGCGCCCCATGAGCCACGGTCGAGGTTGCGGTAGTTGACAGCTTCGCGAATGTGTGCAATGCCGATGTTTTCAGCATTGTCAAGGTCAGCAATTGTGCGTGCAACCTTTAATATCCGATCATAGGCGCGTGCCGACATATCAAGTCGCAACATTGCATCTTTCAATATTTTCAAACAATCAGCATCAAGATGTGCATATTTGTTTAACAATCGAGAATTCATTTGTGCATTGCAATATACCTCTTTTTCGTTGCGAAAACGCTCCGTTTGCCTTGCTCGTGCCGCAATAACACGCTCTCTTATCGTGCGACTATCTTCTCCCGGTGTTGCCGATGATATATCCTCAAATGGTACAGGCATTATCTCCACTTGTATGTCGATGCGGTCAAGTAGCGGACCGGAGATGCGGTTGAGGTATTTCTGTACTGCTCCCGGTGCACACATGCATTGTTTTGTTGGATGAGAGTAATATCCACATGGGCAAGGATTCATCGAAGCAACAAGCATAAAGCCTGCCGGGTAGTCGATTGAATATTTCGCTCGCGAAATATTTATGTGGCGATCCTCCAATGGCTGACGCATCACTTCAAGCACTTGTCGGCTGAATTCAGGAAATTCGTCAAGAAACAATACGCCATTGTGGGCCAACGAAATCTCTCCCGGCATGGGGTTTCCTCCACCTCCCACAAGAGCCACAGGCGAAATAGTGTGATGAGGGGCTCGGAATGGACGTGCAGTCATCAGCATTGATCCGCGTTTCAATTTTCCTGCAACGGAATGTATCTTAGTCGTTTCGAGGGCTTCTTGTAATGTCATGGGAGGGAGGATTGATGGCAATCTCTTTGCCATCATTGATTTTCCGGAGCCCGGAGGTCCCACAAGTATAATGTTATGCCCCCCCGCACAAGCCACCTCAAGTGCGCGTTTTACATTTTCTTGTCCTTTTACTTCGGCAAAATCATAGTCAAACAGATCAACGGCCTTGCTAAATTCTTCTCGGGTGTTTATTATGGTAGGAGACATCATGTAGGTCTCATTGAAAAATGAAATCACTTGTGCAAGGTTATCCACACCATAGACGTCAAGATTGTTGACTACGGCAGCCTCTGTAACATTGGCTTGAGGGACTATCATACCCTTAAACCCTGCCTCGCGTGCTTTTATTGCCATGGGCAACACGCCTTTAATGGGCAATACCGAGCCATCAAGTGACAGTTCACCCATTATCATATAATCGCCTAATGAGTCGCTTTTCAATTTGCCATCGGCAGCAAGAATTCCGATTGCAATGGGAAGGTCATAGGCAGCACCTTCCTTTCTTATATCGGCAGGGGACATATTTACCACTACCCGACGACGAGGGAATTCAAGTGCCGACTGTTTCATTGCCGATTGTACTCGTTGGTAACTTTCTTTTACGGCTGCATCTGGCAACCCGACAATACAAAATGAGATACCATTATCAACAAGTACCTCAATGGTTACTTGCAAGGCATCAATTCCTTGCACAGCTGCACCATATACCTTTACCAACATAGCAGAATTCCTTTTTTATTTCTTCATTTGAGAATCAAGCACTTTTGAGGCTTTTGTTATTGACGAGCCTCGATATAATTGCTTTCCGGTAGAATCGACAACAATAAAATAGGGTAAGCGAGGTATCGACAATCGATCTATACCCTTAGCTCTCACCGATCCTAATGCCCAGCATTGTACCCAATTGGCAGAGTCTTTGCGTGTGATGCGTTTCCATGTTGATGTATCTGTAGCCAAGGAAACATCAAAAATCTTTAATTGACGTGATTTCTTCCCTTTGCTCAACTTCTTAAATTGCGGAACGATAGAATCGCGTGCCGATTTATCATCATCGGTGAACCCCAAAACCGAATAAGAAGACAACGCAGGGTTATAAGTCATCAACGAGTCATCTTTGCAATAAATCTTCATTGGGAGAATATTATTATGAGCTGTAGCCGAATTGACATGTGCAAACATTGCTTCATGGCCTTCAACCAATGAATGAGGTCGGGCATGTTCCGATATAGCCCTTAATATCGAGTCAGCAGTTCTTTCATTATCAGGGCAATAGTATTCTGTCAACATCAAGACAGTTGAGAACAATTCTTCTTTGTGTTTTGAGACATATTGAGCAATTAAATCGTTTCGTAGGTCGATGTTGTCTGATGATAATACTGTCGAATTATCAGTCAAAAATTTTCCCCATTTTTCTGAGACCTCATTCCCTTCGAACGATGCTTTATATCTGTTACCATTTTCGAGTTTGCATTCTACTGTCTCTCCGTTCTCCACCATTAAGTGTCCCAACAAAACACCATTGGTAGTTTGTATTTCAACCAATGTGGGTTCCGGGGCATTTCCAACAACCGAAAATTTCCCATCAATTACTATGGCACGACTTTCACGAACTGCACCATTGGCATAATATATAATTTTAATATTTTGTGTTCCCATCCCATTTATAACACCGGCAATACGGAATTCAGTGCTATCTCCACATGAGAACAGCAACACGCTCAATATCAAGCTAAAAAATAAGCAAATCTTTTTCACAATTGTCAAGTTATATCCACAAAGGTAAATATATCTCCTCACCCTTCCAAGAAAAATTAGATTTATTGGACATTATTTTAGACTTTTCTTACAACACAAATAGTTCTAATATGCTTATCTTTGTTTTTGAAATGAAAACAATACGTCTTTGCATATTCATCGTTTTTATAAATTTTATTACTATTGGTCTTAACGCTCAAATAATGGCCAACCAATCAAGCATATACAATATTGATAGTTTGCGACAGAATTTTGATAAAACACCCTCTTTTGGATTATACAAGGATAATTATTTTATTTTTGGTATCCCCACGAGTCATGCACCAACTGTAAAAAACTCTAATGCAAAGTTTCAACTATCAATTTCTCAAAGATTGACAAAAAGTGTTTTGCCTTGGGATACCTATCTGTATCTTTTTTATACTCAAAAATGTTTCTGGAATATAATCGATGATTCAATGCCCATGACAGATATAAACTTTAATCCAGGGATAGGCCTGACCAAGCCTCTTTTTGTCAAAGACCGCTTCATAGGGAAAATATCTCTGATTTTAGAACACGAAAGCAATGGAAAAGACAGCATTAATTCTCGTTCGTGGGAAAGGATTTCATTAGCTGCAAACATTGTTGTGGACCCTAACTTTATTGTCCATGGAAAGTTTTGGGTGCCTATAGTTGATGGCAAACATAATAAAGACCTGTTAAATTATGCAGGTATCTTTCAAGTAGGAGCCTCTTTTTCCTCAATAAATCAGAAATTTGGCGTGGCTTTTAACCTCACAAAACGGGAGGGATGGAATCTAAACTACAATACAACTATTGAATTCTCCTATAGATTTTCGCGAAAATCCACCCAACATTTATTTCTACAATTCTATAACGGCTATGGTGAAGGATTATTTAACTATAAACAACATAGTTCCATGATTAGAGCCGGAATAGTCATTAAGCCTAATCTTTTTAGCGAATACTAAATCAAATTACGCAATATCCACCAGAGGACAATTACTATTCCTGTCCCCCATATTACATATCTCGAATTTACTGCCCAATAAAATCGAGGATACCTTTTTCTCAATAATTCTGCAATCCCCAGTACAGCCAACATGGGGAAAAACAGATATAACACGGCATTAAAATGCCACACTGCCAAGAAATCGCCATGTAACAATGCATGAATTGCCCTTTGTGAGCCACAACCGGGACATTCCAATCCTGTCATTGACAAAAAAGGACAACGAGGAAAAAAATGATCTGAAGGATCAAAATAAAAATAAACACACAAAATTAAAATGGCGAGAAAAATTCCCGCCACTATTATATTGCGCCTTGTAAAGATCCCCATAATATCGATAATAATCCGCTGAAGGGTTGGTAAATGAGACCGCCAACAAATGCAAGTATCACCCATAATGCTGCTCGCTCTGAAGCTTTACGCGCCCCACTATAATCACCATTATTATACTTAGTCTTTACTTGAGACGAATATATTATGGCAGGGATACCCAATGGTGCACAACACAATATAACTACCAATACCGCCCACACAAGATAGGACGGAGGACATGGACGAAGAGGTTTTTCCTCTACGACTATTGTCGGTTCTGCTTTTTCTTGTTCTGGCTCTGATGCCGGCTCTGCTTCAATATCTTCAGTTATTGTTTCGTCTTGATTTTCCTCAACATCTGCGGCTTCACTATTTAGCAATTCGGCAAGTTCTGCTACTTGATTGGCTTGAATCCAATCCTCAAGACCAGCATACCAAACAGGGGTATCGGCATTTAATTCATAGTTCTTCAACTCCTCAAAGGCTAAAGGTCCTATTCGTTCCTCTTTGATTATAATCCAATATTCCATAATATCTCAATTAGAAGAATTTTACTTGTTCGCCTAAAATGTCAGAGAGAAGATTATTTGCAAGACGACTTGCCCCTATGCGGAAATATTCATTTGTCAACCACTTTTCGCCAAGTACCTCCTTGATTATTGTATAATAAGCAACAGCATCATCGGTAGTAGAAACGCCTCCCGATGCTTTAAAGCCCACCATTATACCTGTGCGGTCATAATAATCTTTGATACAAGAAGCCATCACATAAGCTGCTTCAAGTGATGCTCCGGGATAACCTTTTCCTGTTGAGGTTTTCAAGAAATCGGCTCCTGAATACATTGACAACACCGATGCTTTCTTGATATTAGCGGCAGTTTGCAACGCTCCTGTTTCAAGAATAACTTTTAGTTTTGCCTCACGACACACTTGTTTTAGCTCAATGATTTCATCACACACAGCCTCATAGTCATCGTCAAGATAATTGCCAAGATTAAATACTACATCTATCTCATCGGCACCACCGTCAACCGCAAGAGCTGTTTCAGCAATTTTTACTTCGGGGAATGTTTGGGACGAAGGAAACCCTGCCGATACAGCGGCAACTTCAACATCGCTGACCTCAAGGACTGTGCGCACCAATTGTGCAAAACATGGATATACACATATTGCGGCAACGTTTTTCAACTCGGGGTGTTCGTTATCAAAGTCATTTACTCTTTCTACAAATTTAGCCACCGATTGAGGAGAGTCTGTAGAATTGAGCGTTGTCAAATCTATCGTGTTGAACAAAAATTTATACACATCTTGATTTTTATTTTCTTCAAGATGGGCTGCTATAATTTTTTCTACTGCTGCTTTTACTTGAGCATCATCCTCTGTTACTTTACATGCAGCAATTGCATTTAGATATTTATCACTCATTCTATATTTGGTTTTAGTTTATTTCAATTTATCGTTATTCTGATGACGTTCCTTGTCACGCTTTGTTTTTTTCTCTATGTTACGAGCTAATGCCTCCGTGAGATTGACTCCTGTTTGATTAGCTATCGCCATCAACACCCACAGCACATCAGCGAGTTCATCGCCAAGGGTGTCTTTTTCACCTTCCTTAAATGACTGATCGCCATAACGACGAGCCATGATGCGAGCAACCTCGCCTACCTCTTCGGTCAATACGGCCATATTGGTCAATGGGGAGAAATACCTCACTCCTATCGTTTTAATCCATTGATCCACAATCTCTTGTGCCTGGCGTAATGTTACTTCTCCTTCAATCATGTTATTCTCTTAGTTTAGAGTCGATTATGATTGTTACAGGACCATCATTCACTAATGTTACCTGCATGTCTGCTCCAAAAACGCCTTTTTTCGTCGGACGACCAAGTCCCTCTGTTATCATATCACAATAAGCATCATACAAAGGAATTGCGACATCGTGTCCAGCGGCATGAATATATGATGGACGATTGCCCTTTTTGGTCGATGCGTTTAGCGTAAATTGACTCACAGCAAGCACCTCTCCTTCAACATCTGCCACCGAGCGATTCATCACGCCTACTTCATCGTCAAAAATGCGCATAGCAATGGTCTTAGCGGCAAGCCAACGAGCATCATCGATAGTGTCCCCGTCGGCAACCCCTACGAGCACCATCAACCCTGCGCCAATCGCTGAATGTAGCTCTCCGCCAATCTCCACCGATGCCCTCTTAACCCTCTGTATTACTAATCTCATAAAAAATTTATACTGCTTTTTCGCAAAGATAACGATTATTATTTAATATCTAACACTCTGCCTTTAGTTTTAGATTTCACTATTGCTCTTCTATTTTATTTGACAGATTGAGTGATTTGTGGATTTTGAAGGCAAGAGAGGGACCAACGACTGTTGCTAATTCATCAAGCGAGGCTTCGCGAATGCGTTTGACGCTTTTGAAATGGCGCAAAAGTGCTGTACGCGTTTTCTCTCCTACTCCTTTTATGGGATCAAGTTCTGATGCAATCTGACTCTTACTGCGACGGTTGCGATGATGAGTTATTCCAAATCGGTGGGCCTCATCTCGCAAATGTTGTATAATTCTCAGTGATTCAGAGTTTTTGTCAATATACAATGGGACACTATCGCCTGGAAAATAAATTTCTTCAAGTCGCTCAGCAATGCCAATGATTGCGACTTTACCCCTAAGCCCCAGAATATCAAGGGTTTCTACTGCAACACTCAACTGACCTTTGCCCCCATCGACTATGATGAGTTGCGGTAAATCCTTCCCCTCTTCCATTAACCGAGTGTAACGACGAGTCAACACTTCTCGCATAGAAGCATAATCATTTGGTCCCTCAACGGTCTTTATTATAAAATGACGATAATCACGTTTTGCCGGTTTTGCATTACGGAACACTACGCATGCCGACACAGGATTTGTTCCCTGAATATTTGAGTTATCAAAACACTCTATATGACGTGGTAATTCGCTCATGCGTAGGTCGGTTTTGAGGCGTTCCAAAGTACGAAGAACTCGCTGCTCAGGATCCTTTTTCTCCATCTGTTTTAGATTATCAATCTTTTGCTGACGAGCATTCCTTGTTGACACATCAAGCAATTGCTTCTTATCACCTCGCTGTGGGACAATATATGTTACACCTTGTATCTCCACTTCCGGCTCTACCGGTACAATAATTTCTTTATACTTTACATCAAGTTGGTGAGCAATATCATTTAGGGCATACCCCAAAATCTGCGATTGCGATTCATCAAGACGACGTTTATATTCCAATGTCATAGATCGCACAATAACCCCATTTCGCACATGCATGTAGTTGACATAAACATCTCGGTCATCATCATCGACACCAAAGACATCTATATCATCAACCGTTTGCGTAACTATCACACTCTTAGCGCGATAGCGTTCTATCAACTGGTATTTTTCTTTGATTTCTTGAGCCTGCTCAAATTTCAACTCACTCGCCAAGCGCTCCATTTCTGAACGCATATACTTCATAACTTCCTGAGTATCACCACGTAAGATTTGTTTAACACGTTCAATATAAGCACTGTAATCCTCTATTGAAATTTCACCAATACAACAGCCACGACAATTCTTCATGTGATATTCAAGACACAATCGTCCTTTCCCTTTGGCAATATATTCGGGGGTAATCATCACGCGACAAGTGCGTATGGGATACAACTCGCGAATAAGATTGAACATTGCTCGAGCAACACTTGTATTGGTATATGGTCCAAAATACTTGGAGCCATCTTTCAGTTTGTTATATGTGAGAAATACTCGAGGATAATGTTCATTTGTTACACAAATCCAAGGATAGGATTTATCATCTTTCAGCAACACATTATATCGAGGTTGATACTCCTTTATTAGAGAATTTTCAAGATTTAAGGCATCTTCTTCTGTAGGAACAACTATGTATTTCATATCGTCGATTGCTCGCACAAGCAACCGAGTTCTTACACTTTCGTGCTCGCGATTAAAATAGGAGGAGACACGACGGCGTAAATTTTTAGCCTTCCCCACATAGATAACTGTACCCTCGGCATTGTAGTACATATACACGCCCGGGGTATCAGGCAATATCGCTATTTTTTCTTTTAAATCTGACAAAATTTAGTAAGTGATCAACGACGTTACTTCAGCATCAGCAGGAAGATTAGCGCGACCTCCAAGCATTCCAAGTTCAATAATAAAGTTTACATAAATTTTCTTGGGATTCATACTCTTTACAAGTTCGTAAGCAGCTGCCATTGTTCCTCCCGTAGCAAGTACATCATCATGAATTACAACAACATCTTCTTCTGTAATTGCATCACGATGTATTTCAATTGTATCCTTTCCATATTCCTTATCATAACTCATGCTAATTGTGTCAGCAGGCAATTTCCCCGGTTTTCGCACCGGAACAAACCCCGCTCCAAGTTCAAATGCCAAAATAGAGCCGGCAATAAAACCGCGAGATTCAATCCCGACAACCTTAGTTACGCCCTTATCACGATACAATTGAGAAAGATCCCATCCAATAATGTGCATGGCACGAGGATCTTTAAATACGGTAGTCAAGTCTTTAAACACTATCCCCTTTTGAGGGAAATCCATTACATCACGGATTTTAGATTTAATATATTCCATTTTTGCTTAATTAATTGATATTCTATTTACTACTCATGTTCCACGTGAAACATTTAAGGTTATCTTCCCAATAACAATAGCAGAATATTGATGTCACTCGGAGAAATACCTGGGATGCGAGATGCTTGTGCTACCGTTTCAGGATTTATCTTTTCAAGTTTCTGACGGGCTTCTGTTGAAAGAGCCTTAATCTCTGCATAATTCAACTTGCCCGACAGTTTAACACCTTCAAGACGTTTGATTTTGTCAGCTATCAATTGTTCGCGATCAATATACCCTTGATACTTTATCAGGATTTCTGCCGCCTCAATTATCTCATCTCTGCGCCCCTCTTCTATCGAGTTCAAATGTTCATTGAGTGCCTTTATGTGAGGAGCAAGTGTTTTTATAGTTAATTGCGGGCGTAAAATCAAATCATATAATTTCAAACCCTGCTTCAATGGGACAGTGCCCAAAGTTTCTAATACAGGATTTATCAATGCAGGTTTAACCGAGAATCCTCGAGTAAAATCAATTAATGCGTCACGTTGTTGTCGTTTAGACAACATTAATTGGTAACGCTCCTCCGTAACCAATCCCATCTCATATCCGCGTGGAGTGAGTCGCATATCGGCATCATCTTGACGAAGAAGTATGCGATACTCAGCACGAGATGTAAACATTCGATACGGCTCATCAACACCTTTTGTCACCAAATCATCAATCAACACACCAATATATGCCTCATCACGACCAAGCACAAATGCAGGTTTGCCAACTACTGAATTATGAGCATTTACTCCGGCAACAAGACCTTGTCCCGCTGCTTCTTCATAGCCTGTCGTCCCATTAACCTGACCGGCAAAAAATAATCCCTTGATTAATTTCGTCTCAAGCGTGTGATGTAATTGTGTGGGGTCAAAGAAATCATATTCTATTGCATATCCCGGACGATAGATTTGTACATCGGCAAGCGCCGGAACACTCTGCATAGCCTCCACTTGCACATTCAATGGTAGCGATGAGGAGAATCCATTTAAATAAAACTCTTGTGTATCTTCCCCTTCCGGTTCCAAAAATAATTGATGCTCCTCTTTATCGGCAAAGGTTACGATTTTTGTTTCTATACTTGGACAATATCGAGGACCTATACTTTGTATTTGTCCGTTATACAAAGGAGAATCAGGCAACCCCTGACGTAATATTTCATGTGTGTGAGGATTGGTATAAACTGTAAAACATTGTCTCTGTTTTAACTCTCTTTTTACTGATGGCAAATAAGAGAAATGATGAAAATCATCTTCTCCATCCTGTGGAGTAGTTAATTCCCATTTTACACTTCGGCCGTCAATGCGTACAGGTGTTCCGGTTTTCATGCGATCAGTAACAAAGCCCAATTCGCGCAATTGCTCGGTAATTCCTCGAGAAACGGGCTCAGAAACACGACCACCCTCCAATTGGACACGTCCCACATGCATCAATCCATTCAAAAAAGTTCCAGCAGTTAATACCACTGATTTAGCCTTAAATGTAACTCCTAATGCAGTTGTTACACCCTCTATGTGCCCATCTTTGACGACAAGACCTATTGCACTATCCTGCCACATGTATAAATTGGGGGTATTCTCCAAAATATGGCGCCACTCAGCACTAAATTTCATGCGATCACTTTGTGCTCGCGGACTCCACATTGCAGGTCCTTTGGAACGATTGAGCATGCGAAATTGGATCGCAGTGCGGTCAGTTACAATCCCCATTTGCCCACCAAGAGCATCTATTTCTCGCACAATCTGCCCCTTTGCAATCCCACCAACTGCAGGATTACAACTCATCTGTGCTATTTTGTTCATGTCCATTGTTATCAACAATGTACGAGAACCAAGACGAGCCGATGCCGATGCCGCCTCACATCCTGCATGACCTGCACCTATTACAATTACATCATAATCAAATCTCATCGTCTATATATTGATTATTTTAATTTACTTTCCTTCCCTCAGCATCGCAAGAGCTTGATTTTCATGAGCTTCCATAATCTCTCGTTCACCCGGAGCCTTATCATTTATGCCACATAAGTGTAACAATCCATGTACTATAACACGCTTTAGCTCAGAGTCGTAACTACAATTCAACCCCTCTGCATTTGTACGTACGGTGTCAAGAGATATATACATGTCGCCTCTAACCAACTTGCCTCGACAATAATCAAATGTGATTATATCGGTATAATAGTCATGATTTAGGAATTGGCGATTTACCTCAAGGATTTTTTCATCATTGCAAAATATATACACAAGCGGTCCAAGTATACGATCATGAGCCTTTGTAACTTGCTCAAGCCAGCAAGCCAGCTGCTCTGTATCAATCTCAGGCATTGATACATTTTGACAAATCCATTCTATCTTATCTACCATACTTTCTAAATGATATAACTTACAAAAATAAGAATATTTGAGAAAATTTCAAAAATGAATTTTTAGTACCATATTTTCATTTTTTTCGACAAAAAATCAAGAGCTCAAAAATTCAATATTAAGGTTTTGATTATCTGACACTTAACACCCATTTTAAAGCCACGAGATTTCAATATTTAATTCTGCTCGACCAGATGAACGTAATTTTTCGAAGCAAAAACGTTAAAAATAGCTACCTTTGAACAAAACTTATCTCTATGTTAAAAAATTGGCAAGAAGAACTCCAGAAAGTTGCCCGCCCCGAAAAGGTTAAAATTTTTCAATCATTTTTCAAAACGGGTAAAGGGGAATATGGCGAAGGAGACAAATTTATAGGAGTGAGTGTTCCCGACAACAGGAAAATTGCTCAAAAATTTTTTCAAGCACCATTTGATGATATCTCATCAATGTTACATAATGAAATTCATGAATATCGATTATCAGCACTACTTGCTCTCGTCCACCGCTACAAAAAAGAGAAAAACGAAAAAGCAAAACAAGAGATTATTAATTTCTATCTTAACAATTGTGAGTGGTGTAACAATTGGGATTTAGTTGACCTTTCAGCACCATACTTATTAGGCACACACATGTTAACCAATCCTCCCACCGCCCTACTCGAAAATTTAAGCTCCGATAGTAATCTTTGGCGTCAACGCATTGCCATTGTATCAACATTGATGCTTATAAGACATCGACGATTTGACGAAACTCTCTCGTTATGCAAAAAATATTTATCCCACCCCCACCCTCTCATCCACAAAGCGACAGGGTGGATGTTGAGAGAAATTGGGAAAAAGGATGAACATATCCTTACTGATTTTTTAAACAAACATTCATCAGAGATGCCACGCACAGCATTACGATACTCATTAGAACGCCTATCCTCCGAAAAACACCAATATTATATGGCAATATCCAAAAAAACTAAGTAATTTTGCACATTATTAATTACAAATAAAATGGCAACACAATTTAAGCCCGAGACATTATGTGTCCAAGCAGGTTGGACACCTTCAAAAGGAGAGCCACGCGTTCTTCCCATCTACCAAAGTACAACATTCAAATACGATACAAGCGAACAGATGGCACGTCTCTTCGATCTTGAAGATAGCGGATATTTCTACACCCGATTGCAAAACCCCACTAATGATGCCGTTGCCGCTAAAATCGCGGCTCTTGAAGGCGGTGTAGCAGCAATGCTCACATCAAGCGGACAAGCAGCTAATTTTTATGCCATCTTCAATATTTGTCAAGCCGGAGACCATTTTATCAGCTCTTCAGCAATATACGGTGGCACATTCAACTTGTTCAGTGTAACGATGAAAAAACTTGGCATTGAGGTTACATTTATCAACCCCGATGCAACAGAAAATGAAATAAATGCCGCTTTCCGACCAAATACCAAAGCACTATTTGGCGAGACCGTATCAAACCCATCACTTGAGGTACTTGACATCGAAAAATTTGCACGCATCGCGCATGCCAATGGTGTTCCCTTGATTATTGACAACACATTCCCCACTCCCATTAACTGTCGCCCTTTTGAATGGGGTGCCGACATCGTTATTCACTCCACAACAAAGTACATGGACGGACACGCTACAAGTGTAGGTGGAGCCATCGTTGATAGTGGAAACTTTGATTGGGATGCACATGCCGATAAATTTCCGGGGCTATGCACTCCCGATGATTCTTATCATGGATTGACATATACAAAAGCATTTGGCAAACTTGCGTTTATTACTAAAGCAACAGCTCAATTAATGCGCGATCTCGGAAGTATACAATCTCCCCAAAATGCATTCCTACTAAATCTTGGTCTCGAAACATTGCACTTGCGTATGCCTCGCCATTGCGAAAATGCGCTAAAAGTGGCTCAATATCTTGAACAAAATGAACGAGTTGCATGGGTTAACTATTGCGGACTACCCGGCAATAAATATTATGAATTGGCTCAAAAATATATGCCTAACGGCTCATGCGGAGTAATCTCATTTGGATTAAAGGGTGGACGTGAAGATTCTATACGTTTCATGGACAACCTCAAACTTGCGGCCATTGTAACACACGTTGCCGACGCTCGCACATGTGTACTTCACCCTGCAAGCCACACTCATCGCCAACTATCAGACGAACAATTAATTGAAGCCGGTGTGCGCCCCGATCTTATTCGTCTGTCAGTGGGTATCGAAAATGCCGAAGACATTATCGCCGACATCGAACAAGCCCTAAACGCATAAAATATGAAGAAATATATTACCGCCTGCAACCCCGATAGCCCATCATTAAAGCCAATAGTAGAATCTATTACTCAAAATGGCGCTCCGGATAATGCCCAAGTAATATTTTCAAAACGAAATACTGTTTACACAATGAATGTTGGAGATGAAACGCTTAATATCAAAGCGTTTCGTCTTCCAAACATTATAAACGCGTTTATATATACAACATTGCGCAAGAGCAAAGCCTTTCGCTCCTATCAAAATGCCTGCAAACTCATTGCTTTAGGATTCTTAACCCCAAAACCCATTGGATATGGAGAAGAGCGAAAAGGGATAAAACTTTGCCACAGTTATTATATTAGCCAACATGTTGAGGCACAAAACATGAGAAAATGGCAAGAAAAACCCGATTGCGAGCCCCTACTACGAGCCTTTGCCAAGGAAATTGCAAGATTACACCACGCCGGTGTGTGGCACAAAGATTTCTCCCCTGGAAATATTATCTATACCGGGAACCCTTCTGATGGCTATAAATTCTATTACATCGACTTAAATCGTATGCAATTTAATATCAAATCGCGCAACAAGCTCATGTCAATGTTCAGAGCCATCAATCTCAACCCTGCCGAAACCGAAAGACTCGCTCGATATTTCGCTGAAGAAATCGGAGAAAATCCCAATGATGTAGCACAAGAGGCCCTAAGACAATTAGAGGGATATTTCAGCGAACAAAGGCGCAAAAAATGGGTTAAATCTTTATTTAAAAAGATTTAAAAGTAGTTTTTTATCTCATTTTTGCCCTCCTAAACAACATCAATTGCAATATCTTTGTTATCTTTATTGCACAATTACTATTTTTTCCATGAGCAATAAAATGAAGATATTCTGTAAAAATTTGGGAGAATATATCCCATTTACCGGAGGAGAATCTCTCTCCGAAATATTCAATCGACTCAGCAATCGCATCAACATTACCCCCATCTGCGCACGTGTCAACAACAAAACCGAAGACATGCAATACCCCGTTTTTTCTCCAAAACAGGTAGAATTCCTTGACCGCAACAGCGCATCGGGACAACGCGTATATATTCGCTCATTGTGTATGATGCTATACAAAGCTGTTACTGATTGTTGTCCTAAAGGTACCCGCCTGCGCATCGAACATTCTATTGCTCGCGGATATTATTGTCGTCTTATCGGGGAAAACATTGTCGTCGACCTAAATTTGATAGATGCCATACGCGCAAAAATGGATGAATTGGTCAAACGCAATATCCCTATTGAACGCAAAGAACGACTAACGACCGATGTTATAAAAATATTTGAAGAGCAAGGACTTCTTGATAAAGTGGAGCTATTAAAAACAACCCACGAACTATACACCGTTTATTATCGTCTTGACGACATCTGTGATAGCTACTATGGCAATCTCGCTCCATCAACAGGGATGTTAGCAACATTTGACCTTGAGCCTTATAAAGATGGGTTTCTTCTGCTTGGAGCCGACCCTCAAAACGAAAACCGCCCTGTTCGCCCCATTCAACAAGAAAAAATGTATGAGGCATTTACCGATTATCTTGCATTTAATCGCATCATAGGAGTCAGCAATGTAGGCGAATTAAATGATGCCGTTACACAACGACATTCCGCAATGCTCATCAATGTAGCAGAGGCCCTTCATGACAAGAAAATAGGACGCATTTCTGACCGTATTCTTGAACGATACAAAGAAGGAGGAGCACGCATTGTCCTCATTGCCGGACCATCTTCATCGGGGAAAACGACATTTACAAAACGTCTATCAATACAACTGATGACCAATCTTTTAATTCCACAATCTATCTCCCTTGACGACTATTTTATCAATCGTGTAAACACTCCACTTGACGAAAACGGAGACTATGATTTTGAATCATTATACGCTCTCGATTTAGAGCAGTTTAATAAGGACCTAAACACCCTAATTAATGGTGAAGAAGTTGAACTCCCCTACTATAATTTTGAAACCGGACAACGAGAATATCGTGGCAATAAAATAAAATTAGGAGAAAATTCAGTCCTATTAATCGAAGGAATTCATGGCCTAAATCCCGAATTGACAGCTAATATAGAATCTAAAATGAAATATACTATATATGTTTCAGCTCTCACCACACTTTCTATCGATGATCACAATTGGGTACCTACAACAGATAATCGCCTACTCCGTCGCATCATTCGTGACCACAAATATCGTGGAGTGTCGGCAACCGACACCATCAGGCGATGGCCCAGCGTACGTCGTGGCGAGGAAAAATGGATATTCCCCTATCAAGAAAATGCCGATTCAATGTTTAACTCTTCTCTCCTTTTTGAACTCGGAGTAATCAAAGAATATGCCGAACAAGTACTCAAAGGCGTACCACATGATACTCCTGAATATGGCGAAGCCTATCGCTTGCGAGCATTCTTAAGTTATTTCACCCCCATTGGCGATGATTTAATCCCCTCAACAAGCCTACTGCGTGAATTCCTTGGAGGAAGTTCATTCCACTATTAAAAGTAAGAAAAACGGCTCGCATTATTGTTTTGCGAGCCGTTTTATATAATCTGATATACCATTAGAATGGTATATTGAAACCAAGATTAACATTAGCATTTGCTGTCATCGGCACACCTTGTTTTGCAAGTTTAGTCATCATGTGGTCCATTCCCACAAAGAAATTGAAACCGGGGACATTCAAGTTCATAATCCACCCAAATCCCCATCCAAATGTTCCTGTAACAACATTTGCTCCGGCAGAAAATACTTTAATAGGATTTACATTTGCCGACAAACGGAATTCAGTCCAAGTATAATCGCCTTGTAAACGTGTAGTATTTAGCAATCCAAAAGAGAGATTACGATAAACAGGAAGATTATATTCTGCGCCAAGATTGATTGTTGCAGCTAAGATTTTTGAGCGAGAACCTTGGTCTCCCATATCTTCAAGTTCATATAACGCCGACAAATCATCTTGAATTTTATCAAACTCATCATCAAAATTATTCTCCATGTCATCATCTACATTGAAAGTATATTTGTCTGTTTGGAACTCTTTTATGCCATTTGTTGATGCCAGCATGTTGTTATTCCAATTGATAAAACCTAAATCCAATACTGATGCCGAGAATGTCCAATCTTTATTTAGCTTAAATTCAGCACCTAAATCAAATGCTATACCAAAGCCATTAAGTCCTGCTCCATCAACATCCATACCATCGACATATTCATGTCCGGTTGTATTATTGTGCCCATGAGTGTATTCCAATCCTTTCACACTTGATTTTATCTGCCCATCCACAACAATATCCCACGAATTCTCTCCAAGGGCGAGATGCGCTTGATTAAAATCGGCATCAATATTACCACCACCAAGCAAGAACTTCATTGCCCCTCCAATACGCCATTTATCACTGATTTTATGAGAGTGTCCGAGAGCTATTTCTAAATAAGCATCAGCATGAGCGCGCAAATCGGATATATCATATACTTTATTTTCAATACCCTCTTTCAATAGGGAGAAGAATGTTGTAGGGATGTGAGTTTGAACATTGGCACGTGCATTAATAGAGATTGTATTATAACCCTTAAATGCTTTAAATCCAACTGCAAGTAGCCCTATTTTCAAATCTGAACCAAATCGACTTTTATCCCCCACTGCATCCAAAAATTCCTTAGCATCAACTTGAGGATTTAGGAACGTTGTTGTCTGACCATCAATATTGTATAGGATATCATCTAATCGAAGATTACCATTAACACCGGCATTTACATTTCCCAACGCCGGAATAGCAATAAAGTTACGCTCGTTTTCAAAAGCCGGATTTTGTTGATAACGATATAGATAACCTTCAGTAAAATATGCTGAACGAGTATTTTGAGCCACAGCAACAACACCAATAGCCAATAACACCGCTGATATAATTAATTTTTTTAGTTTCATTTCCGTTTCTTTTTATAATTCATCGATATAATTTCCTGAGATTGTAACTCTTAGATCTTTCAAATGAATAGACTCTGATGGTTTAAGCACATTATCATTGCCTTTAGGCTCTGCTACTGCCTTGAAATAAATACCATCTAAATGCTTGATTTCACCGGTAATTATAATATTTAGAGGTTGGTCAACAGCATTAGCACTAACACTCATCCCTTCAACCTCCACATTTCCTATTTGATTACCATCTATATCTACGGGATATCCTGTAATTTCTATATCAAGAGGAAGATTATTTGTTACAGAAGCCGACACATTCATCTTTTTTATAGTAATTGCATCAACATCTTCATCATTCCATCCGTCTTCAGTACTTGCATATACTATTCTGGAATCTAATCCTAATTCTATAGGAGTGTAGAATGTATATTTCCCTTGTATTGCACCAAAATCTTTACCCAATTGGAAATCCTCTACATGTTGAACAGGGACATTGGGATTATCCAACGTTACTTTCAAAGATGAAGGCAATCCATCTCCACTTAATACATCAGCCAAATCTGAGAATGGAACATGTTCTGCGCTCTCATATCCGACATAATACTTATCCGGCTTAGTAGGCGACATGCAGAACACATTCAAAGGAATTCCTGCGATAGTAAACACCCCATTATCAAGTGCTGCTATTTTGGACAAATTTGACCAATGAGAAGTAATTTCAAGTCCTGATTGTGCATATAATTTGTAGTCAAACAACGGATTGTTTAAACTAACATAAACTTGAGGATTTGCAAGAACGATATCTGTTTCATCTTGCGACAAAACATCAGGTATATTATTTATAACTATTGGGGCTATATCTATTGCTTCCAAAGTGTATTTTATTTCCCCTGTAAATGTTTTCACCAATATATCACTCAAATCATATTCTGATTTCAAATCAATAGTTTTAGGAAAATTCCCCGACAATAGCAATTCTGTAATAGTTCCCTCGATATCATCATTTGTAATTATAATTTCGCCAGAGTAAATACCTATATGGTCACTAAAAATAATTGTATGACTATCATGATCATATTTTATTCCGGCAACGTCAATATCGATTTCTGATACATTCATCACAAAATCCAAGCTATGACCTGAATGTGGACCATCTTCAATAGTTAAAACACCTGTTTCTGGATTGTATTTTCCTCTTTCTGTTTCCAATTCCACATCAAGTCCTTTAGGTAATTGCAATTCAAAATTATGCAATGTAAACGATTTTACAACATCAAGACCAACAAGGTCAAACTTCATTTCAACTCTGAGCTCTGTCCCAATTTTATCCATACTCACGATATAATCGCTTACACTATGTGTTTCATAAGTAAAATCTGACACATTTTGTTCAAGCGAATAGCGCAATTCGGTAATCTCAGCAGGAAGATTAATGGCTTTTACAAAATTTTCATAGCCTTCTGGAATTTGTAACTCTAATTTTGTGATAGTAGGTTCAATTACAGGAGCACCTATTTCCACTACCGGCACCTCTATCTTTCCTGAATTGAATTCTCCCTCTTCAATAAACGCATATTCACCATCAATCTCCTTAATCTGACCATTGCCATCTATGTTGATGATATTTGAGAGTTTAATATCATCAATATTCATTGGGATTGTAAAATCTTTTACTTGCAATTCTACGGTACCATCGATATCAGACAAATCATAATCTTCATCGATACATCCCGATACCGCAAATGGGATAACCAGCATCAAGCAGACCTTCACTAAATTAAATCTATTCATAAATTACACTTAAGGTTAAATTATTTCATGATATCAATACAAACTTAAATCATTTTTACATATTTACAAAATTTATAAGCGATTAAAACAGATTGATAATTCTGATAAATAATAAATTGGTATGAAATTTGTATCTTTGCAGAGAATTATATCTAAATCATTTATCATGTCAATAGATAATATTATTGCACAAGCGGTAGCTAAAGCCGTTAAAGAACTTTATAATGTGGAGGTAGACGCAGCAACAATTACTCCACAAACGACTAAAAAAGAATTTGAAGGAAACCTCACAATAGTAGTTTTCCCATGGGTTAAAGCAGCTCGCAAATCACCTGAAACAGTTGGGACTGAAATAGGGGAGTGGTTGGTTGCCAACGAACCGGCAGTCAATAGGTTCAACGTAATCAAAGGATTTTTGAACATCGTTATTGAACCAACATTCTGGAACTCTGTTCTTAATGATATCGAAAAAACTGAAAACTATGGGTTGACAGCAGCAACAGAAGAAAGCCCGCTTGTAATGGTGGAATACTCTTCACCAAATACAAATAAGCCACTACACTTAGGTCATGTGCGAAACAATCTTCTCGGATACAGTCTTTCTGAAATTCTCAAAGCATGTGGAAATCGTGTTGTTAAAACCAACATCGTAAATGACCGAGGTATCCACATCTGCAAATCTATGCTTGCATGGAAAAAATGGGGAGAAGGAGCCACTCCTGAATCAACAGGCAAGAAGGGAGACCATCTTATCGGTGATTTCTATGTGCTATTTGACAAACATTATAAAGCGGAATTGAACGAACTCATAGAGAAAGGTATGAGCCAAGAGGAAGCAGAAAAGGCATCTCCACTCATGCTTGAAGCCCGTGAAATGCTTCGCCTATGGGAACAAAAAGATCCTGAAATTCGTGGTCTTTGGGAAATGATGAACGAATGGGTATATGCCGGATTTGACGAAACCTACAAACGTATGGGTGTAGATTTTGACAAAATCTACTATGAAAGCAACACTTACCTTGAAGGAAAAGAAAAGGTGCTTGAAGGACTTGAAAAAGGCATAATGTATCGCAAAGAAGATAACTCGGTGTGGGCCGATTTAACCGATGCAGGTCTCGATCACAAACTATTATTGCGTAGCGATGGCACATCGGTTTATATGACACAAGATATTGGAACTGCTAAATTGCGTTATCAAGACTACCCAATCGACAAGATGATTTATGTCGTTGGGAACGAGCAAAATTACCATTTCCAAGTACTATCGCTTCTTCTTGATCGACTTGGATTTAAATGGGGCAAAGACCTTGTTCACTTCTCTTATGGAATGGTTGAGCTTCCCGAAGGTAAGATGAAAAGCCGTGAAGGAACAGTTGTTGATGCCGACGACCTAATGGACGAAATGGTTAACTCGGCTTGTGATGTATCAAAAGAACTTGGAAAACTTGATGGATGCACAGCCGAAGAAGCCAATGCGATTTCAGAAATCGTGGGACTCGGAGCATTGAAATATTTCTTATTGAAAGTTGATCCTCGCAAAAACATGACTTTCAACCCCAAAGAATCTATCGATTTCAATGGTAACACAGGTCCATTCATCCAATATACCTATGCTCGCATACGCTCAGTATTGCGTAAAGCGACTGAAGCTGGTTATTCAATGACTGATTACTCAAAGGTTGAGCCTAACGAAAAGGAAATTTCACTCATCCAACGCCTTGCCGATTTCCCGACCGTAGTTACCGAAGCTGGTCGCACATATAGTCCTGCTCTTATTGCCAACTACGTATATGACTTGGTTAAAGAATACAACCAATTCTATCACGATTATTCAATCATGCGTGAAGAAAACGAAGCCATTAGATCATTGCGTCTATGCTTGTCCGACTGCACTTCTCGTGTCATCAGCACCGGAATGAGCCTTCTTGGCATCCAAGTTCCTGAACGAATGTAGTTGAGAAATTGTTATTAACATGATAAAATAAAAACACTATGGAAAATTTTTCAATAAACTATAGCGAATCGCTCGCTCGCCGCGTAACTCAAGTTATGAAACGCGTTTATGTCAAAATGTTTTTGGCATTATTGGTTACTGCCGCAGTAGCATTTTTCTGTAGCACAAGCTATGCAGTTCTATCATTCATGGTTGCAAATACATGGGCCTATTGGGGAATTCTTATCCTTGAAATATTGCTTGTACTTGGAATCTCGGCAAGCCTCACAAAATTTAGTTCTCCTGTAGCAACTGCATTGTTCTACTTGTTTGCCATCGTCAATGGTATATCACTGTCTATCATTGTTGCAATATACACTCCGGCTTCAATATTCAAGACATTCTTGATTACATCAGCCGTATTTGGCGCAATGAGCATCTATGGATATTTTACCACCAGCGACTTAACCAAAATAGGTTCATTTTTGCGCATGGCTCTAATAGGTCTCATTATCGCCATTGTAATAAACATCTTCTGGGCAAATAGCACCCTTGATTGGATTATTTCAATTGCCGGTGTATTGATTTTTGTTGGGCTAACAGCTTGGGACACACAAAAAATCAAACAAATGGCAGGTATGCTACCCGATGCAACAGCCGGGCGCCTTGCCACAATAGGAGCATTAAGTTTATATCTCGATTTTATCAACTTGTTCCTTTATCTACTACGTTTTTTCGGAGCAAGCAGAGATTAATCATTCAATATAATCCCCTAACGCTCATCTATAAACAGATGGGCGTTGTTTGTCTATGATAGAATTTTTCAGGAAATACAAAGAGAATTATATCTCAATTCTCAAATTAGGTCTGCCTATATTGATTGGACAATTGGGAATGATTGTAGTAGGTTTTGCCGATAACATAATGGTGGGGCAATACTCTACCGAAGCGCTTGCATCAGCCTCATTTGTCAACAATATTTTTAATGTCGCAATTCTTGGATGCATAGGCTTCACCTATGGACTGACTCCACTTGTTGGGGCTCTGTTTACACAAAAACGATATGACACCATAGGAGCAATAATGCGCAATGGACTATTGCTCAATATCATCTTTTCAATATTGATATTGGGGATAATGGCAATCCTCTATTTCAATGTGGATAAAATGGGACAACCAGAAGAATTGCTTCCTCTCATTCGTCCCTATTATCTTCTTTTTCTTGCGGGAATAATCCCTATTTCAGTATTTAATGTATTTGCACAATGGGCCTATGCTATTAATCGCACCAAGATGCCCATGTGGATTATTTTAGTTGCCAATATTGCCAACGTTGTGGGAAATTATATGTTGATATATGGAGCGTGGGGATGTCCCGAATTAGGACTCACCGGAGCCGGAATAAGCACTTTATTCTCACGCATTTTATCAATGGGGTGTATTCTCATAGTATTCTTTGGACTCAAAGAATATCGTAAATATCGTGAAGGTTTTACACAAAGCCAAATAACAAGACGTCTTTTAGGACAAATAAACCGCACATCATGGCCGGTATCATTGCAAATGAGCTTCGAGACAGGCTCATTCTCCCTTGCCGCAATCATGGCAGGGTGGTTAGGGAAAATACCATTGGCATCATTTCAAGTCATGCTGATAGTGGGAACACTCGGTTTTTGCATCTATTATAGCTTTGCCGCAAGCGTATCGGTACTTGTATCCAACGCCGCCGGGCTGAGTGACAACGCCAAAATCCGTCGCATTTCCTTTGCCGGATTCCACATCCTATTAGTCATTGCAACAATATCATCTCTTATTTTCATCATTTTTGGAGAAACACTCATCAGAGCATTCACCGACGACACAGCGGTAATAATAACATCATTAACACTAATATTCCCATTGGTGTTATACCAATATGGCGATGCCACACAAATCAACTTTGCCAACGCTCTACGTGGCACCTCCAATGTGATGCCCATGCTGTGGATTGCGTTTGTCAGCTACATTGTTGTGGGACTTCCGTCCACCTATTTATTGGCATTTCCTCTTGGATTAGGACTGTATGGCATCTTCCTGAGTTTCTCCGTTTCACTATTCTTGGCGGCGGCACTCTTCATCTATTTTTTCATGCACACCACACGCCAAAAATGACCATTAACAAGTATTGACGGAGATTTTTTTGGTTAAGAGAGTGGTTTAACGTAAATTTGTATCGATTAATTTAAGGCATTAGGGCTATGGTTAAGGAATATGACTATCTTGTGATAGGCTCAGGCATTGCCGGAATGAGTTTTGCGCTCAAAGTAGCGCACACAGGACGTGTAGCATTGGTGTGTAAAACAAAACTGCAAGAAGCCAACACATCACTTGCACAAGGAGGAGTGGCATCGGTAACCAATCTTGCCGTTGACAATTTTGACAAGCACATTGAAGACACTATGATTGCCGGAGACTGGCTAAGCGATCCTGTCGCTGTCAAGAAAGTTGTAACCGAAGCCCCGGAACAAATCAACGAACTTATAAAATGGGGTGTTGATTTTGACAAAAATGAAAATGGCGAGTTTGATCTCCACCGCGAAGGCGGACACTCCGAATTCCGCATCCTTCACCACAAAGACAACACCGGCTTTGAAATACAAGAAAGTCTTATTGAAGCCGTTAAAAAATCTCCCAATATAGACATTTACGAAGACCATTTCGCAATTGAAATCATCACGCAACATCATTTGGGAAAAATTGTTACACGACGCACTCAAGACATCACTTGTTATGGCGCATATGTATTAAATCCCAAAGGTAAAGTTGACACATTCCTTGCACGCGTAACATTAATGGCTACCGGAGGAGTAGGGGCTGTATATAAAACCACAACCAACCCTCTCATTGCCACAGGCGATGGTATCGCAATGGTTTATCGAGCAAAAGGCACAGTACAAGACATGGAATTTGTGCAATTCCACCCCACAGCACTCTATCATCCCGGTGACCGCCCTTCATTCCTCATCACAGAGGCAATGCGAGGCTATGGAGCGGTACTTCGCAACCTAAAAGGGGAGGAATTTATGCATCGCTATGACTCTCGACTATCACTCGCTCCACGTGATATCGTTGCTCGCGCCATCGACAGCGAAATGAAGCTATTGGGCGACGACCACGTGTATCTCGATGTTACACACAAAGACCCTGAAGAAACTAAAAAACATTTCCCCAACATATACCAAAAATGTCTCTCACTTGGTATCGATATCACCAAAGATTATATCCCTGTTGCACCTGCAGCCCACTATCTATGTGGTGGTATAAAGGTTGATACCAATGGAGAATCATCAATCAAGCGTCTTTATGCAGTAGGGGAGTGCTCTTGCACAGGTCTGCATGGAGGAAACCGCTTGGCATCAAACTCATTGATTGAAGCAGTTGTATATGCCGATGCCGCAGCCAAACATGCAACAGAGCACATCAAACACTACTCTTTCCGCACCGACATTCCGGAATGGAACGACGAAGGCACTCGACTCCCTGAAGAAATGGTGCTAATCACCCAAAGCATCAAGGAGGTAAACCAAATAATGAGTACCTACGTAGGTATCGTGCGTAGCAACTTGCGTCTTGACCGCGCATGGAACCGATTGGATATCCTTTATGAAGAAACCGAGAGATTGTTCAAACGTTCAAAAGCCTCTCGCGAAATATGCGAATTGCGTAACATCATAAACGTCGGCTATCTCATCATGCGACAAGCTAAAGAGCGCAAAGAATCTCGCGGATTACATTACACAATAGATTATCTTCCTATAAATAACACTTAATACTCATAGCTTGATGCGATATGTGCTGATGTTTTTTATGGCTGTTATGTTCCTTGCCATGCCTGTCATGGCACAGGAAGATCATGCCGAAAATATCACCCCCATCGTTGGCTCCGGGCAACAACGTGCCTACAAAGGGAAATACCATTTTGTTACAGAAGAAGGCGATTCATGCTTGATGATTGTAATGAACAACATTACCGTATACCCACCTCTAAAATTCAAAAACAACAAACAGGAAAAATTCTATTGGCGCACAGTAAGAGATGTAAAAAAAACTCTGCCTTATGCCAAACTCATTTGCGAAACTCTCATCGAAACATATGAGTATATCGAAACATTTCCCACACAAGAAGAAAGAGAAAAACACCTGAAAGAAATGGAAGGAGCGGTATTTGAGCAATATAAGCCTGTACTAAAAAAATTCACCAAATCACAAGCCAAAATGCTCATTAAGCTCATTAAACGCGAAACCAATCAATCGAGCTACAATATTCTTAAAGCCTTTTTAGGCTCGTTTAGAGCCACTTTTTGGCAAGGATTTGGGCGATTATTCGGAGTCAACCTCAAAACCGATTACAACCCATCAAAAAACGATGAAGACGCCATTATCGAACGCGTATGCACCTATGTCGAGCAAGGCATCCTATAAAGGAAAAATTTACAACTTTCTGAGATTTTTATTTTTTTGATAGTATTTGCGTAGCCCATAAAATACAAATCAACATATATTTTATCGTTATCAACAAATGGTGGGGGAGATTTGCACAATTCAATGTAACTTTGTTGCAATTTCTTATTACTACAGCAAATAGGTTTCCTCACATTATATATTACAAATTTTCTCACATGTTTGATGCAATAGCAATATCGTGCTAAGCTCAATTGTAGTATTTACATCGTCAAAACTATCACAACCGATGGCTCTAATGCTCAATTTGCCAAAATCACAATCAAATAACCATCAAACAGGTTAATAATAATAGCAGGAGCAGGGAAAATTCCCTGCTCCTGCTATTATTATTAATTATATCTTATTTGTTTTTGTAGTTAATGGGGATTTCGCGGTCAATACTGTGATCGAGCGAAATGAGGGTTTCTGTTCCTGTAACACCATGAATCATTTGAATTTTGTCGTTAAGCAACTCCATGAGATGCTCATTATCGCGAGCATATAGTTTTACGAGCATTGTGTAAGGTCCTGTCGTAAAATGACATTCCACTATTTCAGGGATTTTTTCCAATTCGGGAACTACATCGCGATACATCGCTCCGCGTTCGAGATTTACTCCAATGTAAGTACAAGTGCGATAGCCGAGAATTTTAGGGTTTACATGGTAACCTGAACCGGTAATAACCTTAAGGTCTATCATGCGTTGAATGCGTTGGTGTATTGCTGCACGTGACACCCCACATTCAGTAGCGACATCTTTTGACGCTATGCGTGCGTTTCGCATGACGATTTCGAGAATTTTTCGGTCTAAATTATCTATTTTTTCCATAAAATTAAGATGGTATTGATTTATGAAACAAATTTAATCAGAATTTCAATAAAAAAAAGAACATTTTATAGAAAAATGTTCTTTTTTTATTTATTTTGTCGCTGAGATGAATATTATAAATGTATAAATACCACCTTAATCAACATTTTATGTAGCAACTTGCTATATTATTTAATGATGTCGATTAGCTCAACTTCAAAAATCAATGTAGAGTTAGGACCGATGCCTGCACCCGGAGCACCATCCACACCATATCCTAAATAACCGGGGATATAGAAAATGCATTTGCCACCTTTGTTCATGAGTTGAAGGCCTTCTGAGAAACCGGGTATAACACCTGTTACAGGGAATTCAACAGGCTCTTTGCTTGAATCAAATTCTGTACCATCGATGAGTGTTCCTTTGTACATAATTTTTACGCGATCTGTAACAACAGGTTTTGCGCCTGTTCCTTCTTTTTCCACCTTGTATGCAAGGCCTGATTCTGTTTGTTTTACAGAAGAATCTTCTTTAAGAAGTTTATCGATAAATGCTTTACCTGTGATTTTGTTTTGGATTGAAACAGGGTCATTTTGTTTCTTTTCTTCAAGTTTCTTAGCGACACGATCTTGAACGATGTTCATCAATGAGTCAAGTGTCATGCGTAATTGTTCAAAATCAACACTATCGGCATTAAGAGTTTCTTTAAATTCTTTGAGAACAGTAGCACGATCAAATTCTGCTCCCTCAGCAAATTGAATCAAACCTTGATTAAGTTGCATCCCAACTTGAAGTCCGATGAGGTAGCTGATATTGGCAGTGTCGTTCATTATAACGGTCTTGACGCCTTTAAAAAGCTCTTCTTTGTTGATTTTTGAGCGGAAATCTTCAGGCTCGTTTTCGATGTTTTGTGCCAATGCAGCACCATTTACTTTGCCGAAATAAATCGATACAGAATCATCAAATCCCATTGCTGTAGTACTGCTACTTCCTCCACAGCTTGTCATTCCGAGCATGAGGGCAGATACGCCACATGCAGCAATAAATTTTTTCATAATTGTATAAATTAAAAGTTGTTTATGTAATATTATTTTCCTACTACTTGTAATAATTCCACATCAAAAATGAGAGTTGCGTTAGGACCGATGGCTCCACCTGCTCCGTTAGGACCATAAGCAAGGTCAGATGGGATATATAGACGCCATTTTGAACCGGCTTTCATCAATTGAAGAGCTTCAACCCATCCCGGTATTACTTGTGTAACACCAAATGTAGCAGGTTGTCCTCGTTCTACCGAACTGTCAAATACTGTACCATCGATGAGTTTTCCGGTGTAATGAACAACCACCTGGTCGCTCGCAGCAGGCTTTGCGCCATTACCTTCAGCGAGTACTTCATATTGCAATCCGCTTGCTGTTGTTATGATTTCGGGGCGTTTACCATTTTCAGCAAGGAACGCTTCTCCGGCAGCTTGGTTTACTTTAGCCATCTCTTTTGCTGCTTCTTGTTGTTTTGTTTCCATTGCTTGGAAGAATTTTTGTATTTCGAGTTTGGCTTCGTCATAGCTCATTTTGGGTTTTGTTCCTTCATAAACAGCAGCAACACCATCGGCAAAGTCGCTGATGTTAAGAGTTTCAATACCCGAGCCTTTAAAATTGTTGCCCATGCTGAGACCTAAAGCATAGCTGATGCGGTCTAATTCTTTATTTTCCATTATTTATGTTTCTATTAAGTTTTATTTTGCAAAGTTAGGGCAAATAATTAACAATTGACACCAATAATAAATTATTAACAATTTCAACATCAATAAAATCTCCATAAATAACAATCAACCTTCAATAAGGTTGCTGAATGGGTATATATCATGAATTTAATATATCAATTTAACTAATCTTTTATACAAACTATAAATTTAGTTAATAAACTAATTAAATAGTTGTATAACTAAATTATTAGTTGTAGCTTTGCGATGTCAATTGATTATAACGTAAAATAGAAAATCGTTATCAAACTATTAAATGATTAATAATCACATTGATATAAATTTTCTTAATTATGAAAAGTGTGGATAAAAAAATTGAGCTGACAGAAAAGGAAGAGGAATTGATGAAGTTGTTTTGGCAACATGGACCATTATTTGTGCGTGAAATTGTTGAGTTGTATCCCGAGCCACGCCCTCATTTCAACACGATATCAACATTTGTTCGTAATCTCGAAACAAAAGGATATGTGGCACACAAAGAATTTGGCAAAACTTATCAATATTATGCAGTTGCAAGAGTTGAGGATTATCGACGTCGTTCTCTCGGAAATGTAATAAAAAGTTTTTTCAATAATTCTTATCTTGGTGCAGTATCGACACTTGTGGAAGAGGAAAAACTAACGATTGACGAGTTGCGTGAATTGATTGATAAAGTCGAAAAAGGTAAAGCAGAATAGGAAATGGGAACATTGTTGTCATACTCAATAAATGTAGCAATATTTCTATTGCCAATGTATTTGATTTACAAATGGCTGTTGGCTCATGAAACATTTCATAGATTTAATCGCATGGTGATATTGTTGTTTTATATAGTAGCATTATCGGCTGCGCCTGTAATGACTATTGTAGAGCGATTTAGTGTTGAGGTGGTTACCCCTCAAATGGCTTTTGATATAAATAATCTTATGAATAAAGCTCATGTGATTAATGACAACTCTGTTTCTGTTTGGATGATGGTGCTACTTGCAGTTTATTTGCTTGGATGCATGGTGATGACAATAAGAACACTGTGTGTATGGACAAAGATTGCTCGGGTTATTATAGGAGGGGAAAAACAATCACAAGGAGATTGCACACTTGTGATTACTGATAATAGCTTAATAGCTCCATTCAGCTGGATGCGCTATGTTGTGATGTCGCGTGAGGATTATTCTCAAGCAAGAGAAATGATTTTAACACACGAAAAACAGCATCTTCGTTGTCGGCATTGGGTTGATTTGCTAATTGCCGAATTTGTAATTATTTTGAATTGGTTTAATCCGGCAGCGTGGTTACTTAAAGAAGAATTAAAAACCGTTCATGAATACCAAGCCGATGAGGCGGTGCTGCAAAGTGGTGTGGATGCCAGAAATTATCAATTATTATTAATAAAAAAGGCTGTTGGCGCGAGATTCCCGTCACTTGCCAACAGCCTGAACCATAGCAAACTTAAAAAACGTATCACTATGATGTTATCAAATCGTTCTCGCAAGAGCAGTCGATTACGCGCTCTTGCCATAGAGCCTGTCGTTGCGACCGCACTATTAGTCGTTAACCAACCTTCGGTTGCCGGAACATTGTCGGCAATCAGTAGTAGTGAATTGTCGTTACCTGACAATGACAAAGGTAATGAAAAAACTGTAATTAAAAGCACTATTAAGATTAATGGAGATTCATCGGACTTTAAAATTGATGGATTGAAAGGAGTGCCCACTAAATATTTTCTTGATGGAAAGGAAATAACTAAAGAACAATTAAAGAATATTGATCAATCAAAGGTTGTAAACATGAATGTCAATAAGTCTAATGATGAAGCAATTGTTGAAATCTCAACTAAAGGTACCGTAGAAGCTAAGGCTATAGAAAATGTTGTAGTCATAGGTAAAGGTATCGGGACATTAGATAAAAAGGATATTGAAAATGTTGATTTTTATGTCAATGGTGAAAAAGTTCAGGAAGATGAACTAAATAAAATACCGGCTGATAAAATCAAACATATGAAAGTTAATAAAACTGACGATAACGGAATTACAACAATAGAGATATTAGTTGAAAAATAATAGAGTATAACTTAAACCATAACACAACCATCTTTGCCCGATTGCAGTAGAGATGGTTGTTATTTATGTCCCAAGTTATTAACTTTGTGGCATGGAAAAAAAAACGATATGGGATTTACAACGCGATAGCGTTGAAGAGTATAAAGGAAAAGGGAAATTGCCTCTTGTGATTGTGCTCGATAATGTACGTAGTTTGAATAATGTCGGCTCGGTGTTTCGCACATGCGATGCATTTCTTGTTGAGAGAATAATGTTGTGTGGCATTACAGCGACTCCCCCATCTCCTGAAATACATAAAACTGCTCTTGGTGCTGAGGATTCGGTAATGTGGGAATATTTTTCCACTACCAATGAATGTATCGACAGATTAAAAGCTGATGGATATATCGTTTGTTCGCTTGAGCAGGTAAAAGAGAGTGTTGCTTTACAAGATTTTGTCCCGGTGCAGGGACAAGCCTATGCAATTGTCTTTGGCAACGAAGTTAATGGAGTGGAGCAATCGGTAGTTGACAAATCAGATTATTGCATTGAGATACCACAATGTGGCACAAAACATTCGTTGAATGTTTCAGTGTCGGGAGGAATTGCTATTTGGCATTTCTTTAAAGCAATGGGAGGTTGTTGATAATAGAGTAGTAAGCCTTTTGGACGGCTGTTTTGTCAATAGCAATCTGATTACGTAACTCCTCAAGTGAATTGAATTTTTGCTCCTCTCTGATAAAATCCAAGAAATGGATTTTTATCGTTTTATCATATAAATCTCCTGAGAAATCAAATATGTTTGCCTCAATGGAAATTGGGGCATTGTTTTTATCTACTGTAGGGCGACAGCCAATGTTCAGCATTGCAGGACGTTGTTCTCCATCAGGTAACGTTACCTGTGTAGCATACACTCCCATTGGAGGAATGAGTTTATCAGAGTTTGGCTGCAAATTTGCCGTTGGGAAGCCAATCGTGCGCCCTATTTGTTTGCCTGTAACAACGATCCCTTCAATAGAATAAAAGTAGCCGAGTTTTTCAGTTGCTTTTTTTATTTCTTTATTGGAAATTAGATTTCTGATGATTGAAGAACTTGTGTCTGGGAGTTCTTGGGCTTGTAGAATTGTTATTCCAATTTTTTCTCCCTCCTTTTGATAATCAATAATATCAGAAAGTCGATCACTCCCAAAGCGATTATTAAATCCAAGAATTAGTACATCAACATCATAGCACTCATGTACCATCATCATAAATTCCCGAGCGGTCATACGTTGTAGCGTTTGGTCGAAGTTGATGATTGCACATTCACTCACTCCGGTAGCCAATATTTTTTGTTCTTTTTCGCTTGCGGTTGTCAGCATGGGAGGGGCACACTTCGGAGCGATTAACGCAAGTGGGTGTTGATTAAAGGATATTACAAGAGTTCCTAAGTTTCGATTAATGCCTTCTTGTTTTAGTTGGTCAATGAGAAATCGGTGGCCGGAGTGGACTCCGTCAAACATCCCCACTGTTGCTATTTTGCGCGTTGATGACATTTAGTTGTTGTAATTCTTGATGAGGTCAAAAAATTCATTTCCCGGAGCAACAAGAATGGTCTCAAACCCAAGCTTTGATGCTGAGTTTAAGTTCTTTTGTGAGTCATCAAGGAAGATAGTCTCTTTAGGGCTGATGCCACATTTTGTGATTGCTGTCTCAAATATTTTCTTGTCGGGTTTGATGCTTTTAGCCTCAAAAGAGGTTACAATTCCATCAAAATAGTCATTCATCTCAAGCCCTTCCTGACGAAACTCTTCAGCGATGCGGCTATCCCACATGATGGGGTTGGTGTTGGAGAGCATGAAGATATTGTATTGCTTCTTCAACTCGCGCAGCTCTTCAAGGCGATGACGAGGAATTCCAATGAGGAATTCGCAGAAAGCAGCATCGATATCGGCGTCGGAAACCACGTTGCTGATATAACGTCTTATCTCATTTCTAAACTCATCGGGAGTGATAGACCCTTCTTCGAGTTGTAGAAACGGACCTTTTTGGCTGTATTCACCAAGAAAATCATTGGCATCAGTCATGCCTATTTTTTCTAATGCCTTTACTGCATTCTCGCGACGAATGTCCATAATGACACCGCCTAAATCAAAAAGTAAGTTCTTTATCATGGTGCAAAGGTAGTTATTTTAATGTTTAATCTGTAATTCTGTATTGTTAAAGCACAATAATTCTTACACGACAATTTTTTAATCAATACGTTGAAATATTTGGGAATTATTATATCTTTGTAGTCATTAAAATTTTATATCAACCAAACATTATCCTTCAATGGAATACGGAATTTTAGATTTTCTAACGTTGCTTGGTGCCGTAGGCTTGTTCCTATATGGTATGACTTTAATGAGTGATGGTCTTCAAAAAGCTGCCGGTAATGGTCTCCGAAACATCTTAGGTGCAATGACACGCAATCGTTTCATGGGTGCATTTACCGGTTTTTCTATTACTGCATTAATTCAAAGTTCTTCTGCCTCAACAGTAATGGTGGTGAGTTTTGTGAGTGCAGGGTTAATGACACTTGGACAATCGGTTGCTGTAATCATGGGAGCCAATGTGGGAACAACGGCTACAGCATGGATTATTACATTGTTTGGATTTAAAGTTGATATCGCTGCATTTGCCTATCCTTTAATAGCATTCTCTTTGCCTCTCCTATTCTCAAGTATAAGCCGTCGCAAGTCGATAGGTGAAATTATTTTAGGGTTCTCGATTTTATTTATTGGTCTTAATGTAATAGAAAGTAGTGTCCCCGATTTAAAATCAAATCCGGAAATATTCGGTTTCCTACAACATTACGCCGACATGGGGATCGTCTCGGTGTTACTTTTTGTCCTTATTGGAATCATTGCAACAATGATAATTCAGTCATCGTCGGCAGCAATCGCGATTGTGCTGATTATGTGTACTAAAGGTTGGATTACTTTTGATTTGGCTTGTGCAATGATTTTGGGTAGTAATATTGGGACAACAATTACACCTATTATAGCTTCGCTTGGGGCAAATATCGCCGCAAAACGTGCTGCTTTATGTCACTTGTTATTTAACTTGTTGGGAACGGTGTGGGTATTGATTTTATTTTACCCATTTACTAATTTGACTATTTGGGTAACCGAAACGTTTGGCTTGGGAGATCCTTGTGCATTATATAAATATGGAGGAAATGATGCTGCGACAATAGCAAATATGGCAGTGAGTGCTTCATTTGGTCTTTCTATTTTCCACACCATCTTTAATGCTATAAATTTGGGAATAATGATATGGATGACAGGCATGTATGTAAGGATTGTAGAACGACTCATGCCCTCTAAACACAAGGGAGATGAAGAGTTTCAACTTACGTACATTGCAAGTGGTCGCGTTGGCGCATCGGAATTGAATATAGCCCAAGCGGAGAAGGAAATTCATGTATTTGCAGGACGAGTACAACGTATGGTCGGAATGACCAAAGAACTTGTTCATACCAAAGAAAATAGTGAAGATTTCACAAAGCTATTTTCTCGCTTGGAAAAATATGAAGATATTTCTGACCGCATGGAAGTAGAAATTGCTAATTATTTAAATCGATGTGCCGAAGGTCGTTTGTCAAGCGATAGTAAGCATCGCATAGCGTCTCTATTGCGCATTGTCTCAGAGGTAGAAAGTATTGCCGACGGATGTTTCGGTGTCGCAAAAGCAATGATGCGCAAGCAACAAGGCAAGGTGGAATTCCCAGGCATGATTTACGATAATATTGATTCAATGTTTGCGTATATTGAAGAGGCAATGTGTAACATGATGTTATTGTTGAGTGATGTAGAAAATGCACGCGAATCTGACATCATAAACTCTTACAATAAAGAACGCGAAATCAACAATATGCGCAATCAATTGCGTAGCGAAAACATTGAAAACATCAACAATAAGGTTTATGAATATCAATCAGGCATTGTTTACATGGATATCATCGGAGATCTTGAAAAGACCGGTGATTATATCATCAATGTTGTTGATGCAGTAAAGGAACAAGTGCGTAAACATCTCGCATAATTTATTGCAACTACATCTGAGAAAGATGTTACCCACGTGTTATATAAGCGGACGTTTTGAAGCCGGTTGTGATGAGGCAGGGCGTGGCTGTCTTGCTGGCTCGGTATATGCGGCTGCTGTAATTCTTCCTGATGATTTCCATCACCCATTACTTAATGATTCAAAACAACTGACTGAATCTAAGAGAGAAAAATTACGTCCAATAATCGAGCAAGAGGCATTAACATGGGCTGTTGGTATCGTAACGGCACAAGAAATTGACGAAATTAATATTCTGAATGCATCTATTCTTGCGATGCATAGAGCTTTGGATGGGTTAAATGTCGTTCCCGGAGCGATAATTGTTGATGGAAATAGATTTAAGCCCTATGGGGATATTCCTCACGAAACATTTGTCAAAGGAGATGGTCGATTTGGTAATATTGCGGCGGCATCGATATTAGCAAAGACTCATCGTGATGAATATATGTGTCGATTGCATGAGGAATTTCCACAATATGGCTGGAATGTAAATAAGGGTTATCCCACAAAGGCTCATCGTGAAGCCATTGAAAACTATGGCGTTACACCTTATCATCGAGTTTCATTCCGTCTCATAGATCCTCAACTTTCCCTATTTTAATGGATATAGGTTATTTTATTGGTTACAGAAAGGGTAATCTCTGAGCCAATAATCAGGGGGATGTTATTGTTGACATGACCAATAGGGGCATTAAATGCCACAGGATATTTATAAGGGCTTATAATTTCACTTATCATTATTTCCATGTCGGGGAAATTAGCATCAGGATGATAGTTGGTAAATTGTCCTATAATAAGACCTTTCAATGATTGTAATATTCCACTGAGACGGAGTTGATAAAGCATGCGTTGTACTTTATAAATAGGCTCCCCTATATCTTCAATAAACAAAATATCGCCTTTTTTGAAAATATCGTAAGATGTATTAATTAGAGCTTGTAACACAGCAAGATTTCCTCCAACTAATTTACCTGAGACATTTCCACATTTATTGAGGGTATGGGAGTTCCATTGATATTGAGGTTGTTTACCTCTTAATATCTCAAATAGCTGATAGGAATTGCTATCTGTCCCATTCTCGCGCGAGAGATGTTTCGTCATTGGGGCATGTATGCTCGCAATTCCTTTTGATGTCATTAACGCATGAAGAGCTGAAATATCACTAAAGCCTATGAGCCATTTAGGGTCGCGTTCTAATGGTAGGGCAGATAAACCTTCTAACAGATGTATCGCGCCATATCCACCACGACTGCAAAATATTGCACGAGTCTCATTGTCAATAAAGGCGTTAGTTATATCCTCAAGTCGATTGGAAATGCTTCCGCTGAATGAGCCATACTTCCCTAAAGCGTGCTTACTAATATAGGGGGTCCATCCTTCATTAGAAAGGACTTGCACTGATGCATGTACAAAATCAGGGTTGACAATTCCGGCAGGGGAAACAATTGCAATTTTGTCTCCCGGTTTAAGGGGTTTGGGATATGTGATGTTATCGCACATCGCGAGTTAATTTACTTGCACCGCAATGCCTTCAGCACGGAAAATGTCGGCAATAGAATTTAGCTCATCGACTGAGACCTTTTCGAGCGCATCTTCAGGGGTTTTGCGATCAATGGAGTATAACATTACCTCACGCGGGTTGATGCGTTTATACGCCTTTAAAAGAGCTTCTACCTCCTCCTTGGTTGTATTGTCAACGCGCTTACCGTTATGATAGCCTCTTAGCATCATTGTTTGTACGATACATTGGTTGCCAAACAGGGCTATTTGCTCTATCACGCCTTCGGATGTAAATGTTGGAGCTGCCGGTTGGTCAATCAGGCGCATTGTATCGGTAATTGCTGAGTCGAGTTTCAAGATGTTGTTATCAACTTTTTTCAATGCATTGACCACTCGATTATCTCCTAATCGTGTTGAATTGCACAACACGCTGATTTTCACATTAGGGAAATATTTATTTCGCAATGCTATAGTATCATCTATAATACCTTCAAATTCAGGGTGTATTGATGGCTCTCCATTGCCCGAAAATGTTATTACATCAAGATGTTCACTTGCATCATGCATTTTCTTTAGTTTCTCCTCAAGTTGAATATATACATCTTCACGTTTTGGCAGTCCAGAAGTTCCGGCTCCTTGTGAGTTATATCCGGCTTCGCAATATATGCAGTCAAAAGTACATACTTTGCCATCGTTGGGGGATAAATTCACCCCAAGAGAAATCCCTAAGCGACGGCTATGGATAGGACCGAATATTGTAGAGTGAAACAGAATAGTAACCATTTTTGATTAACGTTGTGATAGTAATTTGTTGCAGAGTTCAATATATTTATTAGCAATAACTTCACCTGCAAAACGCTTGTTCACCTCTTCATGTTGTGCATCTCTGTTGGGAGCATTCTCTAATGCCCATAAAATACCATCAGCAATACTTTCCGGAGACAAATATTCTGCGATATAGCCATTCTTTTTATGATTAATAATATCTCTTTGTCCACCTTTTCCAAAAGAAACAGGAACACATCCGGCGGCTTGACCTTCAATTAGAGTACCCGGAAGTGTTTCATATAGAGATGTTGATAGCACAACTTTTGAACAAGCATATGTTTGGCGAAGCATTTTTGCATCATTCACAACCCCAATGTGTTTATGTGAAAGTTTTATTCTATCCAATAAGGAACTATCGCGTATCTCACCAAAAAATACCGAAACACAATTCTTGGCAACGTCTGGATATTTTGTTTTGAAAATATTTAGAGCTTCTATTGCAATTTCAAATCCTTTTATGGGATCATCCAATCGTGCCGCACCCATAATTATTATATCTTTTGTATAGTCAATTCCATATTCTACAACCGGAGCGGTGGGATTTGTCATATAAAACTCAATGGGGAAAGCATTATGAATGACCGAAATCGGTTTATCACGAAGCAGGGAACTTTCCTTACAACGTTCGGCAAGCCAATTGCTGACAGCGACAAAATGAATATTAGTTCTGCTATATAATTCTTTTTTTCGCATCCACACTTTGTGAGAAAGGTCATTGCGAGAACTAAACAGATGTAAATAAGGACATTTTCCACATTGTTCTTTGTGGTTACTGCACTCATGAGCATGGTGACATATTCCTGTGAGACACCACATGTCGTGCATGGTCCATATTATAGGTTTGCCAAGAGCCGATAGTCGATCTATTCCCTCTAAAGATAACATTCCTTGATTAATCCAATTTAGAGCGATAACATCGGCATCGATAATCCAAGGATGTTTTTCAAGATGCAGACCGGTATTAGCAATGGAGACCTTGAAAAGATCCTTTTTTCTGAAACCATTTTGTAGAAAAATGCAACCCCTTTCAATAAGAAATAGCGCCACACGTTTGTTCCTATGACATGCTTCAATAACATTTTCGTCTTCGCTGGATTTGACAAATGTTATCATGCGTGCATCTACACCGGCTTTGCGAAGGGCTTGCATTAGTCGGAATGTAACAATAGCAGCTCCTCCGAGCCTATCACTATGGCTTATTAGAGTTACTTTTAGCGGTTTCATTTAGTCTTTTTATTTGTTTTTGCAAAATTAATAGTAGAACTGATATCAACAAGGTTGATTTCATTTAATTTTAACCTTGCGCATAGATATTCAGTGAGTTTTTGACGTTGTTCATTGCTCATCTTTGTCGAGAATTCTATTAACGCTAAGTTTATAGAGTCAAGTTGCGAAGTATTGATATCGCTGAAAACGGCTTTTGTTATAGCCAATTCATTGATTTGCGGAAATAATATTTTTATTTCCGGAGCTATTGTAGCGCTTAGAGAATCATTAAAATTGTATTTATTAATAATCTTTTTGAGTGAATCTATTGATGATTGTTGGTGATTAATGGTTGATTGTGTAACCTGATATATATCATGTAGCATTGTTGAGGACAAATTTTTAGTGTCAATTGAACCATAGGCATCTCCTTGAATGATGTTTAGTTTTGTGCCGGCAAGCCCAAATCGTGGAAGTTGAGCCGTTAACGCAAGTTGCAAGGAATCAGTAGGTAAAATCTTTCCGATCAATGTTATGTTTATGACTTTTTCTCCGCCTATATTTTGAGTATTGTATTTTAACACTTGTGTTGAGGGGAAATTAAACTCTGCATTTATAAATTGGCTTGTGCGCGTAGCAAAGTTATTTTCACGCACCATAGTGTAGGTCAAATATATGCTTGGCAACATTGTGAGTATTGCAAACCAATACACAGTGTGTTTCACTTTTTTTGCCTTTTGCTCGTCCACAAAGTTTTTAGGAGTGTATTTCATGAACTTAACCCCTATTGTGGTCGCGCAAGCTATATAAATAGAGTTAATTAGGAAGAGATAAAATGCACCTGCAAAATAGTGTAATTGCCATGTCGCTATACCATATCCTGCGGTACACAATGGAGGCATGAGTGCTGTTGCAATGGCAACTCCTGGAATAACATTACCTTTGTTGCGACTCCCTATTGCCAATATTCCGGATGCTCCACCAAATAACCCTATCAAGACGTCGTAGATTGTGGGTGAAGTGCGTGCCAATAATTCTGAATGACCTTCATTGACAGGTGAAATTAAAAAATATATTGTAGATGCGATTACACTAACGCCGGCTGCCATAGCGAGATTGCGCACCGAGCGTTTAATCAAATCAAAATCAAGAATTCCAACACCTAATCCCAATCCAATGATGGGACCCATTAATGGTGAGATGAGCATTGCTCCTATTATTACAGCAGTAGAATTGGTGTTTAAACCTAATGACGCAATGAGAATTGCGAGCATCAAAATCAATATATTAGGTCCCTTGAATGTTACGTCGTTTCTTATTGATGCCTCGGCTTCTTCTTGAGACAACAAGTAGGATGTAAAATCAAAATATCCACTCAAAAAAGATTTGAATTTATTAAAATTAATATATTTCATAACTTTTATTTGGGTGTTTATGATTTTGGGGCTTTTCGGTGCAAAAACGCAAGCGGTTTTATCCCTTCAGTTTCTATCACAATAACAACATAAATACCTAAAAGGATGGTCTTTATCAGAATATTTAACCAAAAATATGGCGTTTCGATAAAGATAGGGATATTGTACAAAGTATATGCTACCGCTACATATGACAAGATGCGCTTGGTGTCATAGCCAATAGGATTTTTGATGTTCCCGACAATGTAGGATGCAAGCATCATCACAACGTTACATGCCAATGCTGCACATGCACATGCAATATAGCCATAGGTGGGAACAAACCAGATATTTATCGCCACCATTACAATGAAGCCGGTGAAGGTGAATATTATCGCCCAATAGGTCTTGTCAATATTTTTATACCACAATGAAAGGTTGAAGAATATGCCATAGCATAGCTCCGCAACAAGCAAAATAGGGACAACTTTAAGTCCTTCAAAATATTTAGGTGATATGAAATATTTGAGGAAATCAAGATAGAACATTACCCCGAGAAAAATGAAAAGAGCAAAGATGATAAAAAATTTCATTGCATTGCGGTATTCATTCAGTTTCTGCTCTCGATTGTCGGTTTTGCGAGAAAACATCAGAGGCTCATAGGCAAAACGGAATGCTTGAATAAACATTATCATCACCACCGCAATTTTGTAGTTTGCGCCATATATCCCAAGCCCTGTCATTGCCTCATGAGTGTCTTCAATGAGTATTGGATAAAGAATTTTGTCGATATGCTGATTCATCACACCTGCTAATCCGGCAATCAATAGCGGGAACGAGAATTTCAGCATTGTACTTAGCAATTTAGCGCTGAATGAGAATTTTTCGCCCATAATCTCTGGCAACAACATTACGAGTATTACTGCCGAACTTATAAGGTTAGCCACAAAAATATAGCCAATGCCATAACTTGGATTGTAAAACCACGAAATGAGCTCAGGAGCTGTTTCCCAAATCCAAGGACAAGCAAGAATAAAGAATAAATTCAGTCCGATGTTGACTCCAATATTTACCAATTTCAAAATGGCAAATCTCATTGCGCGCTGCTTGTAACGCAAATAGGCAAAAGGGATAGCGGTAAAGGCATCAATCGCAACAGTTGCCGCCATTATCCACACAAATGATGGGGTATTCCCACAATTCATTACATCGGCAATAGGAGTCAAAAACATCAACACAATTGCCATAAACAATGAGGAGGTAAACCCTATTGAAGATAAAGCAGTGGTATAGACTTGAGACGGATTGTAATCTTCATGCTTGGCAAAGCGGAAAAACCCTGTTTCCATGCCATAAGTGAGAATGATTAGAGCCAATGCCACTATGGAATAAATATAGGTTACGACACCATACTCCGCTGCCGGAAACATAATTGTATACAGAGGAACCAAGCACCAATTGAGAAAACGTCCAATTATGCTGCTTAATCCGTAGATTGCTGTGTCTTTAACCAAACTCTTGATACCCATGCTTGTCAAGAGTTAGAATAGACTATTCATGTCTATGCGGTTTATTTTCAAGTGGGAATAGGCAAGTTCTGTAACCTCGCGACCACGTGGTGTGCGTTTGATAAATCCTTCTTTGATGAGGAATGGCTCATATACTTCCTCGATAGTTCCGGGATCTTCACCGAGAGCGGTAGCAATGGTTGATAATCCCACCGGACCTCCTTTGAATTTATTAATGATGGTTGTGAGTATCTTATTATCAATTTCATCAAGACCATATCGGTCTATATTAAGAGCTTCTAATGCATATCGGGCAATTTCAGGATCAATAGCACCGGATCCTTTTACTTGAGCAAAGTCTCTCACACGACGCAACAGAGCATTGGCAATGCGAGGTGTCCCTCGACTGCGCATTGCTATCTCATGAGCGGCCTCTCCGGTGCATTTCACGTTTAATAGAGATGCAGAACGTAAAATAATGCGTTCCAATATCTCGTGGTCATAATATTCCAAATGGCAATTAATGCCAAAACGGGCTCGCAATGGAGATGTCAGCAATCCGCTACGAGTGGTAGCTCCCACAAGGGTAAATGGCGATAGTGTAAGTTGCACAGAGCGAGCTCCAGGACCTTTGTCTATCATTATGTCAATGCGATAGTCTTCCATTGCTGAGTAGAGATATTCTTCAACAATGGGACTAAGGCGATGTATTTCATCAATAAAAAGCACATCGTTCTCTTCAAGCGATGTGAGAATACCGGCAAGGTCGCCGGGTTTGTCTAATACCGGACCTGATGTAACTTTGAACCCCACTCCAAGCTCATTGGCAATAATGCCTGCGAGAGTCGTTTTCCCAAGTCCCGGAGGTCCATGTAGCAGCAAGTGGTCAAGAGCTTCTCCACGCATGCGAGCTGCTGCGACAAAGACTTTCAGATTTTCTACAATCTTGTCTTGACCGCTGAAAGAGTCAAACTCCGACGGTCGCAACGCCTTTTCAATGTCGCGATCACGTTCATTCTCATTGCGAGCCGAGCGTATGTCAAAGCTATCTCCCATTTTTTATTTTTTGTTTATGATGTTGCTTACTTTGTCTATAATCATTTGAGGAGGAATTCCTGCCAGGCAGTGATAGTCGCCACGATGACAAGGTTTGTTGCCAAACACCGAGCAAGGACGACAATCCATTGACAACTGCACCATGTTGGTTTCTTGTTGTTTCCACCCTTTAAATCCGCAGTAGGGGTGTGTTGCTCCCCACACACTCACAACAGGGACCGAGACAATTGATGCAAGGTGCATATTACCGGAGTCCATCGACACCATTGCGTCAAGATGGCTCATCAGTGCCAACTCAACAGGGAAACCATGGCGTTTCTTGGCAAGCGATATTGTTGAAGGGTATTTTTCCTCCCATGAGGCAAAAACTTTACGTTCCTCTTCTCCACCGCCAAAAAGGAATACCTTTGTATTGCTCCACCCTGAAAGTTCAGCCAATACACGCTCCATGAGCTCTATAGGATAGATTTTTCCTTTGTGCATGGCAAATGGAGCAAGCCCTATCCAACGTTCTCCCTCCTGTTTGGGGGCTGTTATTTCTGCAAATTTTTCGGGCTTACCCTTTCCTGTTCCGTAAAGAGAGATGAAACGCTCCTCAAGAGGTAGTCCCATTCCCAAGAACACCTCGCGATAGCGTGCTCGCGACGAAATGAGAGGGAGCATCACCTTGTTGTGCTTGCGAGTGAGGGCACGTTTGTTGGCTTTTCCTTTGTTTATGCGCTTGAAAGGAATGCGGTGTATGCGACACAAAGTGCCTATGATGTGTGAACGCAACACGTTGTGAAGGTCGGCAAATGCATCAAACTGATATTCACGACGCAAGTCATTGAATAACTTTATCAGACCGCCTATGCCATGATATTTCTCCTTCAAGTCAAGCCCTACGACGACAAGATTTTCAGGAGCGTTAATAAATAGCGATTGTGTCGCTGGTTTGGTGATGAAGATAAAACGTATATCGGGATTACAACGGCATACGCTGTACATCACCGGTATTGTCATTGCTACATCACCGAGAGCTGAAAAGCGAGCGACAAGCACATTTTTAGGCCTGCGCTTGCCGCATTTTTCAGTGTTATTTTTTACCATAAAGGATTGGGTTGGTATCGGTATCGTTGTACATCTTCATTTGACGATACACCTTCATGTATTTGCGTCCTGCTTCGATATCTTCGAGCAATTGGTCAATAGCCGATGTGAGGTCCACTTGTTGTTCAAGGAGCACATTTAGTTTAGCTTGGCACTTGTCGATGTGAGCTTGCTCGGCATCAGTGCGTTGTACCTCTGCTTGCATGTGGTAGATTTTCAAAGCAAGGATTGACAAGCGGTCAAGAGCCCATGCGGGACTTTCGGTATTGATTGTAGCGTCGGCTTGAGCAGCAACGTTTTTGTATTTGTCGCGGAAATAGCTATCGATTTCCTCAACCATGTCGGTACGATCTTGATTAGAACGGTCGATGCGACGTTTTAATGCAAGAGCAGCAACAGGATCGATTTCAGGATCACGAATTATATCTTCGAGGTGCCATTGAACGGCATCAATCCAGTTTTTTGCATGCAAAGTATGTTCGATAGTACCTTCTTCGTAAGGATTGGCAACAACTGCATCAACATCATCAGTCTTGTGATATAATTGAGTTGTTTCCCAGAATATGCGAAAACAATTTTCTGCAAATTTCATATAGTTCAATGATTAGGTTATTATTTGTTATTAAATACAAAGATAGTAACCCCTTTTCAAAATCCAAAATTTACCCTGAAAAATGTAGCGGGAATCATTGGTTGAGGTTGCGAGGATGGTGTCGCAATAATGGCGGATGCCGGCGGTAGATGATGCCACCGACAACACAATCGTTAATATTACCGACATTATTGCGTGCATGAATTATTTATAATTTATTTATAATCCATAAATCAGCTTTTGAATTTCTTAAAGCATATTTTCCTAATTCCATATATTGTAATTCAAAAACAGAAGAGTCTAACTCTAGTATTTCTGCTAAAGAAACAACTCTATAATCATCTTCTTTTAAATCCTCCACTCCATAAAATTCCCATATCCCATCTTCATGATTATGAAATACGTATATAATAGGAGAATTCTGTGCAACAACAAAACGAGATGTTATTACAGCCATATTCTTATCATAAAAAAAATTCGTCATTTATTATGTTTCTTTAAATTTTCTTCTTTAGAAAGGACTTGTAAATTTGAATTCCTATTTGAGCCTCCTTTTGACCTAGGCTCAATATGATCTATTTCTGCTTGATTCATATCTGCCTTTTGTCCTTTTATGTTTTTAGATGGAGGATTTAATAATCGGCCATCTCCATCACTACGTAATTCTCCATTATTCTGCCGTTTGTTTTCTTCCAATATTTTCTTTCGTTGAGATATTGTTGTTTTTTTACCGATTCCTGCATTTTTAGGATCAGGGATATTAGAATATTTTCCAGTTTTTGCTACATCAACGACATCATCAGCTGCACGTGCCGCTTTTATAATTGAACTTGCTCCGCCTGGAACTACCGGTAATGCCATTGCTACAGCATCAACGACAACTCCAACTCCATCGACTATTGCTGCACCAACATTCCCTTTTTTTATGTTATTCCACAAACTGCTTATGCCCAACCCTATGTTTACAGCGTCCCATGCGGATTCGAGATAGTTACCTGATGAATCAGTATATCGGAGTGGATTATTGGCACAATTGGCGTATGGGGATAGGTGGGGATATGAGCCGGCGAGGGCATCACGCGAGATGAAACTGCCGGTGAGGATATCCAAGAAGCGCGCGTTGTTGTCGTAGTACCCTAAGCCGTTCATGTCAAGGAACGGCTTGCCTGTGTGCAGGCGGTCGGTTACCGGCTCCTGCTCCATTCGGCTGAACGGCACTCCCGAGGGGTAGTAGTTCATCGCCTGCAACAACATCCCTGCAGTGTCAACCACCGCCCGCGTACTGCCCAAATAATCACGCACATAGTAGTAATGCGTTTTTATTTTGTTGCGGGTGTCGATAAAGATGTGCCCGTCGTCGGTGGGCACTTCCCATGTATAGTTGCCCGTCTTGATGAAATCGCCTATGTAATTGCGAGTCGTTACCTTTGTCGTGGGCTTCTGTGTGTATATGGTATTGCCCAATGAGTCAACACTCGCAACAGTCGTCATCACCGAGTGTCGGTCTTGACGATAGCTTTTAATACCGTCGGGGCGATAGCGATGATAATTCTCTCTGCCTCCTATTTTTATTGTACGTGGCAAGTCGAGATAATCATGGTAGGTGATTTTGGAGATACCACGCGAGTCATCACGAGTGATATTGCTCGATGCCAAAGCAACAAACATCACATTTAGCAACATTATTATCAATATCGCACGTCGTCTCATGGATGATCCTTTTCCACAAATGTAGCGATTACAGTTGAAGGTATGTATGTTTTAATGGAATTTAACGATTCATTGGTTGATATTGCGGGGGTGGTGGAGGAGGATTTCTTCGCGCAGGCGAGTGCGGTCAATGTGGATGTAGATTTCGGTGGTGGCAATGCTTTCGTGACCGAGCATTTGCTGTATGGCACGAAGGTTGGCTCCGCCTTCAAGCAGGTGTGTCGCAAAGGAGTGTCGCAATGTGTGTGGGCTGATTTCGCGTTTGATTCCGGCGAGGTCGGCAAGCTGTTTTACGATTTTGAAAATCGTAATGCGACTGATGTGTGTCCCTTTGTAGTTTAGGAATAGGAAATTTTCCTCTCCGGTAACGATTTCCATGTGTCGTCGTTGGTCGAGATAAGAGTTAATCTCATGTATTGCTACTTCAGAGATGGGCACCATGCGTTCTTTGCTCCCCTTCCCTTTTACAACGATGTACCCCTCGTCTAAAAATAGTTTGTTTATTTCCAGATTGATGAGTTCTGACACACGCAATCCGCAACCATACAGTGTTTCGATGATAGCACGATTGCGTTGTCCTTCGGCTTTACTCATGTCGATGCAGTCAATCATGCTGTCGATCTCCTCTACCGATAGCACTTCTGGCAGATGTCGCCCTATCTGTGGCGCTTCGAGCAGAAGAGAGGGATTTTCGTCGATGTAGTCTTCAAGTTTGAGAAAACGGAAAAATGATTTTATCCCTGAAATGATGCGAGCTTGTGAGCGTGGCGAAATCTCCATGTCATGAAGCACACATATGAAGTTTTGTAATGTGTCGAGAGTGACCTCTTTGATTTTTACTTGTTCATCGGCTAAGTAGCTGATGAGTTTATTGACGTCGTTTTCATATGCGCCAATGGAGTTGTTGCTTAGCCCGCGTTCAAGAATGAGGTGAGCTCTATATTCATTTTTTATTTTATCGAGGTCGGTAATCTCTCTCATCGCCTTAGAACCAAAGGTTGAAATGCTGTTTAGGCAGGTGTTTGTAACCTACGATAATTCCTGTTTGGTAGTTGGTAAAGCTCATGCCAAAAGGTTTCTCAGCGCAACATGTTTTCCACAATTGACGAGCAATGGGAGAGGAGCTAAGGTTGCGAATGATAACGAGACCTTCCTCTTGAAGTGTCTGTAATGCCACTTGCAACGTGTCGTTGAGTTCTTTAGGCTCTATGTGGTTTATGAGGATAAGTCCAAATTTTTTTTGTTCTGCTTGGTAACACTTAATGGCTTCCGATAGGGATTGTTTTGGGAGAATGTGATCAGCGAATTGTTTGGTTATTTCGTGGTAAACCACATCGTCATGATTGTTTTCTCCGAGGAATAAGATTATCTTTGCCGAATTAGTCGCTTTCAAAAGGGCCGATGATGCAACTCCATGAGTAGTCCCTATTTGTAATATGAGGTCAGGACAGAAATGACATGCTATGCGAAATATCATCTTCGCACTGCTATAGGATATGAGGCGTTGCTGTCCCGATTTTTTTGCCGATAGGACTTTTGCTCGCTTGCGTTGTTCCTTAAGCTCGCTATAGGCATAGTAAGGGTATTTCTCTCGCAATACATTTCTGATGAAATTGTAGGCAAACGGAGAGTGTACACCATAGCCTTTGCTGCGGTTGTAACGTCGGAATGCAGTGTAATATCTTTTAATACGATTCATCGGTTGCAGTAGTATTCTCTTGCTCGGGTTTGCGTGTGAGAGCCAACACTGCTGCGCCCATCAGTGCAACATAAATGAGAATGATTGCTATGCGAGCAGCATTAACTGTATTGTGGATTGAATCGGGATCAAATTTCATTTCAATGGTGTGGCTTCCGGCAGGGACACGCAATGCACGCAACAAGTAGTTGACGCGACCTATTTCGGCTGGATTGCCATCAATGGTGGCTTTCCACCCCCAAGGGAAATATACTTCAGAGAAAACAGCCAATCCGCCATTTGCGCTATGAGCATGATAGGTCAACTTGTTTGGCGCATAGGTCGTCTCAAAAATAGTGTCTCCAGGTTGTTTTTGTGGGATTTCAGAGCCGAGAATTTCTTTAAACTTGACATCGGCAACTGCTGTGATTGCTGGTTGTATGGTGTCGAGTGCAGCCATTTCAGCGTTGGCATTATCGGCATATTCGATATTCTCCACCCACCAGGCATTGCCAAGAGCTTCGGGGTTGATTTCTACAGTGTTAGCATCAGAGATGATGTATTTAGTATTGAGCATGTTCAATACATTGATATCAGACTCGTTGCTCAATCGACCTATGTGTCGGCTTATCATGTCTTGGTAGCGAGTGAGCTTAGCTGCGTGGTATCCACCCACCATTTTGTGGTGATACGATGGTGATGGCGAGCCAAAGTTTTGTAGGTCAAGAACACGATAGTTCATTGCTGTGTCGGTGAGAATTTTTCTATCGGCAGGACGCAATGGGAATGGGTCGGCCTTAGTCAGTTCGGGAGTGCAGAAGCTATCGTGGTTGAGATAGCGTTTGTTCACCATGTAGAGGTCGCCAAGTATGAGTGCAAATATGATTGCAACAGCTCCCCATGCTTGAATCTTGCGACGCATCATCAGCAATAGAACAGCACCTCCGGCTGCAATAAAGATGAAACTGCGTAAGGCATCGCTTCTCACCATTGAGTAACGCAAAGCTTCTACGGCAGAGAAAAGTGATGGATATTGCTTGTCAAGACCTTCGGCAATATAGCCTTGCTCCCCTTCGCCGAGGTAGGAGCCGAATATGCCTGGAGAAAGAATTCCTAATAGGCAGAAGAATAGTGCGGTGCCAAATGCGGCATAGATGCTCTTGGCATATTTGTTCCAGAATTGAGGTGTGGTGAATAGTTTGTGTAGAGCTAAAATTCCCAATAGAGGCATCGTGAACTCGGCAATGACGAGGATACTTTCAACGGTGCGGAATTTGTTATACATGGGGATATAATCGATAAACAGCATTGTAAACCATTCCATGTAGCGTCCCCACGCAAGGAATATAGAAAGAAGTGTCAATGCTACAAGAATCCATTTGATGGGACCTCTGACGATAATACATCCAAGAAGGAACAGAGCAAAGATGAGCGCTCCTACATACACTGGCCCATTTGTGCCTTCAGGCGCTCCAAAGTATTGTGAGAATGCTTGTAAATTGGCTGCTTCTTGAGAATATATTTCTCCTTTATTGATGAGGTCTTGTGTCTCTGGAAGGTCATACAGGGTTAGTGGCTTGTGTCGACCTTGTTCGGGTTTTACGCTTGCTCCACCTTTCACATTGGGAATGAGTAGGGTGAAAGTTTCTGAAGGGGTGTAGCTATAGCCCATGATGTAGTCTTTGTCAAGACCGCTCGATTTCTTTCCAGTGTTATCGGCTTGAGTTGTTACGAGGTCGGAATGTTTGCCTCGCATAGTCTCTTTAGAGTACTCATAGGTGTTGTAAAGGCTTGGTAAGTTGGCAGTAACAGCAAGAATAGCAGCAATCATCAACGTTCCTGTTGCAATGCTCCATTGTTTTATTTGTTTTTTGCGCAATGCCATAATAAGATATGCGATAACGAGACCTACAATGACAAATAGGAAGTAATAACTCATTTGCACGTGGTTGCTTGAAATCTGCATCATGGCAAATAATGCGGCTAACGCTCCTCCCAAAAGATAACGACCACGATAGCATAGCACAATGCCGGCTATTGTCGGGGGGATGTAGGCAAGTGTGATGAATTTCCAAATGTGTCCTGCTCCTATGAGGATGATGAAATAGGAAGAAAAACCGTAGGCAATGGCTCCTATGACGGCAAAGTACCATCGCACTTTAAATGCAAACATTAGGATTAAAAATCCCACCATCATCATAAACAGCAGATTGGCTGGAGCTGGCAAGCCAAATCCCATTATGTCGTTAATCCAACTGAAGAGGTCGTTAGACTCATAGTAAGGGGAGATTTGGAATGTGGGCATTCCGGAGAATAGAGAATTTGTCCACATGGATTTTTCTCCTGTTGCTTCATAATATTCTTTTGCTTCTTGTCCATTTGCAGCGCCTTGTTGCATGTCATATTGTCGCAATTCGTTTCCTTGTACTACATCGGGATAGAAATAGAAAAATGATATTGCAACCAATATTGCTATAGATGTAATAAATCCGTAGAATTGTGGATTTTTTATCTTTGAAACGATGCGTTGCATTAAAGTCTCTGTTTGGGTATTTGTTTGTTTTTGTTCCATCGGTTTATCTAATTTGTTGTAAAGCTACAAAATATTATTGAAAAACAGGGCTACTTGGACTCATTTATATCATTACGCAATTGCGAGATAACTTTTTCAATATAGGGTGTTGATTTTATCTTTTGTGCTTGTTCAAAGTAATTTAGGGCGGTCATTCGAGACTCATCAGTTGTTGCTGTCAAATGGAAATAATTGGCAAGTTGCAACAACGCATTGTAGTCATTGGAGTTGATGTTAATAATTCTCTGATAGGTATCAATGGCTTCAGAGTCTTGACCATTTTGCATCAACCCATTGGCAAGACATGTGAGAAACTTTATATTGTCGGGCATACCTTCCAACATTATTCGGCTGTAAATAATTGTTTGTTGAGCATTGTTGCGAAATACATAGTATTCAAGCAGATAGCTATCTATTCCGCGAGCCAACCATTGGTATTGAGTTTTTACTCTTATCAGAAAGTCTTCATAGAGAGATGATTCCCCAATTGAAAAACTCACCTTCTTAACCGATTGAAAGAGAGTGTCAAATGGGATATGGTTATTTAAGGAACGATTCATCAGCGAGATTTGAGCAAGAGTGTCATTTCTCATTCCGGCTGAAACAATAGCGTAACCATAGTTTTCACATACTGATGGTTTACGATCAATCATCAGGTCATACATTGCTAATGCACTCGCCCACTCTTGTTGATTGAAAAAGCGCGTGGCTCGACTCTCTATCTTGGAATAGTCTGTAGCATATATAATAGAAGCCGCACACAATAGTACGGCTATTATTAGTTTAACTCTTTTCATTGGCATTATAAATATTTGTCGCCGTAACCCATTTTTGCATCATTCACCATCTGCTTGATGCGTTGTTCTTCGCTTTTGGGACAAATGAGCAATACATCTCCGGCATCGGCTATAATATAGTCAGATAATCCTGATACAACAACAAGTTTGTCCCCTTGAACAGCAAATATGTTGCCTGTCGAATTATAAGCGAGTACGCTACAATTTTGCGTTACATTGGCATCTTTATTTTTGGGAGAGTTGTCATATAATGCGCTCCATGTGCCAAGGTCGTTCCAACCAAGATTGACTTTCTCAACATACACATTGGTCGCCTTCTCCATGATGGCAAAGTCGATAGAGATGCTCACACATCCGGGGAATTCGCGAGCGATAAAATCGGTCTCTTTCGCTGTTCCAAAACAATCTAATCCATTGTCAAACACATTAGTAATGTCTGGAGCATAAGCATGTAGCGCATTTATTACACTTGATGCTTTCCAAAGGAAGATCCCTGAGTTCCAGAAAAATTCACCACTTGCAAGGAACACTTTTGCAAGTTCGAGGTTTGGTTTTTCGGTAAAAGTTTTGACCTTAGAGATATGCTCATCGACAGCATCCCCTATTTGGATGTAACCATATCCTGTTTCGGGGCGAGTGGGTTCAATGCCGAGAGTGAGCAATGCTTCGTTTTGCTCAACAAATTCAAATCCTTTGGTAACACAATCCTCGAAAGCTTGTTGGCGAGTGATGAGATGGTCGCTCGGTGTAACAATCATGCTTGCTTCGGGATCACGTGCAGCAATGTGATAGGCTGCCCATGCAATACATGGTGCGGTGTTGCGACGTGCCGGCTCAAGCAATATTTGGTCATCTTTCAAGTCGGGAAGTTGTTCCTTCACAAGAGGGGCATATTGTTCATTGGTAACAATAACAATGTTTTCTTTGGGAACAATAGGCAAAATGCGATCATAACTCATTTGTAACAATGAACGTCCTGTGCCAAAGAAGTCTATAAATTGTTTTGGGCGGTCAGTGCGGCTATAAGGCCAAAAACGGCTACCAATACCGCCACACATGATAACGCAATATCTATGATTTGTTGCCATATATTTTTGTTTTTTATTAGTGGAGCTAAGATAGAAAATATCTTGATAATAACCTATTATTTTTGACAAATCTCACATAAATTTTTACTTTGAGGATTATTTCATTCTTTAAATTTTGGAGTAGTCGTTTAAAGAAGTTATATTTGTCTTTTATAAAAACTTAATTACTCTTATGGAAACAAAATATAAACGCGTTTTGCTCAAACTTAGTGGAGAATCTCTAATGGGAGAGCAAGGGTATGGAATAGATACTAAACGTCTTGGCGAATATGCTGAGCAGATTAAGGAAATTGCTCAAGCAGGTATTGAGGTCGCAATTGTGATAGGTGGAGGAAATATTTTCCGCGGATTATCAGGCGCGTCAAAAGGTTTTGATCGCGTAAAAGGAGACCAAATGGGAATGTTGGCTACTGTTATCAATTCGCTTGCTTTGAGCTCGGCATTGGAAGCAGTTGGTCAGCCAGCCAAAGTATTTACCGCTATAAACATGTTCCCCATAGGAGAACATTACAGCAAATGGAAAGCTATTGAAGCTTTAAAGTCGGGAGCTGTTTCAATCCTTGCCGGTGGTACAGGTAACCCATTCTTTACAACTGATACCGGCTCGGCATTGCGAGGCATTGAGGTTGAGGCTGATGTAATGTTGAAAGGGACTCGTGTTGATGGTATCTATACTGCTGACCCCGAAAAAGATCCCACAGCAACAAAATTTGACAAAATCACTTATGATGAAGTATATACACGAGGCTTGAAGGTGATGGACTTGACAGCGACTGCGTTGTGCAAAGAAAACAATCTGCCAATTATCGTTTTCAATATGGACGTTGTTGGAAATTTGCGCAAAGTGTTGCTTGAAGATGCCCCAATTGGGACTCTTGTGTATTAATATTTAGAGAATTTAATAACTAAAAACTGAATATATGAGCGAATTAAAAGATTATTTGAATCCTGCTGAGGAGAAGATGGAATTGGCAGTTGATTATCTTGATGAAACTCTTGCACGCATTCGTGCCGGTAAAGCAAATGCTAAAATTCTTGACGGAATACGTGTAGAATACTATGGTAGTGCAGTACCCATCTCAAATGTTGCAAACGTATCGGTTCCCGATGCTCGCACAATTGCGATTACTCCATGGGAAAAAGCTATGTTTAAGGAAATCGAGAAGGCTATCATCAATTCAGAACTCGGTATCACTCCTGAAAACAATGGCGAAATCATTCGTTTGACAATTCCACCATTGACAGAAGATCGTCGTAAATCACTTGTAAAACAATGTAAGGGCGAAGCTGAAAATGCAAAGGTATCAGTGCGCAATGCTCGTCGTGATGCTATTGAAGGATTAAAGAAGGCGGTTAAAAACGGTATGCCTGAAGATGTTCAAAAAGATGGTGAAGAAAAAGTTCAAAAACTTCACGACAAATATTTGAAGAAAATCGACGAACTCTTCGCTGCAAAAGAAAAGGAAATCCTCACAGTGTAAACTCTGATTTCAGGAAATAAAAAATGCTCCGTATGGAGCATTTTTTTATACATTTATTTTATTATGGCAAGACCGCCTTGAGCTGTTTCCTTATAAAGAGATGGCAAGTCGTGTCCGGTCTGTTTCATCACCTCTACTATGCGATCAAAACTAACTGAGTGATGACCATCAGAGAATTGCGAATACAAGTTGGCGTCCAACGCACGAGCAGCAGCATAGGCATTGCGCTCAATACATGGGATTTGCACCAACCCACACACAGGATCACATGTCAATCCCAAGTGGTGTTCAAGCCCCATCTCAGCCGAATATTCTATTTGTGCAGGTGTACCGCCAAACAATTGGCATGCAGCAGCGGCAGCCATTGCACAAGCAACACCCACCTCGCCTTGACACCCCACCTCAGCTCCTGAGACCGATGCATTGGTTTTCACCACATTACCAAACACTCCGGCTGTAGCCAACGCTCGCAAGATGCGTTGCTCTGAAAAACCCTTTGATGTGTGAAGGTGATATAAAACAGCCGGAACAATACCACAAGAGCCACAAGTGGGAGCCGTAACAATTTCTCCTCCGGCAGCATTCTCTTCACTAACGGCAAGTGCATAGGCATACACTAAACCTCGGCTCTTCAAACTGCCGGCATATCCCGACGCATGAACATAGTAGCTCACCGCCTTGCGACGCACGCCAAGACCTCCGGGCAACACACCTTCAGCCTCAATCCCTCGCTCAACGGCACGTTTCATCACATCCCACACATGAGCAAGATAATCCCACACCTCTAGTCCTTCACACTCATCGACATATTCCCAATAGGTCTTTCCCGTAGTCTCACACCAGCATTGAATGTCGGCAATGCGAGTCATCGAATAGACATGATTTTTCACTCGCGTTTCTCCCTCCTCGGCAATATCACCGCCACCTATTGAATACACAGTCCACTCATCAGCAACAGCACCATTACTGCCTATCGCCACAAACCTCATTCCATTGGGGTGGAATGGGAGAAACACATCGGGTTGCCAGATGATTTCTGTTGGAGCCAACGGCTCAAGCACGTTAAGAATAGCAACATCGGTCATGTGTCCTTTGCCGGTAGCGGCAAGCGAGCCATAAAGCGTAACCACATATCGTGACGCATCAGGATTTTTATCAGCAAAACGCTCTGCCGCCCTCTTAGGCCCCATCGTGTGGCTACTCGACGGTCCAAGCCCTATCTTGTATATCTCCTTTATTGATTCCATCTCATTGTGTTTTAGTCCCTCAAAAATAGCCATAAATAACAACTATTCCAAACCCCTAAAACACGATTTCAAAAATTCACGAAAGAATTTGTAACTTTGTGGTGTTATGGAACAGGTGTTTAATTTGGTAAATGAGATGTCGCCGTTCTTGCTTTTAGGTTTTCTATTGGCAGGGTTGATGCATGTGTTTGTCCCCGGACAAGTTTATAATCGTTACCTCTCAGGAGGTAATTTTCGAGCGGTGTTATATGCCGCTTTATTTGGAATCCCATTGCCATTATGTTCATGTGGCGTGCTTCCAACTGCAATGTCATTACGCCGAGAAGGAGCATCAAAAGGAGCTACCGTATCATTCCTCATTGCTACCCCACAAACCGGTATCGATTCCATAATTGCGACTTATTCCCTCATGGGACTCCCTTTTGCAATTTTGCGCCCTATTGCCGCATTATTCACATCTATATTGGGCGGACAGGCTGTCAATATACTTGAAAATGAAAATAATAAACCCTTCAAACCAAAAGGAAACAGAAACCACACACAAGATTCTGAAAATGCCAATCTTTCGATAATAAAACGATTGGGCAATGCTTTGCAATATGGTTTTGTTGATATGATGAGAGATATAGGGAAATGGCTCATCATCGGTCTTATTGTTGCCGGACTGATAACAGTATTTGTTCCCGATAGTTTTTTCATATCCTTTGCCGACAAACCCCTATTGAGCATGTTACTTGTGCTTGTGTGTGCAATACCTATGTATCTATGCGCTACCGGCTCCATACCCATCGCAGTTGCATTGATGCTCAAAGGTTTAAGCCCAGGCACTGCACTTGTTTTGTTGATGGCCGGACCGGCTGCCAATGTAGCATCAATATTAGTGATAAATAAAGTCCTTGGCAAGAAAACACTTTTAATATATCTTGCGTCCATCATTAGCGGAGCAATATTGTTTGGACTTGGGATAGACTATTTACTCCCTCGTGAATGGTTTATACCCTCAATTCTCAACACATCAGCACATTGTGCGGTGGAAAACCCCCTCCAATGGTTTAACCTCACATGCACTATCGCATTAATTTTGTTGCTAATAAACGCATTAACATTGCGTTTCCACAATAAAAAAGAAACAACATGTTGCTCTGAAGCATGCAACAAGACAGCACCTCTGTCATCGACAAAAATTTTTGACATTGAAGGAATGCGTTGCATCCATTGCGCCAAAGGAGTAAAACGTGCTATAGCTGAAATAGAAGGCGTTGAAGGTGTTGCAGTTAATCTTGGTGCCAAGCAGGCAACCATCACCGGCACTATGTCAGATGAAGATATCATCAAAGCCATTGACAAAATAGGATTCAAGGCCTCAATTCACAATAAAGAATAAACATAACTCTTTTTTGCAATTTTAATTAGGATGTAATACTCTAATTACCTTATATTTGTAAGAAATAATTATATCATACTCATTTTTATACTTTAAAATACTCATGAAGAAAATTTTATTATTCTCTTTCATTGCCGGAGTCGCATCATTATTTTCTATTGGCTGCAACAAAAAAGCCGATAATGCAACTCCCAAACGTGATTCAACTTATACTACTGTAAATCAACCCGAATGGAGTCGTAATGCTGTCATCTATGAAGTAAACTTACGTCAATACACCCCTTCTGCTTCTATTAAAGAGTTTGGCACACATCTTCCTCGTTTAAAAGAACTCGGAGTAGACATTTTGTGGTTTATGCCCATTCATCCAATCTCAGAAGTTAACCGCAAAGGTGAACTCGGAAGCTATTATGCTGTTAAAGATTATAAAGCATTTAACCCTGAATTTGGAACAATTGAAGAATTCAAAGAGGTTGTTGACTCAGCTCACGCCATGGGCATGAAAGTAATTCTTGACTGGGTACCTAACCACACCGGTTGCGACAACGCATGGGTAACAGAACATCCTGAATGGTACACCAAGAACGAAAAAGGGGAGATGTTTGGGCCATTTGACTGGACCGATGTTTATGAACTCAACTATGACAATCAAGAGATGCGCAATGCGATGATTGATGCATTAAAATTCTGGTTAACAGATATTAATGTTGATGGATTTCGTTGTGATGTTGCCGGCGAAGTCCCCACCGATTTCTGGGATGAAGCTCGTCCACAACTTGATGCAGTAAAGCCTGAATTATTCATGCTCGCCGAAGCAAGCAAACCCGAACTACAAAAACATGCATTCAACATGGGTTACAACTGGCCAATGAAGGACCTATTTAGCGAAATTGCTGCAACATCAGGACAATATACATTCAAGAAAGATGGCGAACCAATGCGCACATTCCCTGAAAAATATGCCATTGCTATCGACTCTTTGCTTACCGACCAAGCCGCCAACTATCCCAAAGACAGCTACTTGATGAACATGATTACAAATCATGACCTTAATTCATGGGAGGGGACTGAGTTTGAGCGTCTTGGCAACCTGCAAAAAGCATTTGCGGTGCTTTCTTACACCCTTCCAGGCATGCCCCTTATCTACACCGGACAAGAGACAGGTTTAAATCGCGCATTTGAATTCTTCAAAAAAGACGAAGCACCACAATGGGAACCTCGCAACGAATATTTTACATTCTATCAAAAGCTCAATGAATTAAAACACACTCAAGAGGCTCTTTATGCAGGTGAAGCCGGAGGTAAGATGAAACGTTATCCAACACAGAGCCACTCTCTATATGCTTTCTCTCGCGAAAAAGGAGACTCAAAAGTGTTTGTAGTGGTAAATCTTGGTGAACATGCCGATTACATTTCATTTAGCGAAACTATGCCCGGTTTCCCCGATATGATAGATTTCTTCACCGGACGCAAGGCAGAAATTCCTGAAGATACTTTGCTTGAGCCTGGCGACTTCCTCGTATTCGTTAAAAAGTAATATTACAGATTCTTTTAATTATAATAGCAGTGGCGTGTCTAATGGCTCGCCACTGTTATTATAAAAATCCTCTTGTTAAATAGCGATAGGAATTGTAACTTTGTCATATGAATCAAAAGCAAGCAATTTGCGTTTATTGCGCATCAAGTTCACATATTGATCAAGCATATACTAATGCGGCATTCACACTCGGAAAACTCATTGTCTCATCCGGGAAACAAGTAGTGTGTGGGGCTGGACGCACAGGACTGATGGGTGCATTGATTGACGGTGCAATTGCTCAAAACGGGCAAGTGATTGGGGTTATACCTCAATTTATGGTAAAAAATGGGTGGCATCATTCCCAGCTCACCAAGATGGAGATAACCGACAATATGCATGAGCGCAAAAAACGCATGGCAGAGCTTTCTTCAGCAGTAATAGCACTTCCCGGCGGATGTGGAACCCTTGAAGAGCTATTGGAAATCATCACATGGCGACAACTTGGGTTATACTCCGGCAATATCGTCATACTCAATATCTCAGATTATTTCAACCCACTCCTGCAAATGCTTGACAATGCTATCTCACAAGGATTCATGAAAATAGACCACTCCCAATTGTGGCAAGTGGCAACAACACCCGAAGATGCTCTTGAAATGGCATTAAAACAAGAAAACAGCAACTTTAGCTCAAAATATTGAAATGTATCATCAGCACAATGACTCAATTCTATTTTTCCCTTGTAATATAATGCAAGGAATATCATTGTGTCGTGAAGAAAATGCACAATCATCAATTAGCGATGAATTGCTTTGCTCAACCACAACAAAACCATACACCAATGGTCTTTGGGGAGAAGCTCGCCCGATACAACCCGGACAAAATTCAGGAGTCATGACTATTTTAGTGTTGACATTCTTATTTGTGGCTTTTAGTTTTAAACATTATTCAAGACTTTTCAAACACTCGACGCAAGACCTTTGGTCAATGAGACGCCGAGAAAATGCGTTTGACGAACACACATCAAACGAAACGCGTACTCTCATTATTATGCTATTCCAATTATGGGTATATGAAGGAGTTTTACTCTTTGGCAAACTTTCTAATAACATTATACCGGAAAACAAAATATTCCCAATTATCGTTTCACTCATCGGATTATCTGCAGTGTTCTATCTTCTGCAATTAGGAATTTACCTCATAATCGGATATGTATTCAGCGATAAAATAGGCACCTCCCAACTAATAAAAGGATTTAATGCTTCGCAAATTTTACTTGGAATAACATTATTGATACCAGCCTTTATTTCCTTGTTTTATCCAGGATATTCCAATACCATGTTTTACATCTCTGTTACTCTCTATTTCATTGCACGTGTGATATTTATCTGCAAAGGATTTAGAATTTTTTACTATAATTTTAGCTCTTTATTCTATTTTATTTTGTACCTTTGCACCCTAGAAATTATTCCGGTGATTTTAGCCTATTCCGGAGCAGTCTCAGTGATAGGCTATATGGTTAAATAACAACAAATTAGAAAAGAGTGAGTATCAAAAAAGTATTAGTTTCTCAACCGAAACCATCTTCAGAGAAATCCCCTTATTTCGAAATTGCCGAAAAATATGGCGTGGAAATTGTTTTCCGCCCCTTTATCAAGGTAGAAGGCTTAACAGCAAAAGAATTCCGCCAATCAAAAATTTCAATATCGGACTATACAGCAATAATTTTTACAGCTCGTACGGCCATCGATCATTTCTTCCGTCTTGCAGAAGAGATGCGCGTTACCATTCCCGACACAATGAAATATTTCTGCACAACAGAAGCAATTGCTTTATACCTTCAGAAATATACAATCTACCGCAAACGCAAAATTTTCCATGGCAATACAGGAAAACTTGACGATTTGCTCCCATTCCTACTAAAACACTCGAAAGAAAAATTCTTATATGCCATCTCTGACGTTAACAAGTCTGAAGATGATAACATTCTTGACAAGAACAATATCAACTACACAAAAGCTGTAATGTATCGCACAGTGAGCAATGACTTCGGTCCTGATGAAGCATTTGACTATGATATGCTACTATTCTTCAGCCCTTCGGGTATTGCGTCATTGACAAAGAATTTCCCCGATTTCAAACAAGGAGATATAAAATTCGGAACATTTGGAGCTACTACAGCCAAAGCCGTACGTGATGCCGGTTTCAGACTTGACATTGAAGCTCCTTCGCCCAAAGCTCCTTCAATGACAGCCGCTCTTGATTTATTCCTAAAAGAAAATATGCCACAGCAAGTCGTAGCATCCTAAATATTATCTAAATATTATAACACCTTGCTCGTTTCAAGATATTTTCGTAAACTTGCAAGGTGTTTTTATTTTAAAAGATTTTGAACTCTCTACGCCTATATAAAAAGGAAAAATTGTGTAGCCTGACTGCCATTGACATGCTTTTCACTCATCGCGAGGGAAATGTGTGCACTTCTTTTCCTTTGCGTGCAGTGTGGCGCATCAATGATAAACGCACAAATAAAAACATCCAATTTCTTGTATCAATCCCCAAAAAGCGATTTAAACACGCCGTTGATAGAGTAAAACTACGTCGTCGTGTGCGCGAGGCCTATCGCCTAAATCGCCAATACCTCTCATGCGATGAAAACATTGCCCTTGATATTGCATTCATTTATATTGGCTCAACAATTGTAAAGTATAATGAAATAGAAAAGGCAATGATAAAACTTCTTCAAAAGGTTTCAAACGCCCTAAACTCTCCCGAAAAAGAAACCAATCATGAAAAGGGTGATTAGATTTATCTTGGTGTTACCAATTAAATTTTACCAATACTGTATCTCCCCAATGCTTCCTGCATCATGCCGATATACGCCCACATGTAGCCAATATGCAATAGAGGCAATAAACAAGCATGGAGCGATTAAAGGGTTATGGCTTGCCATTAAACGCATCGGTCGTTGCCACCCATGGGGAGGAGACGGATATGACCCTGTACCATGATGTTCCCTCACATTGACATACATTCACATGACTCCAATCGTGCCGACAGCGCAATCATAAACATCTTGCCCGAAGAAGATATTCGCCCGGGAGTCTATTACTCTGTGGGGATACACCCATGGAACACGCCCACTGTTACACCATCAACACTTGATTCTCTCGCATCAAAAGCACGCAATGAACAAATTGTAGCAATAGGAGAAACAGGACTTGACGCATTAAAAGGTGGGGATATAGCCAAGCAAATAGAATTATTCAAATTTCATATCAACCTTAGCGAACAACAGAGAAAACCATTGATTATTCATGCCGTAAAAACATTTCCGGAAATCATCAAGCTAAAAAAAGAATTAAAGCCATCACAACCATGGATTATACATGGCTTTAGAGGTAAACCTGAATTGGCACAAGAACTCTTGCGCCATGGATTTTACATCTCGCTTGGAGAAAAATTTAACAAAGAAACTGCATCAATAATCCCCGAAGACAAACTATTCTACGAAAGCGACGAAAGCCCCCTTCCTATCGAAAAAATAATAGCCCTCATAAATAGCTAAATATTCTAATTGAAATAATCATTATTTATCAGGTTGAATATCGTTTATTTATGAGTCAACAGAAAAAATGGACTTATTGGTCAAAATTAGTACATAAAATAGGTATAAAAAAATTGATTGTCATCACGACAACCAATCTCCTTAACCTTAAATCTAATACCATGAAAAACACGATGCAAAGGTATTGATTTTATGTTATACAACATAATTTTCTGCCATAAAAAACCACCTTATTAACTTTTTTTATAAATATACCCACTTTTTAAAAACTTTATCATTAAATCACATCTGGAAATATCCACATTGCGAAATGAGATAACACCAACAATATCAGCAATATATAGGTTATTTCGCGACGAGGAACATAACATTTATAAGCCAGATAGCCGGTTGTCAATACATAAACAGGATAAAACCACAAGAACATCTTAAATTCTTCAGGTGTTCTTGATAGCAAAGCAGGCAAAGCCAATACAGGCGCCATCAATAGGATAACTATCCATAATAATAATTGCGGAGTTTTATATTCGTTACTCATTATTTCTTAGCGTTTAGATAGTTTTTCTTGTTTATAGGCAGCGATAGTTGCTTTAACTCCAGCGACTAATGAATAACGAGGGAAGAAATTAAAATCCCTAATTGCATCAGACACATCACACGACCAATTGCGTTGTTTCATTATCTTAAATTTATCGCGATTAAGAGTACTTGGTTTCATCTGTATCACACCCCATTTTTCAGCTATAACTGACGCAATATAGACAATCCACAAAGGCAAACGCATGGGGATAACCCATTTCACGCCAAGTTCTTTAGCAACTATTTTGCGAAATTCAGCTTGAGTATAGGCTCTGTCCTCCGATATAATGTATTTCTTTTTGATAACACCGGCGTCAAATGCGTCATAAACTGCCGATACCAGATCATCAACATAAATAAATGTGAGCAATTGTTTGCGATAGCCCACACCAAAATCCCAATGACTATCAATACTCTTTATCATCATCAAATAATCTTGCTCATGAGGGCCATAAACACCTGTAGGGCGGAAAATTATGTACGGGAAATCGGGAAGAGTTTCGAGATAAAGCTCTGCCTTGATTTTTGACAATCCATATTTTGTATTGGGATTTGGAATCATTGATGAGACCATTGGGGTATATCCTTTTTCATCACCGGGACCAAGCGCGCTAAGACTACTCATAAAAAGAAAACGTTCAGGAACAAGATTATTTTCTCTTAAAACCTCAACAAAGCGACGCAAATATTCATAATTTATGCGATTAAAATCCATAAAATTAGCACACTTGGTAGCACCAAGGTTATATACGATATAATCCCATTTCTCTCCTTCAGGAAGAGCTGTTGCTAACGTTTTTGCAATCGCCTCGCTATTATCATAGTCAAGAACAACAAAATTAAGTCGCTCATCACTTAAATAACGACGCGATGTTGACTCACGCACAGCCACCCATGTTTCATAACCGCGATTAAGACTCTCCTTTGCCATAAATCCACCGATAAACCCACCGGCACCAATCACCAAAACTCGCTTATTCATAGTTTTATTACTTTTCTAATAACAAAAATAGCAACAAAATCAGATAATATTGTGTATTTTTGTAGAAATAATTGATTAAGAATGAAAATAGCTCTTATTGGATATGGCAAGATGGGTAAAACCATCGAACGCATAGCTCGCTGTCGAGGACATGAGATTGTGAGCATAATTGATATTAATAATCAGCACGATTTTAATAGTGATGCTTTTCGCAGTGCCGATGTGGCAATAGAATTTACTACTCCGGCTACTGCTATAGATAACTACAAAAGAGCTTTCTCTCAAGGTGTTAAAGTTATTTCGGGTAGCACCGGATGGACCTCTCGCATGGAAGAAGTGAAATCAATGTGCAACAATTATGGCGCAACCTTCTTCTGGTCATCTAATTTCAGTCTTGGTGTAAATTTATTTTTTGAATTAAACTCCTATTTGAGCAAACTCATGAACAAGTTCAGTGGTTATACTCCTGAAATGAAAGAGATACACCACATTCATAAACTTGACCACCCAAGTGGAACTGCAATTACTCTTGCTGAAGGTATTATAGCAAACGTTGATCGCGTTGATAATTGGACTGAAGAAAACCCTTCATCCAATGAATTGCTGATAAAGCATGAGCGCGAAGGAGAAGTTCCGGGGACACACATTATCAGTTGGGATAGTGATGTAGATACTATAACAATAGAGCATTGCGCCAAGAGCCGTGAGGGATTTGCACTCGGAGCAGTTGTTGCCGCTGAGTGGGTTGCATCTCGCAAAGGGTTCTTGACAATGAAAGAGATGATGAAAGAATTAATAGAAGAATAATTATATGGCACAAGATAAATTTGACTTTGCATCAGACTTTAAACGTCGCATCAGAGAAATAAAAAAAACTCGTTGGATAAGATTTGGTATTGTATCATTAATATTTTTTGCTTGGGTAGCATGGCTCGGCAGTTGGTGGGTATCCATATTCTTTTTCTTGCTGTTTGACATTTACATCACAGGATATATTCCTTTGACATGGTGGAAAAAAAGTAAAAACAAAATGGTCAAAAGCGTGATGAGCTGGGTTGATGCTATTGCCTATGCTCTTGTGCTTGTCTATTTTGTATTTACTTTCATTGGTCAAAACTATCAAATTCCATCGTCATCACTTGAAAAATCACTTCTTGTGGGAGATTATTTGTGGGTAAATAAGATGGCTTATGGACCACGCGTGCCTATGACTCCTATTCATTTTCCACTTGTTCAAAACACATTCCCAATAATAAACACAAAAAGCTATCTTGATAATCCTCAATGGGAATATCATCGATTGAAAGGGTGGGGCAATGTAGAGTTAAATGATATCGTGGTATTTAACTTCCCGGCAGGGGACACCGTAACCGTTAAAATTCAAAATCCTGATTATTATAGTCTTGTAAAACAATTTGGGCGTAATTTCATTAAAGCTAATGAGAAAGATTTTGGAGAAATAATATATCGACCTGTTGATCGTCGTGAAAATTATGTGAAACGCTGTGTAGGACTTCCGGGAGAAACTTTTGAAATCATCAATGGCGTTATTTATAATGATGGAAAGGAAATGAAGCAGCCAGAAAATGTGCAATTCAATCATTTCTTTAAATTAAAAGACCGCTATTTTACTGATGCTGAATGGGAAGAACTTGGTGTGAGTGTAGATGATCGTGGTGTTACAAGCGATTTTGGAAATATCTATTACGCTCCATTGACACAAAATATGGTGGAAAAGCTCAAATTAAATCCCGATATTGAATTTATAGAAAGATACCAACCTCAACCCGACGAATTCTTATACCCTATGAATGATGCGGCAAAATGGGGTTGGACACAAGATAATTATGGACCAATATGGATTCCTAAAAAGGGAGCTACCATTGAATTAAATGATAGTACTTGGGCACTATATGGCAGATGTATTCGTAACTATGAATTCAATGATGCAGAATTACGCGGAAATGAGGTATACATTGATGACAAACCCACAAAAGAATACACATTCAAATTGGACTATTATTTCATGATGGGTGATAATCGCCACAATTCTCTGGATTCTCGTTTCTGGGGATTTGTTCCGGAAGACCACATTGTGGGTAAACCTATGTTCATTCTCATCTCATTTGACAAAGATAAAGGTTTATTTAATGGAGGTATCAGATGGAATAGAATATTTACTGGAGCTAATCCCGATAAATAATGTCATCACCACTAATCCTTTTCCCAGACAAAACAGCAATTCTTCCTCCTGTATATTTCGGGAGCATAGACTACTATGCTACTATGGCATCCTATGGAAATGTTGTTATTGACAGGAATTGGAGATTTGACAAACGCAAAAAATTTACCCATCGTTGCACTATAGCCGATACACATGGGCTACTGCAACTGACAGTCCCCATAGAAAAGCCATTTAAAAGCTACGTAACCTCATGGAATGACATAAAGATATCAACGCATGGCGAATGGTGGAACGCGCATCGTGTGGCTTTAGAATCGGCTTATGGACGCACTCCATTCTTTGAGTTCTACATTGACCGCTTTCTCCCTTTCTTGAAACATAGAGAAAAGGATAATAACAATGAATTTCTCATGAATTTGGATTGCGATATCGATGCAGTAATACGCAACATATTGGACATAGAAAGCATTGTATCATACTCAACAGAAAATTTATCTAATTCTGAAGATATAAAAGATTACCGGAGCAATGAATTTACTCTCATTACTCCGGTAGAATATTATCAAGTGCGCAAAGCTACACACGGTTTTATTCCAAATCTCAGTATTCTCGACCTCATTTTCAACATGGGTACTGAAGCACCCATCATCCTAAAGAAAATGCTTGAATAGAATTTACAACATTCCTAATGCTTGTAAATTTTCCAACACTTCTTTTTGAGATAAACTTTTTTTAAGTTTTATCTGATTAACAAATTCAAATATGATATTTTGTACACCTGAATGATTAAATATATTATAGAGGTAACTATAACTTTTATCAAATAATGCTTTAATCTCATCTTTTTCTAAAGAACATACATCTTGCCCTTCTTCCAAAACATATCTATATGCTAAATTCTTTAATTCATTACTAATTGGTTTATGATGTAATACTATATTACGACACATAATATTAGCAATGAGCATACCTATTGATAATTGATAATGCTCTAATAGCTTATTCCAAGAGTATTTTGCTGATAAACGTGGATTTCCTGAAAAATAAAAATCTGAATTGAACACCATAGCCTCATTGGCAGGAGCTTCTAACGAAATAGATGATAATAGATTTTCTCCATCAAATACCATTATTGCAACTGCCATTCCGGCAATACCATAACATTTATCATCTTCGTCAATATATTTTAACCCAACGCTCATTACTAAGCAAGTTTTCTAAATATATTAGTTTACTACAAGAATTTTTGTTACAGCACCTGTACCGCTATTACCTTCTTCACTTTGCGAAGCAAATACATAATATACACCTGATTTTACTCTCTGTCCATCTGTATTACAGCCATCCCAAGTAACCATACCTCCTTCTGATATCGTACTATAGAATACATTTCCTGCTGCATCAGCTATTTTGACAAGAGAGTTATCCATCAAGCCTTTTATTGTAATCCATCCAGTATATTCCGGACGAACAGGGTTAGGATAAGCATAAACATTAGAGTAATCAGTAGAAGCAGGAGCCGTAGTACTACTATATTCAACAAGACCTACATCAGTACCAATAAATACAGAATTGCTATTAGGATCACATGCCAATGAATAAATAGTATTTGAAGGTAAAGAACTATTTTCAGTAGTGAAATGCTCTAAAATTTCATCTCCATTTTCACTTACCAAATAAACTCCTGATGTTAATGTTCCAAGCCATTTTTTGTTTGTTCCATCAACAGCTATTGATGTTACATATAATGTTTCCAATAAATAATCTGCTAATTGTGTACCATCATTACGAGGTACTTTAATACGATTAATTGTCATTTTTTCATCTATGAGATTAGTCGGCTTTGTAATTTCTATAACACCATTATCAGTACCAATCCACACTTTTCCATTATGATCTTCCACAAATGCCATTGTATTGCCTATAGTAAAGTTTTTTCCATCTTGGTCAGTAAATTTAGTCCAAACCATGTATGTATCATCTGATGTATTTTCATAGGTACCTTTTGTGTCATACCCTATTACTTTACCATATGCGTTAGTCAATATGAGCATATTTGATTTTTTACATGCTAATATTCTATTATCTTTACCACCAATAAAATCTCCTAAAGTAATTTGCATCCAATCACTTGCTACAGGTGTTTCTTTTTTTCTTGCTTCGGCAGGTAACATTTTTAATACGGGAATACCTGATGTAACCAATTGTAATGCCCACAAATTATTATTTTTATCAAAAGTTATTGCCGATGCAACACATGCATAGTTACTATGTATAGATTTTATTCCACTATTTGTCCAATCATATTTTGTATTGCATTCTCCATCTGTAACTTTATATATACCTTCAAAAAAAGAACCTACATAATAAGTATTTGGATCCTCTGGATCTTCACAAACATTATATGTATCAAGTATATTCTTTTTACTACCATTTCCGTTTATGTTAGTAAATTTTGTAGGTAAAACATTTTCTATTTTACCTTTATTTATTGCATTTATTTGAGATTTTACCCAACCTTTCAATTCATAATTATCACTTTGACCCATATTTGACAAATAAATTTTACCTGAGTTTCCTCTATGTAAAAAGTAAACTTTTTTAACTGATGTACTTTCAGGAGTAAAATTATCTTTTAATATAGTTACTGCATCACCACTTATATCATAATTAGCAATTCCTTGATTATTTCCTGCCCACAAAGAATTTAAACCTTCCCACATGGCAATCTGCTTACTTTGAAATTCTGTTGGTAAATTTACTTTTTCATAATTGCCTTCGCTATCAAATTTAACTAATGTAGATGCATTAAATGTATAAACACCTTCTTTGTCTTCATTCAATAATTTCACATCATTTGCTGAAACATCTGTTAAATTAGTTATTCTTTTATTTTGGACATCTACATCACCTAATTTTAATGTTGTATATGTACCAAAATTTGTTATTACTATAATTTTATTATTAATAACCTTCATATCATCAGCTCTAGTTCCATATAAATCAACAAATGAACTAATTGTATTGTGTTTATTATCTACTTCTGATATATATATTTTCCAATCTATACTAATTAAAATTTTACTATTATAAACTTCAATAGATAAAATATTCTTATTATATATTCCAGATTCAATGACATGGTGTTTTTGATCATCAAAAATCACTAAACCAAAAACAGTAGCTACATAGATGCGATTTTCATAAAAACAAACATCATTGATTGTTTTTTCTGTACTCAAAACAGCATCTTTTATATCAGGCATATTTATTACTTTACCATTATCATAAAGTAAATCTATATTACCTGATTTATAAGCAATTAATAGATATTTATTATCCTTATTATAGTAAATATTATGGATTTCATTCTCATTCAATTTATTTACGACTGAGTAACTATATGATTCATCAGTATTCTTATCATAAGAAAACAAGTTACCTTCTGAAACATAATATACTTTTTCAGAAGTGTCAAGCATTCTTGTTACATTATTGGCAAATACTGGATATACTTTCCATTCACCAACAGCCAATTGTGCTTTCATCACCATTGGCAATATTGCTAATATTATAAATAATGCTTTCTTCATCATAATCGTAAATTTTATATGAAATTTAAATATTCTATTAATTTTGCTGTAGCTCTTCCACGATGAGATATTTTATTTTTTTCTTCACTACTCATCATGGCAAAAGTCTCGTTATATCCTTCAGGTCTAAAAATAGGATCATAACCAAAACCTTTTTCTCCTTGAGCTATTGTGGTTATTTCTCCATTCACAATACCATCCATTATAGTCAATTTACTACCTATTATTAATGCAATAACTGTGCGAAAACGTGCATTGCGATTAGTTATAGATTTCATATTTTCAAGCAACAAGTTCATATTTTTCAATGAATCATGTTCCTCTCCTGCATATCTTGCCGAATAAACTCCGGGAGCACCATTTAATGCTTCTACCTCAAGTCCTGTATCATCGGCAAAACAATCATAACCATAATGTTCTTTTATATAGCGTGCCTTTATTTCAGCATTTCCTTCAAGTGTTAATGCTGTTTCAGGTATATCTACATCACAACCTATATCTTTGAGACTTAATATTTTATATTTATTTCCAATAATAGCCCTCATTTCTTCTAATTTATGAGCATTATTAGTGGCAAATACTATTTCTTTCATTATTGATTGTGATTAATAGACAATTATATTAACGACAAAAACACCTAATTTATTATCCTACAACGATATTGACAATTTTATTAGGTACAACTATTATCTTACGTATTGATTTTCCATCAATCCATTTAGCTGCACCTTCATGCTCAAGTGCCAATTTTTCAACCTCTTCACGTGGAGTATCTACAGCTACTTCTATATTGTAACGAGCTTTACCATTAAATGATACTGCATAAGTTACATTGGCTTCTTTGAGATATTCCTCATTATGAACAGGCCATTCTGCATCACATATAGAGGTATTATTGCCTAATACATGCCACAATTCTTCTGTAATGTGAGGAGCAAATGGAGCTAATACAACAAGGACTTGTTCCAAGATAGCTTTGCTCTTACATTTCAATGATGTCAACTCATTTACACATATCATGAATGCACTGATTGATGTATTAAATGAGAAGTTTTCTATATCGTAAGTAACTTTCTTTATTAATTTATGTAGAGATTTCAATTCATCGGCTGTTGGCTCAATATCTGTTATCACCATATCTTCACCTTTATAGAAAAGTCCCCACAATTTTTTCAAGAAACGATTTACTCCATCAATACCATTTGTATCCCATGGCTTACTTTGTTCAAGTGGACCAAGGAACATTTCATACAGACGTAATGTATCGGCACCATAACGTTCAACAATATCATCAGGATTTACAACGTTGAACATCGATTTAGACATCTTTTCAACTGCCCATCCACACACATATTTTCCATTTTCCAACACAAATTCTGCATTATTGAATTCAGGACGCCATGCTTTGAATTTTTCCAAATCAAGAATATCATTTGCTACAATATTCACATCAACATGAATGGGTGTTACATCATAATCTTTCTTTAAATTATATGATACAAAAGTGTTAGTATCTTTTATGCGATATACAAAGTTTGAACGACCTTGAATCATACCTTGATTTATCAATTTCTTGAATGGCTCTTGTTCACAAACAACACCCATATCAAACAAAAATTTATTCCAAAAACGACTATAAATCAAGTGTCCTGTTGCATGTTCTGATCCTCCAAGGTATAAATCCACATTACGCCAATAATTATTTGCTTCCTTAGATACTAAGGCATCATTATTGCGAGGATCCATATATCGTAAATAATAAGCCGATGAACCGGCAAATCCAGGCATTGTACACAATTCAATAGAATAACCTTCTTCAGTTGCCCAATTTTTAGCACGTCCCAATGGAGGCTCACCAGTTTCAGTAGGTAAAAATTTGTCTACTTCAGGAAGCAACAATGGAAGTTTACTTTCATCCATCATGTAAGGAATACCATCTTTATAATATACAGGGAATGGTTCACCCCAATAACGTTGACGGCTGAAAATAGCATCACGCAATCTATAATTTACTTTTACTTTTCCTATTCCTTTTTCGCTTATATATTTTTTAGTTGCTGCTATAGCTTCTTTTACTTCAAGACCATTAAGATTTAATTCTTCACCTTGTGAGTTTATCATCTTACCCTCTTTAGCATCAAAACTTGCTTCGCTCACATCACAACCTTCAATCAATGGAATAATAGGAAGATTAAAATGACGTGCAAAAGCATAGTCGCGACTATCATGAGCAGGAACAGCCATAATTGCTCCTGTTCCATATCCGGCAAGTACATAATCACTCACCCACACAGGTATTTGTTTTCCTGTTAATGGGTTAATAGCATAAGCACCTGTAAATACACCACTGATAGTTTTATCAATCATGCGTTCACGTTCTGTTTTATGCTTTATACTATTTATATAAGCATCAACTTCTTCTTTTTTATCAGCAGTTACTATCTGTTGAACATATGCACTTTCGGGAGCAAGTACCATAAATGTTACACCAAATACTGTATCGGCGCGAGTAGTGAATATTTCAAGTTCTACATCACTATCAGCTATCTTAAACAACATTTCTGCACCCTCACTGCGACCTATCCAGTTGCGTTGTGTTTCTTTCAATGAATCGGTCCAATCTATTGTTTCAAGACCATCAAGCAATCTTTGAGCATAAGCCGATACACGAAGACACCATTGATACATCAACTTTTGTTCAACAGGATAACCTCCACGAATTGACACACCTTCACTCACTTCATCATTAGCAAGCACAGTACCAAGTTTGGGACACCAGTTAACCATTGTGTTACCAAGATAAGCAATGCGATAATTCATTAAAACATCACTTTTTTCTTTATCAGTAAATGCTTTCCATTCTTCAGATGTAAAATTCATTTCTTTACCACATGCAGCATTTACATCGATTGTACCTTTTGTTTCAAAATTTTCAATCAATTTAGAAATAGGTAGAGCTTTTTCTTCATTTTTATTAAAATAAGAATTAAACATTTGAATAAATGCCCATTGTGTCCATTTGTAATATTCAGGATCACATGTTTTTATTTCACGATCCCAATCATAACAGAAACCTATTTTATCTAATTGATTGCGATAACGATCTATATTTTGGAAAGTTGTTACTTCTGGATGTTGACCTGTTTGGATAGCATATTGTTCTGCAGGAAGACCATAAGCATCATAACCCATTGGATGCAATACATTAAAACCTTGCAAACGTTTATAACGAGAAAAGATATCAGATGCTATATATCCAAGTGGATGACCAACATGCAATCCTGCTCCTGATGGATAAGGAAACATGTCAAGTACATAATATTTTGGACGAGCATTATCAATCTCTGTTTTATAAGTTTTGTTTTCTTTCCAATATTGTTGCCAACGGCTTTCTATATCCTTATGATTATATTCCATCTTTATATAATGTTTTAATGTTATTCTATTTTAATTTATTAAAGTCCGAGTTTAGCTGATATTTCAAGCATTCTTTGTATTGGTTTTACCGCTTTATCAGAAATATTTTTATCCACTTTTACTTCAGGTAATTCATATTTTAAGCAGTTATATAATTTTTCAAGCGTATTTAGACGCATAAAATTACATTCATTGCATGCGCAAGTTCCATCTTCAGGTGGAGCAGGTATAAATTTTTTATCGGGACATTTTTTAGTCATTTCATGAATTATACCACTTTCAGTAGCAACAATAAATTCTTTGAATTCAGAATTTACAGCATAATTCAATAATGCAGCTGTTGATCCCACTTTATCAGCAAGACGCACAATCACATCTTTACATTCAGGGTGTACCAATATTTTAGCTTCAGGATATTGTCGTTTTAGTTCTAATATTTTTTCAACAGAAAATTGCTCATGAACATGACAAGCTCCATTCCACAATTTCATATTTCTTCCAGTAATACTATTGATGTAATTACCAAGATTTCTATCAGGACCAAATATAATTTTCTCATCTTCCGGAAAACTTTCAACTATTTGACGAGCATTGGTTGATGTTACCACAACATCTGTTAAAGCTTTTACTTCAGCTGAGGTATTTACATAACTTATAACAGTGTGTCCCGGATTTTCTTTGATAAACTTTTCAAAATCTTTGGCTTGACAACTGTCAGCAAGCGAACATCCTGCATTCATATCAGGAATTAATACTTTCTTATCAGGACAAAGTATTTTAGCTGTTTCACCCATAAAGCCCACTCCACACAATACAATTATAGGAGCTTCTATTTTTTGAGCAATCTGAGCCAATGCAAGACTATCACCTATATAATCGGCTAAATCTTGTATTTCACCTTTCTGATAATAATGAGCAAGAATCACAGCGTTTTTCTCTTTTTTCAAACGCTTAATCTCCTCTTGCAAATTTAAAGAGCTATCGACAGGCGCATCAATATATCCTTTATCGACATTCATCTTTTTAATTATAAAGTTTAGGTTTTAATAAAAAATCTATAATAACAATAATAATGCATGTAAATAACTATGATAACTTTTTAGTGATTTATTTGCTTTTTAAGTTATCAATGTTTCAAACAGAGGTTATATAAACTTTATTTACACAATTCTTTTTGAAACATAATAGATTAGCTACTTTATCAACATTATGTTTATAACATGCAAAGTTAATAACTTTACTTCATTTCTTCACTCAATAACTCAACAAAACAGCGTTTAAAATTGTAATATAGATTTATGTTAACTTTTTTGGAGTTATAATAAGATTAATTATATATCAGCTCATTTAGTAATTGCAAATTTATTTATTAAAAACTCCTGAAAACTTTTTCTACACAATTTACACATTATCAACATTGATGTAAACAATGAAAAAGGCTTAACAATTATAAGCAAAACTAATAAATCTCATGATGCCATCAAATAGACTTAAATAACTTATTTATAATGTGTTTATTTTATAATAAACTTTGGAGAATAATGTAAATAAATGAAATGTAAATTTTCTAAATTTACAAATAATCAACATTTTATTAAATATATAAATAACTGAATAAAAAAAGATTAAGATAATTATCAACAACATGTAGATTATATTATCTACATTATTTACAAAAAAAAGCTCGCCATCAAGACGAGCTTTCTATAAATAATTTCATTACATTATTTAGATTGTAATATTTGGTATGCGAATATATTAGCTAAATTTTTATACATTATAATAGTTTGTTTATCAAGAGTAGGATCATTTATAATACCTCTATTAACATTTCCATCGCATGTAATATAATCTATAGCAATAGTTTCTTTAGTAGCATTATTAATAATGGTATATACTCCACCTATTTGTATTAATGTAGATATTTTTCCTATTACTTTTTTATTCATAAAATGAATAGCATAAATATCAAAATATATTGTGTATTGAGTTTTTTCATTATTTTCTACTAAATTTATAATTTTATTTCCATAATTTTGATTAAAGTGAGTGTAAAAATTTTGTTCTCCTTGTTTAATCCAAGATTGAAGATTATTAAATCTATTATCATCTATATCATCTATACTATTTAGAATATAGTTTTTATTAACTAAGCATTTTGAATAATCAAAGAAAACATTAGCTTTAATTTTATTTGATTTTAATTGAATTAATGCTTCTGTATTAGTTGTTATAGATGGTAAATTAAAATATTTTTTAGTACTACAACCTATAATTAAAAAGCTAATTATATAAATAGTTATAAAAATCTTTTTCATAATAAATTATTATAATTTTATAATTAATCAATTAATCTAACTAATAAACCGGGATATAAATTTCCTCCACTTTCTTTAACAAATGTAGTTGCTCCAAAGTCAGCTCCATAAGCCCCTTCTTCTGTTGCCATATAACGATTATCCCATATTTTAGTGGCAACAGGTTTTATAACACCTATACGTTTATATTCAATGCGTCCGTTCTTTTCTTGTGCTTCAAGAACTTCAAATTTAGAATCTTTAGTTATACCTTCTTTAAGACCTATTTCTACTGTAATTGTAGGATCAACACTAACAATAGGTGCTTTAATTCTGAAAGGTTCATGTTTTTTTGTAAATCAGCTATATTATCATCTATTGCACGTTGGCAAGCTTTACGTATCATTAAATATGGTTCATCTTCATTGATACCTAAAAAAGAAATAGTTCCACCTTTTGATGTAATTTCTCCAATATATTCCATTTTAAAAAGACCACGATTATTATTAAAATCATTAAATTTATCTTTGTTTGGTTTTATAGTAAAATGATCTTTATAAAATTTAGTAGATGTTTCCTCATTCCAAACAAGACGATATAAGCGAGTGTGGATTTTGACAGAGAAACCTTTTAATGATGAAATAATATCATTTAAACTATTAATAGAATTTTGCATATCAGCATTATGATTTCCACTCGCTGCTGTTGCTATTGTAAGTAATCCGGCACCAATTGCTCCCCACATACGTGCGCGTTTGTTTTTATCTATATAAGTAATTTCATTTACCAATAGATAAGTGTTGCCAATTAAATCTTCTCCGGCATCTTCAAGCATTGCCATACCACGCGCAGAACGTTTGGCAAGTTCTTTATCCATTTTGGTAGCGTCATATAAACCTCTGCTTTTTATTAAATCCAAAGAACATTCCCCTGTTAAAATATTGCGATCAAACCATTTGGCAACAAGACGACTTGCAATAAAATTACGTTCAATAAAATTAGTAATTTCATCTTGGTATTTACCTTTTTTTCTAACGGATATAGCCCTTACACTGAGATTATGATCGTTATATTGTTCAGGAATTGGTATATTAAGAAATTGGGTTTCAATTTCATTTACAAATTTATCTTCGTCATGTTTTAATAATATACTACAGATTGAACTTCTTCTATAGCGATTAATATCATTGTTATCAGCAAAAATAGTGAAACTTACACTATATAAAATTGCAATTAAAAATATAATTTTTTTCATGTTTAAATTCTTCTAAAAATTAATAATCCCATAAAGAATCATCTATTGTATTATATAAAGAAAAATCATTACGTTTGTCATTATTATAGATTTTAATTCTATAGGAATCAATTTCTTCCCATTTCTTTTTACCACTTTCTTTAAATTTATTATAAGCATCGATAACAACCTCATAGTTAGGCATTTCCAATGGTATTATAACATTTCCTTTTGTATCAATACATCCTAAATTATTATCGTCTTTTCCTACAATTGCAATTCCTTCTAAATCATAATTAAAATTTCGACACCAATTATATCCATTGGAAAAAGCATATTTATCTGTTGTCATATCAATACAGTACCATAAAGAATTTTTTTGTGGTTGTACCCATAGATATTGTGGATTTTCAACAGATTTAAGTTTAGTATTATTCCATATAGATTTAACTACTTCTTTTCCTGTATTATTAATTTCTCCCCAGCCATTGGCACTGCAAACAGATGCATATCCAAATTTAAATGATTGACCATTTTTATATATTTCAGGTATAATGTATTTACCAGAAGAATTAATGTATCCAATCAGTCCATTTTCTTTACTTTGAACTCTCATTAATCCATGACTTGATGGATATATGGAGTATAAAGATGGAGATATAATTTCATTACCATTTATATCAAGAATACCATATCCTTTACTTGATGAAACTATATATACATTTTCTTTGCATGGAAAAATATTAGTATATGATTGAGTTGTTTTTTTTCCTGTTTTATCTATTAGATAAAAACCACCATTATCTTTAATTACAGCTTTGCCATTTTGAAATGCCCACGCTTCGGAAACATTGGTATCAAGAAGTTTTTCTCCTGTTTCAACATTAATGAAGTTATAAGTATATTTTTCTTTAATTACAGAAAACCCCTCTTCAGGATAAAAAGCATGTTGATATTTATTTTCAGGTATTATAATTGTTCCATTTTTTGATACAACAGAATTTTTACAACCATCATTTTTTTGTGAGCCCCAAAAACCATAAAAGTTATCATCTAATTTACTGAATAATTCAGATGTAATTAACCATTTTCTAAGTAATTTATGAGTTCCACCCTCTGTGTATATTTTTTTCTCAGCATCTGATAATTTATTTATTTGGGCATCAGAATAAGTGTACACAAATGGAACAAAAATTCCGGCAGTTTTATATTTTGCAGGTAGTATTATTTTTCCTGTTTTATCATAGATACCAAATTTTCCATCTTTTATTTTAGATGTGCTGTTTTTTTCAAAAGAACATCCTTCATTAACCCAAACAAAACCCTCTTTATTAAATTTACCTACAGCTTTGAATTTACAGGGAATAATTACTCTAATAGAATCATTTATATACCCATATAAATCACCTTTTTTTACATAAGCAACGCCATCGGTAAATAATCCAATTTCATTGTATTCAGGTTTTAGTATTTCAACTCCGTTAAAATCAATAAATCCGTATTTTTCGTTAAATAAAACACCATCTTTATAATTGCCACCTACACTTACTTTATAGATGTTATTATTATATACATCGATAGTATTATATTTTAAGGGAATAATAGTTTTATTTTCTTCGTTTATATAACCATAATTATTCCCTTTTCTAACTTTAGCACGACCAGACGAGAAAAATGAAGCTTCATCATATTGATAGTTAATAACTATATTTCCGTCGCCATCGACATATCCCCATTTACCCTTGTCGTTTTGGTTAGGGATTAAATCTTGTGAATAAGTGTTTATCCCAATCATAAAGATTGAGATAAACATTAGACATAATTTTTTCATAATATGAATTAGTATTATTTATTTGTTATTTTAACCACATGATGTTGGTTGTAGTTTCTTTTTGACCGTTACCGTAAGCAACGCCCACAGCACGAGCTGCTTCGATTTTGCGTTTTTCGATATCAACCTCGTTATTATATTTTTCTTTCATTTCGAAGTCCCAGTTTTCCTTGACAATTTTCTTTATTTCATTGTGTAAAGATGTGGCTTCGTCATAACATGTTGCATCGGGATCTATTTGAGTAAGAAAAGCAAATGCTTTTTTTGCACCATATTCATCAGGAGATGCCGCCCATGCCGCTTTAGCTTGTGAAAGAAGCATTTGTCCTTCATAGTTTACATATTTGTTGTAAATAGAAAGAATCAGTTCGTTGGCCTCATCATATCCGGTGCAACATTCGGGTATTGCTGCAACAATGCTCAATGCTTCGTCATAGTTGCGTAGGGACGATGCTTGTTGTGCTTTTTTGATGAGCATGGGATATTCTTTATTGTAATAGTCAAGAATTTTTTTAGAGCCTTGTTCCACAAATTTTTGCAATTGGTTGTTTTTACCGTTAAGTTGACGGAACGCATTTACAAAAGCTCTTGTTTCGCTTGTTCCCACACCACGCAATTCATAGTTGGTTGTCGCATAGATTTTTTGACTGATGTTATCACCAATGTAAAGTGTTAATGTTGAGTGAATAACATTGCTCATAGGAGGTCCGGCAACGACATCTTTATACAGATGAGAAATTCTTCCTGTGACGAAGAAACGGTCAAGATCAGGATTAGCAGTAACGCCTGTTGCTGTGATTGCTGTAGCCAATCGGGACATGAGCATATCGTTTACTTCATCGGGAATTTCTTCCCCTTGTGTAATGGGAGCCACCATTAGATGTATATCACATTGGGCAGAAGCAATGTTTCCTCCTGTTAATGTGATAATGGCAGATGCTAATATATGTTTTAAAATTTTCATTGTTTTGCTTAGTTAAGGTTTGTAGATGTTATTTTTCGCCAATAATCAAGATTGCTTTACCTAATCCTTTGGTTACTAATTTAGAAGTCATGTTATAAGGTGTTTTGCGTAGATATTTGCGCAAATTTGAAGCAAAGTGGCGTGTATCCATTGGCATACCGTTTTCGCGATACAGAGGTATTCTTACTTGTTCAAACACCATCATATCTTCAGTTGCATCAGTGAGGCTGTAACGATGGTTGACAGTGTTTTGTGCGACCCATTCATCTATGATTTCTGACAATTCCATTCCGTCAAATTCATCTTCCAAAGATGCTCCTGATCCATTGTCAAACATGCGTATTTCAAGACCTACTTCACGTCCGTTTGACAATAAGTCATCGAAGTGGGCTTGCAATTGACCGATGAAATTGTCCATGTTTTCAAGTACTGCTTCTTCAATCAAAACCGGTATTTCAGCCGAGAAAGATGCGGGACCTGTTCCTTGTGCAGCGGCAACTTGTTTGTTGGTGTAGGCATCAAGACCACGCAAAGTGTAGGTTACGGAATTTTTAGGTCCCACAGTGTTTACTCGCCATGATAATTCAACAAGAATATCGGCTTTGGCACGAGTCAATAAACGATCTAATGGTGTTTCGGCTATAGCGGCTCCCGATGTGCGTGATGTTGTCATTTCGTTTTCGGCAGATGCTTGATTGATGCTTCTGATGGAAGCGGCCAAGTCTTTCAACGGAAGACCGCGTTCAGCCATTAATTCACCTATTTTGGTGATTGTGTTTAGAAGATCCATATCTTCTTGTACCGCACGTTCATAGTCAGGGATGCGAGTTGTGTTACCTTGATTTTCATAATTCATCATGTAGCCATTTGCATTACACCATGCATCGGCGGGAATTACCATAATAGTAGGTTTTTTTGCTTGCCCTGACATCATGATGGGCAATAACAAAAGTATAACTGATAATAAAGCGATTTTCTTCATTTTTTTGCTTGTTTAAGGTTTGATTATATTGTCATCAATGAGTCGTTGGCGCAATTCGGCACGTTTTACTCTTACCACAACTCCATAGTTTTCTTGCGTAGAATGTTTAGCTTTTATTCTTGATGTTTTGTTTTCATCTTCTGATGATATATATTTTTTATATTCTCCTCCGTCGGCGAAAAATTTGTTGAAATAGTATTCATATTTTTCTTGTGCGTTGACTTCGAGAATTAAAGGTCGTTTGTTGCATTCGCCTGAACCGGCATTTATGCCTTTGAACAAAACATCTCTCACCGCATTTTTCTTTGCTTGTTCAATTGCATCGGCTTTATTTTTCCCTTTTCCCCATGCTCTTAGTGTTTGAGATCCATCAAGCTCAACACCAAGACATTCAGTTTCAAAAGTTGCAAATGCATATTCATTTGCTATTTCTGTATTTGTGCGACAAGAAGTTATTGCTAAAGTCATAGTAATAAGACAAACTGCAAATATTTTTTTTGTTTTCATTTCTTTTCTATTTTTTAAAATTCGTATCCTAATTTCAAAGTAACAAATGATGTATATTCGTGGTCGGGAACGATAGTATTGTCTTTTCCTGCTTTATAGGATTTTAGTGTTTGTCCCATATATGAAAGTCCCACAAGAAATGCCGAGCGTGATTCGCCAATGCGTATACCTATTGTGGGGCGGAACATAAAACCATCTCTAATAGTTCCTCCAAGGTCAAATGAATAGTAAGGAACAATAGTGCGGTGTTCAGAAGAAATAATATTTCCTCTGACATTGGCAAAAATGGGAAATGCCCATTTAATATCGGAATATCTGACTTTTTCGTTGTTGAAATAGTAGCGAGCGCCAAGTCCTATACCGGCTCTGAAATATTCGTTAAAACGATAACCGCCCACGATATCGAGTTCGCTCAATGCAACATTATAGCTATTGATGTTGCAAGAATAACCACCTTGTAATTCAACTGCACACCAAAACCCTTTTTCATAATCAGAATAATCTTTATACGAGTTGGTATTCTTTTCGCTTGGTAGATTAGGAGATTTGCCATAGGCAATGCGATTTACTTCAATCATGGGATAAGTGTAGAGTTCTCCGTTGGTGCTACGTATTGAAACCGATTGATTTTCTTTGACTGTTTCAATGGCTCCTTTAATCACGTTGCCATTTTTTAAAAATACGTGATCAAGCTCATTTTGTGCATGCATCATTATTGCAAAAGTTGCTATAATGGCTAAAAATAAAAATCTTTTCATCTCTAAAATCCTGAATTAAGTCCTTTAATAATGCCTGCCGATTCGAGATCTTTGTGCAATTGTTCTTTATTTACAGTTACTATGGAGCTAATCTTATATTGCTTGCCGGCTTTTATTACTTGGCGAGATCCATTTACTGAGGCAACATAGTTTTTAGCAGTACCATTTTCAGCGAAAAAGTCCTTGAAAAAATCAGCATGTTGTGCTTCAACCATGGGGCTTCCGGCTAACGGACGTTGATTTTGTCGTAACTCTTTGTTATTAAAACCGCGAAATAATACACCATGTACAGCACAACGAGCAATGAGATCATCGTTGATTTTTGATTTTTTAGAAATAACAGTTACCTTGACAAGATAGGTTCCTTGTGAGCCTGTTCCGGCTCCTTCGATTTCATAGTTTAGTTTGTCGTCATCCTTGGCAAATGCGATAGCCGATGCCGTAAATAAAACCATTAATGTCAGAAAAATTCTTTTTACCATAATTTATTCACTGTTTTATGTTAGATTCTAATAATGAGGTTGCTACAAAGGTCTAAACAATAATTTAGGTTTATTAAGAAATGATGTATCCAATAGGTTGACATGTCAACCTATTGGATACGCTGTTTCGGTGGGAGTAAACAAATTATTTCAATTTGTCTTCAAATTCGTTTTGATAAAAAGAGAAAAAATCATATTGAAGAATTATTGATATACGTAATAGTAAATCGGTGTCAATAGATTTTTTGTCAAGTATTTTATAAATATTGGCACGAGTGTAGGACAATTGTCGAGCGAAGGACACAATGGAAATGTCCTTTTCTTTGAGTTTAGTTTTAATTTCTTGTCCGATGTGCATATTATGCCCATTTGATAAAGGCCTATAGTCTCCCCCGATTTGGCTTGATTGCTTGAAAAGAAAGGCATGGGAGTCTGTATCTTTCGCTTATCCTGCATTCAGGCCTTCGCATTGCCTTTCCCAAGGATAAGCAACATCAGCCAGCCCACGCCAGGATGTATATACAGAACATCATCCTTTCGTTAAGTCAGAAAGAATGTAGATGCATTGAATAAACATCAAGCGAGACCGCTTACGTTGCCGTTTCTTCTTGGGATCAAAGTTGCGAAGTTTGAATGCAGAAGAAAACGTTAGGTAAACGTCTTTCTATATATATGTCTGCCACATAATAGTAATGTGACAATTGCAAAGTTAAGTATTATTCTCGATAAAAAAAATGTGTATATTAAAGAGGTGTGGTTATAAAAGAAAAAGAGACTGCAGTTCAAAATGATGCAGTCTCTTTTTTTTGTATGAGCAGTATTTTTTTATTCTATTTTTGCTCTTTCTTATTTTCTCTTATTTAATGACTTTTGTTGCTTTGTTGCCTTGAACGCGGATGTAGAGACCTGATTCAGGGTTAGCTACTTTAACACCTTGAAGGTTGTAGTATTCAACAGGAGCGTTTTCGTCTACTTCAATATTTTCAACACCGTCAGAAATTTTTTCATATGTTACAGTGATTGTGTTGATGTTTGTAGTTTTTACTGTTGTAAATACTACAGTTGAAGCATCACCGCTCCACACTTTGTCGGTAAATGTACCGCTATCGGCAGTCATATATGAATCTGCACTAATTTTACTTCCTGTAAATTCAATGCTTTTAATTTTTACGTTTGTTCCGGCAATAGTCATTGTCGATGTGCTATATGTGCGTAGATCATATGCACTTGAACCTGCCCAAATGCGACAATCGGTAGTAGCTTCATTTTTAGCAAATGAAAGAGAAATTTCACCGGCAGTAAACACAACATCATTTACAACAACAGCTAAGCTATTTCCCAATGCGGGTTCTTCTTGAGCGGGATTTAGAGAAGAAGGAGCAGTGAAGTTAAATGTTGCTTGTTGTGCATTTCCACTCAAGAAAGTGAATGCGGCTTCTGTAACAGCACTGTTTTCCATACCGTCGGCAACAGCGATAGCTTTAACTGTACATTCTTCAGTGAGAGAGAAAGGAGCAGAGTAAAGAGTTCCGTTGGTAGCACTTGGTTCAGTACTATCAACAGTATAGTAAATAGAAGCACCTTCAGTAGCACAAGTTATTGTGATTTCTTGATTGGTAGCGATAGTTCCGCCATCGGGAGAGATAACAGGAGCTTCAACGACTTCAAGACCAGATGCTGAAGTGATTTCAAGAGGCATGATTTGAACAGTAGTGTTATAGCAAGAAATGAAGCCAATTACTGTGAGATTTTCTCCTGTAGGAACAGTAATACCCAATGTGTTGTACATTGTCATAGAGCCTGTTTCGTCAGTAATAGTAATGCTCTTGCTTGAACTTTCAGGAACAGAAACACCTTCAATTTTAACATAAGCAAGAAGATTGTCTATTGCCACTTCTTCAATTGTGATTGTTTCAGGCTCAATTGAAGGTCCTGCTGTTGCAGTACCAAATGAAGATGCTACGACATTCATTTCAGGAAGACCATTGTATAGATTCCAAACACCTTTTACGCCTGTCAATTGGTCTCCATTGTTATAAGTATTTGATAGAGTACCGAAAGCAATAATGCGACTTGTCTCGTCTTGAAGGAAAAGATAAGATCCCGATTGTGCAACAACTGTTACTGTTCCTGTAATAGATGTTGCATAGGAGCGAGCTTCTGAAATAAATTCAGCAATGTTAGCAACGGGGAACGAGAATTGAACTTCGGTAACGGAGCTTGCTGACAATGCTCCGGCTGGGTCAACAGCGATAGCTTTAACGGTAGCAGCAGCGCTTAGAGTGAAAGGAGCAGAGTAGAGAGTTCCGTTGGTAGCACTTGGCTCTGTGCCATCGATAGTATAGTATATAGCAGCTCCTTCTGTTTCACAAGAGATTGAGATTTGATCAGTTGCAGAAATTTCACCTCCGTTAGGAGTGATAGAAGGCATTGAAACTGTTGTTATTTCTCCTTTTGTATAAGTTACAAGTAAATAAGAAAAACGAACTTGCTTTGCTGCGGTAAGAACTAAAGGATCGGTTGTTGAACCTTCCCATGTAACAAAACTGCCAACAGATGTTCCTGTTCCTGTTACAGTACCGATTTCAGCCGCAAAAGCTCCTTTTGAGCCTGAAGCAATACATGCTTCAATTTTTGTGATAGTAATTCCTGCTGCAGGAGTAAAAGTCATTTTATCGTTTTGATACCAACGCACAGCACCATTACTAACAATTGCTGCAGTTGAATTGACCTGTGTGTGGGTAATAGTTACATTATCATTAGAAAATGATAAGCCAGCGATATTTCCTGCACTGCCATTAGCTACCGTTACAGTAGTTGCTGTGCCATCATAAGTAGCACCATCAGCGACAAATGCAACCTCATCGGCATTAGCGACAACGAAGCCCACTAAGCAAAGAATTGAGAGTAAAAATTTCTTCATAATGAAATGATTTTAAGTTAATAACTTTTATATTTAAGATATTGCAAAGATAGCCAATAAATATTATAAAATCGTATATATTAATTTTTTATTTATTACGATGTTATGTTATAGAGATGCAGATAAACAAAACCGAAAAAAAGAAAAATGAGTCATATTTTCGATTGTAACTGCTAAATTTAGCCGAATTTTAAGGATTTACTTTATGATTTCCTTAGTGAAAAAGACTTGTGTGGGGTAGTGGTCGGAATAGCCGTTGAGGAAAGCTCCGCTTGAGAATGTGCGGAACGGATAACCCTTATATTGCCCATCTTGATTAGTGAGGAAATCGCGATTTAATACCTCGTTTTTCCAATATTTTAAAGCTGACTTACCATCAATGAGATTTCCTGAAATAATGATTTGGTCAAACAAGTTCCATGCACCACGATAAGCAAGCGAACCGATGCCTTTGTCAAGAGTTTTCCAAAAAGGATTGTAGAAACCATGTTCACCCACATCTTTTTTCTCTTTTTTTGCACCAAGCACTTCTGCGCACGATTTATTAAACGGGTCATCATTCAGGTCGCCCATAACGATGATACCTTGATTTGGATCATCGTTCCAAAGAGAGTCGGCAATGTGTTTGCTCAAAGCTGCTGCTGCTTCACGCAAATAACGGGATCGTTCTTCGCCACCGGAACGAGAGGGCCAGTGGTTTACAATGATAGAAACTTTTTCACCGGCAAGCAGTCCGGTAACACACATTTGGTCTCGAGTGCGAAAATTGGGATTATCTTCGATGCTGAGAAAATGATTTGTTACGTTCAACACTTTAAAAAATCTTGGATTATAGAGCAATCCCACATCGACACCGCGACGATCAGGCGAGTCGTGATGCACAACTTGTAATTGCCACTTTCTTATTTGTTCGTTTTTTACGAGGTCATCAAGCACCGATTTGTTTTCAATTTCTGAGACACCTATGATAGCCGGACCCATAGGCGTGGTTTTGCCTGCCATTTTAGAAATGGCATATGCCATGTTGTTTATTTTAGACCAATATTTTTTTCCATCCCATTTCTTTGCTCCGTTGGGAGAAAATTCATGGTCATATTTGCCGTTATTGTTAATCGTGTCAAACAGATTTTCAAGATTGTAAAAAGCAACACCCATAACAATGAATTGCTTTTTCTTTGATTGCTCATTTTGTGCAACGGTTGAAAATGCAAGCATTATCAGCACAAGAGGTAAAATTATCGTACGTTTCATAATGGTATTTTGGTTTTGTTATTATCAGATTAAACAATAATGTGGTAAAATTAGTTATAAAATTTACAAATCTATCTTTAAATTACAGAAAAATAAGTTAAATGATTTCAGGAGGTAAATTTCAAAATATAAATAATCAGAAAATAAAAATATTTATGTATCTTTGATAAGATTTATTTTTAAGAAAAGAAACAAAATTTAATATTAACTCAAAATCGATTTTATGAGATTAAAACTATTTTTGCTACTACTATTATCGGCAACATTCCCTATTTTTGCTCAAAATGCAAGTGTGGTGGGTGTTGTTGTTGATGCTTCAACCGGAACTCCGGTTGAAGGAGCAAGTGTTGTGCTACGAGATCAATCAGCGTCGGCATTGACCGGAGCCATGGGAGATTTCAGTATCAGTAATATTCCAAATGCAGGCAAAGATGTATTGATTGTTTTGGCTTATGGATATCAAGATGCTGCTGTAGATGTTGAATTATTCAATGGTCAGAAGATTGATGTCGGAACCATCAAAATGTTGACCTCTGATTTTGGTACTGATGCTTTTTATGAAGATCAACAAGATTTGCTTTTTGACCAAAATCAACTTGATGACGAAGATGAAAGTAACCAATCGATAGGTGCGCTCATTGGAGCATCGGATAATGTTTATTTCAAAACAGCAAGTTTTGAATTTCAACCGATGTATTTTCGCATACGCGGTTACGATTCTGAATATCAAAAGACCTATATTAACGGAATTAGTTTCAATGACCTTGCGCGTGGACGTTTCAGCTACTCGACGCTTGGAGGTATGACAAGCCGAGCATTCCGCAACAAGAGTACGGTTATCGGACTCGGTGCGGCAGGTTATGGTTTTGGTGATGTGGGAGGCTCTACAAATTTCAGCACCTATGCAGCTGATTATGCTCCCGGATTTAATGGTAGCGTGTCATATACCAATGGCAATTACAAGTTCCGCGCAATGGCAACTTATTCTACCGGATTAAACAAACACGGATGGGCGTTGACGGTGTCGGCAATAGGTCGATATTCCGATGAAGGAGTTGTGCCGGGTACATTCTATAATTCGGCTGGTTATTTCTTGGCGTTGCAAAAAGTAATTAATCCGCAACACTCTATTTCGTTGACAACTTTTGGTGCGCCCACACAACGTGCCACATCATCACCGGCTACAAAAGAAGCGTTTGAACTTGCTGATGATAATCTTTATAATCCCAACTGGGGATGGTGGGACGGAGAAAAACGTAATGCACGCATCGTTGAAACGTTTGATCCCACTACTATTATAAATTGGATATGGAAGCCTCAAAAGGGGACAACGCTTAATACCGGAGCAGCCATTAGATGGATTAATTATTCAAAATCGGCATTGGAATGGGGTGGCAACTCAGCTGATCCTCGCCCCGATTACTATCGTAACATGCCATCATATTATAAAGATGATCAAGAAACGTTTGATTTTTATACCGATTTGTGGAAAAACAATGAATCGGTGAGACAAATCAATTGGGATAATATTTATTATGCCAACAAGATGAACTCTATTCAAAATCAAACTCCTGGTGTAACAGAAAAACAGGGATCTTCCTATATATTGGAAAATCGTCATAGTAATCAGTTTAACGTGATGTTTAATTCGATGTTAAATCATCGCATCAATGACCACATGTCATTACAAGCAGGGGTGGGATTTAACTACACTAAAGCTTCTTATTTCAAAACAGTGAGAGACTTGCTTGGCGGCGAATTCTGGCTTGATGTAGATAAATATTCTGAACGCGATTTCCCCGATCGCCCCGAAATGTTGCAAAATGACTTAAATAACCCTAATCGCATGGTTAAAAAGGGTGATCATTTCGGATATGATTATGATATAAATGCAATCCAGACCAATGCATGGCTTCAAAACACAATCAATACAGCACATTGGGATGTGAACTATGGATTGAATTTAAGTTATACACAATTCTATCGTGATGGAAACATGCGCAATGGTCGTGCTCCATTGAATTCTTATGGAAAGGGAGAAACTCACCGATTTGACAATGGCGCGATAAAGGCCGGTGCAACATATAAACTTGACGGACACAATTTCTTTACAGCCAATGCAACATATGAAACACGTGCCCCACTATTTGAATATGCATATATTTCTCCTCGCATCAAGGATAATGCAGTTGCCGATCTTCAAAGTGAACGCATTGTTTCAGCTGACTTGAGCTATGCTTGGAATTATAGTCGTTTCAGAGGTAGTATTGCCGGTTTTTGGACTCAAATGTATGACCAAACAGAGCGCACATCTTTCTATGATGAACAATATGGCACATTCTTGAACTATGTAATCAGTGGTATTCACAAGTCCTATACCGGTATCGAAATAGGTCTTGCTTATAAGATTACACCTTCAATTACTGCATCATTGGCAGGTACATTCTCTCGTTATATGTACAAGAATAACCCCAAGAGCACACGTTCGTTTGAAAATGGTGTAATGCCCGATACTGTCAGCACATTATATTATAAAAACGTGCGTGTGAGTGGAACTCCGCAAACTGCATTTAACGTAGGTCTTGACTGGGCAGCCCCCAATCAATGGTTCTTCAATGTTAATGCAAGCTGGATGGGTGATGCCTATGTGAGTGCGGCACCTGCTCGTCACGAAGTGTTATATGATTTATGGAAGCATTATTCAAGCGAAAGCGAACTTACTCAAAAGGTTGATGAAATAGCTGAACAACAAAAGCTCAATGATGCGTTTGTCCTAAATGCATCGATAGGTAAAGTCATCTACATCAATCGCAAGGTTTCGTTGAACGTGAATGTGAGTGTTGATAACATCTTGAACAATACTAAAATTCAAACCTATGGTTATCAACAACACCGTTTGGATTCTAAGAACTACGATATTTCAAAATATCCCAACAAATACAATTATGCTCAAGGTATAAAAGCATTTGTAAACGTCGGTGTAAAATTCTAAATCTATAAAGTCATATTAATAAAAGAATAGAACATGAAACTAACAAAATCATATATAGCATCGTTGCTTTTGTTGTCGGGAGCATTTGTCGCATGTGATGATGATCCTGAATTACCACCGGTCTATGTACCGCATGCAACGATTACAGCCAATACATCAATTGCCGATTTAAAAGCAACATATTGGCAAGATGATGATAACTATGTTACTCAAATAGGGACAAATGCCGAGGGTGGGCACATTGTGGTTGCGGGACGCATCATCAGTAATGATGAGCCCGGAAACATTTACAAGAGTCTTGTTATTCAAGATGCCACAGGAGCATTGGCATTTTCAATAAATCAAGGAGACCTTTATGAAGATGCCTACAAATTAGGTCAAGAAATAGTTGTTGATTTGACAAATGCCTATATTGGTAAATATAGCGGATTACAACAAATAGGTACTCCCGGAGAATATAACGGAACTCCGCAAGCCGACCGCATGACATTTGAAGAATTTGAGGCTATGGCTCAATTTAATAGAATGCCCGATGCAACACTCATTGATACAATAACAACGACTATCGGTGAAATAAATGCAGCAAAAGGAAATGCTGAAGGTTTGCGTCAATGGCAAAGCCAGCTTGTGCGTTTTGATGAGGTAAGCTTTGTTGATGGAGGTAAGGTAACTTTTGCCGAAGCTTCAGGAACAACAAATCGCACATTGAAAGATGCCAACGGCAATGAAATTATAGTGCGCAATAGTAACTACTCTTTGTTTGCATCCGATACAATTCCAGCGGGTAAAGGTTCCGTTGTGGGTATTTTGAGCTATTTCAGCTCGGCAGGATGGCAGTTGTTATTGCGTGATGATACAGATTGTATCGATTTTGGAGGTGAATCAGTTATACCTGAAACACCATCAACCGGTGGAGATGGAACAGCTGAAAATCCTTATGGGGTGGCTGATGTTCTTGGCGGAAAAACAGCTACCGGAGTGTGGGTAACAGGTTATATCGTAGGTTGGATTAACACTGCCGGCGACAAATTTGAGGTGAGCGCTGAAACAGCTACATTCTCTGTTCCTGCAACAATCAATACCAATTTGTTGATGGCAGCAAGTGCCGATGAAACAAATGTATCAAAATGTATTCCTGTACAACTTCCTTCCGGGGCAATTCGCTCAGATCTTAATCTTGTGGATAATCCCGGTAATTTAGGTAAACAAGTAACATTAAAATGTGATATAACAACCTATTTCAGTCTCAATGGTCTAAAAAATGCATCTATTTACACTTGGGGGGCTACAGGAGAAGAACCCACAGTGGCGGCTACAGCCGATTTCAAAAAAGTAACAGCTGTAACTGATGGTAAATCATATCTCCTTGTTGCCGATGGTAATATGGCATTACCTTTATCCGGAACTTATGGATATCTAAAAATTGAAGCAGTAACAGATAATGGTGGAGTGATTTCAACATCTACCGATAATGCGTTTACCATTAAAGCAACATCAAATGGTTACACTATCGCTGATGCTCAAGGTCGTTACCTCTACATGAAAGATGATTATAACAGTTTCAATGTTGATGCATCGATGCCTTCAGAAGGTGCCGAATGGAAAATAGAAGCACAAACCGATGGAACATTTGTTATAACAAATATATTAAAGAGCAAATCAATACAATTTGATTCTCAATACAATTCCTATGGCTCATATCCCGATGTCAGAGGTACGATGCCGGCTCTTTATGAGAAAGTGGATTAAAAATGTGTTGATGATGTTTTAATGATAACTAAATAAATTCACTCTATGAAAAATTTAAAATCATATATGGGATTGTCGCTTTTCATGGCGCTTGCATTAGCCGGGTGTCAGGATGATTTTGACAATCCCGAATTGGTTGCTCCGGTAGCGACCATTGAAGCAAATACATCAATTTACGATTTCAAAACTCAATATTGGAATTTTGATGATCCTGAGTATCTTGATAATGTGCAAGAATCAGAAGACCACCTTAATTACATTGCAAAGGTGGGTGTCAAAGAAAATGGAGAGAATATAATCATAAAAGGTCGTGTTGTGAGTTCCGACCGCACCGGTAATATTTATAAAAATCTTGTCATTCAAGATGAAACGGCAGCTTTGACCATTTCGGTTGACAAGACAGGTATGTATAATATTTATCGTGTGGGTCAAGAAGTGGTGCTTGATGTAACAGGTTTGTTTATAGGTAAGTATAATGGTTTGGAACAATTGGGTTATCCTGATTTTACTGAACAATATGGCTGGCAAGCTTCGTTTATGCTTTATGCAATGTTTGAGCAAAACTTGCAACTTAACGGCTTCCCTGAACCAGAAAAAATAGACACAATTGTAACGACAATTGCTGATATAAATTCAGTAACAGATATGCCACGTTGGCAAAGTCGTCTTGTGAGACTCAACAACGTGAGATTTGAAGACGGAGATGGCGCATTGTGTTATACCGATGGCTCTGAAATCAGTAGCAATCGCACTCTTTATGACGAAAATGGTAATTCGCTAACAGTTCGTAATAGCGGGTATGCTTCATTCTGGAGCGATAAATTACCTGCAGGATATGGTGATGTAGTGGGTATCCTAAGCTATTATTATAGCACAAGTTCTTCAGGTTGGCAATTAATGCTCAATTCAGCCGATGATTGTATGAACTTTGGAAATCCTACAATCAACCCCGGAACAGAAAAGAATCCTTACACAGTACCTCAAGCTATTGAAAAAGAACAAGAGGGAACTGTCGTTTCAGGATGGGTAACAGGTTATATTGTTGGATCTGTTGCTCCGGGTGTTCAGGCTGTAGCATCTAATGATGATATTGAATGGGGTGCTCCTGCAACGTTGAACAACACTCTTGTTGTTGCTCCTGCCGCAGATGTGAAAGAGATTTCGCAATGTCTCGTTATTGCATTACCACAAGGCTCTAAGTTGAGAGAATATGGAAATTTGGTGGATAATCCTGAAAATCTGGGCAAACAAATGTGGGTATTTGGAACACTTGAAAAATATATGGAAACATGGGGAATCACCGGAAATCGTGGTACTACAAGTGAGTTCCGCATCGATGGAGTGGAAATCTCCGGTAGTACAATCGCTAATGGTGATGGCTCAGAAACAGCTCCTTATAATGCAACTCAGGTTAAAGGCGGACAAAGCGGATCAGGTGTGTGGGTTGCCGGATATATCGTTGGATGGGTTGATGGAATGACACTATCCACAGGTGCGAAATTTACCGTTCCCGCAACATCTACTACTAATCTATTGTTGGCAAACACTCCTAATGTCTCAACTGTTGAGGAATGTATCCCTGTGCAACTTCCTACTGCCATCAGAGACGGATTAAATCTTCAAGAACACCCCGAAAATCTTGGAAAGAAACTCACTATTAAAGGTAATCTTGCGAAATATTTCGGAGTTAACGGAGTGAAAGAGGCAACAGAATACAAGCTTGAAGGAGAAGGAACAACTCCTGAGCCCGGTGCATCGGCAAAATTTGGTCTTGTGTCAACGATTACTTCAGGCAAAAAGTATCTTATCTATGCAAATGATAAGATTGCGACAACATTGTCGGGTACTTATGGCTATCTACCTACTGTCGATGCTACTGCTCAAGATGGATATATCTCTACTGAAACGGCCAATGCGTTTACAATAACTGCGGTGAGCGGAGGTTATACAATCCAAGATGCCAAAGATCGATATATCTACATGACAGGAACATATAATAGTTTCAATACCGATGCTTCAATGCCTGCTTCTGGTGCTGTTTGGAAAATTGAGCCACAAAGCAATGGGACAGTGAAAATTCTAAATGTGGAAATGAACAAGTATATCCAATTTGATACTCAATATGGAAACTTTGGCTCTTATTCCGATGCTCGTGGAGATATGCCTTATCTATATGAAGAAGGCGCAACAGCAAGTGAATCTCCTGATGAACCTGAAAATCCCGATACTCCGGATGTGCCAACTACCGGAAATGTCGCCGATTTCAATACATTTAATGGAGGCGAGCCCAAGTCAAGTTATGGAACTTATACCACAACGGCCGGATGGGTAGCCACAAATTGTGCTATACAAAGTGGAACAACAGGCAATGATAGTAATCCTAAGTTTGGATTTATTGGCGATGAAAGCGTGTTTGCTGTCTGTTTGAATGGTAAAACTTCAGCTCCGGGTTTGTTGGTATCTCCAACACTAACCGGTGGCATCAAAACTCTTTCATTCAAATATGGATTTGCATTCAGTGATACAGCATGTACATTCACAATTAATATTAAGCAAAATGGTGAAGTGATGAAATCTGTAACATATAAAGTTCCTGAAACAACACAAAAAACCGTCTATGATTATTCTACAGAGCTTAATGTGGAAGGTGATTTTGTAATCGAAATTGTAAACGATTGCGAAAGCGCACAAGATAAGAATAAAGACCGTATTTCAATCTGGAATGTGACATGGACTAATTAATGCGGAAGTAATATTTACAAAATAATGCAGGAGCCGGGAAATAACACTTTCCGGCTCTTGCTGTATGATATGGGAGGAACGTTATAAAATTTAGAAGAAAAATGTGGGTGTAATTCTGCTGTTTTAGCAAGAATTTATACTAACTTTGCAGTCAATATATTAAGAAGTGAAATTATGGACCTTTTTGAAAAGATAAGTGCTGATATTAAATCGGCTATGTTGGCAAAAGACAAAGTGCGTCTTGAAACATTGCGTGGTATCAAAAAAGAATTTCTTGAAGCAAAGACAGCTAAAGGTGGCGATGGCACATTGAGCGATGATGTTGCTACTAAAATTCTTGTTAAAATGGTGAAACAACGCAAAGAAAGCGCAAGTATATATGCTTCTCAAAATCGTGCTGACCTTAGCGAAAATGAACTCGCTGAAGCTGCTGTGATAGAAGAATACTTACCCAAACAATTGTCAGAAGAAGAATTGACTGCTGAATTGCAAAAAATCATTGCAGAAGTGGGTGCTACATCGGCAAAAGAAATGGGAAAAGTGATGGGAGTTGCTTCAAAAGCTCTTGCCGGTCGTGCCGAAGGAAAAGCTATTTCTGCTAAAGTTAAAGAATTACTCGCTTAAATAAGAAATATAAATGCTTACAATACAACAAATAAAAGAAAATCCCTCATTTATAGTAAAAAGACTTGCAGTAAAGGGATTTGATGCTACTGAACTCATTGATAAAATTCTTCTTCTTGACGGGCAACGTCGTGAATTGCAACTTAATAACGACAATCAAGGTGCTGAATTGAAGAAATATGCTGCTGAAATTGGCGCTTTAATGAAGCAGGGCAAGAGAGAGGAAGCTGAAGAAACTAAAGCTAAAGTTGCAGTTTTGAAAGAGGAGCAAAAAACAGTTGCCGATCAGCTTGATGCAACAGAAAAGGAAATGCGTGATATTCTGTTGACAATTCCAAATATTCCTTGCGAAATGGTGCCCGAAGGTCGCACAGCAGAGGATAACGTTGTGGAAAAAACAGGAGGAGAAATACCTAATCTTGGTGACGACGCTCTTCCACATTGGGATTTGGCAAAGAAATATAACCTTATAGATTTTGACCTCGGTGTAAAAATCACCGGTGCAGGTTTTCCTGTGTATGTAGGCAAAGGTGCTCGTTTACAACGTGCTTTAATTGAATTTTTCTTAAATGAAGCTGTAAATGCAGGTTATGTTGAAATTCAACCTCCCTATGTTGTTAATGAAGCATCGGGTTATGGTACAGGACAACTTCCCGACAAGGAAGGACAAATGTATCATTGTCAATTAGATAACCTATATCTTATCCCAACGGCTGAAGTTCCTGTTACAAACATCTATCGCGATGTTATCCTCAATGATAATCAACTACCGGTTAAGAATTGTGCTTATTCGGCTTGTTTCCGTCGTGAAGCAGGAAGCTATGGTAAAGATGTGCGTGGATTAAATCGTTTGCACCAATTTGACAAAGTGGAAATTGTGCGTATTGAAAAGCCTGAAAACTCTTATGCAGCACTTGAAGAAATGAAAGATCATGTTCAAGGATTGCTTGAAAAACTTGGTTTGCCTTGGCACATTCTTCGTCTTTGCGGTGGTGATATGAGCTTCACATCGGCTATCACATTTGACTTTGAAGTATATTCGGCAGCGCAAAAACGTTGGTTGGAAGTTTCATCGGTATCTAACTTTGAAACATATCAAGCTAATCGCCTCAAATGCCGTTATCGTGCAGAGGATAAGAAAACACGCCTTTGCCACACACTCAATGGCTCGGCACTTGCATTGCCACGCATCATGGCTGCATTGCTTGAAAACAACCAAACGCCCGAAGGCATCGTTGTTCCGGAATGTCTTCGTCGCTACACCGGCTTCGACATCATCGACTAATCCCGGTTACACATTATTATATAAGCGATACTGCCATAAGGCAGTGTCGCTTTTTGTTATCACAATCACATTACGAAATTTTCGTAATACATATTATTACCAAAGATTTTTATCGGTATTTCTTTTATTATATCATCTTCTTATAAATATAGGTCAAGTAGTCGTTGGCATCAGTTTTCCATTCATCGCTCTTGAACTCGGCTACTTTCTCGAAACCATGATGGGCATAGTAGCTGTGATTACATGAGGAGTCAGTCCATAGGTAGAGGCTCTCGTATCCCTCGCTCTTTGCCAATGCCACAATCTCCGCAAGCAGTTGCTTACCACAACCCTGCACCGCTGAGATAAAGAACGAAAGATACAAATCCTTATCTGCCCGCATATAGCGATAGACCTTTGACGAGGTCTTGCCGAAGTATTCACGCAGAGCCAACGCCTCCTCGCGCTGATGCTCGTTGAACAGTGGCATCACGCTATCCAGCCACTCGTTATATCCGTTATCCTGCTCGATATTGCCAGCAAGGATGCAGCCCACCATCTTGCCCTCGTCGGTAATCTTAAAGGCATAAGGTGCACCATACCACCCATAGCGGATGATATACTCGCACATCAGCAACCCGAACTCCTCACCCTGACCATTGGCAGCGTGCCCCTCGCCCCAAACAGGATATGCCAAGTGGGCAGCTTCACGAATATCTTCTTCTGTAAATGTTTCTAACTTCATTGTAATTGGTTCTTTAAGGATGCAAAGTTATAAAATAAAAAGGATAAAATATAAAAATTACTCCTCGTAAGGTACTTTTCTATACTACTATTTGAAGATACCCCCTATATGTGCAGATATTTCAGAAAACGCACAGGTCTCTCACCTATGGAGTATAAAAACGGCACGATTAAACTGTAATTCAAGCAAAATCCCTTCAATCCTTTTATCCTTAGTAATAAATAGTCCTCCTGTTCTCCTGTCAAAAATCAACAACAACTCTTGTCAAAAAAATAATTGCATAATTTAATGAATTAATATAGCAGATTATAGCTATAATTTTGTATTTTTGCATAATAGACTATAAGTACCAATCATCTGAACAACAAGTAAGAATACTGATGAAACGACATTTTATCCTCTCCATAATGATGTTGATGTGTGCCCTGAGTATGAGTGCGCAGCCATACTGTCAGATAAACACCTATACCACGCGCGACGGAATACCATCCAATTCGATAGCAGGAATGGGGCGGGCAAGCAACGGATTGATGTGGTTTGCCACGCTCAACGGCCTCTGCTGCTATGACGGCCATCGCTTCATGAACTTCAGGAACACCCCCGACAGACATGATGAAAAGGCCGTCAATCGCCAGATATTTATTAAGATTGACGAGCGCGACAATGTGTGGAGCATCACCTACGAGCGAAGCGTATATATGTTCGACACCCATACATGCCAGTTTGTAGATGTCAATGGAATCATCAAAGAGAAGTTCGGCAAGAACCTCCGCACCCGTGCCTTCTATGGCGGAAGCAACGGGGCGATATGGCTTGTGAACAACGAGGACGGGCCGAGCTTTAAGGTTGACATACATAAGATGAAAGGCGGCAAAGGCATTGAGATGGTTGACCTGGTCACCGACTACCTGCTGGGCAATGCGATAAAGAAGATAGAGTGCGACTCAAAGGGCGATGAATGGATATTTACTGAAAAGGGCATCATCCGTTATCGCGACAAGTACCTCATTGAGCAACCGCTGGAATACATGGCAGAGGCAGCAGGCAAGTTTGTCTATGCCACCGTTGACGGCAGGATGTTCACCTATGCCGATAATAGTCAGTTGCAAGTGGTAAACCTGCCTGAAACCGTTAACAAGATATACACATTGAAGTCACTCGATGCCTCAAAGGTGATTCTTTCTTCAAACATCGGCATCATAGCCTATGACGTTAAGGCAAACAAGGCAAGCAAAATGCCTTTCGGCCTTAAAGGAAACGCAACTGATATCTATGAAGACAGCAAAGGCAGATTCTGGTTCTTTACAGATGCTGGTCAGATGGCGGTATATGACGTGAAGAAATCCCATTTCTCTGCGGTAGATGTAGAGAAACAACCGGGTGTGCAATATACGGTGACAGAGCAGACGATATTTCACGAGGATGTCAACGGCACTATATGGCTTTCGCCTACAAGCGGCTATTTCGGCTATTATGACGAGGAAACGCGAAAGCACTGTCCGCAGCAGTTGAGGTCTGACAGGGATTCATACGGAAACCTTGCCACGGTAAACAAGTTTGAAATCGACAAGGAGAAGAACATCTGGTTTACCAGTACGCGCGACATTCACCACCTGCAGTTCAAGTACGACCAGTTCAAGTTTACCGACGTATATTCTAACACAGAGGTGCGCTCGCTGCTCTGCGATAACAAGGGCAGGATATGGGCAGGCACGTACAACGGCATACTGGCAGTATATGACAGCAATGGCAAGTTGCTCGGCTATCTCGACTGCAACGGAAAGATACAAAAGGAAAGTACGGTTTTCGCCCAACGCATCTATTCGCTGAAGCAGGACAGGAAAGGGCGCATCTGGATAGGAACGAAAGGCAGCGGACTGTTTATCTATGACGGAGAGGGCAGTTTGCGGAACTATAGACACGACCCTGCCGACAAATATTCGCTGAGTTACGACGAGGTGTATGACATGGACATCGACGAAAGGGGAAACATCTGGCTGGCAACCTTCGTAGGAGGACTGAATCTGGTGCGTGAGACGGCTGCCGGCATGCGGTTCTACAACTATCGCAACGAGATGCCGCAATATCTGATAAGCAAGTATGGCAAGATACGCCGAATAACCCACGACGGCAAGGGCACGGTGATACTGTCAACCAATAACGGATTGCTTACCTTCTCCAACTGCTTCAAGTCGCCTGAAGAGATAAAGTTCTTTGAAAACCGCCTTAATGCCCAGTCGAAGACATCGTTGCTGACCAACGACGTGATGCAGACGCAGGTGATGAAGAACGGCGATATCTATGTGCTGACGCTTGGCGGTGGTGTGCAGCTCGTCAAGTCGGACAACCTCTTGCAGAACAATATCCAGTTCCAGGCAATAGAGAAGATGTCTTCTTCGGAGAGCATCATACAGTCGATACTCGAAGATGAAGACGGCTGCCTGTGGCTGATAAAGGAGAGTACGGCCGACAGATACAATCCGAAAGACTCCACACTGGTGCAATACAGTTCGAGTACGATAGGCGACAACATAGAGTTCTCTGAGGCATTGCCAACATATTGTGCGCAGACGAATATGGTTATTGCCGCTGCCCGAGGCGGGTTTGCCCGCTTTGGCAAGGAGACGCTCGCCAAGAGCAACTACCGTCCGAACATTGTTTTCATGAGTGTTCAGTATCAGGGCGAGCACAAGAGACTGCCAATATTGAACAGCGGCAAACTCATTGTGCCGGCAGAAAAGCGCAACCTCACCGTTTATTTCTCTGCATTGGAATACAAGGACAACGACCTTGTGGAATATGCCTACCGTCTGGAGGGACTGGATGACGACTGGAACTATGTGGGTGCGGTGAACAACGCATCGCTGAGTCATCTGTCGGCAGGAAAATACCGATTGCTGGTGAAGAGTACCAACAGCGATGGGGTAGAGGTGGACAATATTGCCGAACTGGAGATAGAAGTGGAACCGACATTCTGGGAGACAGGATGGGCGAAGCTCATTTACATTCTGCTGCTCTGCATGGCTGTTTATCTGGTGTTCTATGTATATAATCTGAACAACCGCTCGCGCATGGAGCGCAAGTTGAACGACATGAAGACGCGCTTCTTCACTGACATCAGTCATAAGTTGCGTACTCCGCTGACTCTTATCGGCGGACCGGTGGCAGAGGTGCTTAACAGCAAAGGACTGCCTGACGGTGTGCGCGGTCATCTGGAAATGGTGCAGCGCAATGCCAGTCAGATGTTGGAACTGGTGAACCAGATGCTTAAGTACAGCATGGAAAGAGGTGTGTATATCAGTGACGAGGAGGTGCCGCAGGCAAGTGTGCTAAGCGATACTGTAGATGAAGACATTAAGGCAGACGAAGAACCGGTTGCAGTCGAAAGCACCGGTGGCAGTTCTTCACGCTCTACTCTCCTGGTGGTTGAGGACAATGCCGACTTGCGAACATTCCTTGTGGGTATTTTGAGCAACGAGTATAATGTGCTGCAGGCAGAGAACGGGAAGGTGGGTCTGGAGATAGCGCAGAAGGAGATGCCCGACTTCATCATTACCGACGTGATGATGCCGGTGATGGACGGACTGACGATGGTGAAGAAGATAAAGAAGGACAATAACATCTGCCATATCCCGATTATCGTGCTGTCGGCGAAGGCGTCGATGGAGGACCGTATTGAAGGACTGAAATCGGGTATTGATGACTATATCACCAAACCGTTCAGTGCTACTTATCTGAAGTTGCGCGTAAGCAACATCATCAGTCATCGCCGAATGATGCAGCAGACGTATGTGGAGCAGCTGAAGCCTGAGGACCATAAGACCTACAAACTGGATGCTCCGGAGATTGTTAATGCCGACAACGAGATGATGAAGACGCTCATGGACTTCCTTGAGAAGCGCATCGACGATCCGGAACTGAAGATAGAGGAACTGGCCGATGCCGTACACCTGGGCCGTTCTGTGTTCTACGGAAAGATAAAGAGTATTGTGGGCATGACGCCTGTCGATTTCGTGCGCCATATAAGGATGCAGCGTGCCGAGGAACTGATAAGCAAGAGTGACTACT
>JAZOCE010000018.1:0-39687 GCA_045596365.1 Muribaculaceae bacterium | reverse complement strand
CACTGACTTTTGATGCTGAAAACAATACTTGGGAATCTGATGGTGGCACATTGAGTTATCTCGAAAACGAGACTCCCACGATTACTGCCGTCTATGCTCCCGATTGCGAAATAAAAGAGGGGCAAATTGCACTACAAGATGGCAAGCAGTATGGAGAGGCAGAATACATCCTTGCCAGAACCACCATTAGCGGGAATACACTTGACATCCGTTTTGAAAGTGGACGCACCTACAGCCGCTTGCGTATTGCCACGATGCCAAAAGCAACACTCACTGTCTCTACCGAAGGCTTCACTCCGGCAGGAGCGACCTCTGAAGCAACAGAGGCATACACCCTCACCACTGACAACAACGGCAATGCCTTCCTTTATGGCGTGTTTGCAGAGGATGCAACGGTAAGTGTAAAGCAAGGCGATATAACACTTAAAGATTACACCTTTACTGCCGAGAAGAACCCAGGTGGCACAGAGCACAATAAGAGCTATGCGTTGGATGCTAGACCTGTCATAGACGGTACATTAGGTGGCAAGGCCACAGCAGAAGAAAGCGATATCACTGCCTTGGTGGAACAGCTTAAAGCTTATGTGGATAACGGAATTACCACGATTATCGTACCGGGTACGGAATATGCTATGTATAAGTCGAATCTGGGTATGATTCCTGCTTTTGCTGAGGCTCTTTACCTCTTGACAGACAATTCTCAGGAGGAGAGTCAATATCGCGGCACAATAGATTTAATTCTTCCTGATGCTACGAAAATTATTGATTTTTCATTCGATAGTGCAAACGCACTAAAGAGCATAACGCTTCCCAAAGTTACAACTGTTGGGGATGGTGCTTTCTATGGTTGCCAATATTTGGGAAAAATGACGTTTGGCTCTGTTATAACAGAAGTTGTAGAGATTAAAAGTGGTGTGTTTGCTTCTCTTGGAATAAAGAGTGATAATGAAGCCTGTGATTTGGTTCTCAACTGCGGACAGCTAAATGCTGAGGATAAATACAAACCGAACCTTGAAAGCAATGTGTGGTACATCGGTGAATGGAGTGGTGAAACCGAATGGAAGAGCATCACTTTGACCCACACAGGTGAGTGTGATGAATGTAAAGCAAATCAATAACCTATAGGGCAGGTGGGGTTGAATGCTCCCCATCTGCTCACCATCGCCCTGAAAGGGCAAAGCGTTCCTTGACATGCTGAAGACATAGGCGAAAGAAGAAAAGATTGAGTTTCTTTGGTCAATTCATCTCATTGTTGTACTTTTGTTGCCGAAAATGGTGGTCGGTTGACCACTTTATTAAGTATACATATAGAGCAATGGAAGACAAAAAACTACAAGCAGCCCTGGATACATGGCAACAATTGCAGCCGCTTTCGGAAGATGACCGCAATCGGCTGAGCCGGAAGTTTACGGTGGACTTCAACTACAACAGCAACCACATCGAGGGCAACACGCTCACCTATGGGCAGACTGAACTGCTACTACTCTTTGGGAAAGTGGTCGGGGAGGCTGACTTTCGTGATTGTGAGGAGATGAAAGCCAGCAATGTAGGTCTACAGATGATGCTGATGGAGTCGGGCGAGAAACAGCAACCCCTGTCGCAACACTTCATCCGCACGTTGCACCGCACGTTGCTGCGCGAGGACTACATCGTCTATCGCACCCTGCCGGGAGGTGTGCAGACCAGCTACACCGTCCATGCCGGGCAGTACAAGACACGTCCCAACAGTGTTATCACCCGCTATGGCGACCGCTTCGACTACGCATCGCCCGAAGAGACACCAGCACTGATGACTGACCTTGTGGACTGGTACAACCAAGCCGAGCAGGAGGGCAAACTGTCGCCTGTGGAACTGGCCATACTCTTCCACTACCGCTATATCCGTATCCATCCCTTCGAGGACGGCAACGGACGTATAGCCCGACTGATGGTCAATTTCATCCTTGCTCGCCACGGTTACCCGATGATTGTGGTACGCAGCCGCTTGAAGCAACACTATCTGGAGGCATTGCACAAAGCTGATTTGATAGTAGGCGCTATGCCTGCCGATGGTGCTCATGCTTCGCTAAAGGATATACGGCCTTTCCATAAATATATGAACAAGCTGATAGCCGAAGAGGTGGCAAACGATGTGCTGTTTGTTACCGAACGCAATGAGAATGTATGGTGGTACGATGGTGAACGCATTGCTTTCCGCACGGCTACCTATAGTAAGATTCTGCGGACAATGCAGATAGAAGACCAGGCCACACAGGCATATCTGCAAGAGGAAACGGGCATCAACCGCTCCGCATTGCAGAAGATGATAGCCACATTGCAGGACAAGGGATATGTCACACGTGATGACAACGGTCGTTGGCGAGTCTTCCTTACCCCCTCGGTGTAATCTCCCCCCAAAAAACATTTTTTCTTCGCCCCAACAGGCAGATGCTTGCTTGGGGCGTTTTGTTTTCCGTCATCTTGTCTTCAGCTTGTAAAGATAAAAAGAATATTAACTAAATATAAAGACGATATAACAAACAGAATAATTATCTATGTAGCAATATAGGAATTAATAAATAGTATAACCTATGGCTACCAGTGGCAGGCAGGTACCGATGGTTTTCGTATATTAGTAGAGGTAATAGAATAGGTGTTTAGGACGTACTATGATAATTAGTAACTCACTAAAAACAATGAGGCTAATGGAAACAGAAATCATAGATAGAGTTGATATCACTATGAAAAAAGTTGCAACGACAGAATAATTGCTACATATGACTCTCGCAAGAGTGAGTCCAGATGTCATGGGACAATGCCCTCGGGGATGCAATAATTGGGTGTGTGTTGCGTTATAAATTAGTGTAAAGCTAATTTATATGATATCAAGACTTAAACATATATTTCCTGTCATGGTCATGGTGATTGCTATGATCATGACTGCTTGTATTGAGGATGGGGTAACGACAAGTCCGTCGGACCAGCCATCATTCTCTACCGACACGCTCAATATGGGGCTTGTGTTTACCGAAGCCGGTACGCCCACTCACTCTTTTACCGTATATAATCGTCATGACAAGGTGTTGAATATATCTTCAATCTCTTTGCGCGAAGGGGATAGAGGAATTTTTCGCCTGAATGTCGATGGCTTTATGGGAAAGACGTTCTCAAATGTTGAGATACGCCCCAATGACTCGATATTTGTATTTGTCGAGGCAACTTTACCTCCTAATGGTGATGTTGTCCCCATCACAATAGAGGATCATCTTGACTTTATGACAAATGGAGTGATGACTTCGGTTGTGTTGAGGGCCGACGGTCAAGATGTGGAACGTAAAAGAGGAGTTATCGTTGTAAGCGATGAGAGATGGACTGCAGGGAAGCCATATCAAATTTTTGACAGCCTTGTAGTTGCCGAGGGAGCGACACTCACAGTTGATGCCGGAGCTACGTTATATTTCCATGATAATGCAAAGTTGCATATAAATGGTACGCTCAAATGTAACGGAATGGTTGAACGTCCAATAAATATGACAGGCGACCGCATCGATAATGTGGTGAGTGATATCCCGTTTGACTTGATGTCGGGCCAATGGGCAGGAGTGTATTTCGGCTCAACAAGTCGCGATAATGAGATTTCCCACACATCGATAAGAAATACTGTAGCAGGGGTGGTAGTTGATTCAATAGTAGATACCTCGACTCCAGCGGTTAAGTTTGTGAATTGTATATTGAGAAATTCGGCATCGTCGGCATTGACTATCATACATTCCAATGTGAAAGCAGTGGGGTGTGAGATTGCCGATGCAGCCAATGGTATTTTGCGTTTGAGAGGGGGTAATAGTGTGTTTAACCATTGCACGTTTGCTAATTATTATCTGTTTTCAGCACCCGGAGATGCGATAATATGCTATTCGCATCTAAATGCTGATAGCGATGATGCGTCGGGCTTGCCATATACGACCGCCGATTTTACTAATTGTATCATCTATGGCAATGGTGCCGATATGTCGCATGGCGACTTGACCGGTACAAATGTGATGATTAGAAACTGTTCGTTGAAATCGGCAGGTGTCGATGATGACAACTTTATTGCTTGCTTGTGGGAGTGTGATCCGTTGTATTATACTGTTCGCAGTGAGTATATATTTGATTATCGATTGAAAGATGAGTCGCCTGCAATCGGAGCAGGAAATCTTGATTTGATGGATGCTGAGGCCACAGTGGATTTTTATGGGTTGCCGAGAGGATATAATCCCGACCTCGGCGCCTATGTCTATACTCCTTCTGAGGAACAATAAGGTCTCTAATGACTCAAAAGTAGTAAAATAATCAAGCGCTTGCTCATGAGAGCAGGCGCTTATTGTATCATAGAGCCGAGGTGTTTGGCTTGTTAATGGCGACGACTATTTGATGGTCGTTTGCCGGGTTGATTGCCAGCCGGACGGTTGCCACTATTCCCCGGGTTTATTGTAGGGGTGTTGTTTGGCTTGTGGTCAGGCTTGATATTGTTACCCGGTTTATTATCGGGTTTGTTTGGCTTATTAGGTTTGTGGTCGGGTTTGTCAGGCCTGTGATCAGGCTTTGGCGGTGCAGGTTTATGTCCTCCCGGAGGTGCCGGGGGTAGTGGATTTACGATAGGGGGAGGTGGCATGCCCGGACCATAATAAAATGGGTCATAATATCCGGTGTCAATAATAACGGAGTCTAAAGGGGTACAAGAGCTAAACGCGATAATTGTTGCTATAAGTAATATTTTAGTGTTTCGAGTGAGTTTCATAAATTTGCAATTTATTTTTAACAACAAATATAGTTAGCTGATATTATTAATGCAAATATCATGCGTGAAATTTTTTATTCAAAAAAAATATCGCTAAAAAATATGAATGATATTAAACCTTTTAATCTTTAAAAGGTCTATAACATCAATTAAACAAAAATATAATGAAATCATTTTCTCGATATGTCGTCTTAATGGCGTTATTTTTATGTTCGGCAACAGCCTTTGCAGCAAGTATCAAAGGGATAATAAAAGATACAAGTGGAGAACCTTTGATGGAGGCAACAGTGAGATTGTTGTTGGCTCGCGATAGCTCATTTGTAAAGGGAACGACAGCTGACATGAACGGTCGATTTACAATCGGAAATGTAAAAAAAGGTCGTTATATTGTTCAATCTACTTATATAGGCTATACTCCCTCATACCAAAATGTTTCTGTAGGAGAAAATGATGTAAGATTAAAGCCTATAGTGATGAATGAGGCTTCTATAATGCTTAAAGAAGCTACTGTAACCGGGGTTAAAACTCAGATCACTGTGAAAGAAGACACTGTAGAGTTTAATGCCGACTCTTACAAAACACAACCCAATGCTGTTGTTGAAGATTTGTTGAAGCGCCTTCCCGGAGTTGAGGTGGGCACAGATGGTAAGATTACTGCCAATGGTAAAGAGGTTACAAAAATTCTTGTTGATGGCAAGGAGTTTTTCTCAGATGACCCCAAGGTTGCAACAAAAAATCTTCCTGTGAATATGGTGGATAAACTTCAGGTTGTTGACCGCAAGAGCGATTTGGCTCGATTGACCGGTGTCGATGATGGCGAAGAGGAAACAGTGATTAACCTCACCGTAAAGAAGGGTATGAAAAACGGATGGTTTGGTAGTGCTGAGGTGGGTTATGGTACCGATGATCGCTATAAAACTGGTTTTATTGTTAACCGTTTTTGGAATGACAATCAGATAACAATTGTGGGTAGTGCCAATAACATCAATGAACTTGGTTTTACTGATGGAAATTCAGGCCGTTTCCGTCGTTTCGGTGGTGATAATGGAATCAACACATCACAGACATTTGGTGTGAACTTCAATGTTGGCAAGGAGGAGATTTTCCGCGTGGGAGGTAATGTGATGTATTCACACACCAATAATAATTCACGTCAATTGAAAAATCGCCAATATCTATTTGCCGATTCGACATCATTTGAAGAATCAGGAACAGCATCACGAGATAGAGGACATAATATACGTGCCGATTTTCGCGTACAATGGAATCCCGACTCGTTTAATACATTTGAATTCCGTCCACGAGTGTCGTTGAATTTTAATGATTCAAAAAGTATCGATTCAACTTTGACTCTTGCCGGTGATGCGTTATTTACTCCTGTAAATCGTAGTTTCAATACCGGAAATTCCGATGGTAAGTCATTTGAATTTGGTGGCGAATTGGTATATAATCATAAATTTAAATCTCGTCCCGGACGTTCCTATTCGGTGCAATTGCGCTATAATTTGAGCAATGTGAGAGAAGATGAAAATAGTTACTCGCTAAACCGTTTCTTCTTGATGAATGACTCTCTTGATTTATATGACCAATATGCAGATAATCACACATGGAGCAATATGACTCAATTGCGTGCTTCATGGACCGAGCCATTGGGCGATGCAAAGAAAGGTCGTTTCTTGACATTTGCCTATCGTGCACAATATCGATGGAACAATGCCGACAAGATGGTGTATGACCACCCTGTGATATTCCCTGATGGGGTGCTCGGGACTCCGGAGATTGATTATAGCCAATTGATATTCAATGATTCTTTGAGCAATCGTTTCCGCAATGACTATTTCAGTCAAGATATACGTCTTGGATTGAAACAAGTCAAAAAAGATTATACTATTGAAGCAGGGGTGTCTTTTATCCCTACAATGTCGAAGAGTGATGACTTGATAAATTCGGCTCGTGATATAGAAACTCGTTGGGTGTGGAATTTTGCTCCATTCTTGCGTTATAGATATAAGCTAGGCAAGACACGCTCAATAAATGTGCGTTATAATGGTCGCTCTTCTCAACCCTCAATGAGCCAATTGCAACCTGTTGCCGATAAGTCAGACCCAATGCGTGTCGTTGTTGGTAATCCAAATCTTGATCCCACGTTTACCCATAGTATAAATTTCCGTTTCCAAGATTTCAATGCCGATGCACAACGTTCGATAATGGCAATGGGAAATGTTCAAATAGCGCAAAATAGCATTATCTCTCGTACATCGTTTGACGCAAATACCGGTGCGCAAACGACGACTTATACCAATGTTAATGGGGTGTGGAATGCGCGTTTGATGGGTATGATTTCGTTTCCATTCAGGGATAAACGTTGGCAATTTAACAATAATCTGTTTACGTTCTATAGTCAAACAATAGGTTACAATAATGACCGCCGCAATCGAAGTGGGTCATTGATGGTGGGTGAATCGTTTTCAATTGCTTTCCGCCCCGATCATTTTGAACTTGAATTGCGCCCCTTTTATAATTTGCAAAATACTCGCAACTCTGTACAAACAAGTGCCAATCGCAATGTGCACACCTATGGAGGTCGCTTTGATGGTACCTACTATACACCATGGGGTTTATCGTTCAATACCGATATATCATACTCGGGATCTGAAGGTTATTCAACAGGTTATGACTCAGATCAATGGATGTGGAATGCATCATTATCCTATCAATTCTTGAGAGATAAAGCGGCAACATTGTCGGTAAAGGTCTATGACTTGTTGCAACAAAAATCAAATATCCGTCGTACAGTTACAGCCAACTATATCGATGATATAAATTACAATTCATTGACACGCTATTTTATGGTGTCATTTAATTATAAGTTTAACACATTTGGGAAAGGAAATCAACCTGAAGGACGCGGTGGTCGCCGATTTGGCCCTCCTCCTGGCATGAGATAAAGAAGACTAAAGTCGCCTTGGTAGGGCGACTTTTTTATTTAAATAGCTAAAAATGGACAAAAAAAAGGGCAAGCGATCTACATCGCACCGCTACAACCCGATACCGCTGCTTCGATCAAGACCTGACGGAGTTCTCGGGGAGCTGGTCGTGTAGGACTTACCCGAACACAAAGGTACGCATTTTTTTTGTCTTGGCAATAGATAATTAAAAAAAAAGGATTAAAGATTGTAGGAATAATTCAAAAAGCCTATATTTGTAATAATTGAAAATTTTAAATTTGATATACATGAAAAAACAATTACGCAGTTTGTTGACATTGGGCATTATCGCAGGAGCAACAATCGCAAATGCTCAAAATACGTTGGAATTTAGTTTAGGTGATCAGACATGGACGTATAATGTTGATACACTTTTTCATGCAAAGGTTGGGCCCGGAACAACTCAGACATATTTGGAACTGACAGGCTCTTCTCGCTTGCAAGTATTCTATTTGACAATAGATAAAACAACTCCCGGTGTATCTATTCGCTCGGTGTGTGCTACAGATAAAGTAGCAGGAACAGAAAAAACATCGACAATGGCAACTCGCAAGAGCAAAGACGGGTTGATATATTTTGCCGGAACAAATGGCGATTTCTATTCAACATCGGGAACTGCAACAAATGGAACAAGTAAAGTGGGCTCTCCCACAACATCATGTTTTGTAGATCGTGAAATATATAAAACATCAAACTCAAATTATCAGTTTTCTATCGATGTAGATGGCGTAGCTCGCATAGGTCGCCTCAATTATTACTCAGGCACAGCAACTTTGGGTGATAAGGTAACTTTATTTAAAGGCGTAAATGTCGCTTCTCCAGCCAATGGGATAACCATATATACACCTCGCTACTGGGGTAGCACAAATCAAACCGATAAAGCCGGCTCATGTGCAGAAGTTACAGCAAAACTTGTTGCGGGTGATAATTTCTATGCCGGAACCAAGTTTCGTTTAGAGGTTACTTCAACTGCTACAAGTGATGGAGATACACCAATTCCTGCAGATGGTTATGTTATTCATGGTCGCGGAACTTCGACAGATGGTTGTAACACCGGATCGTTGGATTTTGTAAATTCACTTAATGTTGGTGACATTATAGAATTTGATAATGTTGTGCTATATGGTCCGACAAGTGCTTCTCAAACAGAACGCATTGTTCCAATGCAAGTTGTATCAGGAAATCCGAAAAACCTTTCAGGAGGTATAATTCTTGACTCAGAAGGAGAACGTAGCGATGCATCAGCACTACACCCTCGAACCGGTATAGGTATCAGCCAAACAGGCGATAGTATTATCATGATGGTTGTCGATGGTCGTTCTCAAATCTCAGCCGGAGTCAGAACATCTCAACTTGCCGGAATTATGCGATATGCAGGTGCATATGAGGCAGTAAATCTTGATGGAGGTGGTTCTTCAACTCTTTATACACAAGGTCTTGGAGTGCGCAATGTGGGTAGTGATGGCAACGAGCGGGCTGTGGGTAATGCTATATTTGCGGTGATGGAGGCTCCCGAAGATAACGAGATTGCAGAAATTCGTTTTAAAGATTGGGCGATGACGTTTCCAAAATATGGTATATATACTCCTGTGATTTATGGTTACAATAAATATGGTATAATGGTTAATAGTAATGTTCAAGGTTATTCTCTATCATGTCCGGCAGAATTGGGCGAAATAACAAATGAAGGAACATCATTCTTTGGAAATGGAGACGGCGTTCATGCTTTGACAGCAACTTACAACGGATTGACTGCAACTATACCAGTAACCATACAATCGGCAAGTAGCGCTGAGTTTAAATATTCAGATGTGTTGCTTGATAATTATCGTGAGTGGCCTGTAGAAGTTCAAGCGTTGGTGCGTGGTGAATATATGCCTCTTGCGTCAAATGCACTTTCATGGTCATCGGCCGATGCAAGCATTGCACAAGTAGATGCCGAAACCGGAGTTGTAAAAGGCATGAGCGATGGAACGACAACTATTACCGGAAATGTAGGCGATTTCTCAGGATCTATAAATTTGACGGTGGAGTGCCCAACTGCTCAAACTATGCCTATTGAGAAAGTAGTTGATGCCGAAGCATGGACTGCCGGGATGACAGTTGTGGGATTAAAAGAGTATAGTGTTTCAGCTCTTGAAGGAGAGGGTATGGCTATAAATTATACAGTAAGCTCAGGACGTTCAAGAAGTATTACTTTGACACGAAACAATTTGAAAATATGGAGTTTGCCTGATGCAATAAAGTTTACAATAAATCCCGGTACTGCCAAAATATCATCAATAAAGATTATTGCTAAAGCCAATAATGGAGTGGCAAAGGAATATATGATTTCTTCTATTCCTCAAAATGTGGCAACAGAATATGAGATTCCTATATCAGCTTTTGGTGATGTAAACGATATCGGGATATATCCAATCGCGTTTAATAGCATGGTAATAACATTAAGTGGCGGCACATCTGGAAATATACACAGCATAGAATTCCCAAAATTTGATGCAGTATATAATAATGTACCATCGGGGATAGAGGATATAACGATTGACAATAGTGAGGCTAATGGTCCTACGACTTACTATAACTTGCAAGGAATGAAAATAACTAATCCTGAAAAAGGATTGTATATAGTCAAGCGAGGAGGTAAGGTAACAAAAGAGGTTATTAAATAAAGCCAAAATTTAAAGGTCGCAAAATTAAGTTGCGACCTTTTTTTGTGCATTGTTGAGGAAAATGTGTATCTTTACTTTTTAGAATGTCATAAATAAAATTCTATGGATATTTTACTTCCTCCCAAGTCAACCGGAGAACGCGAAAGTGTGAAAAACCATGCACGTCAATTAATTATTATAGGCGCAAATGGAGCCGGAAAGTCTCGTTTTACAGAACGTTTGGTTAATGATTTGTCGGGCAAAGCATTTAGGCTATCGGCATTAAAGGCATTGTATGATTCAAAAGAGCATAACAATCTTCCCGGATCAATAGATGCCCTATGTAAAGATGCATTAATTGGCTCATCGTTTATTAAAGATGATTCAACATCTGAATTTGAACGATTGATGGCACTGCTCTTGAATGAGGAAGTTTTGAATTTGATTGCTTATAAGGTGAAAGCAACAACTGATAGCAATGTAAAATTGGGTAAGACTCGATTGGATAAAGTTATCGCAAAATGGCAAGAAATTTTTCCAGATAATAGGGCTTTGTTTGAGGGAGGTAGATTGCTATTTAGTCGTAATATAGATCCGTCAACTTATTCGTCGGTGAAGCTGTCGGCAGGAGAAAAAGCCGTATTGTATTATTTTGGTGCGGTGCTGTTTGCAATGAAAAACGCTGTGATATTTGTTGATAATCCCGGAATATTCCTTCACCCATCAATAATGAATATGGTGTGGAATAGTGTTGAGGAGTTGCGTCCTGATTGTACGTTTATCTACACAACGCATGATCTTGATTTTGCATCATCACGAGCCAATAACTCGGTGATTTGGGTTCGAGGATATGATGCGCAAATGGTTACCTGGGACTATGCTGTATTGCCACCTCATAGTGGGTTGTCTGACGAAATATACATGACAATCATAGGCTCCCGCAAACCGGTATTGTTTATCGAAGGAGATGAAACCCATTCAATTGATTCCAAGCTATATCCACTCATTTTTACCGAATATACAGTAAAATCATTGGGTAGCTGCAATAAAGTAATAGAGGCAACAAGAGCATTTAATGATTTGAATACTTTTCATCATCTTGACTCTCATGGGATTGTGGATAGAGACCGTCGTGATGCAAAAGAGGTGAAATATCTACGCGATAAGAAAATTTTTGTCCCGGATGTGGCTGAGATTGAAAATATATTGATGCTTGAAGAGGTGATACGCACAGTAGCACGTCGTCATGGCAAGAATGAAAATCAAGCATTTGAAAAAGTCAAATCGGCGATTTTGGCGCAATTTAAGCAAGATATTCGTCAGCAAGCATTGTTACACACTCGCCATCGTGTGAAACGTACTGTAGAATATCGTATTGATGGCAAATTTTCAAACATTAATTCACTTGAAGATCACATGGTAGATCTTGTGAATGAGATAAATCCGCGTGGCATTTATGAGGCATTTTGTCGAGAGTTTCATGGATATGCCGATAGTGGTGCATATCAATCGGTATTGCGAGTATATAATCAAAAATCAATGATAAATACAAGTAATGTAGCGTCGATATGTGGAGTGAGTGGAGGAAAGGATGAATACATTCGTTCAATAATAAAAATATTAAAAGGAAATGGACAAGATGCTGTGCGCATAAGGCGTGCGATAATACGCTGTTTTGGGATTACAGATACAACTCCGGCATCAATGTCAATTAATAGAGATGAAAAAAATTAAGTGTTGGGTTGAGGCAATGCGTTTGCGCACTTTGCCGGTGTCATTAGCAGGAGTTATTTTGGCAATAGGGTTTGCTATCGCTCATGGAGAGTATGAGATGGCTCCGGCTTGGTTGTGCTTGTTGTTTGCATTGCTTGCTCAGATTGCATCAAATTTTGCAAATGAATATTACGATTTCAAGTCGGGACTTGATAAGAAAGGCCGGGTGGGACCTCGTCGAGGAGTAACCGAGGGAGATATAACGCCGCAAGCAATGAAAATTGCAACTTATGTTACACTTGGAGTCGCTTGCTTTGTGGGGTGCTTGTTGATAAATTGGAGTGGATGGTGGCTCATAGGGGTAGGCGTGTTGATTGCAATAGGGGTTATTGCCTATAGTTCCGGACCTTATCCATTGTCTCGTCATGGATTGGGCGAAGTTGCTGTATTATTTTTCTTTGGTGTAATACCGGTTAACTTTACCTATTATCTGATGACACAAGATTGGGCCTCTGATGTCTTGTTTGGCTCTATTGCAGCGGGATTGATGGGCGCAAATGTGTTGTTGGTGAACAACTATAGAGATTATGAAGATGATAAGGCGGTAAATAAGCAGACTCTGGCAGTAAAATTAGGACGTAAATCAGCTCCACGCATTTATACTTTAAATGGCGTGCTTGCTGTTATAATATTTATGCATAATCCATGGTTGGCAATGCCTCGTTGGACACTTGTTTTTCCAATAATATATTTATTGATACATTCAATATTATCAATTAAAATTACCCGGAAAGAGGGTCGTGAATTAAATACATTTCTCGGGATGACAGCAATGGCAATGCTCTATTACTGCTTGTCGTTTACATTATTACAATTATGATTCAACTATTAAGTGATACATTACAATATCAGGGGATAAAATTGCAAAATCCTCATCATGTGATTATTCCTGAGGGGATAACTGTGATTATTGGTCCCAACGGCTCAGGCAAGACAACGCTTGGTCGCATTATAGAGAAGGGATGGAACATTTGTACCAATCGCATAAAGAGTGTCCGAGAACGATTAAAGATACGAAGTATAGAATTTTATGACATTCATTCTCTTGCAGGATTTTCAGTCGCTTATTATCAGCAACGTTTTGAGTCAATGATGAATGATGAGGTCCCCACTGTTGCTGACCTTATGGGAGAACGCATAGAATCCCCACGATGGAAACAATTATGTAAACGATTGAAACTGATAGATATTGAAGATAAATGTATTAACTTTTTGTCAAGTGGAGAGTTGCGCAAATTGTTGATAGTTAATTTGCTGTTTGATCTTCCTGATGTATTGATATTAGATAATCCATATATAGGTCTTGATAGTGCATCTCGTAAATTGCTTGATAATACGATAGAGGAATTGTCTTCACAAGGAGTAAATGTGGTGATGTTATTGTGCAATCCTGTCGATATCCCACAGAATACAGCAACGGTAATCCCTATTGATAATTTAACGATAGGAAAGCCTATTAATAGGCAAGGAGAGATTGAGAAATTGCGTCAGGCAATGAATTATCTGTTTGACTATGCGGTAAATCTTGATAGTATTCCTGCTCGTCGAAATCCGATAGATAAGAATGTTGATGTTGTGCTGAATATGAATAAATGTAAGGTATGCTATGGTAAACGCACAATTCTCAGTGAAGTTTCGTGGATAGTTAAAGCGGGTGAACGTTGGGCTCTCTCCGGTCCAAATGGGTCGGGAAAATCAACGCTGTTGAGTCTTGTATATGCCGATAATCCACAAGGATATACTAATGATATTACGCTTTTTGACCGTCGTCGAGGAACGGGTGAAACAATATGGGATATAAAAAGTCGCATAGGCTATATTTCACCGGAAATGCATTTATATTTCAATACAATGAGTGATGTGGTTTCAATGGTTGCCCAAGGACTGAATAATACGATTGGTGATTTTAGGGTGGTTACCTCTGAACAGAAGCAAGAAGCAATGCGGTGGTTGAAAATATTGCACATTGAACATCTTGCCGAACATAGGTTTAATACACTATCAACAGGGGAGCAAAGACTTGCATTACTTGCTCGCACATTTATAAAACAGCCTCAATTACTCATTCTGGATGAGCCTTTACATGGTCTTGATATGGCACGCAAACGCAGTGTGAGAGCAATAATAAACCGCCTCGTGGCACGAGACGGTATTACGCTTATATATGTAACTCATTATCTGTCGGAAGTCCCTGATTGTGTTACTCGTACAAAGACATTGGAAAAAAGTTGAATGTCTATGTCGCAACACTGAATGTTGACATGAGCATTGTGCTTATCCAGATGTAAATAATTACGCCTATAACGTCGTTGGTAATCGTAACGAATGGTCCGGTAGCAATAGCCGGGTCTATCTTAAATCGTTCAAGAGTCAATGGCACCAATGTGCCAAATACCGAAGCAAATAATACAACGGCAAACAATGATAGAGAAACGGCTATTGTTGTAACGTCGGTTGCTCCAAATGTAAATACATTGTATAGGAATACAAGGAGAGATATGATACATGCATTTATGATACCAACTCCAAATTCTTTGAATAATTGGCTCGCCGAACTTTTAACATCAAGAGAGCCGTTGGCAAGACCTTGTACGACTATCGCTGATGATTGAACACCGACATTTCCTCCTGTACCTGCAATCAATGGAATGAATAACGCTAATGCCGGATTAATGGCAAATCCATCTTCAAAGTTCCCAAGAATCCATGCGTTGCCAATACCTCCAAGTATTCCGATTAACAACCAAGGAAGACGGGCTTTAGTTTGTTTGAATACGGTATCATCAGTTTCTACGTCGGAAGAAAGACCTGATGCCAATTGATAGTCGCGTTCTTGGGATTCACGCACTTGGTCCATCACGTCGTCAACAGTGATGCGTCCAACGAGTCGTCCTATCGAGTCAACAACCGGCATTGCAACAAGGTTATATTTCTCGAAATCAAGAGCTACTTCGTCGATGGGAGTGTCTGTTTTCACTGATACCGGTTCGCTCTGCATTACATGTTTTATTTTTGATACAGAGGGATGTGTAATCATCTTTTTCAATGGGAACACTCCTCGCAGTTTATAATCGTTGTCGACAACATAGACATTGTAGATTTCGTCCATGTCCTCGGCTTGAACACGCATCTGCTTGACACATTCGGGCATACTCCAATTTTCGTTCACGACGATCATTTCCGTACCCATGAGTCCCCCGGCGGTGTCTTCATCATATTTTAAAAGGTCGATGATATCGCCGGCTTGCTCAACGTCATCAATGTGAGAAAGAATTTCATCACGATCATCTTCGTCAAGTTCTTTGATGATGTCAACGGCATCGTCGGTGTCGAGGTGATCGATTTGTTTAGCGATATCCTCAACAGGCATGTCGCTCAATAGTTCTTTACGATCATCTTCGTCAAGCTCTATCAACACGTCTGCTGCTTGTTCATCGTCAAGCAACTTGTATAGATAGTCGGCTTCATCTTCATGCAGATTTTCATATAGCTCTGCAATGTCGGCAGGGTGTAATCCGGCTAACTCACGGCGTGCTGCTTCATCGTCGCGACGCTCAATGATATCGCTAATGAGTTTTAAATATTCAGGTGTATATTCTTTCATTATGTGAGTTAGTTACGTAGATTTGACATGATGTTGGTAAGCTCGATAAACTGTTCAACACTAAGTTGTTCTGGTCGCAGGGCAAACATTGGGTTGTCGGGTATCGTCGTTCCTGCAGGGAGCAAAGATTTCAAAGAGTTTCGCAATGTTTTGCGTCGTTGCCCAAATGATGTTTTGACAACTGTTTTGAAAAGTCGTTCATCGCATCCAAGGTCGGTTACATCGTTGCGCTTTAGTTTTACAACACCCGATTTTACTTTAGGCGGTGGGTTAAATACATGTTCGCTTACAGTGAACAGATATTCAACATCATACCATGCTTGTAAAAGGACACTTAATATGCCGCGAGTTTTATTCCCCGGAGGAGCAGCAAGACGCTCGGCAACCTCTTTTTGCAACATTCCGGAACAGCATGTAACCAAGTCCTTAAAGTCTAAGACTTTGAAGAATATTTGTGATGATATATTATAGGGATAGTTGCCTATTATGCAAAATGGCTTGTTCCCCACCTTTGACGCGAGATCCATTTTAAGGAAATCTTCTTCGAGAACACGCCCTGATAATTCAGGGAAATAGCGATTGAGGTAATCAACGCTTTCTGTGTCGATTTCCACAACTGTCAAGTCATGTCCTCTATCCAATAAAAAACGAGTAAGCACGCCCATCCCCGGTCCCACCTCAATAATGGGAATACCTTTATATTCGTCAAGGGTGGTGGCAATGCGATCGGCAATGCTTAGGTCGGTTAGAAAATGTTGACCGAGAGCTTTTTTAGGTTTTACTTGCTGCATGGTACATTTCTTTTAAGTTGGACAATCGAAACACTTTATCGTTCCAAAACGATTTTGAGCATACAAAGATAACGTTTTTCTCTATTTATGAGAAAAACGTTATCAAAAAAGATTGTTTTAAATAATAATGTTATTGATAAAATATTGTTGTGATGCTTTCTTTGCCGAGATAATATAATCGAGCACGTATCTCTTTGGCATCAGTCTTTATGGGCTTAGTGTATATTGGAGAGTCAATAGTTGGCTCGCTTCCGTCAAGGGTGTATCGAATAACGGCTTTTTCATAGGGGCTATTCATCTTGATAGTGCTTTTATTGCTCATAATACCCGGTTGACGCAAGTGAAAATTGCAATCGTTGCCAAATGCAGGTAATTCTTTTTCGGCGATGAGTTTATTGAATTGTGCGCTTGTGTATGTCTCATCGGCATTCCATGCGCGTTCAGCTAATCCGAGCATTTTGGGGAACAAATAGCTTTCAAGTTGTTCAGAAGAACGTAGTGTTTCAGCAAACACTTGTCCTGATAACCCTATGATATTTCCCTTTAGATCCTCTGGTACAGGACACATCTTTGCCGGATAACCGTTTAATGAAGCAAATTCATCAACAACACCTCCCCAAGTCAAACCAGGCTCATCGGGATGATAATTATATGATTGATCAAGATAGAAATGGTTTACGTTGCTGAGGATTACGGGGTATCCTGCTTTGAGAGCTTGAACCGATACATGTTTGTCAATAGGGTCTTTGGGGTTGAACACGGTCCAGCTGTTTACTCCTCCTGTGAGTGGTGCTACTTCAGCATTATATTCATTGCTGTGTCCTATGGCGATTTCTTGCCACCCATTCATAGGAATTCCACGTTCAGCGAGTATATTCGCTATTTGCTTGACAAAATAGGCATGCAGACCTTTTTCCCCATTAAGATTTTTTTCTTTAATGAGAGCTTGTGCCGATGGAGAGCCATTCCATGCTCCGTCGGGAACCTCATCTCCGCCAATGTGGATAGCTGTCAGCTCAACTCCAGCGTCATTATACATAGAGATGATTTCACCAATTACTGTGCGCATGAAATTAACCGTACCGGATACTGCCGGATTCATAACATTGTCATGAAATGCTTGTGCTGAAGTGTATTTTGAAGAATCTCCGTCTTCGATTAATCGATATATTGGATCTCCTGTGCGTCGATATCGTGCTTCCATTGCTTTTATTGCGGCACGAGCGTGTCCGGGAGATTCAATTTCCGGAATAACATCGATGCCAAGTGCTTTGCACTTTTTGAGAAAATCAATGAACTGTTGACGAGTGATATATCCATTGGATGTTCCTTTTGTTTCATCGGGATTGCCGTTTCCGGCAAAAATTTGCACAAGATGTTCTTTTTCGTCAAGGGTATATCCACGTCGAGCGCCTAATTGGGTTAATTCGGGGAATGAGGGGATTTCAAGACGCCATGCTTCATCATCGCAGAAGTGAAAATGAAGTTTGTTCATGCGATATTGAGCAAGTTTGAAGGCAATGTTTTCAAGCGTTTCAAGAGGCTGATTGTTACGAGAAATGTCAATCAAGACTCCACGATAATGGAAGTCGGGGTAATCCTCTATTATGGCAGTTGGGATTTTTCCATTGTTGCGATGCCACAATTTCATCAATGCCATTCGTGCCATTTTTTCGGCTTGTTCTGAAGCAGCTTCGATAATAACATTCTCTGTGTTGATTGTTATGCGATAGAATTCATAGTTATTGTGGCTTATGCGCTTTGCAATGGGGTTGATTGCTTGTTGGCAATACCCTTTTTTAGTGGGCTTTACACTTTTGAAAGATGGTATAATGTCAAAAGCCCCAAGTTTTTCATTTGTTCTCAATGACTCGTTGAATTTATATATTTCATTGCCATAGGGCATGCGGTCTTTATTTGGTAGTTTCCACATTTCGGGTGATGAAGATATTGATGAGTAGGTAAATTCCACCGGAACAATTTTCCCATCTTTCATTACAGCATGAAAACCATCAGGACGATAACTCACATTGATAAGTGAGCCTCGAGTGCGAATATCAATTACAACACTGTCTTCTCCAAAACGTGGACTTGTCAGATAGTAATAGCCCGGGATGATTTCATTAATTGTATCGCCATCGGTCAATGTATGCATCTTGCGGGCAAATTGGTTGAAACATAGTCGGTCAACGTCTGTTGAGCCTTTGATTGTGAGGCGTTGGATATAGTACGCTCCGTTTTCATCGGAACAGTTGCCGAGTGATTGCCAGTTTAATGTAGGCATGGCATTAGATATAAGTGAAGCAAGAATAGTTGATATGATGAAAAAGATACGCATTATGACTATTTATTAGTGATTTGGTTATATAAATTGGCACATCCATTTTGAAGAAGGTCAAGAACGAGTTCAAACCCTTCGGCTCCTTCATAGTAAGGGTCAGGAATGTGGTCATATCGGAATGTCATATCGACAAATCGGGCCATTGGGATAATTTTGGCTTCATCTTCATCAGTTAGAGCTAATCGACGCAGATTAACCTCATTAGAAGCATCCATGGGGATAATGATGTCAAAAGTTTTGAAATCATCGTAGCACACCTGTCGACATCTATGGGTTAATTCCAATCCACGATGGCGAGCATGAATGCGCATGCGGTTATCGGGCAAATCGCCTATGTGGTAACGACCAGTCCCGGCAGAATCAATTTCCCAATTATCAGCATCGTTATTCTCTTCAACGATGCTCCGAAATACACCCTCTGCCGCCGGCGACCTACATATATTTCCTAAACACACAAATAATACCTTCACTTTCTCCTTGCCATGAAGCATGCGTAGTGTTTCGATGATTTCTTTCATTAATTAGATGGGCATGAAGGTGGTGCTGTTGACGTATGTTTGTTCAAATTCTTCATGTGTCATTATGAACAAGCGGATTGTTTGAACGAGGCATAATATGCTCACTATAGGCGCTAAAATTCCACATGAGACTAATGAGCAAACGAGGAATAGAACTCCTGCTCCGATTTTGCCCACATAGAAATAATGTACTCCCAAACAGCCGAGAAATAGTGCAAGTAGTGCTGCCACGCCACGACTTTTACCACTTGGTCCGTTGTCGAATACACCAATTTGGGTTGATGGCTGTTGAGTTTGAGCTGTTTGTTGTGCTTGTTGAGGTTCTTCCTGTTCGGGTATTGGTGGGGGGAGTTGTGTTTCAATAGGGCAACCACAGTTAGGACAAGCAGTTGCTTTGTCTGATACTTGATGCCCACATTCTGAACAATTGATTAGTGCCATAATTATATCCGTTTAAGTGATTTAATGTCGTTATAAATAGCAGATGCTGTTGCATGAGCTGCATTGCTATCGCCAAGAATATTGCGCATGTGCTGATAGTCGGCAAGCATTTTGTCTCGTCCGGGAGTGCCGGGTAATATTCGCTCCACTTCAGCAGAAATATCATTGGCGTTGCAATGGTGTAGGAGCATTTCAGGGACGATTGCATCGTTGGATATGAGGTTTGGCAACGATACATAATTTATCTTCAAGATGCGTTTGAATAGGTTGTATGAGAATTTTGATCCGTTGGCACGATAGCACACGACTTGAGGAGTGCGTAACAACGCCGCTTCAAGAGTGGCTGTTCCCGAAGTTACAAGTGCAATTTCAGAATGTTTCATGAGGTCAAAAGTTACACCGGTAACGACTTGGTAGCTTGTGTACTTGCGATAAGTGTCACTCTCAATACCGGGAGCACCGGCAACGATGGGATTAAATTGAGGGAAGCGCTTAGCAACTTCAAGCATGATGGGAAGATTATTGCGTATCTCCCCCTGTCGGCTGCCTGGAACAAGTGCAAGTATAGGCTTGTCAGGTATATTATGCGTAGATAGAAATGTTGTCCTATCGGGTGCATTTTTGGCGCGCAACTCAATCTCTTCAACCGATGGATTTCCCACATAGGTGATTTCATAATTGTGCTTACGGAAGAATTCCACCTCAAAAGGAAGAATAGAGAATAATTGTCGCACATATTGTTTGATGTCTTTTACGCGATATTCTTTCCATGCCCACACTTTTGGGGAGATGTAGTAGTACACAGGAATCCCTATGTTATGTGCATGTCGGGCAAGTTTGAGGTTAAAGCTGGGATAGTCCACTAAAATGAGAGCATCGGGCATGAAGTCAGAAATAGCTTTTTTTGCACGCTTTAGATTGCCAAGAACTTGGGGCAAGTGTCGAATAACCTCGCTAAATCCCATGTATGCCATTTCGCGATAGTGGATAACGGGAGTGGTATCTGATGCTTTGTGCATCAAATCGCCACCAAGATAGGCAAATGTTGCTTCTTTGTCAGTCTTGCGTATTGCTGAAATTAGCGCAGCTGCATGTATGTCTCCGGAGGCTTCGCCCACCGATAAGAAATATTTCATCGACTCATAAACGTTTATTCTACAAATTTACTATTTTTGCTGTTAGATACAAAAATATTGAGGTATGAATAATTTTAGTTTTTATAGTCCAACGAAATATGTGTTTGGTCGAGGGAAGGAGTCTTTGACCGGGGAGTTAACTCAGTGGATGGGTAGCAAGAAGGTCTTGATTGTTTATGGTCAAGGCTCGGTTGTGCGTAGCGGCCTGCTCGCACGGGTAAAGTCTTCGCTTGATGCTGTAAATATAGAGTATGTAGAACTTGGTGGTGTTAATCCCAACCCTACAGATGATCGAGTGTATGAAGGTATTGACTTGTGTCGTCGTGAAAGCGTTGATGGTGTTGTCGCTGTAGGCGGTGGCAGTGCGATAGACACAGCTAAGGCTATTGCCGGAGGAGTGCCTTATGATGGAGATTTTTGGGATTTCTTTGCCGGAAAGGTGGTTATGCAAGAGGCATTGCCAGTGGGAGTTGTGCTGACTATCCCTGCTGCTGGTAGTGAGGGCTCGGGAAATTCAGTAATAACAAAAATCGATGGGTTACACAAAATCAGTTTGCGTACAGAGAGCGCACTACGCCCCAAATTTGCAGTAATGAATCCCGAACTGACTTTTACGTTGCCTCCTTATCAGACTGCCAGTGGTATTGCCGACATGATGACCCACATCTACGAGCGTTATTTTTCAAACACTCCCGAAGTTGAGGTTACTGACCGAGTAGCTGAAGGTGTATTGAAAGCAATTATTACAGAAGCGCCCAAAGTAATGGCTGAGCCTGAAAACTATGATGCCCGTGCCAATATAATGTGGTGTGGAACGCTTGCTCACAATGGAGTGTGTGGCACCGGTCGCCAAGAAGATTGGGTATCGCATTTTATGGAGCATGAGTTGAGTGCGGTTTATGGTGTAACTCATGGCGCCGGTCTTGCTGTGATAGTTCCTGCGTGGTTGACATTTATGGTTGAACATAATCCAGGAAAGGTCGCTCAATTTGCTCGTCGTGTGTGGGATGTTGTTGAAGACGATGATAAAAAAGCAGCTATTGAAGGGATAGAGAGATTAAAAGATTTCTATCGTTCAATAGGTATGCCTGTGACTTTAAAAGAACTCGGAATAGAAAACCCCGACATTGAGTTGCTTGTAAAGAAACTGCATGAAAACAAAGGAGAGGTGATAGGTGGCTATTATCGCCTATCAGCAAAGGAAACGACTGAAATTTATAAATTAGCGTTATAATTTAGAAGATAAATGTGTGTTTAAGGGAAATCTCACAACCGAGGTTTTCCTTAAATTCACATAATCCGTAATTGGGAATTCCGTTTTCAGTAGAAGGTCCTATATCAAGAATTGAAATGCCACAATTGTTGTAATGTTCAAAAACTTTATATGATAGGTAGTTCATTGGTCGCATTTCGCTATATCCGGGACTATCTCCCCAATATACGACTTGGGCAATTTCATCGGTTACATGAAACACTTGGGCGGCTGCAATATCTTCACCATTTTTAGTCATAACAAAAAAGTCGGCAGACACAACCTTTGTCGTTTTTATAACGTTTTCAAGAGACATGCGCAATGGGTAGTCATGGCTTTCTCGGTTGGCTTTGATTACATTATATGCACGAGTTATGTCCTCTTCTTTGCAAGAGTCGAGTTTAACAAATTCAAAATCATGAGTTAACGCATTGTGAAAATTTTTGCGAGCATTGCGAGATAGATATTTCTCATATTCTTTAACGCGAGAAAGGTCATAGTGGTAATTCAGGTCAACTATTGAAGGGAATACCCCTCCTCGCATTAACACATTGATTACCTTTGCATTAGCAGATGTGTTGTAGATGGGAGGTGGTAAAGTGAGTTTTATGGACTTGTTTTTGCTTGCAGAATATTCTTTGAGTAGGGATAATGCTTGTTCAATATATTCGATTTTTGGCTCGTTGGTGAAATCAAATCCTCCAAATGGTGCTGAAAAAGGAGAGCAGAGCATCTCCTCGCGTTCGCCAAGGGTTATGCCGAGTCTCACTTTAGTGTCTTTAAATAATAAATAATGAACATGTTCGCATTTGTCGGCGTTTAACTGTGTAAATGCGACATTATTATATATTTGAGAGTATTTGTTGAAAAATTCAGAATACTCGTTAGCCTTAACCTCTATAATTTCCATACTCAGTTTATGCTATTGGTTTAAAACACCTTTCCCTTCTCTGATGATTTCAGGGGAAGAACTATCGGTACAATCTATAACTGTTGAAGGAATGAGTTCGCCCATGCCTCCATCAATGATTAGCTCGGCAACATCATTATATTTCATTGCTATGTATTCAGGCTCACATCCCTCTTCGGGAGTGTTCTCGTCCCATTTGATAGATGTCGTAAGTATCGGGTTTCCTAAATTTTCGGCAAGTTTTATTGCGATTTTGTTTTCCGGAATGCGCACGCCTACGGTTTTGCGACCTTTGAACACCTTTGGAAGTGTTGTTGATGCCGGTAAAATGAAAGTAAATGCTCCGGGAAGGTTATCCCTAAGTAATTGATATGCGCGGTTGTCAATGCGTGCATATTCCGACGCCTGTGAAATGCTACTGCAGATTATAGATAGGTTGGTCTTTTGTGGATTAATCTCCTTGATGCGGCAAATGCGTTCAATTGCATTATTGTTTAAAGCATCACAGCCCAAAGCATAAAGTGTATCAGTGGGGAAAATTATAATTTCTCCGTCTTGCAAACATTCTACTGCGCTATCGATGTGTCGCTCGTTAATATTGTTTTCGAAAACTTTGAGAATTTTCATGGTTGATAGTGGTTTATGATGATGTTCTGGGCGTTGCAATACTTTTTGAGAAGATTGCAAGAGAGGGCTATTGTTTCGTCGTGCGAGAGTTCTTCGCCATAAATGTTTATACACATTAATAGTCGTCGAGTCTCAATTGAAAGTTTTGTGCGCTCCACATCGCTCGTCGGGGTTCCTATGCCTCCGATATTATCGCGATAGATAGGTAAATTTTCAATGTTTAGTAACCCTCTTCCTATAGCTTCAAACTCTTCTTCTGCTCTGCCTGCACCTAAATTCAAAATATCTCCATCGATTTTGTCGGCATCAAATCCACCGATCGAATAGCCTGATCTCATAGAAATTAGATTAATGATATCAACAAGGGTGTTTATGCGATATAGCTCCATCCCTTTTACTGCACGTCGGCATAATGCTTCGCTTGATGGTCGGTAGCGATTAGGCTCTTTGCCGAGATTTTTGTAAGCTTGTCGAGTGGCTGCAATTCCAGGTCGCTTGTTTATGTCAGAAATTTCATATAGAGATGAAATGTGTTTAGCCTCATCAGTTAATTCCGCCCAAAATTCATCGGGAGTTTCGCTGTTTATAACATCGGCCTCAATAGTAATTACATGCAGTTGAGGTGCGATTGATTTTATGATATCTTCAATGATAATTTTCATAAGTGTCTTTTCTGCAAATATAGTGAACTATTTTGTAAAACAGATGTTATAGCAGATACAAAAAATAGAGACGTCTCACGACGTCTCTATTCCTTTAAACCTTTATCTTAATCTAATACTATGAAAAACACACATGCAAATGTATATATTATTTTTGAATTCCCAAATAAAAAATTAAAGAAAAAACCTCAATCTTGATATTTTATAGTAAAATTGGTCAGATGGGCGGATATCAGACGTGACGGTTAGATAATTTTAACATTCCTATACTATAAATATTATAAATGGGACATTTGGAGTTTTGTGTACATTCAAGTAATTATAATTTTGGCGAATAGCAGATAAATTAGTAATTTTGCAAGTTGAAATAAATTAGGAAATAATGTTGCGCATTTAGATGTACAACATCAGGTAATTAGATTGAAATATATAATAATCCTTATAAAATAGATTACAAATTATGAGTAAAGAAAAGAAATTCTTGACCTGTGATGGTAATCAAGCTGCTGCACATATTTCATATATGTTCTCCGAAGTAGCTTCTATTTATCCCATCACACCATCGTCAACAATGGCTGAATATGTTGATGAATGGGCAGCTGCAGGACGTAAAAACATTTTTGGCGAAACTGTATTAGTTCAAGAGATGCAATCAGAAGCCGGTGCAGCCGGAGCAGTTCACGGATCGCTTCAAGCCGGTGCATTGACAACAACTTACACAGCATCTCAAGGTCTTCTTCTTATGATTCCAAACATGTATAAGATTGCAGGTGAATTGTTGCCATGTGTATTCCATGTGTCAGCTCGTACACTTGCTTCTCATGCATTGAGTATCTTTGGTGATCATCAAGATGTAATGTCAGTTCGTCAAACAGGATTTGCAATGCTTGCAGAAGGCTCGGTTCAAGAAGTAATGGATCTTGCCGGTGTAGCTCACTTGTCAACAATCAAGTCTCGTGTGCCTTTCGTTAACTTCTTCGATGGTTTCCGCACATCTCACGAAATCCAAAAGATAGAGATGCTTGAAAACGAAGATTTAGCTCCACTTGTAGATCAAAAAGCACTTTCAGAATTCCGCGCTCGCGCTTTGAATCCAGAAAAACCTGTAGCTCGTGGTATGGCTGAAAACGGCGACGTTTTCTTCCAACACCGTGAAGCTTGTAACGAATATTACAATGCAGTACCTGCGATTGTAGAAGATTATATGAACAAAATTTCTGAAATCACAGGTCGTAAATATGGTTTGTTTAACTACTATGGTGCTGAAGATGCTGACCGCGTAATCATCGCAATGGGTTCAGTAACAGAGGCTGCTAAAGAAGCTATCGATTACATGATGGCTCAAGGCGAAAAAGTGGGTCTTGTTGCTGTTCACTTGTATCGTCCATTCTCAGCTAAACACTTCCTTGCAGCAGTTCCTGCAACAGCTAAGCGTATTGCTGTTCTTGACCGCACAAAAGAACCAGGTGCAATAGGCGAGCCTCTTTACCTTGATGTAAAAGAATGTTTCTATGGTAAAGAAAATGCTCCTGTTATCGTTGGTGGACGTTATGGTCTTGCTTCAAAAGATACAACTCCTGCTCAAATCATCTCTGTATTTGAAAACCTTGCACTTCCAGAGCCTAAAAATCAATTCACTCTTGGTATCGTAGATGATGTTACTTTCACATCTCTTCCATTGAAAGACGAAATTGCACTTGGCGGTGAAGGCACATTTGAAGCTAAATTCTATGGACTTGGTGCTGATGGTACAGTAGGTGCAAACAAAAACTCTGTGAAAATCATCGGTGATAACACCAATAAATATTGTCAAGCTTACTTTGCTTACGACTCTAAGAAATCAGGTGGTTTCACATGTTCTCACCTTCGTTTTGGTGATGACCCAATCCGTTCAACTTATTTGGTAAACACTCCTAACTTCGTTGCATGCCACGTTCAAGCTTACCTTCACATGTATGATGTAACTCGTGGTCTTCGCAATGGCGGTACTTTCCTTCTTAATACAATCTGGGAAGGCGAAGAATTGGCTAAGAACTTGCCAAATAAAGTAAAACGCTATTTTGCACAAAATAATATCACAGTATATTATATGAACGCTACTAAGATCGCTCGTGAAATTGGTCTTGGTAACCGCACAAATACTATCCTTCAAAGTGCATTCTTCCGCATCACTGAAGTTATCCCTGTTGACCTTGCTGTAGAACAAATGAAGAAATTCATCGTTAAGAGCTACGGTAAGAAAGGTCAAGACATCGTTGACAAGAATTACGCTGCAGTAGATCGTGGTAACGAATATCAAAAACTTGCTATCGATCCTGCTTGGGCTAACCTTGCTGACGATGCAGTTGCTGCAAACAACGATCCTGCATTCATCAACGAAGTAGTTCGTCCTATCAATGCTCAAGATGGTGACTTGTTGAAAGTTTCTGCATTCAAAGGTATTGAAGATGGTACATGGGCACAAGGTACAGCTAAATATGAAAAACGTGGTGTAGCTGCATTTGTTCCACAATGGAATTCAGCAACATGTATCCAATGTAACAAGTGTGCTTACGTTTGTCCTCACGCTGCTATCCGTCCATTTGTTCTTGATGCTAACGAAATGGCAGCTGCTCCATTCGGTGAAGAACGCGCACTTAAAGCAATCGGCAAACAATTTGAAGGCATGAAGTTCATCCAAGCTGTTGACGTTATGGACTGTCTTGGTTGCGGTAACTGTGTTGACGTTTGTCCAGGCATGAAGGGTGTTAAGGCTCTTGAAATGAAGCCTCTTGAAACACAACTTGATGTTCAAAAAGAATGGGATTACTGCGTTGAAAAAGTTGCTTCTAAACAAAAACTTGTTGATACTAAACTCAATGTTAAGAATAGCCAATTTGCTACTCCTTACTTTGAATTCTCCGGCGCTTGCTCTGGTTGTGGTGAAACTCCTTATGTGAAACTTATCACTCAACTTTATGGTGACCGCGAAATGGTAGCTAATGCAACAGGATGTAGCTCTATCTACTCTGGCTCAGTTCCTTCAACTCCTTATACTACTAACGAAAAAGGACAAGGTCCAGCATGGGGCAACTCATTGTTTGAAGACTTCTGCGAATTTGGTCTTGGTATGGTGATCGCAAATGAAAAGATGCGTGCACGCCTTGAAGGTCTTGTAGCTGAAGCAGTAAACTGCCCATCTTGCAGCGACGAACTTAAAGCTCTATTTGCTGAATGGCTTGAAGTTAAAGAAGATGGCGATAAGAGCCGTGAAGTAACTGACAAGATCCTTCCATTGGTAGCAGCTTGCGGTTGCGACACTTGCAAGAAAATCAACGAACTCAGCCACTACCTTGTAAAACGTTCACAATGGATCATTGGTGGTGACGGTGCTTCTTATGACATCGGCTTCGGTGGTCTTGACCACGTTCTTGCATCAGGCAAAAATGTAAATATCCTTGTTCTTGATACTGAGGTTTACTCTAACACTGGTGGTCAAGCATCTAAAGCTACTCCAGTGGGTGCTATCGCTAAGTTTGCTGCTGCAGGTAAACGCGTACGCAAGAAAGACCTTGGCTTGATCGCTTCAACTTACGGATATGTTTATGCTGCACAAATCGCTATGGGTGCTGACCAAGCTCAAACACTCAAAGCTATTCGCGAAGCAGAAGCTTATGATGGACCATCAATCATCATCGCTTACGCTCCATGTATCAACCATGGTTTGAAAGCAGGTATGGGTAAATCACAACAAGAAGAAGCTCTTGCAGTAGCATGTGGTTACTGGCACTTGTGGCGTTACAACCCAGCGCTTGAAGCTGAAGGTAAAAACCCATTCACTCTTGACAGCAAAGAACCTAACTGGGATGAATTTGAAAACTTCCTCAAAGGCGAAGTACGTTACGCATCAGTAATGAAGCAATATCCTGCTGAAGCAGCTGAATTGTTTGCAGCAGCTAAGGAAAATGCTCAATGGCGTTACAACAACTACCGCCGTCTTGCTCGTCAACAATGGGGCGTTGATCCTGATGCTGAAAAGTAAGAAATCAGAAATAAAACTATAACCGACAGAGGGTGTATCGCTTGATATGCCCTCTGTTTTTTTTGTTGATTATACCCTTCAGCCGCGTTGTGACAGTAGTAATGTGGGACCGTGCGGAGCACGTGAGAGCGAAGCGGTGTTAATAACCGGGGACGAGCGAAGTGAAGTCTCCGGAAAGTAACGACACTCCCTCACAGCGTCTGAAAGACGCGAATCAGCCTACTTCGGAAAATATGGTTCATCGGGCGATACTCCCATACTAATTAACCATTGTCGATATTCTTCTGCAAATGATAATTTTTTATGATGTTCCTTTTGGTTATTTATATATTCGATTACATTAGGAATTTCTGATACGGAGTAAGTAAATGCTCCATAACCCTCACTCCATCCATTCCAATTTGGAAATGCTTTATCTTTCCTAATTAAATAACTTGACTCTTGTTTTAAGCGTTTTACAAAATCGCTTAATGCTATTTTTGGCGTAATATCTACTAATATATGTATATGGTCTGGCATTCCTCCTATCCGATAGATGAAAGCACCATAACTTTTCATCAAATTATATAATATCTGATATAGATTTCGCTCGACATTAATAGGGATTGTTTGTTGTCGATATTTTGTGCTGAATACGATATGATAAACAGATTTAGTAAAACTCATAACGCTATTTTTATTGCAAAAATAATAATTCTATACTATTATTCTATTTTTATATGTTGATTTTCGCGTCTTTGCAGACGCTTTTTGGGTTGCTTCCAACCGAGGGTTTCGCTTCGCTTAACCCCCGGCTATTCAAATCGTTTTACATTCACGTCCTCCGGACGGCAGAATTAGAATGGTTTATTCTGAGGGTCTTGCTTCGCTCGTCCCCGGTTATTGATAACGATTATGCTTTCCGGTGCTCCGCACGAATTTTTGATATTGCTTAAATTTGTATTAGGCAAAAAATAAGAGGGTTATCTCACGATGACCCTCTTACGTAAACCTTTAAAAATCTAATCCTATGAAAAAACTAATTCAAAAATTTTGCTAAAGGCGCAGATATCACATACATCGCACACATTAGCTCATTTTGTTCTGTCTGCTGTTGTGTATTTATATTACGAAGAAAATAAAGTTTTGTTGTATGGATGGTGCTATTTTATAATTTTTTTACAAAATTACCCTCTCCTTTTAACTACCTTTGTAGGGCTAACGCATAAAAAATGGCTAAATTTCAGATAAACATACTCGGATGTGGCTCGGCAACTCCCTCGATGAGACACATGCCCTCATGTCAAGTGATAGATTTCAGAGATAATCTTTTTATGATTGATTGTGGAGAAGGGGCTCAATTGATGATGCGTCGCATGAAGATGAAATTCTCCCGACTTAATCACATATTTATCTCTCATCTGCATGGCGATCATTGTTATGGTTTGCCCGGATTGTTGTCAACACTTGCTTTGCATGGTAAAGAGGGTGTGTTGACAATTCATATGTTTAAAGAGGGTGCCGAAGCATTTGAGCATTTTTTGAAATTTTTCTGTCGGGATATTTCTTTTGAGATAAAATTTAATATCATAGAGCCGGGAACATCGGTAATATATGAAGATGATGCATTGACAATTTCCATATTTCCATTGTATCACCGCTTGCCATGTGTGGGGTTTAAGTTTCAAGAAAAGACTAAGTTGCGACATTTGCGAGGCGACATGATAAAATTTTATAATGTCCCTATAAAGGAGTTGCATGGCATTAAGAATGGAGCTGATTTCATTACTCCTGACGGAAAGATTGTAGAGAACGCAAGATTGACAACCGATGCCGACCCATCGATGAGTTATGCTTATTGTTCCGATACGATGTATAATCCCAAAGTTGCAGAGTCGGTAAAGGGAGTTAATGTAGTGTATCATGAGGCAACCTATGATGATGCCGAGCAGAAAAAAGCCGTAGAGCGAGGTCATTCAACGGCGCGTGAAGCGGGTCGCATCGCTAAGGCTGCCGGAGCGTCAAAATTGATATTGGGGCATTTCTCTAAGCGTTATAAAAATGAGAATACCCATTTGGCACAGGCACAAGAGGAGTTTCCTGATGTGATAGTGGCCAATGAAGGAATGAAAATCGATTTGTTATGATAGATTTGAAAAGAAAAGATGATGAGCGTTTTATGAGGGCAGCTCTCGATGAAGCGCGTCAGGCATTTGAAGATGATGAGGTCCCTATTGGAGCTGTTGTTGTGTGCAATGGTCGCATTGTAGGGCGAGGACACAATATGACAGAAACATTTAACGATGTCACCGCACATGCCGAGATGCAGGCAATTACCGCAGCGGTAAATACGTTAGGCGGTAAATATCTGCCAGAGTGTACGCTATATGTAACCGTTGAACCATGTGTGATGTGTGCCGGGGCAATAGGGTGGAGCCAAATAAGTCGCATAGTCTATGGCGCCGGAGATGAGAAACGTGGATATACCACATTTACCCACCGCCCTCCATTTCACCCTAAAGCGGTGATTGAGTCGGGAGTGTTGGCTGATGAATGTGCCGAATTGATGAAAACTTTTTTTGCACGCAAACGATAGAATATGAGCAACAGATATAATGATAGAATAGCCGGATTGAAAGAGCTGATGTCAAAACGCATCGTTGTGCTTGATGGCGCAATGGGGACAATGATACAGCGTTGTAATCTCTCGGAGAAGGATTTTAAGGGCGCGCATTTTGCTCATTGCGAGCAACAGCTCAAAGGGTGTAATGATGTGCTTGTGCTGACTGCTCCCGATGTGATAAAAAATATTCATCGCCAATATCTTGACGCTGGGGCTAACATTATAGAAACAAATTCGTTTAATGCCAATGCTATCTCAATGGCAGAATATGGGTTAAGCGACCATGTAAAGAAAATAAACCATGAAGCGGCACGTTTAGCACGAGAAGCAGTAGAGGAATATTGCTTGTTGCATCCTGGAGAACAATGTTGGGTAGCCGGCAGTGTGGGCCCAACAAGCAAATCGCTGTCCATGTCTGCGGGTATAGATGCTGAAAAAATCTGTTGGGATACTCTTGTTGAAGCCTATGTGGAACAAATGTCGGCTCTCATAAGCGGAGGCGTTGATCTATTGCTTATAGAGACAGTATTTGATGGGTTAAATGCTAAGGCCGCGTTATATGCTGCACAGAAATCAATGACAGCAGTAGGGATAGATGTGCCCATAATGATGTCGGTAACATTGACTGAGTCAGGTCGCACATTGTCGGGGCAGACGCTTGATGCATTTGTTGCGACGGTTGCTCATGGCGATTTGTTGTCAATAGGTCTTAATTGCGGTTTTGGCGCTGACGGGATGATACCTCATATAAACGCATTGCAAGGCGAGCCAATGGCAGTGAGTGTTTATCCTAATGCCGGGTTGCCTAATGAGATGGGAGAGTATGATGAGACGCCGGAAACAATGGTTGAAAAATTGTTGCCGTTGTTGTCATCGGGCAAGCTGAATATTGTTGGCGGTTGTTGTGGTACAACACCTGAACATATTGCAGCTATAGCCCATGAAGCACAAAAATATGCTCCGCGAGAAGTTCCGACTAAAAAACAAGAAATGATATTGGCAGGCCTTGAAAAAATGTCAATATCACAGGACCATCTATTTATAAATGTAGGGGAGAGGTGTAATGTTGCCGGTAGTCGTAAGTTCTTGCGATTGATAAATGAAAAGAATATAGAGGAAGCAGTAGAGATAGCTCGCTCACAAGTATTGGCAGGAGCCCAGATTGTGGATATAAACATGGATGATGCTATGCTTGACGCGCCTATTGAAATGGCATCATTTATTGATAATATAGGCTTGGAGCCTGATGTGGCACGAGTGCCACTGATGATTGACTCATCAAATTGGGAAGCTGTTGTTGCCGGATTGCAACACACACAGGGTCGCCCCATAGTCAATTCCATCAGTTTGAAAGAGGGAGAGCCCAAATTCATTGAGAAAGCACAGTTTATAAAAGAAATGGGTGCTGCAGTAGTTGTGATGGCTTTTGATGAAACAGGGCAGGCCGATACCTTTGAACGAAAAATAGAGGTGTGTGAAAGAGCCTATCGTATTTTGACAGAGACAGTTGGGTTTAATGGATGTGATATAATATTTGACCCCAATGTGCTTGCTGTTGCGACAGGTATTGAAGCCCACAATAACTATGCTCTTGATTTTATAAAAGCAGTAGAGTGGATAAAGAATAATCTTCTCGGAGCAAAGGTGAGTGGCGGAATCAGTAATCTGTCATTCTCATTTAGGGGAAATAACTATGTACGAGAAGCGATGCATGCGTTGTTCCTTTATCATGCTATAGGGAAAGGGATGGATATGGGTATAGTAAACCCATCATCATTAATGTCGGTTGATGATATTCCATCGGAATTGCGAGACGCCCTTGATGATGTGTTGTTAAATCGTCGTGGTGATGCGACAGAACGTCTTGTCGAAATTGCTGAAAAGATAAAGGCGGAGCGAGAAAGCACAGTTGCAGGAGTGAAGGCTGTTGTAGAGCAAAAAGAGCTATCGGCATCGGAACGCATTGAGCAGATGATAATGCGAGGGAACAGCGATGGGATAGAGCCATTTCTTGATGAAGTGATGGCAGGTGCCGGCTCGGCAGTAGCGGTAATAGATGGTCCATTGATGACAGGTATAAATAAAGTGGGAGAGCAGTTTGGCGCAGGTAAGATGTTTTTGCCGCAAGTGGTAAAAAGTGCGAGAGCCATGAAACAGGCTGTTGCCTATCTCACTCCATTTATAGAGAAAGAAAAACAATCATCAGGAACATCATCGTCGGGAAAAATAGTTATTGCCACAGTCAAAGGCGATGTTCATGATATAGGTAAAAACATCGTTAGTGTTATCATGAATTGTAATGGTTTTGAAATGATAGACTTAGGGGTGATGGTGCCCGGTGAAGAGATTGTAGCAAAAGCAATTGAAGAAAATGTTGATTTTGTGGCGCTTAGCGGATTAATTACCCCATCGCTTGAAGAAATGTGCAATGTTGCGCGACAAATGGACCAAAAAGGACTAAAAATTCCATTACTCATAGGTGGAGCGACAACATCGGAATTGCACACAGCAGTAAAAATAGCGCCATGTTATAGCGGTCTTGTTGCTTATATGCGCGATGCAGCCATGTTGCCTGGATTGGCACAAAGACTCATAAACAAGGATACTCGTGTCGAGACGAGCCAGGAGATACTCTCGGCGCAGCAACTTCTTCGCGAACAATATGAAAATAAAAAATCACAGCTCACGATAGAGGAGGCACGCCGATTAAAATTTGACTATGGTAAAGATACTGTAATACCCACTCCGAAATACCCTGGAATTCATGATTTGTCAATCGCGATTGCCGATATAAGAGCATCGATAAATTGGAGAGCTTTTTTGGGAGCATGGAAACTTGACGCGTCATTTGCTTCGATTGCCGATATTCAAGGCTGTGATCATTGTCGTGCGCAATGGCTTGCTACCGTTCCACAGGAGCAACGCATGAAGGCGGCAGAGGCTATGCAGCTGTTTAAAGATGCCAACAGAGTGATTGATTATATACAAAAAAACATAGGCACCTTGCAGGCGCGAGTAGCTATATTACCTGCCGTAAGTCGAGATGAGGATATATTTTATCAAAATGGTAATGAAGAGTTTGTGCTGCCAACACCTCGACAATTACATGTTGATGGTGTTGGGCCACGACTTGCACTTGCTGATTATGTAAAACCGCTCTCGGTAACCGGGGAGAAGAATGATTGGATGGGGTTATTTGTCGTAACGGCAGGTATGGACATTCAGCAAATTATAGAGAAATATAAAAGTCAAAACGATGATTACAATGCGATATTATATCAATCTATAGCCGATCGTCTTGTAGAGGCTGCGACTGAGAAGATGAACAGCCTTGTGAGAGAGGAGTTGTGGGGTTATGAGGCTAAAGGAATACGTCCGGCTATAGGCTATCCTTCGTTGCCCGATCAGCGTCTTGTTTTCCTTGCTGATGAAGTTCTGAATTATGGTGAGTTAGGGATAACATTGACTGAAAATGGCGCATTATATCCGTCGGCAACCACAACAGGATATATTTTTGTCCATCCCGGAGCTCATTACTTTGCATTATAAAATAATTTAACTATTTTTGTCAGATTAATATTTCATAAATATCGATAAATAATAATTTAATAACTATATACCTTAAATCTATGAAACTAAAACATTTGTTTTTCAGCCTTGCAATGTTGTGCGCAATGACAGCATCGGCAGCAAAAGCGATTGAAGAAGTCCGCATTTACATCAACCCCGGGCATGGAGCGTGGTGCGGAGAGTGTCGCCACATGGGAACAGTTACTCATGGCGGGCCTACTTATACCGATACCGCAGGATTTTTTGAGTCGAATACCAATCTTCAAAAAGGGTTGGGGATGTTCTACAAACTCAAAGAATATGGTATGAAGCATAATGGCGTGAATAATGCACGCGACTTGACACAAAACATTGTAATGAGCCGCATCAAAAGTGGTGATGTGCACAATGGATTGTATGATAGACCATTGAGCGAAATTGCTGCTGAGGCAGAGTTGAACAACTTTGACATGTTTATCTCTATCCACTCTAATGCGCATTCTGATGGCTCGACTGTAAATTATCCGCTATTCCTCTATCGTGGATATGATAATTCTGAAAGTGTTCCTGGGAGTAAAGCAATGGCGGCAGCTTGTTGGCCTCATTGGATAAAAAACCCTCACATGATGTGGTCTTCCTATACAACATCAACAAATATTCGTGGCGATGTGTCTTTTTGGAACGAGATTTATTATACAACTCACTCAAATGGTAAAACTTATGGTGGCTACTATGGCGTGTTGCGTCAAGGTGTTCCTGGCTTCCTTGTTGAAGGATATTTTCACACCTATCAACCGGCTCGCCACAAAGCGATGAATTGGGACGCTTGTAAATGGGAAGGAGAAGCCTATGCTAAGGGTGTGAACGATTATTTTGGTTTTGGAAAGAAAGACTCCTATGGTGCAATATATGGTGTGCTTCGTGATGCCGAAACTCCTTTTTCTCACACCTATTATACACCTAATACATCAACTCTTGATTATTATTTGCCCATCAACAACGCTACTGTAACACTTAAAAACAGCAACGATGAGGTAGTTCAAACCTACAAAACCGATGATGAGTACAACGGAGTGTTTGTGTTTAACAAAGTAACTCCCGGTACCTATAAGATTGTGTATTCACACCCTGACTATAAGGACTTGACAGAAACAATTACTGTTACTGCAAATGAAACAGTGTTCCCAACTCCTCAAATCTCTACATCAACAGAGCAAATACCTGTTAAGGGTGTTTATGCCTATGGATTGACGTCTTCACAAGATGGCGATATCTGCACATTGAAATTCAAGGCAACAGATGCCGTTGAAAAGGGATTGGTGATTTTCACAAACACATCTACCGGTGCAACTCAGTCTATTACAATAAACAACATTGTCAAAGGTGAAAATTCAGTAACCGTTGATGCTAAATCACTTGGAGAAGATGCTACATTCTCATGGGCTGTCGCTATTGAAAACCCAAAGAGCACAGGTGTTGAACTTATACATTCCGACAACACAATTATCTATAATAATGGGACTAAAGATGCTCGCATCGGTGTAGCTATTGATAAAGACGCCACAAGTGCCCACTTTGGGACCATCTATACAATGACCGCTATGGGCCAAGGATTGCAAAAATTCAACCCCGATTATAGCAAAAATGGCTCAAAAGTAATTACCGGATTATTTGGTAAAGATACTGATGCTTCAACAAGTTCAAACAAATATGTTCGTTCAAATCGTTTGGAAATATATAAAGGGAAAGTGTATATTGCCAACTATGCTAACTATAGCACGGGTATCTGGGAATATGACCCTGCAACAGGTGCAACGCCAACAAATATTTCTGGAATAACCTATTATGAACGAGCAGTAGCATTTATAGGCGAAGGCTCAAGTCGCAAAGCATTCAGCCTTCACGAAAACAATGTTCAGCGATTTGATATTGGCACAGCCACCTCATGGACATCTGGAAGCCCCACTAAAAGTAATACTACTGCAGCCTTGTTGGACAATGGCGATGGCGACATCATTGTTACTGATAATGCCGTAATTGCATCTCAAACCCGTTATAGTGGGAATAATGCAAGCAGTAACCCTGCATTTGCGGTATTTGATCACGATTTGACTGTAGTATATAAATCAGATGTAATAAACAGCTCGCTCAACGGCTCAGAAAATGGAGGTATGGCTCTTAGCGACGATAAGAGTATCTTTGCTATTGCCAATTCTTACAATAGCTCAGGCAATGCCGGTATTCGCATCCAGGTTTATGACGTAACATGGAGTGGAAGTACTCCTGCATTTATCCATAAATACTCAATCCCTTTGGATGGAACATATTGTGTTGACCAAATGGAATTTGACTATGCCGGTAACCTTGTGATAGCATCGCAACAAAAAGGGCTCCTCGTTTATGCAATCAAAAATCCGGCACGTCAAACAGTAACTAAAGCTACATCAACAATTCAAGGTGTGCGTGAGCCGGGAGTGCAAGGACATTATGCCTATGACCTCAAAATGGCACAAGGAGAAAGAGACTATACATTAACATTTAAATCTACCGGTGATGTTGCTTCGGCGTCAGTTATTCTAACTCCTATTACTGCAGGCGCTGAAGTTGTAATGATTGCCATAGATGGTGTTAAAGCCGGAGAAAATACATTTGTTGTTGATGCTACAACGCTCGGCGTGGGTGTTAAATATAATTGGGCTGTTGCTCTTGACAATCCATCAAGCCCATCAGTAGAACTCATGCACTCCGACAATTCAATCATTTATAATAATGGAACAAATGATGCCCGCATAGGTCTTGCAATCGATAAAGATGTAACAAGTGCCCACTTCGGGACTATCTATACGATGACAGCAATGGGCCAAGGATTGCAAAAATTCAATCCCGATTATAGCAAAAACGGCTCAAAAGTGATTACCGGAATGTTTGGAGCTGATACCGACGCATCAACAAGTACAAACAAATATGTGCGCTCCAACCGCATTCATGTAAATAATGGTAAAGTATATATTGCAAATTATGCCAACCAAAATTCAGGTGTGTGGGTGTACAATCCAAGTGGAACAAATGCCACACAAGTGCTTTCGGGATTCTATGAACGAGCAGTGTCATTCCATGGCGAGGGTGCAAATCGTGTGATGTATGTAGTGCATGAAAGCAACTTCCGCTATTATAATATAGGCGCTAATGATTCTTGGAGTGGAGATCCAACAGGAACTTATACAACAAATATGATAAATGGAGATGGTGATGTTCTTGCAACAAGTAAAGGTACATTTGTATCTCAAAATCGTTTCACAGGTAATAATACATCAGATGTTCCGGTATTCCAATTTGTGGGTAAGAGCAGCGGAACAGTAACATTTACTTCCGATGCGTTATCATCTACATTGACAGGCTCACAAAGCGGTGGGATGGCTATTAGCGACGATCTCTCTACATTTGCCATTGTTGATGCTCAAAGCAGTGTAAATGTTCAAATTTACAGCGTAACATGGAATGGAGAAACACCATCGTTTACTCATCAATATTCTATTCCATTGAGTGGAACTGTACAAGTTGACCAAATGGAATTTGATTATGCCGGTAATCTTGTGATTGCATCGCAACAAAAGGGACTCCTTGTTTATGCATTGAAGGCTGATGCTCGCACTACGACAACTCCTGCCGGCTCATCACTTGTGATTGAGGGTGTTGCTAAACCTCTCTACATTGTAGGCGCAGGCGAAGCTCTTGGCGAATGGGATCCTGTTAATGCAGCAGAATTTACATTTGCTGATGGCGTTTATATAGTTGAAGTTGAAGAAACTACAGAATTCAAAATATCAACAATAAAAGGTGTAGGTGAGACTGATGAAAAATGGAACGTATTTAATGCAGGTAACCTCGCTGTTGATGCAGCCATCACTAATGGTGGTACTGTAAATCTTTCTGTAAACAAAGACGCAGGTAACATCATTCTTCCATGGGCAGGTGTATGGACTATTACTGTAGCTGCCGACCTATCTACTCTAACTGCAACAACTGAAACTCCGGAGCCAGCACCTTCTTATCCTGAAGTAATTTATGCAATAGGTAATGTAGGCGGTTACAACTGGAGTACGTCTAATGGAATTGAGCTTGCCCATCAAGGAGAAGGTGTTTATTCAGGAGAAGTAACTGTTGATAATACCGGAGACGGTAATGGCTATTTCCAATTTGCAACAACACTTGGTGAAAATTGGGAAGCTGTTAATGCCGGTACTCGCTATGGCGCGTTGACCAAAGATGAAGCAATTGTTCTCAATGAAGTTACATCGATGACCAACGATTGGGCAGGTGGAACACAATCATGGATGATCAAGGCTGATACTTATAACATGATTGTTGATATTGTTAATTGCACAGTTACAGTATCTCCAAAAACTGTAGGTGTTGAAGGAATTAAAGCCGATGATAACACACCTGCTGTTTACTACAATCTTCAAGGTATTGAAATTGCAAATCCTGAAAACGGTAGTCTATACATCAAGAAACAAGGCAATATAGTAACAAAAGAATACGTTAAGTAAATTGAAAGTTGAAAAAGTTGAGAGTTGAAAAGACTCTAAATCCCTGATAAAACAATCCCCATGCGATGAGCGTGGGGATTGTTATTTTAAGCGAAATGGAAGAGGAAAAAATCAAAAAGAGAAAGCAAAAATGTGAAAGTGGCGAGTCGCCACCGACAAGTTTTTATTCCATAAATTGTTCCCATTGTACAGAATTATTATTTTTTATGATGACATATTAGGTTGATTTTATCGCTAAAATAGGAGAGTTAGTCTTTTTTAACACTTTTCTTTTAACAGATTTGAAAAAAATGAGCGAACTTGCGTAAAATTTTGTTTAAACCTAAATACTAAACACAAAAATTTTAATAAAACCATATCTAAACATTAACAAAACATGAAAAAATTAATTGTTTCAGCATTGTTGTTAAGTGCAGGAATCTATGGTTTTGCACAATTGAAAGTCGCTTCAGTAGAAAAAGTGGCTCTTCCTGAAGGTGTAACCATCAACACAGCAACAATGAGCCCTGATGGCAG
>JAZOCE010000017.1:0-110710 GCA_045596365.1 Muribaculaceae bacterium | reverse complement strand
TTCTTGCTGTGTAAGACCTGCACGCTTGCGTTCTTCTTTAAGAGTTTGAGCAAGACAGAATGCCTCAGTCTCCTTATCAAACACTTCACGAGAAGGAGTACCAACTTCACCAAACTCAATATTAAGAAGTTCATCAAGACTACTACAATTCATTAGGGCTTCTTTTTTTGCTTCTTCCATAATACTCTTTATTTTGCTACTTTAGATTCAAAATATTCTTTCATTAATCTTTCTGCCTTTTCGATTTCTCCCGAAGGAGTTTTTTGAGTTTTCTTTTGAAATCCATTGAAAAGGATAACTAAAGAGCCCTCATCAAAACAGCAGAACACGCGAAATATATCGCCACCAAATTCAACTCTAATTTCCAAAAGTCCTTTTTTACCCTCTAAGCTCTTAAGTATGGTAACAGGCAATCTATCTAAAGTTTGCAACCAAACTAATGTTTGTGCAATCTTTTTCTGACCTTATCGGTCTGAGCCACATAGAACTCGTTGAAATAATGCTTGTAGAATTTTATTTCTCGGTTAGCCATATATTCATTTTTATAACGGCAAAGTTAACCAAAAAGTTAACTTTGCCAAATTTTTGAGTATTTTTAATCAATACTTATAGAATGTATTAGAGATAATCCCTTGAAACTCGCGACAGAGGTTGTTTATCATCAAGTTCGTGCCACCCACGAGGTACAATGAGATTGATTGTTTTCATAAAAAAGAATGTTACTATACCACGAAGGTATGGTAACATTCTCTATGTATAAAAGACAAAAAATTATTCTTTAGAGGTAGATACAATCATATCGTCTGTAATAATTGGAATTAAATTTATTGGTGGTAAAATGAGTATATTAAGTTTGGTACTTTGTGTTTGAGCGTGAATCACACCCCTAGCAGTACCAATAACAATAGTTGCCATATAACGCAAAAAATCCACATCAATTTTACGATGCTCTATTATCTGATCGATTCCTTCTTGTGCTATCAAAAAATGACACGCTAATTCAAGAATAAGAATAGTATTATTATTTTGCTCATACTTAATAAGCGTAATACATCTAATATGAGAGCAATCGTTACTTATCGAAAAATTAAATTCAGTTGAGATATTGAAATCTTTATCTAAACTCAATTCCTCTTGAAATATTGCAAATTGTTTAGTCTCTATTTTTTCAATACGGTAAGGAATTTTCATAATTATTCTTATTATGCAGCAAAATCGTAATTGGTTGAGTTCTTGTCAAATGAATATTTAATATTATTAAATGTAGTATTTATTATATATTTTTTATGTTCACATTCAATAAATTCATCAATATCAACAAATTTAATTTCAGGTATTTTCCCAATTGAAAGGGATAAATTTATGAATTTACTCATTTTATGGTCAAAATCGCCATTAAGGAGTTGAGATACATATCCTTTTGTGCATCCTAAATATTCCGCAAGTTGAGTTTTATTCATGTTATGAGTTCTCATAAACTCTTCTATTTGAGAATACAACTCCATTTGAAGCATTGCCATCCAATACCCCGGGCTTCTTAATACTTCGTCTCTTGTTTTCATTTTTTAGAACCTTTTTGTGATTGAATATATCTTTTTACTATTGACCTAAATTTATTTATATCTTTATCTTGATTATTCTTATAACCACCTAAAATGATAATTTTACCATTGAATTTGGAAATCGCATATATCCTAAGATGCTTAGTCTTAAACTCATATTCAGTATAACCGTCAACCTTATTTCTATCTAATGGGTGAAATTTAGTATCAGGAAGAGGTTTTAAGTCTGCAACCCTTTGCATATAAGCATATATACTATCCATCTCAGATAGATACTTGTCTTCCAAATTATCAATGAAACTATCTAATAAACATTCATCATCAATAATAAGTTTATCAAATTTTTGTCGTCCACAAACGGCGTCAATATTTTTCAGCGCAAAATTAGACATAAAAGTTTAGTTGCAGCTATACTATGTAAAATTTTATTTATGATATTAAGTATATTTAACAAATATACAAGCTAATAATGAAAGTCTATCACAAAAGTACAAAAATATAATAGAACATAATATTATTTTGATTAAGAAATATTCAGAACCAATAGCCTTTATTTTCTTTTTTGTTTACAAATACAGGTGGCGAAAATAGTTTTGCCGTGTCGGAGTTGTGCCACTCAGGAACTCGTCAGAATTGTTCCGAATGAAGTAATAGTGTGTTGTTTTCCTGCTTTAGAATTCTGGGGCGCAGTTGATGGATATAGTCTTGTTGAGGGTTGGGTGGGTGAACTCGATGTGTTCGGCATGGAGGCAAAGGCGGTGGGCAGGTGTGCCATATAGCTCATCGCCCACGATGGGGGTGTTGAGTCCGTCGGGGTGGGCACAGTGTACGCGGAGCTGGTGTGTGCGTCCGGTGATGGGATAGAGTCTCACTCTTGTTTTCCCATTTTCAATGCCGATAACTTCATATCGTGTGCGTGCTTTTTTGCCGTCGGAAGCAACCATCTGTCGAGGACGATTGTCGTAGTCGAGTTTCAACGGGAGATTTATTTCTCCTTCACTATCAGATATAGGCCCGTCGAGCAATGCAACATAGCTTTTCTTTACTTTGCGACTGAGGAATTGAGTTTGTAGGGCTTGATGTGTTTCTTTGTCTTTGGCGATGACGAGGATGCCCGAGGTCGATTGGTCAAGGCGATGTACTATCATGGGACCTGTGGCATGGGGGTATCGGTCCTTTGCCCATTGCTCAACGGAGTAGGCTTCAATTTTCCCATCGACCGACAACATTCCGCCGGGCTTGTTGATGATGACGATAGTGTCGTCTTCCCACAGCAAAGTGGGGGAGAAAACGGTGTTGTTGTTGAGAGGGTTAGGCTCTACTTCAAGTCCTTGCATCATGTAGAGCAGAATGGGTTTGCATTTGCTGATACATGAGGGGTAGAAATGACCATGACGGCGTATTTCCCCTTTTGGGGAGTTGCCCCACCAGAACTCTGCCATCGCAATGGGGCGGAGGTTGTTTTGGTAGGCATATTGTAGCATCTTGGGGGCAGCACATTCGCCTGTGCCGGCAGGTGGCAGTTGGTTGACTGTCTCGGCAAATATGTCGCAGATGTCTTTAGTTTCTCCTTTGGCATTGAGCAGTCGATATTGGCTGAATAGCTCCATTTGGAGTTTTGCAGAGCGAGTTTTACGCTCTTCTTTAAGATTATCAATCTCGGCTGTTATCAAGTCAACTTTGGCTTGCGCTTGCGAGATTAATAGGTTGTAATGTTTTTTGCGCCGTTGAAATTCGGCATTGTCGTATTGGCTTTCAGCAATGAGAGAGGCTTCTTCTTCGCCGTTATCGCGGCGATGTTGTCGCATAGCTTTGCGCTGTGCAATCTCTTTTTTGAAAATATCTAATGAACGTGATGCTTCTTGAACAATCGTGTTTAATGAATTTTGTGCTTGTCGAAATTCATCGCTTTCTGACAGATGCGTGATGCGGTGGTTTATCTGAGAGATATAGGCTTCCCCTTTTTTGAAGAAATCATCGGGTTGCAGTGCATCATATATGGGCGGAACAAAGTAGTCGTGATTGTTACTCTCTGCCAAATTCCCGGAGAATGCTGAAACAAAGCCTAATGTCCCGTCAAAATCAGCAACGACAAGCACTCCAAACATTTTCCCGGATTTCAATTCATCATGCCATTCATTGCGTGTTGCAATGTATTCTTTAACCTCTTCGGTTGCCATGATACATAGTTGATGAGGCGTGTAATGAAAAGGCCAAGTGAATTGCTTGGGGAGTTCAATTCCGGCAATGGATTGTTTGAATCGATGGAGCATCTCCGCTGATTAAACTTTGTTTTTGGGTGTGGTGGCTTGGAAATCTTTCAGGTAGGCAGGGACAGAGTAGGCGAGGTCGAGGAATTCGCCACGACGGAATGCCATTTCTGAAAGTGCAAGCATATCGGTTGCCAGAGGGTCAATGTTGGCGATGAAACGTGCATTGGGGTGAGTAATCATCTCCTTGGCTTTGTTGCTACCATTTCCAAAGAATAGCACTTGATTGCTATTGAGCCATTCGGCATAAGAAGTCTCATATAAAATTAGTGGCGATGGCTTCATCTGTTCATTGAGAGCCATGTCGAGTACTGAGGTGTATACCTCCATGCGACGAGCATCAATCATCGGAGCAAACAATGCTTCGGGGTCAACATCGTGGTGGAACATCACCGATACTGCCATTATCTTGAGGGTGTCAATCCCTATCAATGGTATGTCAAGTGCATAGGCAAGCCCTTTGGCTTCGGAGAGACCGATGCGAAGACCTGTGTAGCTACCTGGACCAATACTCACTGCAACAGCTTCAAGTTTTAATTTTTTGTCTGTTAGGAAGTCAAGACATTTTTTGATGTAGCCACTCAATAGTGCAGCATGGTTTTGTCCTTTATAATCCTCGAAATGCTCTAAAACCATCCCATTGTCGGTGAGTGCAACAGAGCAAACATTGGTTGATGTCTCAATATTTAGTATTACTGCCATAAATTTGCTTATTATTTTTGTGCAAATTTAGTGCTTTTTCGCGCTTAAAGCGTAAATTTGCATAAAATAAACTTACAACTATGATTTTATCAATGACAGGATTTGGCAAATCGGTTGTCGAAGTCCTTAATAAAAAGATTACTGTAGAAATAAAATCTCTCAATAGTAAACAACTTGATTTGTCAACTCGCATCCCGGCGGCATATCGTGAAAAGGAACTAGAGTTGCGTAATGTTGTGGCTCATCGTCTTGAACGCGGCAAGGCCGATTTGCTGATTTATGTGGAAACAATACATGACGAGGCAACAGTGACGTTGAACTTGCCATTGATAGCTTCTTATAAATCGCAAATAGAGGCTATGTCGCAAACTCTGTCAATCCCAATGCCAGAGGATTGGTATAGCGTGTTGCTCCGTTTTCCAGAAACGATGAAATCAGAAGCACCCGGCTCAATAGCTGACGAGGAGTGTGAAGCATTATTTCAGGCCGTAAATGAGGCTGTTGACGGATTGATGCAATTCCGCAGAGAAGAGGGGATGAAATTAGAAGAGTTTTTTGCAAAACGCATCGAGAATATACGCAATCTTCTTGCCGAGGTTCCTCAGTATGAGGCTGAACGCATTGCAAAAATACGCGGTCGCATAGAAGAAGGGTTGGCTAAGATAGCTCCTGTCGATTATGACAAATCACGACTCGAACAAGAGATGATTTATTATATTGAAAAACTCGATATTAATGAAGAGAAACAACGATTGTCTCAACATTTGAACTATTTCATGGAAACAATGGCAGGTCCTCAAGGTCAAGGGAAAAAACTTGGGTTTATAAGCCAGGAAATGGGACGTGAGATAAATACGCTTGGGTCAAAAAGTAATCATGCCGAAATGCAAAAACTTGTGGTGCGCATGAAAGATGAGTTGGAACAGATAAAAGAACAAGTCTTAAATGCAATGTAGTTTTATGACAGGAAAGATAATAATAATATCAGCTCCATCGGGTTGTGGAAAATCAACAATCATAAATGCGATATTATCGCAAGGAGATATAGATATGCAATTTTCTGTTTCGGCAACAAATAGATTGCCTCGTGAAGGAGAGAAGCATGGTGTGAATTATTTCTTTTTGACTGATGAGGAGTTTAAAACTGCCATCGAGCAAGATGCATTTGTGGAGCATGAAGAGGTGTATCCCGGTCGATTTTATGGCACATTGAAAAGCGAGGTTGAGCGCATTTGCAATTCCGGGCATAATGTAGTGCTTGATATTGATGTCAAGGGAGGAGTGAATGTAAAGCGCATGTATGGCAATCGTGCGATAAGCATCTTTATAATGCCACCATCGGTAGAAGAGTTGCGACGTCGCCTTGTCTCTCGTGCTACAGATGCGCTTGATGTTATTGAGGAACGTGTGAGTAAAGCCGAATTTGAGATAGGATTTGCTTCGCAGTATGATTGTTGCATAGTCAACGATGACTTAAATGAAGCAATAGCACATACACGCAAGACAATTCTTGATTTTATTAATGCGTAATTGTACGAATGCAAACGATAGGAGTTCTTGGTGGATCATTTAACCCCGTTCATGTGGGACATGTAATGTTGGCAAGCTATTTAAGCCAATATACATCTCTTGATGCTGTGTGGTTGACATTGTCGCCATGTAATCCGCTAAAAAATACTGATGCATTTGTCGCTGATGAGCATCGATTGGCTATGTTGCAATTAGCTGTGGAGTCAGTCCCTAATGCCGATGTGTGTGATATTGAACTGTCGTTGCCCCGTCCGTCTTATACGATAAAAACATTAGACACTCTGAAAGAACAATATCCCGAAAAACAATTTCGCCTGGTAATAGGTAGTGATAATTGGTTGATATTTGATAAATGGAAAGACTATCAACGCATTATCGCTGACTATGGAGTGGTTGTTTATCCTCGTCCAGGATATGAGATAGAGGAGATTAACACTCCGGGAGTTGAATTTGTCAATGCTCCAGTGATAAATTTGTCAAGTACATTTATTCGTGAGGGCTACATTGCCGGAAAGAAAATGTCGGCATTTTTGCCTCATGGAGTAGATGAATATATAAAAATAAATAATCTTTTTCAAAATAAATAGAACGACTATGGAGTCAGCAATTTTAAATACCAACTCATTGGCATTTATTGCATTGTGTAATGAATATTGTGCTGCAATCGAAGATGCGCGTGAAAGCGAAAAGGATGAGTTTGTGCAATCGATGTTGAGATTGTTGCCACGCTTGTATATTTCGGCTACAGATTTAAAAGTTGATCTGTTAGATGAAGAAGATGCTTATCTTGAACCTATATTGGATGAAGATTATTATGAATCGGTGAGGTGTGGAATAGAAAATCTCATGGGACCGGAAGATATATTTCTTGAAGTCTTTGAGGAAGATATGAAGTATTCTGACACCCCTATTGCTGCGAGTATCTCAGAAAGTCTTGCCGATATATTCCAAGTGCTTTATAACTTTGTGGGCATGGTGAAAGAGGCTCCTGAACATCTTATCCCATTGGCGTTAGTTGCAGTAAGAGACGAGTTCCAAAGCTATTGGAGTCGCATTCTTTGCAATGTTTTGCGTGCTTTAAATCAAGTTAGATATAATTCTGCTGAGTAAATTGTTATAATACTATACGTTAAACTCTAATGATTGAAAAACTATGAAAGAAAATAAATATGTAAAATCTCTTATCGAGTTTATGGATAAGAGTGTGTGTAACTTTTGGGCGGTACAGACTATTCGTGAAATGCTTGAACAGAATGGCTTCTGTGAATTAAATACATGCAATGCATGGGATGTGAAGCCAGGTGGAAAGTATTATGTTGTTAAAAATCATTCAGCAATATTTGCATTTGTTGTGGGCAGAGGCGATGCAGCGTTAGGGTTTAAAATCATATCAGCTCATAGCGACTCTCCATGCTTCAGGATTAAACCTAATCCGGAAATGTTGACCGATGGCGATATCATGAAATTGAATACCGAGGTCTATGGCGGACCTATCCTTTATACATGGTTTGATCGTCCATTGTCAATTGCCGGACGTGTAATGTTGAGAGGAAAAGATGCTTTGCACCCCAAAACTCGATTAGTGCGTTTCACTCGTCCGTTGTTAACCATACCTCACCTTGCAATACATTTTAATCGAGCAGTCAATGAAGGGAATCCGTTGTCAAAGCAGAAAGATATGCTTCCTGTGCTTGGTAAAATTACTGATGCGGCAGAAAAAAATGGATATGTATTGCGCATGGTAGCAAACGAATTAGGCGTTAAAGCAGAGGATATAATAGATTTTGATTTGTCTCTATATGACACAACCCCGGCATGTCTTGTGGGTGAACATGAAGAATTTATCACATCGGGACGACTTGATGACCTCAGTATGGCTCATGCAGCGTTGATGGCGTTGCTTGAGTCTAATGACGGTAGCATGACACGTGTGATGGCAATATTTGACAACGAAGAGACCGGTAGCGGAACAAAACAAGGAGCTGCTTCGCCTGTGTTAGCTCAAATCTTGCGTCGCATTGTCGGCTGTCTTGGCGGTGGTGAAGAGGAATACTTGAGAGCTGTAGCAGCATCATTTATGGTGAGTGCCGATAATGCTCATGCCGTTCATCCTAATTATCCGGAAAAGCATGATCCTACAAATCATCCTGTAATGGGTGGTGGTCCGGTAATAAAGATAAATGCAAATTGTAAATATATGACTGATGCTGATTCGGCAGCGGTGTTTAAGACATTGTGTGATGAAGCCGGTGTCCCATGTCAATATTTTGTAAATCATAGCGATGTAGCCGGAGGATCAACACTCGGAAACATCTTGACTTCGCAAATAGACCTTCGTGGAGTGGATATGGGTAATGCTTTATGGGCTATGCACTCTGTGAGAGAAACAGCGTCAACCGACGACCATGTTTATGCGATAAAAGCATTCACCCGCTTCTATAATTGCTAATCCCCCTAATTGTTATAAAAAAGGTCGAGTTTATGCTCGACCTTTTTGTTTATGGTAAAAACTATTGTTATTTGTTTACTTGGAAGCGGTTGATGCCGTCACGAAGGTAGTCAACAACTTGGTGAGCGGCTGCGATACCTGCGTTGATGTTGGCTTCTGCTGTTTGTGCGCCCATTTTCTTTGGAGTGAAGAATATGCGGTCGCCAAATTTAGCTTTTAATTCTTCTGCACTATCAGGCTTGATGTCGGCAACATATTTAATGTCGGGACGTTCTTCCATCGCTTTTGCAAGACCTTCTTCGTCAATGACTTCTTTACGAGCAGTGTTGATGAGAACACCATTTTTAGGCATTAGTTTAACAAGGTCATAGCCTACAGATTTTTTAGTTTCAGCAGTTGCAGGGATGTGAAGAGATACAAATTGGTTTTTGCTGTAAAGTTCCTCAACAGAGTGTACCGGTGTAACACCTGCTGCTGAGATAACATCATCGGGGCAATATGGGTCAAGTGCAGAAACTTCCATTTCAAAGCCTTTGGCGATGCGAGCTACATTGCGACCAACTTGACCGAATGCGTGAATACCGATAGTTTTGCCTTTAAGTTCAGTGCCTGATGTCCCATTGTACATGTTACGAACAGCCATTACAGTCATGCCAAATACCAATTCGGCAACTGCATTAGAATTTTGACCGGGAGTATTTTGGGCAATAACACCTTTAGCTTTTGATGCAGCAAGGTCAATGTTGTCATATCCAGCTCCTGCGCGAACAACAATTTTTAGATTGTTTGCAGCGTCAAGTACTTCTTGGTCAACAATGTCGCTACGAATGATGATTGCATCAACATCAGCTACTGCATTAAGCAATTCCTGTTTAGAGGCATATTTTTCAAGAAGCACGAGTTCATAACCTGCTTCATCGATTACTTGGCGAATACCATCAACTGCAACTGCAGCAAATGGTTTTTCTGTAGCTACTAATACTTTCATGTTGTTGATATATATTAGTGGTTAGCTTCAAATTCTTTCATTGTAGCGATGAGAGCGTCAACACTTTCCATTGGAAGGGCATTGTATAATGACGCACGGAAACCTCCTACTGAACGGTGTCCTTTGATACCCACCATGCCTTTAGATGTTGCAAATTCCACAAATTCTTTTTCAAGTTCGGCATATTCAGGTTTCATTACGAAACAAACGTTCATGATTGAGCGGTCTTCTGTTGCAGCTGTTCCAACAAATAGCTTGCTTGAATCGATAGCATCATATAATTTGCTCGCTTTCTCGATATCTACTTTCTCTATTGCTGCAACACCACCTAAACTCTTATAATATTTTAATGTTTGAAGAGCTGAGAAGATTGGTAGTACCGGAGGAGTGTTGAACATTGAACCTTTCTTGATGTGAGTACGATAGTCAAGCATTGTTGGGATTGCTCGTTCCACTTGTCCAAGAGCCGATTCTTTTACAATTGCAATAGTTACACCTGCAGGAGCAAGGTTTTTTTGCGCACCGGCATAGATTACATCATATTTTGAAACATCTATGGGGCGTGAGAAGATGTCGCTTGACATGTCGGCAATCAAGGGAACAGGAGAGTTGATATCTTTACGCACTTCAGTACCAAAAATAGTGTTGTTGGTAGTGAAATGGAAATAATCGGCATCTGTTGGGATAACAAAATCTTTTGGAATAAATGAGAAATTGGCATCTTTAGATGATGCAACAACATCAACTTCACCAAATAGTTTAGCTTCTTTGATTGCATTAACAGCCCAAGTCCCTGTTTCAAGATATGCGGCTTTTTTCTTCAATAGGTTGAATGGCACCATGCAGAATTGCATACTTGCGCCACCACCAAGGAATAGCACATGATAACCTTCGGGTACATCAAGTAGTTCTTTTACCAATTGAGCTGCTTCTTCGATTATGGCAGAGAATTCTTTGCTACGGTGAGACACTTCAAGGATTGATAATCCGGTGTCGGCGAAGTTTAGAACAGCCTCAGCTGTATTCTTAATGGTATATTCGCTAAGAATAGAGGGGCCTGCATAGAAATTGTGCTTCTTCATTATAGTTATGAATTATATTGTTAGTTACTTTGATTGGCAAATTTAGTAATAAATTGTTTGAAACAATGCCATTTTACAAGAAAAATGTGTCTTATTAAAGAAAAATTTATCTAATAGGGCTTTTCGCTTTGTTTTTGTGTGTTATTTCGTATTGAGTAAAATGAATAGGGTGAAATCTGTCGACTCCACCCTCACAACATTATATTAAAAATATGAATTAGAACGAGTAGCTTACACCGATAGCTGGTATAAGAGCGTTTAATTTATAGTCGGCAGTGAATGTTTTTTGAACTTCACCAAAAGGTTTCAATTGTGCTAATTGTGGATTTTGTGCATATTGTTGCGCTGCAACAAGGTCGTCATAGGGGCAGTTTTTGTTGTCAGCACCTAAACCTGCAACATAAGTAAACGCAACGTCGATTGAAACTCTTTCAATAGGGCGGAATGAGAAACCAACTGAAGGGCATACACGAGTCATGCCCGGAGTTTCTGGATTGTAATAGTTATCATCAACAGGAGTTGTGTCGATGTAACATCCTGCACGAACATCAAAACGATTTGTCAACGCATATTGTGCGCCAAGTCGATATGCCCAAGAGTCGCTGTAATTTTTTGTGATATTTTGATTGAAACCTTCAAGTTTTTTGTCCAAGAATTCGATATTTAGTTTGTCGTAATCGCTCCAACCTGTCATTTGTGCATCAAATGCAATAGTCAATTTTTCTATTGGGCGATAACTGATACCAAATGATAGAATTGAAACGGCTGGCATAGATGCTTTGAAGTTTGCTCCATTGAGACCAACAAGTGAACTCAATGCGTTTTCGGCAAGAGCATTTGCATATGTTAATTTAGCATCACCTGATTTAACTTTCATATCCATTTTGCTACGATAGCTTGCACCAACTGTAATTTGGTCAGTAATATCCCACATGATACCAATGTTATATCCTAACGCAATCTCTGCATTACCTTTTAGGTTTACTGATGCTGGTGCTGTTTCACCAAATGTTTCAGGAGCTTGTTGTCCCATTGCTTGTGCTTGTAAAGCAAGAGCTTTATCGAGGGTGGCAGGATCAACAAGTCCTTTATTCAAATCAACATTACCCCATGCAATCATCATGCCGGCACCAACAGATAGGTTTGGAAGAATGCGATAAGATACAGTTGGTTGTACGTTGAAGATTGATAGTTTTACCGATTGATTTAACATAGAACCTGCCCAATTGTTAGACCAATCCATGCCACTTCCATAAGGAGTATTGATTGTGATACCAGCTTTTAGATTATCGTAGATTGAAAATGCTGCATTTATGGCAAATGGGGTACTTGCGTCATTACTAGTTTCATATTCTGTGCCATTAACTGTGGCTTTAATATTTGATTTAATGATACTTACTTTAGCTGTCAAATCAAGAGTTTTGTCCATGAATGCCATTCCGGCAGGGTTGAAAATCATGCTTTCTGCTCCTAATTTTAAACCAGTACCTACGTGTGCCATACCTTCTTGTTTCGCACTAAGAGAGTTTACTTGATAGCCTTCAGCAGCCATAGAAAAAGTAGCTGCAAGAGCTACAAGAGATAAAATAGATTTTTTCATAATTATATTCTAATATTTAAAATCGACTGCAAAGGTACATATTATATTTGTAATTTGTTAGCTTAGTTAACAAACTTTTGGAATTAAATTTAGGACTATTGGAAAAATGAATTGGTCAAAAACTCCGAAAATGGTCTGGTTTGTTTAGAATATATTAATAAAATAATGTTAATTAATTGTGGCGGAAAGAAATTCTGAGCAAAAAAATGAGGCATATCTGTGTGATACACCTCATTTATATATTATGTTAAAAAATAATTTTATTCAAATATGTGGCGGAGTTTGCTGAAAATGCGATTTTTGGTGTTTTCGTTTGGCTTAATATTTTCTGATGTTTGCAAACGTTCAAATATCGCTTTTTCTTCGCTGTTGAGGCTTTCAGGAATATACACCATGATGTTTATTAATTCGTCACCTGTTCCGTAACCTTCAGTAGATGGTAAACCTTTGCCTCTTAATCGTAATACTTTGCCGGGTTGTGTTCCAGGAGCGATTTTTACTCTTGCTTTACCTGTAATTGTTGGCACCTCAACCGATCCTCCGAGAGTGGCAGTTGGAATATCAAGCATGAGATTATATATAACATCGTTTCCGTCACGTATCAAGTCGGGATGAGTTACTTCTTCAATGACAACCAATAAGTCTCCATTTATACCTCCATGACGAGGTGCATTTCCTTTTCCTCTTACTGTCAAAATCATTCCATCGGCAACACCTGCGGGGATATTGAAGCTGACAGTCGTTTCTTGACGATTAACACCCTCTCCGTTGCAGTGAGAACATTTTTCGGTAATGATTTTGCCCTCTCCGTTACAACTTGGACAAGTTGATGTAGATTGCATTGGACCGAGGAAAGTGTTTTGAGTATGAACAACTGTTCCTGTCCCATTACATGTTGAACATGTTGAAAATGCCTTGCCGTCTTTAGCCCCTGTACCTTCGCAGTATTCACATTTTACAAGAGTGGGAATTTTGAGCGTTTTTGATGCCCCTTTTGAAATTTCTTCAAGAGTGAGTTTTACTTTTATGCGCAAATCGCTACCGCGGTTCACGCGACGACCGCGACCTCCTGTCGCTCCTCCCCATTGTCCGCTGAATCTTCCTCCAAAAATATCCCCAAATTGAGAAAAAATGTCTTCCATGGAGAAACCTCCGCCTCCAAAACCGCCAAACCCTTGTTGACCACCCATTGAGTGTCCAAATTGATCATAGCGCGCGCGCTTATCGGCATTGCTGAGGACATCATATGCTTCAGCCGCTTCTTTGAATTTTTCTTCAGCGTCTTTATCACCTGGATTTTTATCGGGGTGATATTTGAGAGCCATTTTGCGGTAGGCTTTTTTTATTTCATCATCGCTGGCGGTTTTGCTTACGCCAAGGACTTCATAGTAATCTCTTTTGCTCATAGTATTAATAATTATTCAGCAACTGCAACTTTTGCGTGGCGTATAACTTTATCGTTGAGGGTATAACCTTTCGCTACAGTGTCAATGACTTTCCCTTTCTTTTCTTCGTCGCCAAGTGGCACCATTGCTATGGCTTCGTGATATTCAGTATCAAAATCAGCATCGGTGCTTAGGATTTCTTTAACTCCGTTTTGTTCAAGATATTTGATGAACTTATGGTAAATGATTTCTATCCCTTCACGCAATGCTTCAGCATCGTCTGACTCTTTCATCGCTGCAAGACCACGTTCAAAGTCATCAATAACAGGGAGAATGTCTTTCATTGCTCGTTCGGTGGCAGACTTGATTATTTCGGCTTTTTCTTTTAACGTGCGTTTGCGGAAATTATCAAATTCAGCCATCAAAAACATATATTCTTTTTTCTCTTTTTCGAGTTGAGCTTTTGTTTCTTCAAGTTCTTTTTGCAATAACTCTACTTCCGAAAGCGGAGTTTCCTCAGTTTCGGGAGTGTTATCTACGATTTCAGTTTCTTCTTGTTCGACTTGTTTTGCGGTTTCTTTATCTTTCTTGCTCATTATGTCAGTTTTTTATTTTTGTAATCTTTCTATACAAAAACATTGCCAAAGTCTCCTTGTGAGGAGATTTTTCTCAATATAAACAAAATTAAATAGGTTAGCGTTCACTCATTTAGAACTTCTCATAAAAAATATCGCACTGAGGGAATAGTGTTTTCATTTCCTCTGACAAAATGTCATTTTTAGAGAATATACCATAGACGGCAGAGCCTGAGCCTGACATTGAAACATAGTCAGCTCCCAAGCCAATTATTTGTTGTTTTACGTTTGCAATTTCCGGATAAGTAGGGAATACGCTCTTTTCAAAATCATTTTTGATGATTTCGTTCCATTCTGCTATAGGCTTTTTGGCTGAGTCAATGAGACTATGAGTCGCCGGCATGGGTGTAACGCCGGCATAGGCTTGTGCTGTGGGTACACTCACCTGTGGTTTAACAATCAAGATGTGGTAGTCGTTGAGCGTTATCTCAGTAGGCGAAAATTCGGTACCTATTCCTGTTGCAAATTGTGGCTCATTATATATAAAGAATGGGCAATCTGCACCTATTTTTGATGCAATTTCAGCCAACTTCTCTTTTGTTAAGTTGCACTCAAAAATTTCATTGAGCCCGATGAGTGTAAATGCTGCATCGGCAGAGCCTCCACCCAATCCGGCGCCATCAGGAATAATTTTATGAAGGTAAATATCCACGTTGCCAATTCCGGTTTCTTGATGGAACAGATTGTAGGCTTTCATTACGAGATTTTTCTCCGGAGGACAGTTGACAGCACGTCCTGTGGTTGTTAAAGTCGTTTCGTCGCCTTGAGCAGGAACGATTTCAAGGATGTCGCACCATTTGACAGGATACATGATGCTTTCTATATTGTGATAACCATCAGCACGTCGCTCGACGATATTAAGCCCGATATTTATTTTTGCATTAGGGAATAGTACCATTTTCTCATCATTTAATTCTGCAAAGTTACAGAATTTATTTTCATTGTAGAAAACCTGTATATAATTAAAGTATAGGAGTTTTGGACATTATTCATTAAAATAGGTATCTTTGTAACGATAATCAAAAAATGTATGGCAGAGACAAATAATTATAATAGACGAAATAAACCGCAACATCAGCCTTTGTTTGATGCCGGCGGTCGCATGCAACCTCGCGATAAAGACCTTGAAGAGGCAGTGCTTGGAGCTTTAATGCTTGAAAAGGACGCATATACTATAGTGTGTGATATTCTCAAGCCTGAGAGTTTTTATGAGCCTGCAAATCAAAAAGTTTATGAAGCTATACAACAATTAGGAGCAGCGCAACAACCCATTGATATGTTGACTGTTACTGAACGATTGCGACTAAATGGTTCGCTTGATGAGGTGGGCGGTCCTGTATTTATCTCTGAATTGACATCAAAGGTGGCATCGGGTGCTCATGTTGAGTATCATGCCCGCATTGTGGCTCAAAAATATCTCGCTCGTGAGTTGATTTCGTTTGCATCGCAGATTGAGTCAAAAGCGTTTGACGAAAGTAATGATGTTGACGATTTGTTGCAGGAGGCTGAAGGCAAATTGTTTGAAATCTCACAACGAAATGTGAAGAAGGATGTAACACAGATAGATCCTGTGATTAGCCAAGCAATACAACAGATTGAATTGGCTGCCAATCGCACATCGGGCTTGAGTGGTCTTGAATCAGGTTATCACGACTTGGATAAATTGACCTCGGGATGGCAACGTTCTGACTTGATTATCATTGCTGCACGTCCGGCAATGGGTAAGACTGCGTTTGTGCTTTCGATGGCAAAGAATATGGCTATCTCGTATAATATCCCTGTTGCAATATTCTCTCTTGAAATGTCAAATCTACAGCTTGTCAATCGTCTCATCAGTAACACGTGTGAGCTTGAAAGTGAAAAGATTAAGAGTGGTCGTCTGACGCAGATGGAGTGGGATCAATTGATGTCCCGCATCAAGCACCTTTATAGTGCACCATTATATATTGATGATACACCATCATTGTCGGTCTTTGAATTGAGAACTAAAGCGCGTCGTCTTGTGCGTGAACACAATGTTCAGTTTATTATCATTGACTACTTGCAGTTGATGAATGCATCGGGAATGAAGTTTGGCAGTCGTGAACAGGAGGTGAGTATGATATCTCGAAACCTCAAACAACTTGCCAAGGAGTTGAATATCCCCATCGTTGCTCTGTCGCAGTTGAACCGTAGTGTGGAATCGCGCACTGATGGTAAGCGACCACAATTGTCAGACTTGCGTGAATCGGGTGCGATTGAACAAGATGCCGATATCGTGTGCTTCATTCACCGTCCGGAATATTATCTTCGATCAGATACCGATGCCAATGGAAACGATATTCGCGGACTTGCTGAATTTATCGTGGCAAAGCATCGTAGTGGTTCGGTTGATGATATTAAATTACGATTTAAAGCTAAGTATGCACGATTTGAGAACTGGGGAGAGGATGCAATGATGACTCAACAGGCAACCATAGGCTCAAGACTGAATAATCCTGATAATGATATTGGCTCGGTGTCACTGTCGGGTGGAAATGCTGATTTCTTGACATCGTCAGATGATGCTCCAACACCATTTTAACGAAATTTGAAAACATAGGGCAAATTTGTCTTAATTTATAAAACTTTTATTTGGTTATGTTGTTTCTTTAGTAAACGCATAACCAAATATTTTTTATGAAAAAGACACTGATTATGATTCTTGTCATGCTGGGATGTATGACAGTTTCGGCACAAAAGATTAACAAAAACGAGTTGAAACAACTACAAGTATTTTTATCTGAAATCTCCGAAACCGGAATATCTAATGCAGCGGCGTTGGAAATTTCTAATGCTGCTGATCCGGCAACTTGGAAAGGGGTAATAATTGAAAACGGACATGTTACATCTATCGATTGGAAACGCAAGAAACTTGCCGGTACGCTTGATTTGTCCAATTTCTCGGCATTGACAAAAGTGGATATTTCGCATAATAAGATTGTAGCGTTGTCATTAGCTAATTGCAAATCGCTTGTTGAACTTAATGCTTCTCGCAATGCTTTAAAAACAATTAATTTTGTTGGTACTGTTGCTCTTGAAAAAATCAATGTGTCAGGCAATCGTTTGACAGAATTGGAACTCTCCGATATGCCAAATATAAAAAATCTGAATTGTTCAAATAACCTGTTTGTCGATTTAAATGTATCTGGCGCATTAAAGCTTGAAACGTTGAATTGTCAGGATTGTCATCTTACAAATTTATTGGTCGATGGATGTACTTCTTTGAAGAACTTATATTGTGGTTATAATAAGTTGACGTCGCTAAATCTTTTTGGCGTAGAAAATCTGTCAATCCTAAATGTCGATGATAATCAGATTGCAACATTGATATTATCGGGTCTGCCTGCATTGAATACATTAATGTGTAGTGACAACCACATGCAAACACTTGTGTTGCGCGATTGTAACGCGATGATGGATTTGATTTGTTCGTATAATGATTTGACGGAATTAAGTGTTGAAGGTTGTCCTAATTTGTCATTTGTTGATTGTTCGTATAATGATTTGACAGAATTAAATCTATCTAATCAGGCATTATTGCAACGATTGTTATGTAATAACAACCAATTGACTACACTTGATGTTTCATTTGACCAAGCATTGACTTTTGTCAATTGTCGATTTAACTTCATTAATGATTTTCGTGCATTGGCAACACCCAATTTGCGCATGATTGCCTATCGTTGGAATTACTAAAGATATCAGCCATATCTTAATTTAATACAGACATACTTTTGACCGAGATGGGGCAGTACCAAAATTAGATACTGCCCCATCTTATTATGAGTTGATTAATTTAAGTTAATCAAGAGAGTATTTGATTTTATTACGCGGTATATTAAAACCTGAAATAGCAACTGATGTAGCCGGAGTATTTGTTGTCGGCTCCGTCAATCGAGGGGATGTTCATGCGGAAATTCGGCGCGATTTTTACATATTTGCCTGCTTTGAATTGAGCTCCGATTATTGTAGACGATTCGTCTTTTGAAAGATTCCAATCATCTTTTGATGTGAGGTTGTCATAGCGAGCAAATAAGTCAACGGTGTTGTTTAATTTAGCAGTGGAGTAAACAGAAATGCCATATAGGTCGGCATTTTTAATGTTGCCGTAATTTTGATAAATGTTATATTCTGCACCGATTGAGAATTTATCATGTCGGTAACCGATAAATGTTGCCCAATTATAGGAGTCGTAGGCTGATTTGTCGGCAGCTTCGTTTAATGAGCCATAAAGGCGCACTGTCAGACCATTTATGGGTGTGATGGTTGCTCCGAGCCCATATAGCAGACCATCATTCTTTTGGACTTTTTTGTAACCCTCGCCATTTACAACAATAGCATCGACCGAAATCCATCTGTTGATATTGTAAGACGCTGAGATACCAAGGTCGGCGCTACTGCCAAACTTGTATTCATCTTGAAACGATTTCATTATATACCTATATCCCCAAAATTTCTCTTGAACTTTGAATTGGATTGTCGATATGAGCCCTCCATCAAGGCTCCATTTGCCGGTAGTCCATGATATTTGAGCATTTTTGATATATGCAATACGGTGGTAATCTTCAACATCGCTTGATTGACCAATGTCCATAATTGCTTTGATTTGTAACCCTTTGTCTAAAGAATATTGATATCCCAAGTAGCTACGATCGAGCTCAAATCCTCTGTCGTCATTCTCTGCCCCAAATCCACTGTGGAAATTCCCAAACACTTGAATTATTGCTTTACCTTTGGGCGTATTTTCTTGTGCCAAGACTAAAATCCCACTGCAAGCCAGTATAATGAAGGATAGAATATGTTTTCTCATTATAGAAATAGTGAAGTTTAAGAATGATAATGCAAAGGTAGATATTGTATGTTTCATTTTTATTAAATAAATATAAAACATTAATTAAAGAATATTATAATTTTATTAAATCTTTAATGTCAATTCGTGACCGACGCTAAATCTATTAAATAAATTGTGTAATTTTGTAGTTTAATTAATTCATAGAAACAAACGATAGTATTCCAAAAATGAAAAATATTAGAAACTTCTGTATCATAGCTCACATCGACCATGGTAAAAGCACTCTTGCCGATCGTCTTCTTGAATATACAAAGACTATTTCGGAGAAGGATTTACAAGCGCAAGTGCTCGACGATATGGACCTTGAAAGAGAACGAGGCATCACTATTAAAAGTCATGCCATACAGATGGAATACGTTTTAAATGGAGAGAAATATATATTAAATCTTATTGACACTCCGGGACACGTTGATTTCTCTTATGAAGTATCACGCTCGATTGCCGCTTGTGAAGGGGCCTTGCTCATTGTTGATGGCTCGCAAGGTATCCAAGCACAGACAATCTCTAATCTTTACATGGCAATAGATAATGATCTTGAGATTATTCCTATTGTTAATAAAGTTGATCTTGATAGTGCAAAGCCTGAGGAGGTAGAGGATCAAATAATAGATTTGCTTGGCTGTAAAAGAGAGGAAATTATACGTGCAAGCGGTAAAACCGGTATTGGTATCCCTGAAATATTAGAAGCAATAATTGAGCGAGTACCTGCGCCCGAAGGAGATTCTGAAGCCCCATTACAAGCATTGATTTTTGATTCGGTATTTAATCCATTTCGCGGAATTATCGCTTATTTCAAAATCGTAAACGGGACAATCAAGAAAAACGATTTTGTGAAATTTGTTGCTACCGGAAAAGAATATCATGCCGATGAGGTGGGCGTTTTGAAACTCGACATGTCGCCTCGCAATGAATTGTCGGCAGGCAATGTGGGTTACATTATATCAGGTATTAAGACATCAAAAGAGGTTAAGGTAGGAGATACCATTACTCATGTCTCTCGCCAATGCGAAAGTGCAATCGATGGTTTTGAAGAGGTTAAACCTATGGTGTTTGCCGGTGTTTATCCCATTGAGACTGAGGATTATGAGAACTTGCGTGCATCGCTTGAAAAATTGCAGTTGAATGATGCGTCGTTGACATTCCAACCAGAATCATCGGCCGCACTTGGTTTTGGCTTTCGTTGTGGCTTCTTAGGACTTCTTCACATGGAAATTGTTCAAGAGCGTTTAGGTCGTGAGTTTGACATGGACGTAATCACTACAGTTCCTAACGTTTCTTATCGTGTCTATGACAAGAAGGGAGAGATGGCTGAGGTGCATAATCCGTCAGGACTTCCTGAAGCTACACTTATTGATCACATTAAGGAACCATATATCAGAGCATCGGTCATCACAGCCGCAGATTACATAGGTCCAATCATGACTTTGTGTCTTGGAAAGCGTGGTGAACTTGTGAAACAAGAGTATATCTCCGGAAATCGCATGGAGATAATATTTGATATGCCTCTTGGTGAAATTGTGATAGACTTCTATGATAAATTGAAGAGTATTTCAAAAGGGTATGCTTCGTTTGACTATCATTTGCATGATTTTAGAGAATCCAAACTTGTAAAACTTGACATCCTTCTTAATGGAGAAAGTGTTGATGCTTTGAGTACGCTCACACATGTTGATAATTCAGTCTCATTTGGTCGCAAAATGTGTGAAAAGCTAAAAGAACTCATCCCTCGTCAACAATTTGATATTGCTATTCAAGCTGCCATCGGAGCAAAAATTATTGCTCGAGAAACAATCAAGGCGGTGCGTAAGGATGTAACGGCAAAATGTTACGGAGGTGATATTTCTCGTAAACGTAAGTTGCTTGAAAAGCAGAAGAAGGGAAAGAAACGCATGAAACAGATAGGCTCCGTTGAGGTGCCACAGAAAGCCTTCCTTGCAGTGTTGAAGTTAGATTAAACTATAAACATAAAATACTGTCTTATGATTATAAGGCAGTATTTTTTTTGAATTATGACGTTAGAGCCAATAAGCCCAATAAAGTAATATTTCAGATTTTTTTTTGTGTAGAATTTTGTGTTTTCACATTTAATTGTTAATTTTGACGCATAATGTTAATTTTGTGGGGTGAATATTAATCAAATTTCCCAAACAATTAACCTAATTAGTTGTTAAGATAATGAGGCTTAATGCTCTATGTAAATGATGTTTGACTGAAAAGATTATGAAAAAATCAACAATTTGGTTTTTGACAATAATAATGGCGCTTGCCTTTCTCGGATTGCTTAATGTGCAAATAATGTACATGAAGAACATGATACGCATGCGTGATGATCAGTTTGTCGAGGGGGTGAAGAGAAGCCTTTATGCTGTAACAACAATGTTGGAACAAGATGAGGCAAAATATTATTTGGAAGAGGATGCTTCGCAAATAGAATCATCGATGTTTCAGCAATATACCGATGGGACATCTTCAAATCTTGGCGGAATAACATATTCAATTACGACCAATGAGCTTGAAGCTGACTTGACCATCAAAGGTGATATGGATAAAATATCTTCGTTGCAAAGTGAACGAGGAAACCTAAATGATCACTATAAATCAATGCAAGAAGTTATCAAAGGTCAATATCTTTATCAAAAGGGACTACTTAATGAAGTGATATTAAAGATTATAAGCCAAGCAAGTGATCGCCCCATCCATGAACGAGCCGACTCGGCTATTGTGAGCAATTATCTACTCTCAGAATTGGAAAATAATGGATTGACAATGCCATTTGAGTTTGCTGTTGTAAATCGTAATGGAGCAACGATGTATAAAACAGCCGGTTACAATGATGTCAATGATGTTCCTGGTAGCTCATTCATTCAGACATTATTTCCAAATGATCCTTCAAATAAAATAAATTATTTGAAAGTATATTTTCCTACAAAGAAAGATTATATCTTTTCTTCAATAAAATTCATGATTCCGACATTTGTGTTTACATTTATTCTGCTTGTAATATTTTTATACACAATTGTTACCGCTTTCCGTCAAAAGAAGTTGACAGAGATGAAAAATGATTTTATCAATAATATGACTCATGAATTTAAGACACCGATTTCAACAATTTCGCTTGCCGCTCAAATGTTGAATGATGATTCGGTGCGTAAGTCTCAAAACATGTTGCAACATATTTCTACGGTAATAAACGATGAAACAAAGCGTTTGCGTTTCCAAGTAGAAAAAGTGCTGCAGATGTCAATGTTTGAACGTCAAAAGGCTACATTGAAATTGCAAGATGTGGATGCAAATGTTGTTATTGCTAATATTATACACACCTTTAAAATAAAAGTGGAAAAATATGGCGGTCATCTTGATGCTGAACTCAATGCCGAGGAGGCTACGGTGCATGTCGATGAGATGCATTTCACCAATGTGATATTCAACCTTCTTGACAATGCAGTGAAATATCGTCGCGAAGATGTACCATTGGAATTGATTGCCACAACAAATGAAATATCCGGTAATCGTCTTGAGATCACTATACGAGATAATGGTATAGGTATTAGAAAAGAGGATTTGAAAAAGATTTTTGATAAATTTTATCGAGTGTCAACAGGTAATCGCCACGATGTGAAAGGTTTCGGACTTGGACTTGCCTATGTACAAAAGATGGTGCGTGAGCTTGGTGGCGAGATACGTGTTGAGAGCGAAGTGAATGTAGGAACAAAATTTATAATTATATTACCACTAACTAAAAATTAAACTATTATGGAAGAACGTTTGCGTATTCTACTATGCGAAGATGATGAAAATCTTGGCATGTTGTTAAGAGAATATCTTCAGGCTAAAGGCTTTAATGCCGATTTGTTCGCTGACGGAGAAAGTGGCTATAAGGCATTCTTAAAAGGTAAATACGACCTTTGTGTGCTTGATGTGATGATGCCTAAGAAAGATGGTTTTACTTTGGCTCAAGAAATTCGCACTGTGAATAGTGATGTCCCTGTAATTTTCCTAACTGCTAAATCGCTTAAAGAAGATATCCTTGAAGGCTTCAAAATTGGAGCTGATGACTATATCACTAAGCCATTCTCAATGGAAGAACTTGTGTTCCGCATTGAAGCTATCTTGCGTCGCGTAAAAGGTAAGAAAGGTAAAGAAATTACTATGTACAAAATTGGTAAATTTACTTTCGACACGCAAAAACAGGTCCTTATGATTGAGGATAAGGTTACTAAGTTGACTACTAAAGAATCGGAACTTTTGAGTCTTCTTTGCGCTCATGTTAATGAAATTCTTGAACGAAACTTTGCGCTTAAGACTATCTGGATTGATGATAACTATTTCAACGCTCGTTCAATGGATGTTTACATCACTAAGTTGCGTAAACACCTCAAAGAAGATCCACAAATTGAAATCATCAACATTCACGGCAAGGGCTACAAACTCATTGCCCCCGAAGCCGAAAAATAATTGACACTTAACCCCAATAGGGTTGTGATAAATAAGAAAGCTGTGCCATTTGGTACAGCTTTTTCATTTATTGAAAAGTCAAATTATTACCTTTCCTCTTTTCATTCTCTTTTTTTCTTTTTATATCAATTTTCAATTAATTGTAGAGGAGAAGATGAGTTGGGCGAGAGAGTCGCTGTGTTGGCGAATGTAGGTTTCAAATGAGGAGGTGTAGTGATGAGCTGCTTGGTGGCTCACTTTTTTGCTGATTTCTGTTGCACGCGCTTTAACATCAAAAATCTTAATCATTAATTCTTTGTCGGTCATCTCCTGCTCAATGATTTCTCGAGCATGCTTTTCTCCAAGCCTACTTGCGGCCTCATTATATTCGCTCTCTTTTGAGAAACATGAGGTCAGTAGGGCAAACGTTATAAATGATAGATATAATAGATGTTTCATAGGATTGTTATTGCAATTTTGGCGCATGCTTCAGCATCGGCAAGCGCATTGTGGTGATTGTTAAAAGGTATGCCCATAAATTCACACAGATAAGGTAGAGAATAGGAGCTTACTAATGATCGAGGAATTGATGTACGAGCTTTTGCAAGAGTGCAGAAGAATGGGTATTCAGGATAATCCATGCCATAGGCCTTAAATGTTGCGCGGATACAACGTTCATCAAAAGCCTTGTTGTGAGCTACTAACGGCAAATCGCCGATAAATTGTTCTAATTCATCCCAAATATCACAAAAACAAGGTTTATCATCGGTATCGCCTCGCCCTATGCCATGAATGTTTTCGGTAAAGTATCGCACATACCAGTTTGGCTCAGGTTTTATTAATTGATAGAAACTATCTGAGATACAACCATTAATAACCTTAACTGCTCCTATGGCACAAATGCTTGTGGGCTGATAATTGGCCGTTTCTACATCAATAGCAACGAAATTATCCATTTTGAGTCTCGATTATTGATTGCACACGCTCCTTAACACGCTCCATGAGCCAGCGTGGAGTGGATGTCGCACCGCATATACCAATGCTCTCCACCCCATTTAGCCAAGTCGTTTCAATCTCATTTTCGTTGGAAATGAGGTGAGTGTTGGGGTTAACTTCAAGGCATTTGCCATATAGGATTTTACCGTTGCTACTCTTTTTCCCACTGACAAATAAAATTAATTGGTGGGATGCCGCAAAATCGCGCAGACGACCAACGCGATTTGAAACTTGTCGGCAGATGGTGTCATAATAATTAAATGTAGTGTCAGAGGATTTACGTTGCTTAATCGCCTCAATTATTTGTGCAAGTCCATCGGGCGATTTTGTGGTTTGAGAATAAAGAGCAATGTCTTTATCAAAATCTATGCGAGAAAGCCCGGTGGTGTCTTCAACAACAATAGCTTCGCCTGATGTTTGTCCCACAAGTCCATTAACCTCGGCATGACCTGTTTTGCCGTATATCACAATCTGTGGACGTGGATTTTCGGTGTCATAGGTGTTTTTGATGCGACGTTGTAGTTGTAGCACAACGGGGCATGTGGCATCAATGATTTCTATATTATTTTTGCGGGCAAGTTCATAGGTTGATGGAGGCTCGCCATGAGCACGCAACAGCACTTTTACATCGTGCAATTGGCTCATCTCTTCGTGGGTGATGGTTATTAATCCTGTGCTACGCAAGCGTTCTACTTCATCGCTATTATGCACGATATCGCCAAGGCAATATAGCTTGCCCGTTTTTTCAAGTTCCTCTTCGGCTTTGCGTATAGCTGTAACCACTCCAAAGCAGAAACCTGAATCATTGTCAATCTCTATGGAAATATTAGCCATTAAGATTTTATTTTTTCGATAGTTGAGTTATATAGGTTAAGCAACCACCGGTTTTGCTCGTCAATAGTCATCGTAGAGTTGTCAAGGTCAATGGCATCGTCAGCTCGGCGTAATGGACTCTCGGCGCGAGTCTCGTCAAGGTGGTCTCGATGTTTAACATTGGCAAGAATTTCATCGTAAGATGTTTCGATGCCTTTTCCCGTTAGCTCTTTATAACGGCGTTGAGCTCTTGTTTCAGCTGATGCGTTGACAAAAACTTTCATCTCAGCTGCCGGAAATACCGTTGTGCCGATGTCGCGACCATCCATGACAATTCCCTTTTCGTCGCCAAATTTTTGTTGCATGTAAACAAGTGCGTGTCGCACAGCCGGAATTGTGGCTACTTGTGATACGTTGTTTGAAACAGCTAATTGGCGTATTTCGTTTTCTACATCTTCGCCATTGAGCATTGTGTGTTGCTTATCTCCATCAACATTAAAGTTGATTTTAATGTCAGGTAATGAGGCGATTAGTTTTTCTTCATCAACAATGCCATCGGGAGAAATCATCCCGTTGCGCATTGCATATAGAGCGACTGCACGATACATGGCTCCGGAGTCAATATATCTATAGCCGATAGTGCGAGCAAGTGCTTTTGCCATACTGCTTTTGCCCGATGATGAATATCCATCAATGGCAATTATTATAGAGGGATTATTTGTCATGTCTTTAATTACAAAAAGTCGTTAATGCTTGTGGCAAGGTTAAACATGAATGTAGTTGCACCGGTGTGAGGTTGTGCAAGAGCAACGCCTATGCGAAATTGCTTAACGTTCAGTCCCGCTGCCAATGAGAACCCTGACAAGAAATTACGAGAATAGGTGCTCATGTCGGTGCGAGTTTTATAGTTGTATCCTATACCTATGTGTAGTCGTTCAGAGGGAACGTAGTCAGCTGCAAAAATCAAGTGGCGGAAAAGGTTGGAGCTAAAAGAACTTTTAAATTCAGGTTTAGCATTAATTGTCCCATCTCCGGTCTCATAATAGGGTAGTTCCCATTTAGTTAAATTCCACGCTGTAACAGAGAAACGGAATGGTAGTGTGCCAAATGATTGAGTCCATCCAAGACGCACATCTATGGGTAGGCGGTCGTAGGATTCATTAAATCTCTTGATTTGACCTCCAAGATTGGCAATTACAACTGAAAATGATTGGTCTTTTTCAGGGTTATAATAGTTGATGCCTAAGTCAGTAGCAAGAGCCATTGCTGTATAATCTTCGTAACTGCTATAAATATATTTTACGCTGATGCCTCCACGCAATCGTTCGGTGATATCATGGGAGTAAGTGAGGTTAAAGGCTAAGTCTTGAGCGGTAAATGTTCCGGTTATCGTTCCGTCAACATCGGCACTTTGCATTTCTCCATACCCGAAATATCTGACACCCATAGCCCATGCGCCACGCTCATGGGCTTTTGCCCCGAATTTCACTCCAGCAAAGTTTGACTCGCCGAGATAGTTCATGTAGCTAAGTCCTATTTGCTTGTCCATTTCAAGGCCAAGCAACGCTGGATTTTGGTCAGTAATGTTAATATCATCTTCTATTGTAGAGATGTTAACACCTCCAAGTCCATATATGTGAGTTGAGGTGGGAATGTTTAAGAAATTATATGATGCTGAGCCGTCTTGCGACATTGCAGTAGCAGAGGCAAACAGAGTGATTAGTATTGTCAGATATATCTTAATTGAAGTCATTTTTGAGGTTTCGCACATTGACGTTATTAATAATAATTATAACGTAGCAAATGGGCATTGTATTATATATTTTGATAGATTTTTACGTTTGCTCCTAAAACTGTAAACAAAGATAAAACAATAATAATCATTCTCAAAATCCTATATTCAATTTTGTCTATGTGGATATTTGATTTTACATTTGTTGCAGAAAATCAATATATCATGAGAACTCAATGGTGTAGAATATGGTTATTTTTAATCGCTTCAATAGTGGCGATAGGAGCTAATGCGCAGATGAAGCGCATAGTCGCTTCTCATCTTTCATCTCAGAGTGCTCCTCGTTATCTGGAGGTATATGAATGTGATTTTGTGGACGAACAACCTCAGTTTCCCGGTGGAGAAGTTGAATTGATAAAATATATTAATGCAATGCGTCGCTATCCTGCCGATGCTTATTATCAAAACATTGAAGGACGTGTGTTGTGTGGATTTGTTGTGAATACCGATGGCTCATTGTCTCACATTTCTGTTATAAGAGGAGTTGAACCAAGCCTCAATCGAGAGGCTGTGCGACTAATCAGTCGCATGCCTCGGTGGGTTGCCGGAAAAGTTGAAAATCAGTTAGTTCCAGTTTATTATATCCTTCCTATCGTTTTCCGTCGTTGAAAAGTGTTATATTTTTCGGAGTATAGAAAACATATATCCTGCCGATAGTGCAATTGTCATTGCAATCATGACAACATAATTGAAAATATCGCCTACGGTGATTACATTGCTGTTGGTTGTTGTAGTGATGAGCATATACCAGAAAATACCTAATGTTATTGCAGCTACCAAAAATCCGGTATTTTCGATGCGTGCAGCCCAATTTATTCTCTTTTCAGGCAAACGATTCATTACCTTGCGTGTAAACCAAGGGTTGACGGGAGCTTGTGGAAGTTCTCGTTTTAGGAATTTCTTTATCTGCTTGTCGGTTATATCGTGTTTCATCTTTTTCAGTTTCAAAATTAGTCAAATTATTTTATTGATTCAACACTTCTGCCATTTTTACTCTTGCCCGTGAGAGATAGGATTTTATTGTTCCTTGAGGTAAAGAGGTAATGTCGGCAATCTTTTTTATTGGCTGGTCTTCAATATAGAATAGTAAAACGACTGTGCGCTCGGTTCCGTTCAATGCTTTCATGCACACATCAAGATCCATGCGAGCATCTGATGCATTCAGGCATTGATATCCTTCGTCGGGTGGAACATCGGCGGTCTCCTCGCTTTCTTCTCGTTGCTTGCGCATATAAGAGTAAAATTCATTATATGCTATGCGATAAAGCCATGTTTTAAATCGAGACAATCCTTTGAAAGAGCGTATCGACAAGTAGGCTTTGATAAAAGTCTCTTGCGATAGATCGTCGGTTAATGCGGCATCGCCAAGAGTGAGATTGAGAAGAAAACGACGCAAGCCATCTTGATATTCCTCGACCAATCGCCCGAATGCGTTGCGGTCATCTGTGGCAACGCACCGGGCTATCAGTTTGAGTTCATCAAATTTGCTCAACATCTGTTTCGTCGTTAAAACAATTTATATTTTTGTCGTTATTATTTTTGTTGCGGTCTTCTACAAAGTAGGTTATAAGTTTGGCTATCCCAACGAATAGTGGAATAAGTCCTATCATCGCTGTTTTTATTGAGTCACATACCAAGAATAGACATATCAATCCAAGTCCCCAGCCTATCCACACAAGTCCTGATTGCAAACGGCTTTTTTTGTCTTCTACATGGAAGAAACTTTCAGGTAGTGTCATGTTCTTTTCTATTGCTTTTTCTGCTATGCGATAGCGGATTGTACGCTTGCGATAGATAAAATAACAAATGAAGAAAATAGGTAGTACAAAACATAATAGACCTGTTAATAACCCTCCGATAACTGCGATTATACTAAGAGCATGTTCCATCATCTCTTCTTCATGGTCATATTTTGCCTCAATAGTTTTACGAGCTTCTTCATTATAAACGACAGCAGTATTGGCATCTATATTTTCAAATTTTTCTTTGAGTTTATAGGCTATTTTTTCTACATTTTGCTCAAAGTTTTTGGCTGTATCTAATTCTTCAGCGATTGTTTGGGCAATAATCTCCATGCGATTTTCAATCTTGTCGGGATTTTGAGCTTTGACATTACAAGGAATCATTAATACTGACAAAAGAACTGCAATAACAGAAATGTTGATTAATCGTTTCATAATTATAAATGTTTAAATTATTAATTCGTTTTTCTCTTTGACGCAACAACTTGCTAAAAGGTTGCACCAAGGTAATAATTTTTTCAAAATTAATAATTACGATTAATCAACAATCGTCGATATGGGATTAATCTGCGCGATATTCTATGATGTCGGCAGGTTGGCAGTCAAGTGCTTTGCAAATAGCATCAAGCGTAGAGAAGCGTATTGCTTTGGCTTTACCGGTTTTGAGGATTGAAAGGTTGGCAATTGTTATTCCTACGCGTTCCGATAGCTCGTTTAATGACATTTTGCGACGAGCCATCATAACATCCAAATTAATTATTATAGCCATAAGGAGTTGTTTTTACGATTAGATGGTGAGATTGTTTTCTGTTGCAACATCGGCAGCCATTTTATAGAGTATTGCAAACGTGATTGCTATTGTCGGAATACCTATTAACGTCCCATGAATAGTGATTTCATTAAACCCTTCGTTATAAATCATTTGTCCAATGTTGCCGGCGCAAAAATCATAGAAAACCCAAATAATTCCCCACGTCAATATGTATTTCACAATTGATTTATCAAATAAAATGCCGTTTCTGATGCTTCTTAATTGTTTTAAAATGAAAATCATTTGAATAACTACTAATGCTATCGCAAAAATGCTGTAACCTGTTATGATTGCAATTTGCCAAGTTTCATATCCATCTCTAAGAGGAAGTCCATCATCTCCGAGTGTGAAAATAGTGCGTCCTATGGTCCAATATAACCAAAAAAGAGAACATAGAGAGACGATAATTGCTAAAATTAAAATTGGTCGGTAATATTTTTTCGTTTCCATAAAGATAAATTATTAGGTTATACATTTATTAATAGTCCCAAACGATAAACATCAGATTCATGCGCGCTAATGATGTTTGCTATTTATCGTTTTTCGATAAACAAAAGTATAAATAATTTATTGTAAAACAATAAAAATCTCTTGAATTTTAATATTTTTTATCGTTTATCAATAAAATGCACGAATTTTAAAAACAAGATATAAATTAAATTGAATTTGTAATGTATTAAAAGATAAATTTTATTATGGTAACTGATGAATTAAATAGTATGAAATGTTTCATATTATAAAATTTAGTTATATTTGCAATCATAAATCAAAAGGTTGCAGAGGCAGCCATCACTGATTTTAACTTTTTAGTTGAAATGATGGAGTAATCCATCGAAAAAAGGTGTTATTGAAATTTTATCTTCTGTATTCAAACTTGGCCGTCTGAAATTCCGTGAAGATAATATGACGATGACACCTGCATCGGTAGCTATACCCATGCCCGAGAAGGGTGCTGTATATGCTTTATCGGTGTGGGGCTGTCGTCTTATCCACGGAATAGGTATGCCAAGACCTGAATACAGGATAGGACAGAGATACAATCCTCACACCTTTTTTATACCCAAATGTAATTAGTTTCCCCGGGGATTGAGAAGCACAAAAAACTTAAACCAATGAAAAAAATTTTATTACTATTATTATCATTTGTAATTGCTTCAGGAGTGAAAATTTTCGCTGATGATCTTATTATTTTACGAAATGGAGATATTATTAATGGTGTTGTTGTAGAGGTGTTAACTAATGAAATTAAGTATAGAAAATCTTCGAATCTTGAAGGTCCTTTATATTCAATGAGTAAAGAGGATGTGCTTTCAATAAAGTATGCAAATGGAGATATCGATAAATTTGAGTCGACAAAAATAGAATCTAATGTGCAACAATCTAAAAATGGACCAATTAAAGCGAAACCGGCATCGGATAATGATGATAAAAAGACAATGTATTCCAATTTGCCAAGACTAAATTTAAAGAAATCAAATAAGAAATCAAAAGATTTCTTTCCTATAATGTCATTTACAGATTCGTCTATTATTTCAACAAATGAGTTAAGCGTAATTATAAATCCAGAGGCTGTTGAATATTATGATGGTGGGTGGAAAGTGAAAATAGGCTATACAATATTATTAGTAAATAAAACCGATAATCCAATTTACATTGATAGAGCAAGTTGTTTTAGGCGATTTAATAATGCTGAAACAAAATCGTACTTTGATAATAAACAAACAACGGTCTCTCATGGAAATAGCGTTGGTGGAGGTATTGGTCTTAGTGTAGGAGTAATTGGTGTAGGGTTAGGAAATTCTTCATCTTCTTCGCATTCAGAAAGTTATTCTGTGGATCGTTTTCTTGCAATTGGACCACGTTCGAGAGCAAATCTTATTGATTATAAGTATATACGTTTGTCTGAAACTAAAGCTAAATTCAAAACGGTTTCAGATATTGAATACTGGGGATTTGATTTAAATTCGGAATCAGATATTAATCAAGGAGAGGTAAAAACTTATTCAGAACAAAATACACCATATAGTAATAGATATTATATTACATATTCAACTGACCAAGAATTTAAAAATTGTTACACTATAGAATTTGAATTATATGCAAAATATATAGTTGGAGCTAAGATGAAACAAAGTAAGTGGTCTCAACTTAATCCTACAAATAATATTGTTAAAGAGTTTCAAAAAATTCTACCTGATTTTTGGACAAATAGTATGAATATTATAGGATTACCTGGACAATTTAATAATAAGTAGATATATGTATCCTTAAATTTATTTGATTGTAGTCAATCATTATATAATGAGAAAACGCTGGTGGATTTCCACCAGCGTTTTCTTAGTATGGAATTTAGATTGTTTTATTCTTCCATGAGGATTTCAAGCATCTTGATTGCAGCAACAGGGATGCGAGTACCAGGACCAAAGATTGCAGCGACACCTGCTTTATAAAGGAAGTCGTAGTCTTGTGCCGGGATAACACCACCTGCAACAACTAAGATGTCTTCGCGACCAAGTTTCTTCAATTCTTCAATTACTTGAGGAACGAGAGTCTTGTGTCCGGCAGCAAGTGAAGATACACCGAGAACGTGTACGTCATTTTCTACTGCTTGACGAGCTGCTTCAGCAGGAGTTTGGAACAATGGTCCCATATCTACGTCAAATCCGCAGTCGGCATAACCGGTTGCAACAACTTTTGCACCACGGTCGTGTCCGTCTTGTCCCATCTTCGCAATCATAACACGTGGTTGACGACCCTCTTTCTTAGCAAACTCCTCACACATTTGTTGTGCTTTAACGAAGTCAGGATCTTGCTTAGTTTCACTTGAATACACGCCTGAAATAGTTCTAATTACTGCTTTATAACGACCTACGACAGCTTCGCAAGCGTCTGAAATTTCACCAAGAGTAGCACGGAGACCGGCTGCTTTAACAGCGAGGTCAAGAAGGTTACCTTCTTTAGTGCGAACACATTCTGTAATCGCTTCAAGAGCTGCTTTAACTGCGGCTTCGTCACGTTCAGCTTTAACTGCATCAAGACGAGCGATTTGGTCTTTGCGCACTTCTGTATTGTCGATTTCAAGGATATCGATTGGATCTTCGTGTTCAAGACGATATTTGTTGATACCAACGATAGTTTGACGACCAGAGTCAATGCGAGCTTGAGTGCGAGCAGCTGCTTCTTCGATGCGAAGTTTTGGAAGACCACTTTCGATAGCTTTTGCCATGCCACCAAGTTTTTCGATTTCTTGGATGTGTTCCCAAGCGCGGTGAGCGATTTCGTTAGTTAATGATTCTACATAGTAAGAACCAGCCCATGGGTCGATTTCTTTTGTAATGTAAGTCTCTTCTTGGATATAAATTTGAGTATTACGAGCAATGCGCGCAGAGAAATCAGTTGGAAGAGCGATTGCTTCGTCAAGAGCGTTGGTGTGAAGAGATTGAGTGTGCCCAAGAGCTGCTCCCATCGCTTCAATACATGTACGACCAACGTTGTTGAAAGGATCTTGCTCAGTAAGAGACCAACCAGATGTTTGAGAGTGTGTACGCAAAGCAAGTGATTTTGGGTTTTTAGGATTGAATTGTTTAACAATCTTAGCCCAAAGCATACGAGCCGCACGCATCTTAGCAACTTCCATGAAGAAGTTCATCCCGATTGCCCAGAAGAATGACAAGCGAGGAGCAAATGCGTCAATATCCATGCCTGCGTTAACTCCGGCGCGAAGGTATTCAAGACCATCGGCAAGAGTGTAAGCCAACTCGATGTCGCAAGTTGCACCAGCTTCTTGCATGTGGTAACCTGAGATAGAGATAGAGTTGAACTTAGGCATGTTTTGAGATGTGTATTCAAAGATGTCAGCGATAATGCGCATAGAGAATTCAGGTGGATAGATATATGTGTTACGCACCATAAATTCTTTAAGGATATCGTTTTGGATAGTACCTGCCATCTCTTCAAGTTTAGCGCCTTGTTCAAGACCGGCGTTGATGTAGAATGCAAGTACAGGAAGAACGGCACCGTTCATTGTCATTGATACTGACATTTTGTTCAAGGGGATACCATCAAACAATACTTTCATGTCGTCAAGTGAGCAGATAGATACACCTGCTTTACCAACATCACCAACAACGCGTTCGTGGTCAGCATCATAACCTCGGTGTGTAGCAAGGTCAAATGCTACAGAAAGCCCTTTTTGCCCTGAAGCAAGGTTACGACGATAGAAAGCATTTGATTCGGCAGCAGTAGAGAAGCCTGCGTATTGGCGGATTGTCCAAGGACGCATAGCATACATACCGCTATATGGACCACGAAGGAATGGAGGTAGACCGGCAACATAGTTGAGGTGCTCAAGACCTTCAAGGTCATCTTTTGTGTAAATGGGCTTAACAGGAATTAATTCCGGCGTGAGCCATTCTTCGCCTTGTGCGATGGGTGCGTGTTGTGCTCCAAATGCATCGGCTGTGATATTTATTGTTTTAAAATCAGGTCTCATTGTCGTGGATTATTTAAGAAGTTTGGCGTTAAATGCTTGAAGAGTTTCAAGCACGTTGCTACGAACATGAATAAAGTTAGTGATACCCTGAGCTTGTAATTCTTCAGTACAAGCAGGTGCTCCTGCAACAACAAATTCAGCACATCCGTTAAGTGCTTTAAATGCTTCAGGTGCGAGAGTTGCATATTCATCGTCGCTTGAACAAATTACTACGATGTCAGCAGCTTTTTCAATAGCGGCGTTGATGCCTTCTTCTACTGTGTTAAATCCGAGGTTATCAATGATTTCATATCCTGCACATCCAAAGAAGTTTGCTGAGAATTGAGAACGAGCAAGTCGCATAGCAAGGTTGCCTATTGTCAACATGAATACTTTAGGTCGATTAGCTGCTGCTTCTGTTGCAAGACGCAATTCTTCAAAGTCGCTTCCTTGACGTTTTGTTGACAAACCTTTACCTTCAACTTTTTCTCCACAACAGCAATTACATTCACCCTTAACAATTTTGTCGGCAGCCATTTCTCCAAAGTTAGGATATTGGTTGGTACCGAGAAGAATTTCTTTGCGTTTTGCTATATCGCTATGGCGTTTTTCTGAAGATGCGTTAACAGCATCTTGGATAGCGCCATTATTAACATTAACGTTAAAACCACCTTTTTCTTCTACATCAAGGAATAGTTTCCAAGCTTCTTGAGCGATTGATGCAGTAAGCGTTTCAACATAGTAAGAACCACCGGCAGGGTCAACAACTTTGTCAAGATGACTTTCTTCTTTGAGAAGGAATTGTTGATTGCGGGCGATGCGTTCAGAGAATGCATCTGGAGTCTTGTATGTAGCGTCAAATGGAGTAACTGTGATTGAGTCAACGCCCGCAAGTGCTGCAGACATTGCTTCTGTTTGACTACGTAATAAGTTTACGTGAGCGTCAAAGATAGTCATGTTGAATGTAGATGTAGCAGCATGAGCCATCATTTTGCAAGAGCATTTGCATGCAGGTTTGTATTGCTCAACTATTTGAGCCCACAACATGCGTGCAGCACGGAATTTTGCAAGTTCCATGAAATAGTTAGAAGAGATACCCATGTTGAACTTGATGCGTTTAGCAACATCATCAACAGCAACGCCTGCTTCTGTGAGTATTGTGAGCCATTCAGCTCCCCAAGCAAGAGCATATCCAAGTTCTTGGAAGATATAAGAACCGGCATTGTTAAACATTACTGAGTTAACAGCAAATAGACGCAATCCTGGAACATCTTTAGCGATTTCCATTAGTTGAATAGCATCTTTAGCGATATCACCGGGATATTCAGTTCCGTGTTTCAATGCTTTTTTCCAAGGGTTGAAATCAATAGAGCCTTTGAATGATGTTTCAGCCCCGGCTGCTTTTACAACTGAAACGAGTGCGGTTGCCGTTTCTGTAACACGTTTAATGCATGAACAGAGATTAATCTCAATCTTAGTAAGATCAATGCCTTTAAGGAGAGTGGCAACATCCTCAGCATTTTTTACTTTGAAACCTATTGAAGTTACGCCTTTGCCGATTACTTCGAGGGCTTTAGCATTTGCTTCAGCTGGAGTTTCAGCAATGATTTCTTGACGAGTTAACCAGTCGTTTTCTGTGCGAGTACCGCGAACATAGGGGTATTCTCCTGGGAGAGAATCAGTTGTTTTGAGGCCTTCAATGTCTTCAGCGCGATACATTGGCTGAACATTGAATCCTTCGTTTGTTCTCCACACCAATTTCTTTTCAAAGGGAACGCCTTTTAAATCAGCGTCAACTTTGGCTTTCCACTCTTCAGTAGAAACAGCAGGAAATTGATCGAACAGTTTTTCTTTCTTTTCTGCCATGATTGGGTATTAAATTATAGTTTAGAAATAAAATTTTTATGGTTGTAGCCCCCTATTGAGAGGGTTGGGTTAATCCACACAAATGTAATAATATTTTACTTTATGGCAAAAGAAAAAAAGGCTATTTATTTGCCTTTTCTTCTTCTTTGTCGAGTGTTAGTTTGTTTTTTGCCAAAAATTGCGCACTTTGGAGCATTGAGAAACAATAATTCTTCATTTCTTTGAATGTGCTATCGCACTCTGCCTCTATCATCCCACTATTGCTCAAGGTGTAAAAGAATTCGAGTTTTTCAGAAGGCTCATAGATATATAATCGTAATGAGTCGCGCGCTGCGATATGCTTGTCTGTTGTGTAGAATGCATATGGACGTTTTTCTTTGTTAAGGTCTATTCCAAAATTGTTTTGGGTGTAGTTGAAACCTAACATTCCCAATATTGTTGGGGCAACATCTATTTGTCCTGCAAAATCGTTTCTGATTTCCGGTGTAATATCTTTTCCATGTATAATGAGGGGAACGTGATTGTAGGATTGTGGCATTTCACATTCGGGTGTGCCTACAAGTTTTCCATGATCGCCGAGAAATACAAATATTGTGTTATCATACCATGATTCTTCTTTGGCTTTATTCATGAATTCGTTGATTGACCAATCAGCAAATTCAACAATCTGATCTTGTAATTCTTTGTTTTTGGGAGTGAAATGAGGAGGAACAATATAGGGTGGGTGATTACTAATAGTTAACAAAACGGTGAAAAATGGTTTACCTGTATTCGCTCGCTCTGAGATGATGGGTAATGCATAGGAGAATAAGAAGTCATCTTGAACGCCAAAGCTGTTTACTCTTTTTTCTGCAGGGTAATTTTCTTCGGCATATATTTCATGAAATCCGTTTGTGCGGAAAAAACCATTCATATTGTCATATTGTGATTCATGCGTCATGAAAAACATATTATGATAGCCGTTTTCGGCAAGCACTGTGGGTAGTCCTGAATACACTGGTATTGTAGTCCCTTTCATTGCGTTGCGCTTCATTATTGTCGGGAATGAATATAATGTAGCATATATGCCATGATTGGTGTGTAGCCCCGATGAATAGAAGTTTTTGAATGAAAGTGAGGTATTATATAAACTATCAAGAAATGGGGTTAGATCTTTTTCTTGACCAAAAGATTTCATTAGGTGGGCTGACATTGATTCCATCAGTATAATGACAACATTTTTGTCGTTGTTGATGCTATCTGTTGACTCTATTTTTCGAGCAATAGGGGAGATGTTGTTTATCCCTTGTCGATTGAGTAATGCTTGTGCGTTTTTGATTGCGTTGTCATCAGAAATGAGCTCAATAGGTTTGTTCTCTTTGCGCATATCGTCAAGCGCACTTGTAAGCAGATTGAATGTTGGATTTATTCCTAATTGGTTTAAGAATGGGTCCTGGCAATAATAAGCTTGGCTAACTTTTATGGGGTTATATCCTGTGCGTCCTCTAATACCAAATATGCATAAACTTATACATCCTATGATTATAAGAGTAACAAATGCGTAGTCTTTTAATCCTTTTGGAGGGAAAAGTTGTGTTGTTATGAAATAAAATTTGTTTGCAATCTTTATTAGGACAAACCAAAATAGAAAAACAACAATCAGAAATCCGATGATGGGAATATAGTAGGATGCCTCCTCAAAAATCATGCCTCCTGTGGTTGCTCCATATCCCATCCAATTAAAAATGGAGGAGTTTATGTTGTTGAAGAAATAGTCGAAGTAAGGAATGTTTGCTGCTGAAACAAGGAATGTTATAGAGAATAATGAGCCTAAGATTGTCGTGCATATGTTGAATATTGTTTTTGGGATTTTTTTGAATAGGTTTGCAATGCACACAATGACTAATGGAAGGATCATTATATAGCATGCTATGACATTATCAAACCATAATCCTTTTATAAAAGCAATAGATTTTGTAGTAAATCCTATTTCTTCGGGAAATTCATATCCGATTGATAAAAACAAGGATATTCTGAATATAAAGAAAATAATTAAAGCAATGATGTGTATAGATGCAAGATATAAAAGAGAATATCCTAATCGTTTCATGATTTATTTTATTTAGAGTTGTTTTCGTGGAGCTATGATGCGTTCTCCAAGATATTTAGCCAGTTCTTTTTTTATAAGATTTAGTTCAATGTTTTTAGATATTAATTCGTGAGTAACATCGGGATTTTTAGTAATATTTTTGTCTTTTAATTGATTTTGGATGTCTCGAATGTTGCAGTCGAGAATGGCATCTTTCCATCCCAAAATTGCACGAGGAACAAGGTCGGTCAGGCGATCTTGCTCAGTTTCTATTTTGGCATATTTTGTGTGGACTTTGCTGAGAATGTGTCGTTCGCTGACAAGGTCGGTTGTAATGCGACGAATATTGTCGTCGGGCGATGAAATCAGTAATTTTTCTATATACAACGCACTGAAATCAGTTAAATCTTGTAGGTACTCATTATTGACGCGCTCTGTTAGCTTGTTCTCTTGAGCGGTAATGCTGTTTAAGTCAATCGCATTTTTGCGTATGTCGTCAATGCCTTTGGCTATTTTTTCTTCTCGTTGTTTTTCTAATATTGCTATTTGTCGAGCGAAATCCTCTTCCCATGTGGTTCTTATTGACTTTAATGCTTCTTCAAATACCGATGCAAACAATGTATTTAAGAATGAAATATCATCGCATTGTAATTGTTGCGCAATATATTCGATAACTTTTATTGGATATGAATTGCCGTTTTCGTCACATGCTTCGCACAAATCAAGAGCTCCATATTTTAACGCATATCTCAATACTTCTTTTTCGTGAGGGTAAAGAATTGTAGCATTATTTGAGTCAGAAGGAGTTGCTTGTTTGTCTGTTTCTAAAGTTTGACGATGGATTATTTCAATATCTTCTACGGTGGGATATGATATTTGGTCTTGAACTCTTTTTCCGACTTCTTTTTCGACTCTTTCGTTAAGAAGTTTTGCGACTTGAAGATTTAAAACTTTCTCATCAATTTCAAGCATTCGGCTACACTCTTTAACGTAGACTGAGCGAGTAATATTATTGGGGATAAACGATATAGACCTAACAATATCATTTATTACTTTAGATTTTATGATTGGATCGTTTTCTGCTCCTTCTAATAGAATTGAAGTCTTAAAACGGATAAAGTCAGTTTCGTTTTCTTTGATATAATCGGCAAGTTCTTGAGCCGAATGTTTGCGTGCAAATGAGTCGGGATCGTCTCCATCGGGAAGTAGAAGAACTTTGATGTTTAACCCTTCTGCAAGTAACATATCTATCCCTCGTAAAGATGCTTTAATCCCTGCTGCATCACCATCATAAATGACAGTAACATTTTCGGTAAAGCGATGAATGAGTCGTATTTGCCCTTCAGTTAGAGATGTTCCTGATGAAGCAACAACGTTTTCTATTCCTGATTGGAACATTGAAATAACATCCATGTAACCCTCTACAAGAATACATTTGTCATGTTTTACTATTGCTTGTTTGGCCTGATACAAACCATATAAAACCGAACTTTTGTGATATATGATTGACTCAGGGGAGTTTACATATTTCGCAATATCTTTTCGTTGGGAAAGAGTGCGACCTCCAAAAGCAATGGCTTTCCCTGAAATTCCGAAAATAGGAAAAATTACACGCCCTTTGTATCTGTCATATACTTGATTGTTGTCATTTTTAATGCATAATCCTGTTGATATGAGGAATTTTTCGTTATAGCCATGAGATGTCGCATCTTTATACAACGCATCTCTTTGTTCAAGAGAATACCCAAGATGGAAGCGTTTAATCATGGCATCGGAAATTCCACGTTCACGCAGATAACTTAGTCCTATATCTTTTCCGTCATTGGTATTGATGAGGTTGTTTTCAAAATGAGATAGAGCAAATTCATTGACAGCCATCATGCTTTCGCGTTCAGATTCCTCTTCACGCTCTTTTTCACTCATTTCATGTTCGACAATCTCAATGTTGTATTTTTTTGCGAGATATCGCAGAGCTTCATTGAAGGTCATCTGCTCATGCTCCATAATAAAGTTTACCGGACTACCACCTTTGCCACAGCTAAAGCATTTACATATGCCTTTTGTCTTTGAAACAGCAAATGATGGGGTACGCTCATTGTGAAATGGACAAAGCCCCATGTAGTTAGCTCCTCGGCGTTTTAGATGTACGAAATCACTTACCACCTCAACAATGTCGGCAGCATCTAAAATCTTTTGTACAGTTTCGCGGTCAATTCTTTTCATAAGGAAAACAATTACAAAAGTAATAAATATTTGCTGTTAATTGTCTATCTTTACATTCAAATCTCAATTTTTGGAAATCTAAAATAATATAAATATGAATTTAGGGAAATTACTATTTGGAGCATTGGTATTTGCGACTCCTTTTATAACGCAGGCTACGCGCATTGTGGTGCTTGCTGATGTTCATGTCGTACCAGGAAATGAGTGTGAATTAAAATTGAAAGAAGCGGTGTCAGAAATTAACTTACTGGATACCGATATTGTTGTTATGAATGGCGATTTGACAAATGAAGGTTCTGACGGTGAATTATCAAATATTAAGTTGATCCTTGATGAAATAAAACACCCATTGTATGTATTGCCGGGAAATCATGAAACAACATGGTCACAAAGCGCAACAAAAACTATTTTTGACTTGTGGGGTAATGACCGTTTTGTTACAGAGGTTGATGACTTGGTAATCGTGGGTATTGCTTGTGGTCCATATATGAAAATGGGGGATGGGCACATTAAGCAAGAGGATTTACATTGGTTAAGTTCAACTCTTAAAGAAAAAGTTAAGGATGGAAAACGTGTAGTGTCATTTAATCACTATCCATTGATGAAAGATTTGGATAATTATATTGATTATGTAAAAGTTTTGGAGAATTATCCAGTGGTGGCACATGTCAACGGACATTATCACAAATATGAATATTATAAAGGTGGTGATATCGACTGTATGATGGTGCGTTCGCTTGATAAAAAGAATGGTGATTATGGCTATACAATAATGGATATAACTGCCGATTCTGTAATGTTTTATAATAAACAACTTGAAAAAGAGCCAGTAAAGGTTAACTCATTTGCTATTGATACCCAAATATCTCCAATTCAAGAAAAGTATAATACAACATTCAACATTCCTGAAGGTTATAGTATAGAGAAAATATATGCTGATAGTGCTTCAATATTTACTCGTCTTGGAATAGATAGTGATGCCATCTATTTTGGAAATTCTTTGGGTGTAGCAAAAGCTATTGATAAAAATAGCGGTAACGAGTTGTGGAGAATAAATACCGGAGCTTCGCTTTTTGCTCGTCCGATTGCGTTTAAAAATGATTTTGTAGTAGTACCATCATCGACAAAGGAATTATTGTGGGTAGATAAAAAGCGTGGCGTAACTGTTAAGCGAACAATGTCAGATGGTCCTTATGTCGCAGATGGATTGTGTGTAAAGAATGATTATTATCAAGGTGGATACAAAATGATGGAGAAGTGGAATGCAAAAACGGGAAATTTGATTTGGCGATATGATTCTATAAATAACTATTGTCAAGCGGCTCCGGTAGTTACTGGCGATGATTTGATATTTGGGGCATGGGATACATATTTGTATTGTCTCAATACTAAAACAGGGCAACTAAATTGGAAATGGAATAATGGAAAGAAAAACAATCAACTTGGACCGGGAAATGTTGTTCCTGTCGTATCAAAAGATAAAGTGATAGTTGTTGCTCCTGATCGTTATATGACAGCAATAGATCGTAAAACAGGGAAAACAATATGGAGAAACAAAGACCACAAGTATCGTGAAAGTCTTGGTGTAAGTAAAGATGGTAAGTGTGCTTATGCAAAAACTATGGATGGAGAATTAGTTGCTGTGTCAACTGAAGGTAATGAGTTTAATGAATTGTGGCTGGTTGATATGGAACTTGGATATGAACATGCTCCATGTATTGTGGCAGAAAGCAGAGGAATAGTTTATGCAGGCTCTCGTCGAGGTATTGTTACTGCTGTTAACCCAAAAACAAAAACAGTTGAATGGAGCTTACCATTGGGAGTTTCTGAAATAAATGGAATAGATATTGATACGAAAACAGGTGATGTATATGTTTCTTTGATAGAGGGAACAATATGGAAAATTTCTAAAAAATAGAAGTGTTAACCATATAAAGCAACAAAAAAATGGAGCAATTTGCTCCATTTTTTTTTGTTTGTTATATCTGTGATTAGTATATAATATAGGATGTTAAAGGAGCAAGTTTTCCTGAAATTTTACCATCAGAAACGATGAATGTTGTGTTATATACTTTGTCGGAATATGAGTCATTAGGGAGATTGGTGTCTAATGATATATTTTGGCTTTGTTCAGAAATATTTATCAACGCAGCACCTTTAGACCCTCGATTGACTTCAATGACTGCTCCATTCTCTGATACAATTACATTTTCAGGTTGTCCGCTCATCGCTTTGCGGAATTTATTTACAGCAACAACTTCAGAATGTCTAAATTCATCATTCCCACGTTCGCCAATGCGATTGTTGCCCCAATAGTTTTCGCGAGTGCTTCCCGCAGGACGACTATAGAATAGGGGGGTGCCTTGTTGACGTGCAGCAAGGAAAACCCATCCCATGCGTACAAGTTCATCGCTCATCCCGGCTGATTCGTGAGCATTACAATATGTATCATGAGATTCTACCCATGTTACAAGTTTATCAGGAGAAACTTTGTGATGCCAATGTGTTAATGAGTCAGCATAATAGTTGTGGGCATTTAGAGCATTGCGAAGAGCATGTCCATAAGCACTTGCTGTTTGGCTGAAATATTCGGCATATTCTTCCTCTTTTACATTTTTATCTTGAAGAACTTCTCCATATATAAATAGGCTATCTGGTATTAAGAGTGTTATGTCTCTGATTGGTTCACGACCTGTAGCAATGTCCCAAAAATTGTTCTTTTCTGATTTTTTATCAAGAGGATCTGATGGCAAACCGATATGTTTCGCTGTGTCATAACGGAAACCTCTTGCACCACAATTGATTAGATCGTTGACATATTGCATGTAATAATATTGGAAATCGGGGTTTTCTGTATTGACATCCGGTAGCCCGCCCATCATGCCGGTAGTACATTCATAACGATCATTCCATTGAGTAATGTTATTAAATCCGTTAGCATGGAAAAGATTTTCATGTCCGCCAACAGCGCTATCAAGAGCCGCAGTTACTGCGGTGTGATCTACGGCTGTGTGATTAGGTAGTACGTCGACAATAACCTTGACGTTATATTTTTTTGCACTATCACACATAGCAATAAACTCATCACGAGGGCCAAGCATGTAATTACCTATTTTCCAATCGATGGGTTGGTAATAATAGTACCATTTACCCATTACAGAGTCTCCTTCTTGGCTGAATAATGCCATCCCTCCATTGTCGCCAACAAAGCAAGTGTTGGCAGGAGATGTTTGAACATAATCATAACCTGATTGAGCAATGTCTTTCATGTTATCGGCAATGGTATTGAACGACCATGACCAAGCATGAAGAATTACATCATCATTGGTCCTTGCTGTTTCTTCAGGTGTATTGGCACAACTAAATAACCCCGTTGATACTACAAATACTGTAGCCACTGATAAAATAAAGTGTTTCATAAAATGTAAAGTATGATGTATATATTTTTACGCAACGCCAAAGATACGAAATAATGAGAGATTTCCTATAATCTTAAATTATAATAAGATGTAAATAATTTCGTGTGCTTAGTGATGGATTGATGGAATTTTTTTAATTTCGTGCAAATTTTCTAAATCAGACTAAAATTATGTCGCATTTAAGATTTAAAGTTATAGAGGAAGCATTTGATCGTAAAGCTATCCCTGTTGAAATTCCTGTTGAACGTCCGGAAGAATATTATGGTAAGTATGTATTCAACCGTAAAAAGATGTTGGAATATCTTCCTCGAGAAACTTATGATGCACTCGTACAAGCAATAGATAACAAAGAACATATCTCACGAGAAGTTGCCGATAGTGTTGCTGCCGGAATGAAACAATGGGCCATTGACAATGGAGCGCGCCATTATTCTCACTGGTTTCATCCGTTGACCGATGGAACAGCAGAAAAACATGATGCATTTGTTGAACTACAAGGCGAAGGTGTTGTAGAAAAATTTGCAGGCAAGTTATTGGTACAACAAGAGCCTGATGCTTCAAGTTTTCCAAATGGTGGAATTCGCAACACCTTTGAGGCGCGTGGATATTCTGCTTGGGATATATCTTCTCCTGCATTTATTTTGGGCAAAACACTTTGTATCCCTACAATATTTATCTCATATACCGGGGAGTCGCTTGACTATAAAACTCCTTTATTAAGAGCGATAAATAGCATTGATAAAGCAGGTACTGCAATTGCTCGATATTTTGATGAAAATGTAAAGCATGTTATTTCCTATTTAGGGTGGGAGCAAGAGTATTTCTTGGTTGATGAAGCATTGTATTCGGCTCGTCCTGATTTGGTGATGACAGGTCGCACATTGATGGGACATGAAAGCGCAAAAAACCAGCAATTAGAGGACCATTATTTTGGCGCTATCCCATCGCGAGTCGAGGCATTTATGCTCGATTTGGAAATAGAGTGTCATAAACTTGGGATACCGGCAAAAACTCGCCACAACGAAGTTGCACCAAACCAATTTGAGTTGGCTCCAATATATGAAGAAACAAATCTTGCTAATGATCACAATTTGTTGTTAATGACAGTTATGGCTGAAGTTGCCCGTCGTCATAATTTCCGCATACTTCTTCACGAAAAACCATTTGCAGGAATAAATGGCTCAGGAAAGCACAATAACTGGAGCCTTGGAACAGATACCGGTGTGCAATTATTCGCGCCCGGAAAAACACCGAAGGACAATTTGCAATTTATTACATTTGTAGTAAATGTAATGGCTGCTGTACATCGTCATAATGGACTGTTGAAAGCATCTATAATGTCGGCGACAAATGCCCATCGTTTAGGCGCTAATGAAGCTCCACCGGCTATAATTTCAATATTTACGGGTAAACAACTTGGTGAAATATTAGAACGTCTTGAAAAGAGCAATAAAGACGAATTAATAGATTTTGCAGGAAAAGAAGGTCTGAATCTTGGTGTATCGCAAATTCCTGAGATTATGGTTGATAATACTGATAGAAACCGCACTTCGCCATTTGCTTTTACAGGAAATAGATTTGAGTTTCGTGCAGTGGGTTCATCGGCTAATTGTGCATCAGCTATGATTGCGTTGAATGCTGCTGTTGCAGAGCAGTTGACGGACTTTAAAACAAAAGTTGATGCTCGTATAGAACGAGGAGAATCATTGCAACACGCACTTTTGGAAGAGATAAAAACGTTAATAGTCCAATCTAAAGCTATCCATTTCGATGGTAATGGTTACAGCGATGAGTGGAAAAAAGAGGCTGTTCACCGAGGTCTTGATTGTGAAACTAATGTTCCCAAGATTTTTGATGCATATCTGAAACAATCATCTATTGATATGTTTAAATCGACAGGAGTATTCTCTGAAATAGAATTACATGCTCGGAATGAGGTTAAATGGGAGATGTACACAAAGAAAATTCAGATAGAGGCTCGTGTGCTTGGCGATTTAGCATTAAATCACATTATCCCTATTGCTACTCGATATCAATCTCATTTAGTTGACCATGTTATTAAATTAAAAACACTTTTTGATAAGGATAAAGGTGAAAATATAACATCGCAAGATATTGTGACAATAGAAACCATCTCGGAATATATGGCAGTAATTAAGGCTGAGGTTGCGAAAATGGTTGACGCTCGCAAAAAGGCTAATCGTATCGAAAGTGAAAGAGAGAAAGCTATTGCCTATCATGATAATGTAGTGCCTTGTATGGATACCATACGAGACTATATTGATAAATTAGAGTTAATGGTTGATAATGAAATGTGGCCATTACCTAAATATCGTGAGTTGCTATTTATAAGATAGAGAATAACTTTTTTTAACTAAAAAAGAGGGCTGAGATGTGTAACCATTTCAGCCCTCATTGCGTCTAAAGAATATAAACCAAAATAATAAACTAATGAAAAAAATAATTTTAATAGCAAGTGTACTTCTGTCTAATGTAGTTTTAAGTTCGTGTAATTTTAATTTTTATAGAGACTCATCTTCAACGGAATGTCATAACCATGTTATGATATCAGATACAATTAACGTTAATGACTTTGATGCACTATCGGCGTGTGCAATAACAGAGGTAGTTTATACTCAAGGAGATGAAAATAAAGTAATATATGAAGTCTGCGAGGAAATTATTGATAAAATAGAAATTAAAGTTAAAAATAACCGATTGAATTTGGGTATCAATGGTGACAATATCAATCATAAACTTAAATGCACAGTAATAGGACAATCTCCGTTAAATAAAATAGAAGTTTCAGGATGTTGTAAAATGATATATAATGGAGATATCAAGCATGACGATGTTAATCTTGAATGTTGTGGTGCTTCAAGCGTTAAAGTGAGTGGAGTTGTGTATGCAAAGGATTTGGATGTTGATCTTAGTGGGGCTTCACATGTTACACTTAATGTGGTTTGCGAAGATTTATCGGTAGATGCAAGTGGAGCATCAAATGCTGTGATTAAGGGGGCAACAAGAAATGCCGATTTTGATGCGAGTGGTGCATCATCTATCGATGCTGATGATATGAAAATTATCAATCTGTCGGCAGACGCAAGTGGTGCATCTTACATTTCGGCAACAGCTTCAGGAAAAACAAAAATATATGAGAGTGGAGTCTCAAGAGTAAAAGTGAAAAATAATTAACAACAGCTTTTCATAATAATTAATGTGGGCATGTGTCTAATAGAGATGCGTGCCCATGTTATTTTAAATAATATTATAAATTTGTATCTTTGCGAAATAATATTGAAAGATGAAAAAAGTTCTAACTGTTGGTGTTTATGATTTATTACATGTTGGACATGTAGAGTTGTTTCGCAAAGCAAAATCTTTGGGAGACTATTTAATTGTTGCTGTCCAAGATTCAAATGTTGTAAAGAAATATAAGCCTGAAGCCCAACTCGTATATAGCACAGATGAACGCTGTTACATGGTGCGAGCAATTCGCTATGTAGATCAAGTTGTAGTTTATGAGAATGTAAAAGATATTGTTCGCGATGTGGATTTTGATATGTTAGTATTAGGACCGGATCAAAAGCATGACGGCTTTGTCGCAGCTATAAATTATTGTAAAGATAAAGACAAAAAGGTTGTAGTCTTGCCACGAACAGAGGGTATATCTTCGTCAGATTTAAAAGCATTAATAAAAGAGATGTAAAAATGGCAAATTACGATATTCGCACGCTTCAACTCTATTTGTTGGAAAACTTAAAAACGTTACATACAATCTTTGAAAAGCATAATTTGCGATATTATCTTGTTTCAGGAACAATGTTGGGAGCTGTTCGTCATAAGGGATTTATTCCTTGGGACGATGATATTGATTTGGGTATGCCTCGTGCTGATTATGAACGGTTTATTAAATACTCAAAAGAATGGTTGCCTAAACATTTAGAGTTTGTGTGTCCGGAATATGATAGTAATTATCCGCTTCCTTATGGTAAAGTGCAAGATGCAAGAACAACAGTCATAGAAAAAACATATAGGAGACTTGATGGGGGTGTATTTATTGATATATTCCCATTAGATGGAGTTCCAGAATTATCAATAAAACGAAAATGGCATTTTACGAAATATCTATTTTGGTATAAAATGCTTTATTTGTTGAGCCGAGATCCATATAAACATGGTCGTGGATTAAATTCGTTTGTTCCTCTATTATTGCAAAAGACAATATCTAAAAAATTTGTACATAAACAGATGAGAAAGATATTGATGGAGTCAGATTATGATAAATCTAAATATATGTCAGAGCATTATAATCGCCAAAGAAGATATATGCTAAATAGTGTATTTGGTACTATGACCCCTATTGAGTTTGAGGGAGTGATGTTGAGTGGTGTGGAACAACCTGATGAATACTTGACTATTGAATATGGCGATTATATGCAACTACCTCCTGAAAATAAACGCAAAACACATAGTTTTCATTATTTAAATTTGGGGCTGCCTTATAGAGATTATATCCGGGATAATTAAAATTTCCAATAACCGAGTTGTTTACGCAATTTAAGTTTTCGTATTATATTTAATGGTTTGCGTTCCATTAAATGTTGGTGGTTTGAGATAAAATCATCAACAGCATCAAGAATACGAGCAGAATTCTTTCCATCGCGATATCGTTCATGGAAAAAGGAATATTCTCGCACATTTTGCATTAAATCATCAGGCCGAGATAGAGCTGTTTCTAATGCTCTTTCAATATCGTCAACTGATTTTACATTAATTAAATGCTTGCCGGGGTTAGTGTTGCAGTAGGTTACGACCGGTTTATCTAATAGCATGTATTCAATTATTATACTTGAACTATCACATAATAATACATCACTATTATTCATCTCTTCCCATCCGTTAAGAATAGGAAGATAAGTAACGTTTTCAAAGGAGTTAGATAAATCTATATATTTTTGACGTAACTCTTTGTCTTGAAGTTTTGGATGCATTGTAATCATCCAATTCCAATCCCTTTTTTCTACTAAAGATCTAATTATTGGATATAATACATTAAGAGAGCTAATTCCTTTCGAAAATGTTGTTGCTACAAATATTGTTGGCTTACGAGTAGAATTAGTGGTTTTTAGAGTTGTGATATTATCGGTCTTACTCCATCCAGTTTCGTATATTTTGAAATATTTGTATTTCTTTTCCAATTGTTTGAAAGGTATTGTGCTACTTTCTCCTTGGGTACAGTATAAATCAAACCACCCACGTAATTTAAAATGATCGTCAACTTTGTCATTTCGTTTATTTATAGGATATCCATGAAATACTTGTACTTTAACACCAGGGAAGAAATCATATATATAGTTGCCCGGAGCAAATATTGCTATGGGATTGTATTGCATCACCTCGTCAATAGTATTGAGCCTTTTTTCATTAGATGTCAAAAGATCAGGACATGTTTCCTCAAGAAACCATGCTACTTCATCTCCACGATAGCGAATTTCTTCTTGAAGTGGTCGTAAAATGGGATAAGAATAAGATAATGACGCAAAAAATAAATATCGTTTACCCATAAACTGTATTTGCATAATAAATTATATGCAAAAATACAGTTTTTATACCATATCAGTAATTTCTTTAACGAAATTTTTGCGGTTTTCCTCCGGACCATGAGATGTTCGGGCACAATTATGCCATATCACATTATTTATCCCAACAGCATTGAGCACATATGGAATAAAATAACCTTCAATATAGGGTTTATATAGTTCGGTATCTCCTTGCGATGTTGTGATTATTAAAGTGCGAGATATGTGCAATCCCGGTATGAGATTTCCTTTTTCGTCATAATTGAAAGAGCTACCTTTTAATAGAACTTTATCAAAGAATCCCTTTAAATTAGCAGGCAACATACCCCACCATATAGGAAATATAAAAATGATCTCTTTTGTGCGTTGTAGCATGCGAAGATATTTATTGGTTAAAGGGTAATTAGATTCTCCTTTATTATATAATCGGAGTTCTTCAGAGGTCATTGCCGGATTAAACTTGTCTTTTGATAGGTCAATAATTTGGAAATTGAGCTTTTCGGTTTCAAGTTTGTCTGTAACTGCTTCCAAAATGGCATGATTAAAGCTGCCGTGCCAAGGATGTGAAAATACAATTGTAATCATAGTGTCTAAATATGGAATGTGTGTTTATCATTAAAACATTAGATTTAAGAAGAATGTTTTTCAGATCTTAAATTTTATGGTAACATAGATTAGAAATGGTTAACGTTTTAATTGTGAGAAGAAAATATGAATTATGGGAAATTTTTACTACCTTTGCACGCTTAAAAGTAAATCTACGATTAAATGAATAAGGCAACAGTAAAGATTGACCTGCTGTTTGAAACAAGTTGGGAGGTTTGTAATAAGATAGGAGGTATATATACAGTACTATCAACTAAAGCAAAAACGTTACAGAAACTACACAAAGATAAAACAATATTTATAGGTCCAGACGTTTGGAGCGAAGAAAATCCATCGCCATTTTTTATTGAATCGCGTACATTGCTTAAGGAATGGAAGGCTCAAGCACAATTGCCTGATGGTGTAACTGTCAGAGTCGGGCGATGGGATATTCCAGGAAAACCAATTGTCGTGCTTGTGAAATTTGATGCAATGTATTCTGTAAAGGATTCATTCTATGGGGATATGTGGAATTGGTATGGTGTGGATTCATTACATGCCTATGGCGATTATGACGAGGCTTGTGCATTCTCTCATGCGGCAGGTATTGTAATAGAAAGTATATGTCGAGTCCAAGGGACACAAGGTAAAAATATTATAGCACATTTTGATGAGTGGACAACCGGAATGGGATTACTATATGTAAAACAAGTTCTTCCTGAGATTGCTACAATATTTACCACCCATGCGACAAGCATAGGTCGAAGCATTTGTGGTAACAATAAACCATTATATGATTATCTTAAAAGTTATAATGGCGACCAAATGGCAGGTGAGTTAAATATGCAGTCAAAACACTCGTTGGAGAAGGCTGCTGCTCATGCTGCGGATTGTTTTACTACGGTTAGTGATATTACTGCAATTGAGTGTGAACAATTATTGGATATTCGTCCTCATGTTGTTACTCCAAACGGATTTGAACAAAATTTTGTTCCTTCAAAAACAAAATTTGCAGGAGCAAGAAATTCAGCAAGAGAAACATTGCTAAATGTTGCTTCATCATTAACAGGGTGTAAATATCCTGAAGATACATTTATTGTAACAACATCCGGTCGTTGTGAATATCGCAATAAGGGAATTGATTTGTTCCTTGATTCATTAGTGAAGTTGAGCGAGCAAAAACCATCACGCAAAATATTGGCATATGTTATGGTTCCTGCGTGGGCTAAAGAACCGCGTGAAGAACTTGTGAAATCATTATCATTAAAACGCAAATGCCGTCTTGATGATCCTGTAATTACACATTGGCTTAATAACATGGATTGCGACTCAATTATTTCACGCATACATGGAATAGGATTTGCCAACGATAAGAATTCAAATATTACAGTCATATATGTTCCATGTTACTTGAATGGAACAGATGGGGTGTTCAATAAATCATACTATGATCTACTCATAGGTATGGACGCAACCGTATTTCCATCATATTATGAACCATGGGGTTATACGCCTCTTGAAAGTGTTGCATTTGGAGTCCCTACAATCACAACTACATTATCAGGATTTGGCCAATGGATATTGTCATCTTTTGAAAATGATTTCAATGATTGTGGTGTAAATGTTATTGCTCGTGGTGATTATAACTATGGTGAAGTTGCCGATGGTATCGCAAATGCGCTATATTCTCTTGTCATAAGTGATGAACAAACTATAACAAAGATAAATAAAGCGGCAATGAATACAGCGTCAAAGGCATCTTGGAGTAATTTTATAGATTACTATGATGATGCTTTTGTTTTAGCAATTGAAAATGCACTGAAACGAAATAAGTAATACATTTTTAAGAATGTAGAGGATTAATCAGATAAGAAAATTTTTAACAAATATTATTAACTTATGAAATTACAAGTAAGTAACACTAATGCGCCTGCTTGGCGTGACATTACTGTAAAATCAGACTTGCCTTCAGAACTAAAACCTCTTGAGGAATTGGCAAAAAACCTTTGGTGGGTATGGAATAGTGAAGCTAAGTCTCTTTTCCGTGAATTGAATCCTGATTTGTGGCGTGCTACAGGTGAAAATCCTGTAATGCTTTTGCAACAACTCAGTTTTGAACGTTTGCAAGAAATTATTGCTGACAAAGAATTGATGTTACGCATTGAAAAAGCATATGCTTCATTCAAAGAATACATGAAGAAACCTATGCGCAAAGATGTGCCGTCTATTGCATATTTCTCAATGGAATATGGTCTTTGTAATGCACTTAAAATATACTCAGGAGGTCTTGGAGTATTAGCCGGAGACTATATCAAAGAAGCATCTGACAGCTGTATCGACATGACTGCAGTAGGTTTCCTTTATCGTCATGGCTATTTCACTCAAACACTTTCAGTTGATGGTCAACAAATCGCTAACTACGAGCCACAAAACTTCAACCAACTTCCTATTGAACAAGTTGTTGACGAAAACGGTGCTCCTGTAATTCTTGAAGTGCCATATCCTGGTCGCATCATCTACTCTCACATCTGGCGTGTAAACGTTGGTCGCATGAAGTTGTATTTGATGGATACTGACTTTGATATGAACAGCGAGTATGACCGTCCTATCACTCACCAACTTTATGGTGGCGACTGGGAAAACCGTATCAAACAAGAATACCTTCTTGGTATCGGTGGTATTTTGATGTTGAAGAAACTTGGCATCAAGACTGAATTATATCACTGTAACGAAGGCCACGCTGCACTATTGAACTTGCAACGTCTTGTAGACTATGTTCAAGAAGAACACCTTGATTTCAATGTAGCAATGGAAATCGTTCGTTCATCAAGTCTTTACACAGTACACACTCCTGTACCTGCTGGACACGACTACTTTGATGAAGGTCTCTTCTATAAATATATGAATGAATTCCCTGCAAAACTTGGAATAGAATGGGCCGATCTTATGAACATGGGACGTGAAAACCCAGGCTCAAACGACCGTTTCTCAATGAGCGTGTTTGCTCTTAACACTTGTCAAGAAGCTAATGGCGTAAGTTGGTTGCATGGTGAGGTTTCTAAAAAAATGTTTGCCGGAATTTGGAAAGGTTACAATTGGCAAGAATCTCACGTGGGTTATGTAACTAACGGTGTGCACATGCCTACATGGGCAGCTTCTGAATGGAAAGAATTCTACGCTGAAAAACTTGGCAAACAAGTATTTGAAGATCAAAGTAATCCTGAAGCCTGGGACGGCATCTTTAAAGTTGCTGATGAAGAAATCTGGAACATGCGCATGCTCCTTAAGAACAAATTCATCAACTTCGTTAAGAAAGATTTCAAAGCAAAATGGCTTGCTAATCAAGGTGATCCTTCAGCAGTAATGAAAATCGTTGACAAAATCAATCCTAATGCTTTGATTATTGGTTTTGCTCGTCGTTTTGCTACATACAAACGTGCTCACTTGTTGTTTACTGATCTTGATCGTCTTGCTAAGATTGTAAACAATGAACAATTCCCTGTGCAATTTGTATTCTCAGGTAAGGCTCACCCTGCCGATGGTGCTGGACAAGGACTCATCAAGCGCATCATGGAGATCTCTCGCATGCCTCAATTCCTTGGCAAAATCATCTTCCTTGAAGACTACAACATGATTGTTGCTAAACGCCTTGTAACAGGTGTTGACATTTGGTTGAATACACCTACTCGTCCTCTTGAAGCATCTGGTACATCAGGAGAAAAAGCTGAAATGAACGGTGTGCTTAACTTCTCAGTACTTGACGGTTGGTGGTATGAAGGATATCGTTTTGACGAAAAAGCTGGTTGGGCTTTGACTGACAAACGCACTTATACCGACCAAGCTCAACAAGATAAACTTGATGCTGCTACAATCTATTCAATGCTTGAAAACGAAATCATCCCATTGTACTTTGCTAAGAACTCTAAGGGATATTCTCCTGAGTGGATTCAATACATCAAAGGCTCAATAGGGCATATCGCGCCTAACTTCACAATGAAACGCATGATTGATGACTATATCGATCGTTTCTATAACAAAGAAGGCAAACGCACAGCTGAACTTAAAGCCTCTGACTATGCTAAAGCACGTGAAATTGTTGCATGGAAAGAACGTGTTGCATCAGCATGGGATGGCATCAAAGTATTGAACATTGAAGGTACAAGCACTTCAAATAGCATGACAGGTCAAGAATATCAAGTTCAAGTAACAATTGATACAAACGGCTTGAGCAAGGATCTTGGTCTTGAAAACGTTATCTACAAGCAAGAAAGCGGTGAAGAAAAACTTTGGGACACAGTTCAATTTGAAATTGTGAAAGAAGAAGGTAATATCGTAACATTTGGCTTGAAGAGCAACCTCACCGATGCCGGAGTATTCCGTTATGCTTATCGTCTATATCCAAAGAACGAAGCACTCCCACATCGTCAAGACTTCGCTTATGTACGTTGGATCTAATTCCATCGCATCATAAAAACAATAACGCCTCGCATGAAAATGTGGGGCGTTACTTTTATATAGGGTATTAATAATTATTCAATTTCATCTTTTAACTGTTCGGGGAGGGATTTGGACGCTTTTGCTCCGAGTGTGCGCATTTTTTCGGCATATGAAACAAGGTTGCCTCTTCCTTCGTGGAGTTTATTCATTGCCGAATTGTATGTGTCATTGGCTTGTTTAATTGATTTCTCAATTTTGTACATGTCATCAACAAATCCAACAAATTTGTCATACATGTTTCCTCCCACTTTGGCAATTTCTATAGCATTGCGAGTTTGTCGGTCGTGGCTCCATAATTGAGCGACTAATCTTAATGCTGAGATGAGTTGTGTTGGCGAAACAAGAAGAACTCTCACGTCATAGGCATCTTGCCACAAATTACTGTCTAATTGCATTGCGGTGATATAAGCCGCTTCATTGGGGATAAACATCATCACGAAATCAGTCTTGCCACCACCCACATAATCTTGGTATTTCTTGTTACGTAGTTCTGCAATGTGATTTCTCACCGAAGTCAAATGTTGTTTGGCATAAGTTTCTTGTTCCTCTTGAGTCTCGGAATTAATATAATTTACATAGGCGCTCAACGACACTTTAGAGTCGATTACAACATATCGGTCGCCAGGGTAATTGATGACTACATCGGGGCGTAGTGCAGTGCCGTTCTCGTTGCGTAATGTATTCCCATTCTCATCGGTAGTTTGTTGTACAGTGTATTCACGTCCTTTTTCCAATCCTGATTTCTCGAGGATGTTTTCAAGAATCATTTCACCCCAATCACCTTGTACTTTACTGTTGCCTTTCAAGGCAGTAGTTAAGTCTTTGGCTTCCTTGCTTATTGATTGATTGAGTTCGATGAGCTCTTTGATGCGTTCTTGTAGAGAGAATCGTTCACGCGCTTCATTGGAGTAGCTGTCATTGATAGTCTTTTTGAACTGTTCGATATTCTCTTTTAGAGGAGTTAGAATTTCAGATAAGCGAGTTTCATTTTGCTCTTTAAAAATGCGCGAGTTGTGTGTAAGTATTTCATTTGCAATGTTCTGGAAACGAATTTCTGACTCCTTTGATAAGCGCTCTTTCTCTTCTTCAATGAATTTGATGCGCTCTTTTAGTCTTCCGTTTTCTTCTCGGAAGGAACTCATTTCATTTTGCAGACGTTGAATTTCATCTTGAGCTTCAGTTGCTCTATTACCTGAGATTTCTGCTTGAGCAGACAATGTAGCACGCTCAGTTGATAGTAATGAAAATTGCGATTTCTGATTGTTGAAAGCTATAAATAACCAGATTATTAAAATTATGCAAAGTAAAAGGATTGCTGAAAGAATTATAGTTGTAATCATGATAAATTAAATTTTCGTAAAGTTAATATTAAAATTATATATGTGTAGAATTTTTCGTAATTTTGATGCCTTTAAATTTAATATAAGAATGAAAAGAGGATATTTAGGATTGTGGTCAATTTTGGTGCTGACATTTTTGTTGTTTATTACGGCATCAAGTTTTGATTCAATAAATATATGTGGACTGGAATTGAAGACGTCGGGGATGTATGATCGCTTGACACAGGTTGATGAGGTCAATGTGGCAGATGATACTGTACAGATTGACAACGATGATACTTTTAAGCCACAACCGATTGACACAACGGCTCAAAATATATTGTTTATAGGAGATTCAATGTTGGAGGGGTTATCGCCTCGTTTGGCAGCATATGCCAAGGAAAATGGACACAAGATGAACACCGTTATATGGTATAGCTCAACATCCAATGTGTGGGGTGAATGTGATACATTGAAAACATTTATCCGAAGATTTAAACCAACGTATGTGTTTATATGTCTGGGTGCTAATGAATTGTTTGTGAAGGATATAGCAAAAAAACGCGATAAGTATGTGAAAACGATATTATCACAAATCGGAGATATTCCATATTTGTGGATTGGGCCACCTAACTGGAAAGAGGATACCGGGATTAATGATCTGATTGCTACAAATGCTAAACCGGGATGTTTTTTTCTATCTAATGGGATGCATTTTGATAGAGCAAAAGATGGAGCACACCCCACACGCTCATCGGCAGTGCAATGGATGGATAGTGTTGTGCACTGGATGCCTGAAAATTGCGCTCACCCCATCAGATTAAACATCCCACAAGAGAAAACTGCTAAGCCACAAAGAGTTGTAGTATTACAGCCTAAACGTTAACAATCAATGCAATTACAAGATATTTTTTCTAATTTAATGGAGCTGTTGTCCTATGATGCTACAGCTCCAATGATATTTTCAAGCGGACTATTTTGGTTTCTTTTTATATTGTTTATGCCTATTTATGCGGCTTTGAAAAACCGCCGTTGGCAGATGCTTGTTTTTGTCATTGCGTTCAGCCTCTATTTTTATTATAAATCAAGTGGATTATTTTTCCTATTGTTGGTTTGTACCTCTTTGCTTGATTGGGGATTATCTCGTCTTTTGGTGAAATTGAAATCAAAAGGTGCTAAAAAGGCGTGTGTGGCCGTCTCGATTATAACATCGTTAAGTATATTGGGTTATTTCAAGTATGCCAATTTCTTTTTATGGAATTGGAACCAGATGGTTGAAGGGAACTTCCAACCATTAGATATAATTCTTCCTGTGGGGATTTCATTCTATACATTTCAGTCAATAAGCTATATAGTTGATGTATATAAGGAGAGAGTGGCGCCCACACGCACCTGGCTTGAATATGTATTCTTCCTGTCGTTTTTCCCCGCATTGGTAGCAGGTCCCATCGTTAGAGCTGATTATTTCCTTCCGCAAGTAGAGCAAAATAGTCGTCCGAAACGCGATGAGATATATTTAGGATTTTGGATGATAATATTAGGGATTATAAAGAAAGCAATAATTGCCGATTATATTTCGCAATATAATGACCTGATATTTTCATCTCCCACAGGATATAGCGGATTTGAGAGCTTGATGGGTGTAATTGGCTATACAATGCAGATTTATTGCGACTTTTCAGGATACTCTGATATGGCAATAGGTATCGCTTTGATAATGGGATTTAAGTTAAGTCCCAACTTTAATTTCCCTTATAAATCTAAAAACTTGACAGAATTTTGGCGTCGTTGGCACATTTCGTTATCGTCATGGTTAAGAGATTATTTATATATCCCACTTGGAGGGAATAGAAAAGGGACAATAAGAACCTATGTAAACAACTTCTTGACGATGCTCATTGGTGGATTATGGCATGGCGCAGCATGGAAATTTGTGTTTTGGGGAGCAATGCATGGAGTGGGGTTAGCTGTACATAAAGCGTCAAAACCTTTTTTGGAAAAAATTCCTAATAATTTCCCTATAAAAGCATTGTCCTGGACCGTTACTATTGTCTATGTCTCATTATTATGGGTATTCTTCCGCGCAGAGTCGTGGACTGATTCGTGGCTTATAATAAAGAACATATTCACTAATTTCAGTGTAGCTCATATTGCTCCATTCCTTGAAGTGCGTTATGTGTGGTGCATCATGATGGCAGTTATTATACTTTCTCATGCAATGCCTCGCCGATGGTACGATAAACTGGGAGAACTGTTTGTTAATTCAAATTGGTTTATCAAATTTGTTGTGTTCATCGTCGTAGTCCAATTTGTAATCCAATTTATGAGCGAAGACGTCGCCCCTTTCATCTATTTTCAATTCTGATAATTGCTGTTTAAGCAATATTAATTGATACTTATAAACCTATCGTTTAGTAGATATAATCATAAATGTTACAGCTACTATTGCTATCAAAATGCCAATAACGATATTTGCTGTTAGCGTTTCTCCAAATACAAATGTACCAATAATAATTGCAGTGATAGGCTCGAATACTCCAAGTACGGAAGCCTTTGTAGCACCAATGTTGCGAGTGGCGATGGCTAATGTGGCTGTTGAAACGATAGTCGGCAAAATGGCCAAGCCAATTAGATAGCCCCATGCTGTATAACCTTCGATGCCTGTTGTTATACCTTCCTTGGCAAACATAATTTTACCAAGGAAGATTATTGTCCCGGTAAGCAAGGCATAGAATGTTAGCAGTGTATTAGAGATTAAACTGATTTTTTTGCTACGATTTATAATTATTATAAAAAAAGAATAAGCTAACGCAGAGCTTATAGCCAATAACATCCCAATAGGATTTATTATTTGTGACGAGTCGTTTTGCGTCATAAGTATCACGCCTGCAAATGTTGCAAAAATAGACAGCCACACAGGCCATGATGGTATATTACGTAGAAAGACCATGATGATTGCTACAAGTACCGGACTAAGGAATATGAGTGTTGTAGCTAATCCTGATGCAATATAGTTATATGCTTCAAATAGAAAAATACTGCTTGAAGAGTATAGTAATCCAAGCAGTACTAATATCTCTAATTGATTAATTGAAACTTTGAAACTTTGTTTTGTAAATAGAAGAAATATGCCTAAAATTAATACTGCAATTCCATATCGGAAGAACAGAATAGAATCAACTGAAGCTCCATTTTGCATCAATGGCACACCAAATAGTGGATTTAATCCATAGGTTATTCCTGTAATTATTCCTGCCGGATAACCGATTATTGCATTTTTACTTAATTTCTTATTTCCCATAACCCCTCGATTTTAGGCTTGCAAAGTTATGAAAAAGTAAAAATAATAGGCTATTTATATAGAAATTATTTACTTATATTTATGTTGCTTTGTAGTGTTATTACAGAGATTTTCTTTACCTTTGCTATATAAATAGAATGATGGAAAAAACTATTCAATTATCCGGCTTAAACTTTCATTACACTGTGCAAGGAGAGGGCGCGCCCATTATCTTGATGCACGGGTGGGGGTGTAATTTGACTACTTTGCAGAGTGTGGAAAAGGTTGCGCTGGAGAATCACAAAGTCTATAATGTGGATTTCCCCGGATTTGGTGAATCGCAAGAGCCGTCAGAGGTGTGGGGCGTTGAGGAATATACTCGATTGATTGAACAATTGGTGAAGACCGAAAATATAGAAAATCCCATTTTGCTTGGTCATTCATTTGGAGGAAGAGTAGGTATTTTATATTCATCGCGTAATAAAGTAAACAAACTTATTCTTGTTGACGCTGCCGGTGTGAAGCCTCGTCGCTCGTTGAAATATTATTTTAAGGTATATACCTATAAGTTAGGTAAAAAACTCATGCCATTAATATATGGAAAGGCGCGAGCTCAACAACGCATTGATGCTATGCGAGCAAAGCGTGGCTCAAGTGATTATAATAATGCGTCACCCATGATGCGTGCTATCTTGAGTAAGGTAGTGAATGAGGATTTGAAAGATAAAATGCCATTAATAAAGGCTCCAACATTATTAATTTGGGGTGAAAATGATACAGCAACGCCATTGCGTGATGCAAAAATCATGGAGCGACTAATTCCTAATGCCGGACTCGTATCTTTTCCCAGATGTGGTCATTATAGCTTTTTAGATAATCCATTTCAATTTGCTGCCGTTTTGCGCAGTTTCTTAAATAGTTAGAATTATGACAATAGTATTTTTTATAGTATTTATATTGGCTTTAATCAATGTGTATGCTGAATATAAACGCACATTGATGATGTTGCAACAAAATTCCTATCGCAATGAACGCTACATGAAATGGTTGCGAGTGAGTGGTGATTCGACATCGGGCGTGCGCTTGTTTGCAATGATTGTGATGCTATTGTCTTTGATTGATGCAGTGCCGGCAAGTATGGGCGAATTATTTATTTTGGTAGCAACTGCCGTTAGTTCACAAAAATTGTTTAAGGCTAAATACAAGAAACCATTGGTGTTTACCAATCGTGTTTGGCGCATATTTGCAGTAATGACAACCATGTCGGTTGTAATATTGGCACTGATAGTTGTGTATATGTGGAAATCAGATGTGCAACAAATATTGTTTACATTATCGTTGACATCATTGGTGTTGTATATATGTTCCCATATCATCGTATTGGCGGCAAATACAATATTACGCCCTGTAGAGAAATCAATAAACAAGAAATATTATAATGATGCGGCTCGTATTCTTGCTTCGATGCCCGACTTGAAAATAATAGGTATTACAGGTAGCTATGGCAAAACAAGCACAAAGCATTATTTACATCGTATTTTGAGCGAAAAATATGATGTGATGATGACTCCGGGTAGCTATAATACGACATTAGGTGTTATACGCACAGTTAGAGAATATCTCAAGCCTTATAATGAGGTGTTTATTGTGGAGATGGGTGCAAAACAACAAGGAGATATAAAAGAGATTTGTGATTTGGTCCATCCGTCAATGGGTATCGTTACCGCTGTCGGAGAACAACATTTAGAATCGTTTAAATCAATTGAGAATGTGCAAAGTACCAAATTTGAACTCGTTGATGCGTTGCCATCTGATGGATTGGCTGTGGTAAATGATGATTTCCCTTATGTCGCAAATAGAGTTGTTGCAAATGTGGAATGTTGCCGATATGCTGTGAACGCCACTGAAAATGCATCATATACCGCAAAGAATATTCAGTATGATGAATATGGAACATTATTTACTATTGTAGGTAATGGTCGAGAATTGACATTGCATACACGTTTGGTGGGAGAGTGCAATATCTCAAACTTAATTGCCGCTGTAATAATTGCAATGCGTCTTGATGTTCCTGAGGAAAAAATACGTTACGCTGTAGAAAAGATTGAACAAGTAGAACATAGATTAAACTTGAAGCGTACTCCCGGAGGGGTTACCATCATTGACGATGCATTTAACTCAAATCCAACAGGCTCTCACATGGCTATGGATGTTCTTGCTCGTTTTAATAAAGGACAGCGCATAGTGATTACTCCGGGGATGATTGAACTTGGAGATAAACAATTTGAATATAATAACTCGTTAGGTAAAAAGATAGCTGAATGTGCCGACATTGCAATAATAGTGGGAGAGTACAATCGTGAGGCATTGGTTGAAGGTGCTATTGCAGGAGGTATGGCTACAGAAAAAGTGAAAGCCGTAGCTTCATTTAAAGATGCTCAACAGCTATTAGGTACAATTGTAAAGCCGGGAGATACAGTCTTGTATGAAAATGATCTTCCAGATACATTTAAATAATGATAATATTAAAAATTCAATAATAAATAGATATGAAAACTAATATCGGAGTATTTTTTGGCGGGCGTTCAACTGAACATGAAATTTCGGTTATATCTGCATCGCAAGCCATGCACGCTATTAATAGAGAAAAATATGATGTAACCCCTATATACATATCAAAACAAGGGAAATGGTACACAGGTGAGGCATTGTTTGATGTAGCTAATTATCGTGATGTGCCTGCACTTTTGGCTAAATGTGAAGAGGTTTATATGCGTCCTATATATGACGACTATAACCTTTATAAAACAAAGAAATCATTGTTTGGCTCAAATGTGTTTACTAAGCTTGATGTTGTAATCCCTGTGCTTCATGGCTCAAATGGTGAAGATGGTATCTTTGAAGGTGTATTGGAATCAACCGGTATCCCATTTGCCGGATGTAATACCCTTTCATCGGCAAATGGTATGGATAAAATCACTATGAAAATGATTCTTCAGGCTTGTGATGTTCCTGTTGTTGATTATGTGTGGTTTACTGATAAACAATGGTTCTCACAGCGAGAACAACTTATTGCTAAGCTTGAAGAAAAAATCGGTTATCCTGTAATTGTAAAGCCTGCAAATCTTGGTTCAAGTGTTGGTATCGGTCGAGCTATTGACCGCTCTCAATTGATTGAAAAAGTTGATGAGGCGGAGAAATATTCTACACGCATTATCGTAGAGCACATGGTGGAAGAGTTGCAAGAAATCAATTGTTCAGTTTTGGGCGATTGTGATGACTTCCAACCATCGGTGTGTGAAGAACCAATAAAGAGTGGAGAAATTTTATCATATGAAGATAAATATATGGGTGGAACAAAGGGCGCTAAAGGGATGCAAGCATCTCAAAAACGCATTCCTGCAGAGTTGCCCGATGACGAAACAAAACGTATTCAATTCCTCGCATGTGAAACATTCCGCGTGTTATCATGTCATGGTGTGAGTCGCGTTGATGTTATTATTGATAAGACTACGCGAAACGTCTATGTTAACGAAATCAACACTATTCCAGGCTCATTGTCATTCTACTTGTGGGAGGCTACAGGATTATCATTCGACAAACTAATGGACAAACTTGTTCAACTTGCTCTAAAACGCAAGCGTGAAAGTGCAATGAAAACAGTCTCTTACGATCAAAATATTTTCAGCCTTGGTGGTGGAGTAAAAGGAACTAAAGGTAAATTAAAATAAGTATACCCCAATCTAAAAAAACAGAAAGTCGCATTCCCAAGGATGCGACTTTCTGTTTGTGTTATAGTTGTAATGCTATCTGTAATTTATCCAACGAATAAGGTCTTTTATTGATGGTTTCTTTCCATACATGAATATCCCAACACGATAAATTTTTGCTGCAACCCACACCATAAACAAGAATGAGATATACAATAAAACCAATGATACGATAATTTCCCATGTTGCAATGCCAAATGGAATGCGAGCCATCATTACCATAGGCGCTGTAAATGGTATTATTGACATGGTCGTTGCAAGAGTAGAGTTTGGATCATTGACAACAGTCATTGAAAGAATAAGACCGATAATTATAGGGAATACAACAATTGATTGAAATTGTCCTGCATCTTGGATGTTATCAACTGCGGAGCCAATGGCTGCATATATAGATGAATAAAATAAAAATCCACCGATAAGGAATAGCATCAAATAACCAAAAATAGATAGTATGTATCCAACATCCCCAAGCACAGAAAGGGCGTGTAAAAGGTCAGGATCGTTTGTTGCAGTGTTTGTGTCAATTGTTCCGTTGTTGAAAGCAGTAACTTCATTTATTACTTCAGTGGGGAGTAAAGCAGGTAGTATAGACCCTGAGATGATAGAGATTAATGCCGCCCATATGAGTACTTGTGTAACAGCAACGAGTCCAATCCCAATGATTTTTCCCATCATTAGTTGAGCGGGTTTTATCGATGATACGACAATTTCAAGTACGCGATTATTTTTTTCTTCAATGATACTAGTCATTACCATTTGACCGTAAAGGAGTAGGAAAATGTAGAGCATGAAAGTCATTATCGTTCCTATTATGTATGAAAGAAAAGAAGAAGATGCGTTGGATCCCTCTTCTTGATCGTTCCTAAATGTTTGTAACGACACATTTGCTTTTACAGCATCAAGTATTTCCTCAAGATTTTCAATATCATAATTCTTTAGGCGTTGTTCCTCGATGGTGTTTTCTATTTGTGAGGTGATATTTTGCTCAATTGTAATAGATGATGCCTCATTCGTGTATAGACTTACTCCAGTGGATGAGGTGAGAATACTTTCTTCGATAAGAAGCACACCATCAATGTCAGCATTAGCAAGTGCTGAATCAAGTGGAACATCTAAAGAGATGTAATTAATTTCATCATTGCTTTTAAGACTTTGTGCAATTACCTTACTATTATCAATTACAGCAATTGTTTTTGTGTCAGTAGTAGAAAATATAGTGATAAGAGCCGGAGCAATCATTAACCCAAGCATGAGCAAAGGCATGAGAATTGTACTTATAATGAAGCTTTTCTTTGATACGCGTTCAGTATATTCGCGACCTATAATAATTCCTATTTTAGAGTTCATTGGACTTAGATTTTACTTGTTATTAGCTTCAATTGTTTGGATAAATATATCGTTCATTGAAGGTATTCGTTCATTAATACTGCGAATCTCAACTTTATCATTTGCGATGCCTATTAGGTCGCGTAATGTAGTCGTTGATGACAATTTGATGTTCATTTGTGTACAACCATTATCAATCTCAGAGAGGTTGATATTCTCAATTAATGGGGTAATTGATTGAGATAACGATGTTGCATCGCCATTGAAAGTCAGTGTGTATTGATTTTGTGCATATTGGTTGCGGATATCCGACACTTTGCCGGATAGAATATTGCGCGATTTGTTGATTAGGGTGATGTGATCGCATATTTCTTCTACACTTGACATATTGTGAGTACTGAAGATAATTGTAGAACCGTTATCTCGCAGGCGAAGAATTTCTTCTTTCATTTGATTAGCGTTAATTGGATCAAACCCCGAAAATGGCTCATCAAAAATTAGTAGTTTGGGTTGATGTAATACAGTGATAATAAATTGTATTTTTTGAGCCATACCTTTTGATAACTCTTCCACTTTTTTGCCCCACCAATCTGAAATGCCGAAACGCTCAAACCATTCTTTTAGGCGTACTGTTGCCTCTTTTTTTGACAATCCTTTTAATCGTGCAAAAAATAATGCTTGGTCACCAACTTTCATCTTTTTGTATAAACCTCGTTCTTCCGGAAGATAACCTATTGAATATACATCGTTCTCAGTTAGTATATGACCATCAAAATAAACTATTCCGCTATCGGGTGCTGTGATGTGATTGATGATGCGTATGAGAGTTGTTTTGCCGGCGCCATTTGGTCCAAGTAATCCATATATGCTACCTTGTGGTACAGTTAATGAAATATCATCAAGGGCTAAATGTCCTGTATAGGCTTTTGAGACATGTTCTATTTTTAGAATTTCGTTCATATATCTGTTTTAATGTTCATATATTTGACGCAAAATAGTTTAAAAAGTTGCATTTTGCGCATAATCTTCACAAAAGTAATTAAATTATACGATATTTAGAGTCTCTACAAACAAATATAAAGGATAGCACAAAAGGCTATCCTTTGAAAATTATGAAAAAGCTATTTTATATAGTGTGATTTAGTCTGTTAATGGTACAGCGTAATAAACTTTCTTGCCTGTGGGGTAGATTCCTGTAATAAACATGACTTTGTCAGAAGCATCACTTTTCATGATTTCATTGTATATTTTCTCAATATCATCTTGTGATGTTACTCTGGCATTGTTTATTTCAAGAATTATGAAGCCATCTTTAATTCCTGCTTCTTTGAATTTTCCATCCTTGAGCCCTGAAACTTGAATTCCGTTGCGTATTTCAAGTTGGCGCAATGTTTCTTTGGGTACTGTTTTGAATGCGCAACCAAGATCCATCATGTTTTTAGCTTTTGTGATGTTGGTGTTTCCTTGATTGTTGCGTAACGTTACTTTTGCTGTGTGCTTTTTGTTATCACGCACATATGTTATTGTAATCTTGTCGCCTGGGCGATATTTACTCATTTGTTCTTGTAGCTGACCAGAGTTAAGAGTTTCAACGCCATTAATTGCAATTACAACGTCTCCTTCCTGTAGGCCGGCTTCCATAGCGGCACTGCGTTCTTCAATGCGACCAATATAAAGACCTGAATTTACTATTGTAATATTTTTCTCTTTGGCTATTTTTGGAGTGAGTTCAGAATAAGCAATGCCCAAAACGGCACGTTGCACAGCACCAAATTGTTTCAAGTCGCTGACAATTTTTGTAACAATAGATGTTGGGATCGCAAATGAATAACCTGCATAGTTTCCTGTTTGTGAGTATATGGCAGTATTTATACCAACAAGTTCGCCTTTGGTGTTTACAAGCGCACCACCTGAATTGCCCGGATTTACTGCGGCATCTGTTTGAATAAATGATTCAATACCCATTTGACGACCATGTGTAACGCTTGAGATACTACGCGCTTTTGCGCTTACAATACCGGCAGTTACTGTTGATGTAAACCCAAATGGATTACCAACGGCAAGTACCCATTCACCAACTCGCAAATCATCAGAATTACCTATAGGGATTACCGGTAGGTCTTCTGCATCAATTTTTATTAGAGCCAAGTCGGTAGTCGCATCAGAACCAATAACAGTTGCATTGAATGTGCGATTGTCGTTGAGTGTTATTTCGAGACGTTCGGCTCCATCAATAACGTGATTGTTGGTGACAATATATCCATCGGGGTTAATAATTACACCTGAGCCAAGTCCTAATTGTTGCTGTGCTTCCTCTTCTTGTTGGCGAGGTTGTTGTTGACGGCGACGATTAGGGTTGCCAAAGAAGAAATCAAAGAATGGATCGCTGAATGCATCACTACCACCATAACGATATGATCGAGGTGTTGCAAAACTTTTAATGCTGACAACCCCATTTATTGTTTGCTCAGCTGCATAGGTAAAGTCGGTGGGGGGTGTTGATGGAGCAGCAACTGTAAAGAAGTTATCTGTTTTACCAGAATCGGCAACTGATGAAATCAAGGTGTCTTCAATCGTTTTATCACTATTTGCATTTGCGCAAGCTGTAGTAGTTAGCCCACATATTGCAGCAGTGATTACCAAAAAGGCTGATTTAGCTGAATTTTTCATAATAGTATGATTTGTTAAAATTAAAATTTCTGTCTGTTAAAATTTAACGTTTTCTATTTGACGGCAAATCTATGAAAAAAATTAATTAGATGATAAAAAAAAATGCGTTCTTAATGTATTTTAATAGAGTTTGTCAGTTTGTTAAATGAATTTATGTGAAATTAGTGAAATATTTTAGTGTAAAACGCTTTTAAATTAGATAAAGATTTCGGGAATGACTACATTTGTAGAAAATGTTGTAATTAGATGAAAATGTCAACTATATATAGAATATTAATGATGGCGATATTATCTATTGCTATTGTTGGTTGTTCATCCTCCCAAAAAGCGATAAAAGGTCAATACGATGATATCTCCAAGAATGTTATAGAGAAAGAAGCTCGCTCTTGGTTAGGCACAAAATATAAATATGGGGGTAATACACGCAAGGGTGTGGATTGTTCCGGGCTTGTTGTTGAGGTATTTCGTTCAGTGGGGATTAAATTGCCTCGCACGTCGGTCGAACTGCAGAAATATTGCAAGAGTATAAAAAAGAGTGAGTTGCATTCAGGAGATTTGCTGTTTTTTGCTACAGGTAAAAAGAAAAAATCGGTTACACACGTTGGTATATATATTGGTGACGGGCAAATGATTCATGCTTCATCGAGTCGAGGAGTGATTATTTCAGGTATAAACGATGTTTATTATAAACAACGCTATCTTTCTTCTGGACGTATAGAAAAGGTTTATAAAGAACTCCGCAACCAAGAGGATAAAGTGAAGAAAAAAACTACGAAGAAAATATCTAAAAAACAAAAAATGCCATCACAAGATGACATTTTAGATAATATAATAAATCAAAAACTAGATTCTATTTATAATGAGTAATTGCTATAAAGGATAATCTTCGTAGGCAAATAGCTCAGTTGAAAGATAACGTTCTCCTGTGTCGGGGAGCAATACTACTATAGTTTTTCCTGCGTTTTCCTCCTTTTGCGCTAGAGATATTGCTGCGTGTAATGCAGCTCCCGATGATATCCCCACTAGTAGCCCCTCTTTTTGTGCTAACAATCGAGATGCTTTCATTGCTTCATCATCTTTTACGGGGAAAACTTGGTCAACAACTTCAGGATTGTAATTTTTGGGGATAAATCCCGCTCCAATCCCTTGTAGTTTGTGGGCTCCGACTTTTCCTCCTGATATTACTGTCGAATTAGCAGGTTCAACCGCGATAGCTTTTATTAGAGGATTATGATTTTTTAGCCCTTTGGCTGTTCCACTTAATGTGCCCCCGGTGCCAACACCAGCAACAAACATGTCTATCTCCCCATCAGTATCACGCCATATCTCTTCGGCTGTAGTGTAAATATGTGTTTGAGGATTTATTGGATTATCAAATTGTTGAGGAATAAAAGCTCCGGGATATTTTTCTTTTAGCTCATTGGCACGGCGTATCGCTCCATTCATTCCATCGGCACCCGGCGTAAGCTCGAGTGTCGCGCCTAATGCTTTGAGCAATTTTTGACGCTCTTGGCTCATAGTTTCAGGCATTGTGAGAATAAGCTTGTAGCCTTTAACAGAAGCTACCCAAGCAAGGCCTATACCAGTGTTCCCACTTGTGGGCTCAATTATAGTTGCGCCTGGCACAAGTAAACCATTTCTCTCGGCATCTTCAATCATGGCAAGAGCCACGCGATCTTTTACGCTACCTCCGGGATTGAAAAATTCTACTTTTGCAATCAAGCGAGCCTTTAGCCCAAATGATTGTTCAATATTAGATAATTCGAGTAGGGGAGTGTTGCCTATCAACTCCGTCAAGCTTTTATGTATCATTTCCAAATCAGTTCTGTTTTATTTTCTGCAAATATAATTTATATAAAATAACTACCAGCATATATGAATAGTTTATTATATGTTTTATTGAATAATTATAGAATATTTGTGCAAACATAAGATATTCTAGGAGGAATTGTATATATTTGCATAATCCTAACCATCTAATATATTATGACATGAAAAGAATACTATTATTTTCAATATTAGGAATATTGTGTTTCATAAATACTGTTGCATCTAATTACCTTATTAGCCCAAATGCAATTATCGAAGGCTCAGAGATATCGCATAAAGAGATGTTATTCACTGTCGGGATAAACGCATTTCCCGATTTTAAATCATTTCTTGCATCTAATGTCGAAGCTAATTCTAAGGTATATGTCGCAAGTGGAACATATTCTGAAGATATAACTATCTCGACAGATGGACTTTCCGTTATTGGCAACAACGCATTTGTGGATTGGACAGAAACACGTAAAGATGAATCGGTGATTACAGGAACCATCTTTGTTAAATCCTCAAATGTTATAATAAATGGCTTTAAATTTACGGGAAATGGCCGTATAGAATCTACCGCCGGAACAAATAAATCTCCGTTAAGTGGAATAAAAGTGTTGTATAATTATTTTGCCGGGTCAACTGTAAAGCGTTCGACATCAACTCCTCTCGTTGAAATAGGAAATATTATTGCAAATGCCGATGTTAATACAATCTCATCGCAATGTCGATATCAAAATTGTGAGGCGTCGCATAATTATTTCGAAGGTGATGCTACACATTATCCTAATTGTATCAGTTTTGGTGGGGCATTTGGAACAACTACAGTATTAGATAACTATTTCTATGATGGAGGTACGAGTGTCTATTTTGCAAATGCACAAGGTGTTTTAAACATTAAAAATAACGTATTCAAAAATGTTGGCAAGACAACATATTCTGCTCCTGATGGAGGGAATAAAGGGGATTTTTGTATCGCTCTTTATCGAAGCGCATATGCTAATACGACAACTGCAAATATTGTTGCAAATGAGTTCGATGGTTGTTATGGTCAAGAGTCAATATTCCCATTGATACGTGTATATCAAGGACAATCTGGAACAACAAATGAAGTTAAGCCAGTGGGGTATCGCATCAATGTAAATGAGAATACGTTTAAAAACAAAACGACGATTTTACCCTCAGCTACACATAATCAAGCCGGTCAGAATCTGTTGCTTTATAGCGACAATAGTACAGGTAAAGATATTAAATATAATTTGTCAAACAATCATTACGATAATCGGTTTTACAGATTTGCATGGGTGACGCTAGATGATGGACAAGGCTATCGAGAAATATATGCCGACCAATTCACGCGTTTTGATTTAGGTAGCAAAATGTCAACATTTGGCACTAGCGTATTGACCGGAACAGATGTGGCAACACACGCTACGGGAGTCTCTCTAGGCGCTGCTACGGTTATACAAAGTTTCGACATCGACCCTATTACAGGAGATATGTATTTCATTCAAAAAATGAATACATCTCGCAACACAAGCTATAACTCAGCCTATGGATTTAGCTCAACTCATGATGGACTTACAGTAACCCGTGTGCCATGTACTAAAATTGATGGATATGCTTACACCTATAGTACATCAATACAATCAATGGAAATTGGTTATGGCGGACATGGTACAAATATGTGTTTTGTTCGTGACAAGAGTGGACAAGGTTGGTTATGGTCAGGAGCAAAAGCCTCATTGCGTGATGGCGATGATATATCAGGAGCTACAGCTCGTTGGCAATTCAAGAGTGGTACTGATATAAATCTTGACGGAACGGGAAATACTGATAGTGGTGTGCAATATTTCAACGTAACAGGCTCAAATGATTATCCGGCTTGTGATGAAACATCTCGATATCTATGTATTCGCACATCAGGCTCTGGCAAGAACACCTATCACATTTATGACCTTGATGCTGCTCTTGAAGGGAAAAAGACTTTGATAAAAACAGTAGAATTAACAATTGGTGATTATGTCAATTCGTCAATCCCTAATGACAACGGTTATAACACATGGGCATTCCAAAGTTTTGACATTAAAGGTGATTATATTTATACTTTAGAGGGAGTGGCTGATGAAAGTACCGATGCGATAACATCGGGAGATCCCACGTTGGTTGTAACATGCTATAATTGGCGAACTAATAAATATTGTTATCGCACACAATTAAACTATGGTCGCATAAACAATCTTACTTCTGGCGAGCCTGAAGGAATGGTTATTCGTCATGATAAATATGGCCATGCTAATCTGTATATAGCAGTTGTAAATGGTCCTGCAGGATCGCGTAAAGCTAATGTCTATAAGTATATTATTGATTATCATACAGAATATGATGCAACCAATGCCACAGCAACAAAGAAAGGTGATGATACATATACTAAAACCTACCTTGACACTGATTATGAAGGCATAAACTTTACATGTGACACTGACAATATTGAACTAACAGCCTCAACAATTAACGAAGCCCCCTCCAAAACAATTACTATTACAAATGGAGAATATCTATTTGGTCAATGGTATGGCGTTATTACAGGTGAAGATGGCGATGTGTTTAGCGTGAAAATGTCATCTAATAATGCCTTCTCAGCAACAGCAACCGCTACCGTCACATTTAACCCCAAAGAGATAAAATCTTCTTATAATGCCACATTGCGATTGTTCTCGCCGTTAGCAACAACCAATGTCGAATCCAACGATATAGTTATACCTATATCCGCAAAATATACAGGAGCAACAACTGGTATTAAAAACATTGAAAATACTGATGAAGTAAAAACTATTGTCAAAAATAAAACCTTGATAGTTGAAAACATTGAAGTCGCCACAATAGACATATACTCTATGGCAGGCGCCAAAGTAGCTTCATTCTCGGAAAGTAATATAGCGAATCTCACCTCACTATCAGGAGTTTATATCGCAGTAATAACAGATAAAAACAACAACCGTCATATCCAAAAAGTAGTGCTATAATTTCTAAAATATATGAGCGAGAACGTGGAGAAATGCTTCTCGCTCCGTATAATCGCAATGAGGCACTCCGTCAATACGGACTTTCCCACCTAATAGATTGATAACGATTGTGAGCTACATAGAATTGTCTTTTACATATTTAATAGCCCTATTGATATAGTCAAGAAATGGTTTGGTCATGCGGAATAGCTCTGCTACACGCTTGGCAAGATTGTCGCCATAGATAAACTCATCAGTTGGAGTATGCACTAAACAAAAGTTTTTAAGACGGATATATTCATTGTATCTTGTTTCTTGTTCAAAACCTTTGGGATTGCGTTTTAACGCACATTCGCGGTCAAGATGAAATGTAGGATACACAGAACTAACGATATTATCAAAATCCCCATTGCCGTCAACAATGTCTTCGCGTAAAATATGCAACACTTTTGCATCGCAGCAATAGTCTCCGGTTGCTAACATGTGTCTATGTGGATAGCCATCCCCACCTGTGCCAATGTGAAAATAATATCCCGAATAACCTGATTTCTTGCCTTTAGGACAAATGAAAGCACCCATGTGTGTTTTGTATGGACTTTTGTCAGAACTAAAACGCACGTCTCGATAAATGCGATAGGTGCAATCTTTAGCAGTGAGTCCGGTAACAGATGAATCGAAATGACCTATTTCTGTTATCAGTTCATCTACAAATTCGTTGAACCGATTTTGTAGTTTCACATAGCGAGATTTATTTGCGTTAAACCAGTCTCTATTATTATTAGCTTGTAGTTCTTGTAGAAATGTGATAATCTGTTTCATTCCGCAAAGATAATAAAGGTGTAGTTTATTTGAAAAAGATTTGGACTTCAAATAAAAAGGGAAGCTGTTTAGCTTCCCTGCGTGATCCGCCTGGGGCTCGAACCCAGGACCCCAACATTAAAAGTGTTGTGCTCTACCTGCTGAGCTAGCGAATCATCCTGTTTTTTAGTTGCCTTGATTTCTCAATTGCGATGCAAAGGTAGGTAGTTTTTTTGAACTATGCAAGTGTTTTTGTGAAATATTTTTGCGAATTTTTAGGCCTCTTTTTTAATGCAATGATAATGAGCATGTTTAGATTGAGTAAATTTTGTATTTTGTTCATTTGGCTTTCATTTTATTTTAGTTCCCATTGAAAATGAAAAATGCCCACTGAAAATAGCGGGCATTTAAGGTTATTGATTATATGGTCTTATTTTCTTTCGGCAGATGTCTCTTTTATGATAAATACTGAGATCGCACCAATAATAAGTAATATGCCGGCAAGAACAAGCATGCGGTCTTGAGCTGCGATTTCTCCTGCCGGAGTGAGCATTGAAACACAAACGCCACCAATCATAGCTGCTATGATTTGAGGGAGACATATTGTGCCATTAAACAATCCAAGGTATGTACCCATATTTTTGCCTGATAGTGAATTTGTTAGAATTGTAAATGGCAAAGCTAACATTGCAGCCCATGCGCAGCCTATTAGTGCATAAGAAATAAATAGTAAATATTGGTCGGCAATGTAGTATGTTGAGATAAATCCAATACCACCTAATACAAGGCTTAATGCGTAGATGAATTTGCGATTTTTGAACATTGGTATTACAATAGCCCAAAGTACAGATCCAATAGCTTGAACGGCAAATAATACACCTACCCAGTCGCCGGCAGCTTGATATTGTTTAGATGCGACATCTAATACTTCTACGCCATCTTTTAGAATTGTTGGAGTGTCAAATGCGCTAACAGCGATAGCTCCGTTTGTGTATGTCCACATGTACATAAATGCTGCCCAGCAGAAGAATTGAACAAGTCCAACGGTCCAGAATGTTTTTGGCGCTTTGATGAGAAGTTTAATCATGCTTGTTTTTTCTTCTTTATCGTTTTCGGAAATGCCATGATATTCTGCATATTGTTTTGGTGGCATTTCTTTTACTGTCATCGTAGTATAAATAACACATAAAATGAGGATTATAGCGCCTATATAGAATGACCATTTAACAGAATCGGGGATTTCTCCTTCTGCTGCTACGCTTGCTATGCCTATTGCAGTAAAGATGTATGGGAATAAGTAGCCTACCAAACTACCTGCATTGCATAGGAAACTTTGTATTGAATATGCAAGTCCTTTTTGTTTTTCATTGACCATATCCCCAACCATCATCTTGAATGGTTGCATTGCCATGTTAATAGATGTGTCAAGGAACATCAATGAGATAAGACCAAAAATCATGGCTGCACTAATTGTTAATCCAAAGCTACCGGCGTTTGGAAGCATACACATTACCAATACGGCAACGAGTGCACCAATGAATAAATAAGGTATGCGACGTCCGAAGCGAGTCCAAGTGTTGTCACTCCATTTACCTACAAGTGGTTGTACTATAATTCCCATTAGTGGTGGGAGAATCCAGAAGAAACTTAAATCGTGAGGATCAGCTCCAAGAGTGGCAAATATGCGTGAGATGTTAGCACTTTGTAGCGCATATGCAATCTGAACGCCAAAGAATCCGAAACTTAAATTCCAAAGTTTCCAGAAACTTAAATCGGGTTTTGTTTTCATACTATGTGTTGTTATGATTATTTAATTATTTATTTAACAAGTGAATATAATAGTTGGATTTCTTCTTTCCAGATTTCTTCATTTGGTGTTTCGAGAATTAATGGAATATTGTCCATGCGAGGATCATTCATTAGTAGTGAGAAGAATTCCATCCCTAACATTCCTTTGCCTAATGACTCATGACGGTCGACTTTTGACGCAAGCCCCTTTTTTGTGTCGTTAAGGTGCATTCCACTTAGATATTTCATTCCAACAATTTCGTCAAACATTTTCCATGTTTCGTTGTACCCATCAGTTGTCGATAGGTCATATCCGGCCGCAAAAGCGTGGCATGAGTCGATGCACACACCTACTCGAGTTTTATCTTCTACTTTGTCAATGATGTGGGCGAGTTGCTGAAATGTATGTCCGAGATTGCTACCTTGTCCAGCAGTGTTTTCAATGACAGCTTTAACTCCTATCGTTTTATCAAGTGTAATATTAATGGATTCGGCGATTCGATCAAGACAATCGTCAATGGCTATCATTTTTAAATGGCTTCCGGGGTGGAAGTTGAGCATGGTTAGCCCTAATTGTTCGCAACGTTGCATTTCATCAAGGAATGCGTCTCGAGACATTTGTAGCTTTTCCGTGTCAGGAGCGCCCAAATTAATCAAGTAGCTGTCGTGTGGCAATATGCGGTCGGGTGTATATCCCCAACGAGCACAATTTTCTTTGAATGCTTGAGCTTCTTTTTCACTGATGGGCTTGGATTGCCAACGTGATGGATTGCGGGTAAATAACGCAAAAGACTGTGCCCCTATTTCATGGGCATTTATAGGTGCTTGGCTCACTCCGCTACCGGCAGATACGTGAGCTCCGATAAATTTCATTCTAATTATTGTTTATTTTACGCATTGATATTAGTCTACACAAAGATAGTCTTTAATTTACAATTCACAATGCTTGATGCGAAAAATTTGACTATTTTAGTTACCTTTGTATTAAGTGTACATATTATTTTGCAAAAATGGAAATTACGAATAATTTCAAAAAAATGGTGGCATCGCTTGGATCTACAAAAGGGCGTCGAGAGGAAAATTGTTTTGTTGTTGAAGGGACAAAGTGTGTCATGGATACAATTCATCATTTTACATGTCGCTATTTGCTTGCTACCTCTCAATGGATTGAAAAATATGCTAATGATATAATACAAGTAACACCTATTGAGGTTAAGCGTGCTGATATGTCGCGAATGTCTCAATTAACAACTCCAACAGATGTAATTGCTGTGTATGATATCCCCAATTATATTCTGGATAGTAGTCGATTTAATGCAGATCTGACAATCGTGCTTGATAAAGTACAAGACCCGGGAAATTTGGGTACTATTATACGCATAGCTGACTGGTTTGGGATTAATACCATAATATGTAGTAACGATACTGTTGATGTATATAATCCAAAGGTGGTTCAAGCAACGATGGGGGCGATTTCGCGAGTGCGGGTGCATTATTGTGATTTAGTAGAACTAATAAATGCAAATAAAGATATACCTGTTTATGGTACATTCCTTGATGGTGATAACATGTATAACATGGATTTGTCGTCAAGAGGATTCTTGGTAATGGGGAATGAGGGACAAGGTATCTCAGAAGAAGTAGGAAAATTAGTAACACGAAGACTGTTTATCCCATCTTATCCCACAGATGTTCCGACATCTGAATCTTTGAATGTGAGTATGGCAACAGCAATTGCCGTTGCTGAGTTTAGACGAAGATTGATGAAATAAATTATGGCAAATAAGGTAAAATCAATGTGGTATTGTAGTGAATGTGGCGCTGATTCTCCGAAATGGGAGGGGCGTTGCTCTGCATGTGGTCAATGGGGAACGATGGTTGAGGAACGAGTGTCGGCCAAAACATCAAAATCCAACTCTTCGCGATTGATAGCAAAGAGTAAGCCTCAAAAAGTTTCCGAAATTCAAGCCTTGGATGAACCAAGAATTCATATGCCCAGCGAGGAATTGAATCGAGTATTGGGAGGTGGACTTGTTGCCGGATCATTGGTGTTGATAGGCGGGGAACCAGGTATCGGGAAATCCACACTAGTGTTGCAAAATATATTATCCATAAAAACAAAAACTATTCTGTATATTTCCGGAGAGGAAAGTGCAAGCCAATTAAAGTTGAGGGCTGATAGGATAGGGCGATTGAGTGATAATTGTTTTATAGTGTGCGAAACATCGCTTGATAATATATTTGAGCATATAGAAACAGTTCAACCTCAAATAGTTATTGTTGATTCCATTCAGACAATAGCATCAGATTCAATAGAGTCGTCGGCTGGAAGTGTCAGCCAAGTGAGAGAATGTTCTGCTCAACTATTGAAGTATGCCAAAGAGAGTGGTGTGCCTGTGATTTTGATAGGTCATATAAATAAAGAAGGTAGTATTGCCGGACCTAAAGTGTTGGAGCATATTGTTGATGCAGTGCTCCAGTTTGAAGGAGATCGTCATTATATGTATCGTATTTTACGCTCAATAAAAAATCGTTTTGGCAGTACATCAGAGATTGGGATATACGAGATGTTCCAAAGAGGATTGCGTGAGGTTGCCAATCCTTCTGAGATGTTGCTTTCGCAGAGCGACGAAGAACTTTCTGGTGTAGCAGTTGGGGTAACTCTTGATGGGATACGCCCGTTTTTGATAGAAACACAAGCTCTTGTCAGTACGGCAGCATATGGTACTCCTCAACGCTCAGTAACAGGATTTGACGGAAAACGTATGAATATGTTGCTTGCAGTTTTGGAAAAACGCGTGGGATTTAAACTTGCACAAAAAGATGTATTCCTAAACATTGCAGGTGGATTAAAAGTAAATGACCCTGCTCTTGATTTAGCCGTAATATGTGCAATATTATCATCTAATGTTGATATGTCTATCCCTCGAGGAGTGTGTATGTCAGGAGAAGTTGGTTTATCAGGAGAAATTCGACCCACAACGCGTATGGAACAGCGAATAATGGAAGCCGAAAAATTAGGAATGAATACTATTATTATACCTAAAAATAATCTAAAAGGAATAGATACTTCTCGATTGAAAATTAAAATTGTTGAGGTTTCAAAAGTAGAAGAAGCATTCCGAGTCCTATTTTCATAAAAATATTTGATAGTTTGTTTCATTTAAGAAACGCACAAATGGCATTATTTTATAATGCCATTTGTGTAGTATAACTGAATATAAAAATAATATTGATGTTTTATCTGAATAGCCAAGTGAAATTGATTGCTATATTGTTGGCTCGGGCCTCTGATGCTGTTTTGTTGTGGCTTAAAGTAGTATTGTCTTTATATTTAAACATTTTGTTTAAGCCCATGCCATAGTGAACCGTTATTTGGAACTTATTTAGAAATTCAGCACCCACTCCAAAATTCCAATTATAAGAAGCTGATTGGTCAAACTTTGCAACTTCTCCAGTTTGGTGGTCTGTTTTAATGAGAATCCATCCAATTTCAGGCCCGGTATATAGAATTGGTTTTATTGTTTCACCTCCATTGATGAATTTTGGCACCCACTTAAAATGGATTGGGAATCTCATGAAGTTTGTAGTCAAGTCAAATTTATTGTCCCGGTTATTTCTATGCTCGATTGTTTTGTAACATTCATTACTATAAATAGCAGAGACATCAAGACCAAAACCACTATTGCCAATATACTCATACATTACACCTAAAGAATAACCAATCCCTGAATCATCAGACATGACTGATTTTTCATTCCATGATAAAGAGCTTATATTAGCTCCGGCTTTGACACCAAACGAATTTTGTGCTGATGCTGATAATGACATAGCAATTATTGCTATCAAGGATAATGTGAATTTTTTCATAATGTTTTAGTCATTTAATTTTTATGCAATGTAGTAATAAATATCTGATGGTGCAAATTTTTTAGTATAAAATTAACAGAGCATTGTCCATCTGGATAATGCTCTGTTAATGTATTTGAGATTTAGTTATAATCTATTTTGTGCGGGCGAGAATAAATGCTGAGCATGGTGCAACTGATAGTTTGCCACCTTTGCTAGTTCCAAGACCATCAGCTTTGAGTTTACCATCTTGTGCAATGATAGTCCATTCCCCTTTCTTTACTTTGACTTCAGCAACTTCGTTAGAGCCATTGAATATGAGTTTAATCTCTTTCCATGAGTCTCCATTGGCATTGTCTTTAATAGAATAAGAGATGAGATTGTCTTCTGTAGTATTGTCAAATACTATGTGCTTAGCTATTTGTTCAGCTGTTGTCATGCGGAATGCAGGATGAGCTTTGCGTAGTTTTGTTAATTCGCAGTAGTAGTTGAATTGCTCAGAGTTTTTGTGTTTTAAAGTCCAATCAATGGCATTAACGGAGTCTGGCTTGTTATATGTGTTGTGAATGCCTTTCTTGTCGCGGAAGATTTCTTCTCCTGCAAACATGAAAGGTGTACCTTGTGAAGTAAATACAATTGTTTGAGCTAAACGAGCTGCACGCATCATATCTTCTTCACTTGCTCCTTTCATAGAAACATGTAACTTGTCGGTAAGGCTATAATCGTCGTGGCAAGATACATAGTTGATGATTTGAGTAGGAGATGTAGCGTAAGCAAATTTTGAATTGTTACCTTTGCTATAATCTACTTGTGGGTGAGCTGTTGATGCTACGATTCCTATCTTAACGGTTTCTTTGTTGCCTGGAGCATTTGTTGCAAACCCTTTATTCTCGCCATTGCTATAATGACCTTTTACAGCATCACGCAGGTCATCACTAAATACGGCAATACCTTTCATTTTTGCGACATTCTCTTTCAATGCACGGCGTTCTACGGGAAGGGGTGTGTCGCCACAAGTCCACCCTTCACCATATATAAAGATATGTGGATTTACTTGTTTGAGCGTTTTTGCTACCTCGTTCATTGTCTCAGTATCGTGGATAGCCATGAGGTCAAAACGAAATCCATCAATGTGGTATTCTTCTGCCCAGTATTTAACTGAATTTACGATGTAGTTGCGCATTTGTTGTCGTTCAGAAGCTGTCTCGTTTCCACAGCCTGATGCATCGCTGTAACTGCCGTCGGCACGATGGCGATAGTAATATCCAGGAGCAGTCAAAGAGAAATTGGAATCATCATTATTAGCTGTGTGGTTGTAAACAACGTCCATAATTACACCAATACCGGCATCGTGAAGAGCTTTAATCATTTGCTTCATTTCTAAAATGCGAGTTGCAGGATTTGCTGGGTTAGTAGAGTAGGAGCCTTCTGGAGCGTTATAATTATAAGGGTCATATCCCCAATTATATTGATTAGATGGGAGTTGTGTCTCGTCTACACTATTATAGTCATATGAAGGAAGAATGTGAATGTGGGTAATGCCCAATTCTTTTAAGTGGTCAATCCCTGTTTTGTCGCCAAGAAGAGAGCGAGTACCTTGTTCGGTGAGGGCAAGGAATTTACCTTTGTTGGTTATACCAGACGATGGGTGAATTGAAAAGTCACGATGGTGCATTTCATAGATGATAACATCTGTAATATTTTTGACTTCAGGACCTTTATCTTGTTCCCATCCATTGGGATTTGTGGTTGTAAAATCAATAATAGCAGCACGGCGACCATTTACGTCTACAGCTTTAGCCCATACGCCTGGAGTTTCGTCGAGCCATTTGCCGTTGTGGTTTATCTGGAATGTATAAAATTTTCCATATAGTTTATCAGAAACAGATACTTTCCAAGTGCCTTGCTCGGCCTTTGTCATTTCAAGAGTGTCAATTGCACTATTGTTGCGATCAGTATCATATATCAGCACTCTGACAGCTGATGATTGAGGAGACCATAATTTGAAATGAGTACCATTGTTATCTACTAATAGTTCAAGGTCTTCTCCACTATAAGAAGGGAGAGAGGTATAGTTAAATTCCATGTTATTATTGGCATAAGTGGACATAGCTCCACACAACAATGTCCCGGTTAAGAATGAACCGCAACATAGATTCATGAGGCTTATTTTCATTAGTTTTAATTTAAATAAGTATATGTATAATATTTAGTATGATATAAATCTCTGCTGTTGAGATAAAATGTCTATCTAACAATTGCTTGTTTAGACCAATTCTCACATTTTACAATATAGTAACCTTTAGGTAGTTCAACAAATGTTTCACCTGAAGAAACAAATACAGTTCTTATTATCTGTCCGGTTATCGAATATATGTAAAATTTAACTGATCTATCAGTTGGTGCAGTAAGGATTATGCCACCGGAAGCTGTTGAAATGGTTGGCTGCTGTACTAATGAGAAAGATGTTGTTTCATCAGCAGGATTAGGGGTGTTGTTTGTTGCTCCAACAAACAAACATCCTGAAAATAGAACTGCTAATAAAATTATTAATTTCTTCATAAGTGATATATTTATAACAAAGGTATTTATAATCCTTTATATGCCAAAATATTTTTGCATAAATTTATAAATATGATAAAACATCGTTGTTTATTAAGAAATAATGAGTATATTTGTTTTATTGTTGTCAAAGCAAAAGTTTATGAGAAATTATTTCTTATTGAAATTGTCGCGAGGTAATTTCATGAAAAAGATATTATCTACTCCTGCTCCTCGTTGGATGGTTTTAGTAGCTGATACAGTTATCGTATCGCTATGCTGTTTGTGTGTATTTGTTTTTAATAGTCACTATTCATCAATCGGTTTTAGTTTGCCTATAATATTACAAATGGGGGCAGTTATTTTAACATATCTATTTACAAGCTTAATTGTCAGAAGTTACCAATATATAATAAGACTATCTGTAATTGAGGATATGTACAGACTAGTTTTATTGGTATCAATATCATCATTGTTTCTAATTCTATCAATATTTTTTATTGAGGGTTTATCCAACATCCGATACATCGGAGTTTGGAATATAATTATAATTGGAGTTTTTTCATTCTCAGTAATGATGAGCATGAGGCTTGGATTGAAATATATTTATACATTATTTGCAAGCGTAGGTCGTTCTCGCAAATCGGTAATTGTATTAGGCTCAGCGATAAATTCATATGTCCTTGCTAATGCCCTTAAAAATGAAGTGGAAGGGCGTTTTTATCCGGTAGCATTATTGAGCTTATCAGATAAAAAAGCAGATACTGTATTAAATGGAATTCCTATTATAAAATACGATGCAGATACAGTTAAAAATGTGTTTGAAAAATATAATTGCGACACACTATTGTTTTTATCAACACAAATGGAATTAATGAGAAGCGAGTTTGCCGACATATTTTTTAAGCACAATATAAAATTATTAATGCTAAATCAAGTTGAGGAATTTGATTCAGACTCAAACGAAAAACTACCTAATTTGTCAACCCATGTCAAAGATATAAAAATTGAAGATTTATTAGGTCGAGAAATAATTCACACTGATAATCCACACATCAGTCAATTAATAAAGGAACAGGTTGTAATGATAACCGGTGCTGCCGGCTCAATCGGGAGTGAGATTGTTAGACAGGTGGCATCATTAGGCGCAAAAGAAATTGTCTTAGTCGATCAAGCCGAGACACCAATGCATGAAATCCAATTAGAAATGGAAGAAACCTATCCATCGATAGATGTGCGTCTCTATATTGGAGATATAACAAATTATAACCGCATGGAGACTGCATTTGAACGATATAAGCCGAGATATGTGTTCCATGCTGCTGCATATAAGCATGTGCCCATGATGGAGCGTAATCCATCAGAGGCTATATTAACAAATGTATTTGGAACAAAAAATATAGCAGATTTATCATTAAAGCACAATGTAGATAAATTTGTGATGATTTCAACGGATAAAGCTGTAAACCCTACAAATATAATGGGAGCGTCTAAACGCATTGCTGAAATATATGTCCAATCATTATATTTTTATCACAAGAACAAGGATAATCACACTCGTTTTATTACAACTCGTTTTGGAAATGTGTTGGGTAGTAATGGATCCGTAATACCTCGTTTCCGTTCTCAGATAGAAGCAGGTGGACCGGTTACTGTTACACATAAAGATATTATACGATATTTTATGACTATACCTGAAGCTTGCCAATTGGTATTGGAGGCCGGTTGCATGGGACGTGGTGGTGAAATTTATATATTTGATATGGGAAAACCTATTAAAATATATGATCTTGCATGCCGCATGATATCTTTGGCTGGGCTTAGAGTAAATCAAGATATAAAGATTGTTGAAACAGGTTTGCGTCCTGGAGAGAAATTATTTGAGGAGCTTCTCAATGATAAAGAGCAGACTATAGCAACGCATCACAAAAAAATAATGATAGCGAAGGTTCAAACATATAAATATGAAGAAATTATTGATGCAATAACTCGATTATATGAATTGATACAATCCAATAATCAGCATGATTTGGTATTGGAAATGAAGCACATAGTGCCGGAGTATCATTCTCAAAATTCAGAATGGGAGAATATTGATAAAGAAATTATTAACGAAACAAGATTATAGAAATAAAATGAGTAAGTTTTTTAAAATAATGCTATTAGTAGCTGTATTATCTGTTTTTGCGATTAACATGTCGGCAGATGATAGTAAAACAAAGGGATCAAGTGTATTATCTTCATTGTTAGAATCGTTAAATGGTTCAGGATCATTAGGCGAAGTTGGTAATATTGTTCAAAATTTAATTTCAACTGACAATATTGAAATTAAAGATATTGCGGGAACATGGGAATACTCAGCTCCGGCAGTGTCGTTTAAAAGTGATAATTTGTTGAAAAAAGCAGGTGGTGCTGCAGCTGCGACTTCGTTGGAAGGTAAATTGAGTACATATTATAAATATGCCAATATTCAATCAATGAAATTAGAAATTAAAGAAGACAGCACATTTACTATGTCTTTAAAACGCACATCATTAAAAGGCGATATTACAAAAGATGAAGAAGGTAATTTTTTCTTCAATTATAAAGTTGCAGGTCGCATTAATATTGGGACTATTCAAACCTATTTGACCAAGTCAGGTAATACGTTGGACATTACATATGATGTGAGTAAATTGATAAAATTAATTGAGAAAGTTGGTTCATATACCGGAAATTCAACAGTGAAAGGAGTATCATCATTATTAAATGGATATGATGGAGTAACCGCAGGATTTAAGATGAAGAAAGTAGAAACGTCAACAACAACTACGAAATAATATATAGCGAAAATAAATAAGAAACGGGCTCCAATTTGGAGCCCGTTTCTTATTATGTATGGATTATAAAATGTTACACTATATAGTCAACACATGCGCGAGCTTCTTTGTGCCCGGCAAGAAGTCCTGCTGCAGCCACATGAGCGGGGTGCTTAGCATATATATCGACGTCAGCCATAGTGGGAACTACTGCCGTCAATACAACATCCCAATCTTCGTTGGGATTTTCATTGATACCCACCTCCATAGATTGCAATACCTCTATCTGTTCAGGTAAAGCTAATAGCGCAGCTTTGAAATTTTCTGCTACTTGGCGACGTTCTTCCGTAGTGCCGCTAAGTTTAAAAGTTACAATATGTTTTACCATTTCTGTTATGTTTAAGCGTTATTATATAGTCGTTGTCTTGCTGCGAGAACTCGTTCATCAGTAATATAATCGTCATAATCCATCATTTTGTCAATAATGCCATTAGGAGTTAACTCAATTATGCGGTTACATACAGTTTGAATGAACTCGTGGTCGTGAGATGCGAGAAGGATATTGCCTTTAAACCCTTGGAGGGTGTTGTTGAATGCTTGAATAGATTCCAAGTCTAAGTGGTTAGTAGGAGAGTCAAGTACCAATGTGTTGGCATCTTTAAGCATCATGCGAGCAATCATACAACGCATTTTCTCACCCCCTGAAAGAACTGATGCTTTTTTCAACACCTCTTCGCCTGAAAATAGCATTTTCCCTAAGAAGCCTTTAAGATATATTTCACTTGAATCATCGCTATATTGGCATAGCCAATCGACAAGATTTAGGTCGGTATTGAAAAAAGCAGAGTTGTCAAGAGGAAGATATGCTTCAGTAATTGTTTGTCCCCATTCATAAGTCCCTTCATCGGCTTTGCGATTGCCATTGATAATTTCAAATAGGGCAGTCATTGCACGTGGATCATGGCTGAGGAACGCAACTTTATCACCTTTTTCAATTTGGAAATTTACATCCTTAAAGAGTAATGTGCCTTCAATGCTTGCCGATAAGCCTTTAACTTCAAGAATCTTATTACCAGGTTCGCGTGATGGAGTAAATATGATACCAGGATAGCGACGTGAAGAAGGCTGGATTTCTTCAACGTTGAGTTTCTCAAGCATCTTTTTACGGCTGGTTGTTTGTTTTGATTTAGCAACGTTGGCACTGAATCGTTGGATGAATTCAAGTAACTCTTTGCGTTTTTCTTCAGCTTTCTTATTTTGTTGTTGTTGTTGACGAAGAGCAAGTTGACTTGATTCATACCAGAAACTATAGTTACCTGCAAATAATTGTACTTTGTTATAGTCGATATCAAGAGTGTGAGTACATACTGAGTCAAGGAAGTGTCGGTCGTGAGAAACAACTAATACAGTGTTCTCAAATTTAGAGAGATAATCTTCAAGCCAGGCTACTGTTTCCAAGTCCAAGTCATTGGTAGGTTCATCGAGCAATAGGTTGTCAGGATTTCCGAAAAGTGCTTTTGCCAATAAAACACGCACTTTTTCATTTGCGCTCATGTCTTTCATGAGCATATAGTGCTTTTCTTCCTTAATCCCTAATCCGCTAAGCAATGCTGCAGCATCGCTTTCTGCATTCCATCCCTCAAGTTCAGCAAATTTTTCTTCAAGTTCTGATGCTCTGATGCCATCTGCGTCACTAAAGTCCTCTTTAGCATATAGAGCATCTTTTTCTTCCATGATTTGCCATAATACAGTGTGCCCGCGAAGAACAGTGTTCATTACTGTACATTCGTCAAACTCAAAGTGGTCTTGGCTTAAAACACTCATGCGTTCACCGGGGCCTTGTGTTACAGAGCCTTGTGTTGGAGCAAGTTGATCGCTAAGGATGCGCATCAATGTAGATTTTCCTGCACCATTAGCTCCAATTATACCATAGCAGTTACCCGGAGTGAATTTTAGATTAACGTCTTGAAAAAGAACTCTTTTACCAAATTGAATACCTAAATTATTTACAGCTATCATATCTAATTTTTATTTCTTGCAAAATCAAGTTGCAAAGATACGATTTTTAATGCAAAGAAAAAAGCCTGCCGAGAGCGACATTGCTCATGCGACAGGCTTTGCAAGCTGAGAATTAGGTTATATTTATTTTGTACTTTGTTCGTAGCGAAGAGTCATTGATGGTTGGTCGCAAACTTCAGCAGGACCGAAGTATTGGATTGGTCCAGGATACATGTAGCATGTATTTACTGCCCACTCGTCACGTTTAGAAGCAAATTTGCGGAATGGAGCGTCATCCAAGCGAACAAGTGCTTTTTGGATAACCGGTTTCATTGCACCATGACGACGTTCCATGTTCATCATCATTGTGATGGGTATACCTCCAGCAATCCATTGAACAGAAGGATTTGTCAAGTTGCGAACTGATGACATGTATCCTGTTACGCCTGCATTGATGAGACATGCAGCATTAAAACCAAGAGCGTAGCAGTAGTCAGCATCAAAATTAGATGGATCGGCACAACGACCTTCATATCCGAAGAAGTGGAATAGAGTGCCGAATTTGCCAACATATTTACCTTCAGCTTTCATTTCAGCCAAACGACGACCTACCATTTCGCCAAGAAGTTTTTCAGTTTCAATGAGTGATACTTGAACATTACCATGTGGGTCGCGGTCAAGGCTCAATTGGCGAGCAACTCCTTCAGGAAGACTTGAGTAGATTGCTGCATTTTCTTCTGAAAGGTGGTTGATGATATATTGACGTTGATCTTTTGTATCAACAGCGGCAAATTCTTCAGCATTGTGAGCAAGTAGATCGTTCAATTCAGCGATGAGTTTTTTCATTGCAGGGATAAATTCGATAAGACCTTCAGGAATGAGGACTGTACCAAAATTATTGCCATTTTCAGCACGTTTGGCAACGATTTGAGCGATGTCGTTAACGATATCTTGAAGAGTGAGATTTTTGGCTTCAACTTCTTCAGAAATGATACATACGTTAGGTTGAGTTTGAAGGGCACATTCAAGAGCAATGTGAGATGCTGAACGTCCCATCAATTTGATGAAGTGCCAATATTTTTTAGCTGAGTTACAATCACGTTGTATGTTGCCGATAACTTCAGAATAAACTTTAGTTGCTGTGTTGAAACCGAAAGATGTTTCAATCAAACCGTTTTTCAAGTCGCCATCGATAGTTTTAGGACAACCGATTACTTGTACACCGGCGTTGATGCTTTTATAGTATTCAGCAAGGATAGCTGCATTAGTGTTAGAATCATCACCACCAATGATAACAAGGGCTTTGATATTAAGCTCTTTGAGGATTTCAAGACCTTTGTCAAATTGATCTTGGCTTTCAAGTTTTGTGCGACCTGAACCGATGATATCAAAACCACCAGTGTTGCGATATTCGTCGATGATTTCGCTTGTTAATTCCATATATTGGTGATCAACGAAGCCGCCGGGACCCATAAGGAATCCATAAAGACGGCTGTCTTTGTGAATTTTTTTGATACCATCAAAAAGACCACTGATTACGTTGTGCCCACCGGGAGCTTGTCCACCAGAGAGGATTACACCCACATTTACAGGAGAACCAACTGTAGGGTTAGGGTTCTTTTCGAATTTCAATTCAGGAAGCCCGTAAGTGTTAGGGAACAATTTTTGGATTTCAGCCTGGTCGGCTACTGACTCTGTTGGATTTCCTTCAACAGCCTTAACTGCACCGGTAAGAACGATGGGTAGTTTAGGTTGATAAGCTGCGCGAGCTTTTTGCAAAGCACTTTTCTTCATTACTAAGCTATTATAAGTTAAAAATTATATACAATAAAAATGAAATTTGGGCACAAAGTTCGTAAAAAAATATCACTTAATCAATAATTTTATTAATCATATTGCAACATATTTTGGTGGATATGTCAATATTTGATTTTTCTTTTAATCGATTATTGATTACGTTCTATTTTAGAGGTGTCTCCTGCTATTGAAATATATAGATTTTCGAGTGGCAGATGTGCCTTTACGAGCGTTGCAATTTTTTCAGATGTGATATTGTTTATGGCATTTATTTGAGCTTCAAAGTAGTCTGAGGGCGTTGATGCTATTCTCATGTTTTCGTAATAATCCATTATAGTGAATGGCGAGTCAAGCGAAGATGCCAATTGAGTCATTGCATAATGTTTGAGAATAGAAAGTTCATCATCACTGAAGTCAGATGTCGTCATTCGGATAATTTCTTTTTTCACCTCCTCAATCAATGCAGAAACATATTGATTATCACATTGAGTGGCAATGCTCATGATACCCCCTTCCTTATAGCCGAGCAAAGATGCTGATATACCATAGGTGTAACCTTTGTCTTCTCTGATGTTGGCCATGAGACGACTGCCAAAATATCCACCAAGAGCCATTACGGCTATACGCAAATCGGCATAATCGCGATGCTGTCTATCGATTGTTGGGATTGAAAGTCGCAAAGAGCTTTGTAAGGCTCCTTGACGGTCTATTATTCGTTCTTTTGTTGCAGATGGGGCGAAATCAACAACATTTAATTGGCATCCATTGGGTTTGTTTGTTTGCCCAAAATGATTGTTGATAAGGTCTTCAATCTTGGGAGTAATGCGTCCGGCAAGATATATTCCACATGTATCAGTACGATATACTTTATTATGGAAATCAAAAATATCTTGTCTGCTTATGTTGCGTATCTCGGATGCTGTATCACTATTGGCAAGTGGATGCATCTCTCCAAATAGGAGTTTGCGATTGGAAAGTGAACTATGAAAATCTACTTTTTCAAGATCTAATTCTGCTGCACGGGCCATTTTTTCTCGTAACACAGATGTTGCTTGTTCCGGAAAGGTAGGAGAAATTATTGTTTCAGCTAAAATTGGTAATACGTTTTCAGTACGAGAGTTTAACGAGTGAATAACAATGGATGAATGATGTGAATGAGAGCTACTTTTTATCCATGCTCTATTATATTCAAATGCTTCTGCAATTTCTGCGCCACTATGCAAATTTGTCCCTTCACGCATTAGATTAGCTGTTAAAGAGGCGATAGATGGATGTGTAGTTTCACATATACCGCCATCCCAAATTAGAGAAATACGATTTACCTCTTGTGAGCCATTGTCTAAAATAGTTAAAGGAATCCCATTATCAAGGGTTGTTTTTCTTGGACGAGGAATTCTTAAAGAGCCAAAGCCTTTAATCTTGGGAGCTGTTTTTCGGTCTAAATTGTTCATCTTTAACCTTCTAATGATTTGCAAAGTTTGCGTGCTTCTTCCAAATCTTCCGGGGTGTCAATCCCTATAGTTGGACAATCAGAAATACCAACGCGAATTTTATATCCATTTTGTATCCATCTTAATTGTTCGAGGGATTCAGAAATCTCAAGAGACGACTGTTGTAATTTTGTGATTTTTGATAGCGTAGATGCTTTGTAGGCATACATCCCAATATGAGTGTGGAATGTCGCATGCTTAAGCCATTCTTGCCAGGGATAATTGCGTACATATGGAATGATAGAACGACTGAAATATATTGCGTTCATGTCATTATCAATAACAACTTTTGGAGTGTTATTATCAAATAGAGCATCAAAACCTCGCTCAGGGTTAAATTTTCTTACTAAAGTAGCAATTTCTGTGTTAGGGGAGTTGAAACATTTTTTTATCTCAGCAATCTGAGATGGATCAATAAATGGTTCGTCTCCTTGGATGTTGATTATAACATCGGCATCGGAACCAATATTCAAATATGCTTCATAGCAACGGTCGGTGCCACTACGATGCTCTGCAGAGGTCATAATTACATTCCCTCCAAATGCTTTTACTGCATCGGAAATGCGTTGGTCATCAGTCGCAACATATACATTATCTAATTCCTTTGATGCTTGTCGATAAACGCGTTCAATCATTGATTTTCCACATATATCGGCAAGTGGTTTGCCTGGGAAACGAGTTGAGGCATATCGTGCCGGAATAATTCCAATAAATTTCAAATTGCTCATATAATTATATTATTTCTTGTTTTCATTTGAGGCTTTTAAAAAAGAGGGGAGGAGAAATATTCCAATAATCAAATATATATAGTATGTTATTATTCTCCAAAATAATGCTAATATTATTGCAATACTTGCGATGTCTATGCTTCCAGAAGAGATTAGATCACTATAATAATTGGTGAAAAGTTCTTCGCTTAAACCGCTACCTCCGGGAGTGGGACATATTGTCAATATGAGCCACAATGAAACTTGTCGACAAAGTATTAATAGTTGGTCGGTCAAAGGAGTAAATGCTAATAATAGAGCGTTGACTACCATAAAACGAGATAGCCATGATATAATTGTTGCTGAAAAGGCTTTGCCCCACCACTTGAATGGGCGCGATTTTATTTCTTTAGATGTCGTAACAATATTATCTCCGATATTTTCAATTTTAGATTTCCATCGGTTGAGCCATTTTAGGGAAAAAATACTTGACAATAATTTTTTTACTCCACCGGGTTTTATAAATATACCTACAAATAATATCGCTGTCCATATCGCAATGGCAGTATATGCAATCAAAAATATCCATTTCATTTCTATTCCCCACATTTCAAAATTATGGAATAGTGAATTATATGGTACTATAGCAATGATTATGGGACATAATAAAACGAATAGCAATTCATCAAGAAATATTGTAGTCAACATTAGTGCGGTCCCTTTTCCTAATTCGATACCCTCTTTCCTCAAAAAAATCATTCCTAATGCGCTTCCTCCAACAGTTGATGGTGTAATTGCTGATGCAAATTCACATAGGAAAGTTACTTTGATTGCTTGGCGCCATGAGAGTCGTTTATCTGTTATTTCTCTAAATCGCCATGCGAGCCCAAAATCGCGACCGAGCATAAATATCCAAGCAAGGCATATTGCTAAAATCGTGAGTGAATTAAATTGAATTAATTCCCATGTTCCGGGTTTGTACTCGGTTATAAACATCCACACAATAACACCTATACCTATAACAATGGGTATGGTTATTTTGTAAAGTGTTTTTGTTAGATTATTCATGACGAATGCTTAGCTCTTGGTGTTAATATAAGAAATAATTAAAGTGTCAATTTCTTGAAATTTGTCATCATTGGCTATTGCCGTATATGGAATTGTGATGTTACTATATATATTTTTGTTCAACATTAATAATATGTATTTTTCGGTGTATTTAAAAGAATCGATTTTTTCCCTTTTGATGAAAATGGGTTTAGCTGTGTGCATTTCTTCACCGGAATTTTCAAAAACGATGTTAATGCCACTTTCTTGAAATTCAATGTGTTTGTTTTGTATAGCTATGCGAGCCTCAAAAGTCAATGCATAATAATAGTATATGAGTAAGAATATAGGAGGTAGAATAAGAAATATTGAAATAAAGGCTGTGTATAAAAAAACGATGTCGTGAATTAGCCCTAATATTAATTGTGTCGCAATAGGCAGAGCTATTGCCCACCACCAACGATTGAGCCATTGCGACATAATTATTTTAATGTATTCGCCACAGCTTATTCTATATGTGTTGGTGGAAATATTCACTATCTATAAATTATAATAGAGCCGTAGTCCTATGGCAGAACTACGGCTCTTATGTTAAATAAAAGTATTAGTCGTTGAGTTTGTGTATGACAAGACCTGAACGAAGTTTAGGCTCAAACCATGTAGTTTTGGGAGGCATGATATTACCGGTGTCGGCAATATTCATTAATTGGTCCATTGAAACAGGATAGAGGGCAAGAGCCATTGCCATTTCTCCGCTATCTACGCGACGTTTTAATTCACCAAGACCACGAATACCCCCAACAAAGTCTATGCGTTTGTCGCTACGCAAGTCGTTGATGCCTAGGATATCTCGTAAAATCAAGTCTGAAGATATTGTAACATCAAGAACTCCGATGGGGTCGGCATCATTATAGCGACCTTCACGAGCAGTTAATGAATACCATTGACCATTAAGGTAAAGTGCAAAATTATGGAGCGATGAAGGAGTATATATATCTTCTCCTTTTGCTTCAACGATGAAATCGTTTTCTAATTTTGCGAGGAATTCTTCGTTTGACAATCCGTTAAGATCTTTAACAACGCGATTATAGTCAATGATTTTTAGATGAGAAGCAGGGAAACACACAGCAAGGAAGAAATTATATTCTTCATCTCCTGTATGGTTAGGATTTTGAGTTGCTTTTTCATTCCCTACAAGCGCAGCTGCAGCTGTGCGATGGTGTCCATCGGCAATATATAGGTATGGGATTTCGCCAAATAATTTTGTGATTTCAGCGATCGTTGCTTTATCTTTAATTACCCAAAAATGATGACCAAAACCATCTGGGGCAACAAAATCATATTCAGGAGCTTCTGCTGTTACATCTTTAATGATTTGCTCAAGAGCTGGATTGTCAGGGAACGCAAAGAATACAGGCTCAATGTTGGCATTGTTGATGCGCACGTGTTTCATGCGGTCTTCCTCTTTGTCGCGACGAGTTAATTCATGTTTTTTGATGCGACCTGTCATGTAGTCTTCTACATTAGCAGCAACTACGATACCATATTGAGTGCGACCATCCATTGTTTGAGCATAGATGTAGTAATGCTCATCGTTGTCTTGAACGAGCCATCCGTTTTGTTGGAAAGCATTGAAATTTTCAACTGCACGATCATATACACATGGATCATGTTCATCTGTTCCGGGAGCGAAATCTATTTCCGGTTTTATGATATGGTATAATGATTTAGGGTTGCCTTCGGCTTCTGAACGAGCTTCTTCAGAATTTAGTACGTCATAAGGGCGAGATGCTACCTCAGTAACCATTTCTCGAGGAGGACGCACACCTTTAAACGGTTTAATCTTTGCCATAATATTATGTGTTTAGATTATTTATTACGTTCGATTGTTTGTTCGCGGTCAGGACCTATTGAAATGATTGTGATAGGTGTTTCAAGTTCTTTTTCGAGGAATTTCACATATTCAGAAAACGCTTGAGGGAATTCGCTTTCGCTTTTAAATCGAGTCATGTCGGTCTTCCATCCGGGAAGTGTTACATAAACAGGCTCAATTGCATTTTCATCAATAGAGAATGGAAATTGTGTAGTTTCTTTTCCTTTTATTTTGTAAGCAATGCAAGCTTTAATTTCGTCAAAATCATCAAGAACATCGCTCTTCATCATGATTAATTGAGTAACACCATTAATCATAATAGAATATTTAAGAGCAACAAGGTCAATCCATCCACAACGACGTTCTCGGCCTGTTACAGCTCCATATTCATGACCGAGGTCGCGAATGCGTTTTCCTGTTTCGTCAAATAATTCGGTTGGGAATGGTCCACTGCCTACTCGTGTGCAATATGCTTTAAAGATGCCAAACACTTCACCAATTTTGTTAGGAGCAACGCCTAATCCAGAGCATGCACCGGCACAGATAGTGTTTGATGATGTAACAAATGGGTAAGAACCGAAATCCACATCAAGAAGTGTTCCTTGGGCTCCTTCGCAAAGAATAGATTTACCTTCACGTAACAATCCGTTTATCAGATATTCGCTATCAACGATGTCATATCCTTTGATATATTCAATGGCTTTGAGCCATCGTTGTTCCAACTCTTCAAATTCGGGATTTTCGCCCATTGATTTGAGTGTAGCGATGTGTTTGTTGCGAGCATTGGTGTATTTTGTTTCAAAATCATGAAATACATCTCCGAGACGTAAACCGTTACGGCTTATCTTGTCGGTGTATGTAGGACCGATACCTTTTCCGGTTGTTCCAATTTTAGCACCGCCCTTAGCTTTTTCGTTAGCGGCATCGAGAAGGCGATGTGTAGGCATAATGAGATGTACTTTCTTAGAAATTTTTAAAATCTCTTTAAGTGCAATTCCACTTTTTTCGAGTGCTTCAGCCTCTTCTTGGAATAATACAGGATCAAGTACAACTCCGTTGCCAATAATATTGACTTGTCCATGTTGGAAAATTCCTGAAGGGATAGAACGCAATACATACTTTTTGCCTTCAAATTCAAGTGTATGTCCGGCATTTGGCCCTCCTTGAAAACGAGCAACAGCATCGTAGCGTGGTGTTAACACGTCAACAACTTTTCCTTTACCTTCATCTCCCCATTGGAGACCGAGTAAAACATCAATTTTCATGATTGGTTAATTGTTTATTTAGTCAGTTTATAATTATTTTTTCTTTTTGTTCTTTCTTTGACATCGTGAACACACCCCATAAACATATATTGCAAAATATGCGGTATGGAATGTGGGATATCGGCGAGCATTCATCATCTTCATTAATTCCGGGTCTTTTACCTCTTTGATTTTTCCACATTGTGTACATATCAAATGATGATGATTATTGCCTACTCCTGTGATTTTTTCATATTGAGCCGGCTGATTGTTAAATTGATGGCGGCGAACAAGCCCACAATCAATCAACAATTCGATTGTATTATAAACTGTTGCGCGACTCACATGATAGGCCTCACTTTCCAATGTCGAGTATAATGATTCAATATAAAAATGATCGGTCATGTCAAATACTTTGTCAAGTATGGCATAACGTTCAGGAGTTTTGCGCAGTTTTTTGTTGCGCAGATACTCTGTAAATGTGTTTCTGACCGATTGTTTTATCTTATCTTCGTTCATCAGCCTACAAAGATACAGCAAACACACCGCAATTCAAAGTCTTATTCTATTTATTTTACCGAGAAAATTAATTAAAACTTAGTCGATAGATAGTGGTTGAAATTTAAAGAGATAAAGATTGTCGAGTAAATAAAACAATTATGTTTGCAATCGTCATTGTTATAGGAGTCCTTATCTATGTATTAGGTTATATGATAGTGTGTAATATAGAATTGTAAACTTGTTGTTAAAGATAAAATAAACACATGATATAAAAAAGAACTGAACGATTTATAAGGGGTAGTTGTTTTTATATAAAAGCAATTAAATTATGGGAAAATTAACGGTTACCCAGTCTTTTGTAATTGCGATGATTGCAGTTGTAATGAGTGTAACGTCGTTTATTGTTGCGATATGTCGCATCGAGCCAATAACTATTGATTGGATGGGAATTCTGGTTGGCGTTTTGGGCTTGCTGACATCGGTGTTGCTTGGTTGGCAAGTATTTAGTATTATAAATTTGCGAGGGATGGAAAGCAAATTGAAAAATCTTGAGGAGATATCGCGAAAGGGGGATTCTGATGCAATAGGGAAAGCCTATGACGGAATTGCCACTCTTTATATAACATCACTTCCTGATGAAAGTAAGACAAAAGAGGAGCTTGTATCAAATCACATATATGGTTATTTGTTATTTACTGCATTGGCTATGTTGACAAAAAGTGAAGCCGGGAATTATGGCTATTGTGAAGCAACAATAGGCCATTTATTAAAAATGAATGTAGAACAATTGAGTATTAACGAACGGCAACGAGATAATCTATTTGATATTGCTATAAAAATTCCGTATAAAGAACGATTGAAAAATTACCCCGACTATCTAAAATGGATATCTAATTTAAATGTAAAAGCTGAGATGGCGGAGTGAGGGGGATTCGAACCCCCGAGCCGCTTTTGGCGACTACACGCTTTCCAGGCGAGCCAATTCAACCACTCTTGCATCACTCCAATAAAATTCCGTGTGGCGAAATTTATTGCGCAAAGGTAGTGATTTTTGGCATATATTTTGCTATTATTGCAAAAGATAAAATCATTTGGAGTATAATATGACAAAAAAAGAGCTGAATAATATCAGAGAAGTGGTTGTTAAGAGTCTTAAATCTCGCAGATTGAATGATACATTTAAGAATTTAAAATCATTGGCTGAGTCATTGAACTCATGGGATTTGAGTGAAAATATCAGATGCGTTGAAGAATCCTATTTAATGATGTTGAAGTATTCAATCGAAGGCATTGAAGATCCTAACAGAGAGGCTGTATATGCAGGAATTGTGTCATCGATATACCAAATTCTTGATGTGATAATAAGAGAGACTCTGAAAAAAGAGCAATCGACATCGATATATTTTTCGACACTCCGATTTAAGGAGATGCAACGCGGGGTTACAATCTCACAAATGCTTGCTGATTATGCTGAAAAATGCAATCAACTGTCAATGTTTGATTTCGCTGTTGATGGCGAAAATGATGCACAAAACAAGCGAGCGAAAAAATTGGCTCTCGAAACTCTCGCAATAGATGTTTTTGACAAAATATGGGTCACTTATCCTTTGTCAATCGAGGATGAGACAGCTATTTCTGAAGCTATGGTATCTAAAATATATCCGGCATATTTCAAACAATTATTAATCTCAGCATTGTTTTTGGGACTAATGGAGTATTATGATGATGCAAGATTAAAGATATTATTGAATATATATCAACAAGGAGATGCAAAGATTGTAATTAATGCTTTGTGTGCTATAGTTATTACTCTTATTAAGTATAATGATAGAATAACTGATAAAAAAATATTCAATCAGATAGATGTACTCAAGGATATGCCTCAATGGTACAAGGATGTAAAGATGGTATATATGCAACTTGTTAAATCATTTGACACAGAGCGTGTGAGTCGCAAGATGCAAGAAGAATTATTACCTGAAATGATGAAATTTCGCCCCGATTTATCTAAAAAGATAAATGATAACATGAGTGTAATTGATTTATCCTCAATGGATGAAAATCCGGAGTGGCAAGAAATCCTTGAAAATTCAGGAATTGCCAACAAAATGAAGGAACTGACAGAAATGCAAGAAGAGGGTAGTGATGTGTTTATGAGCACATTTGCACAGCTTAAATCCTATCCGTTCTTTGCAAAGGTGGCTAATTGGTTTCTTCCGTTTGATGTAGAGCATAGCGAGGTGGTGAGTGCGCTTGGTGAAAATGATAGCGTTGTAGGAGAATTGATATCTTCATCGCCGTTCTTGTGTAATTCCGATAAGTATTCATTTGCATTGACAATGCGATCAATTCCTGAATCTCAGCGATCAATGATGATGTCGCAAATTAATGATCAAAATGTGAATATTGCAGAATTGCGAAATGCCGATTTGTTAGCAGTCGACAAAGCACGTGAAAACAAAGCCAATAAATATATTCAAGATATCTATCGTTTCTTTAAACTATATAGATATAAAGAGGATTTTGAAGACCCATTTAAGAATATTCGAGATTTTGCGGAGAATTTATTGTTATCAGACGAATTTTCAGATGTCAATTTCTTGTCTTTGGTGGGTGAGTTCTATTTTAAACGTAAGTATTATAAAGAGGCTTTTAAGGTGTTTGATATACTTTCGACAAAGATGCCACCTTCAGCACAATTGTTTCAAAAAATGGGATATGCAATGCAACAGCAAGGTATGATTTCTGAGTCCTTGACTTACTATGAGCAATCAGAATTACTAAATTCTGAAAATGTGTGGACATTGCGACATATTGCTCATTGTCATAAACAACTTGGAAATGTATCTAAAGCGTTAGATTATTATAAACGAGTTGAAGATGCTGATTTTGAGAATTTGTCGGTGGCGATGAGTATGGGCCATTGTTATTTGATACAAGAAAAATACGAGGAAGCATTAAAGTATTACTATAAGGTTGAATTTCTTGATGAAAAATCGACAAGGGCATGGCGTCCTATTGCATGGTGTTCTTTATTATCAAATGATTTTGAGCAAAGTCAGACATATTATAAAAAGATAATAGAAGGTAATCCTGATGCGACTGATTATTTAAATTATGGTCATCTACATCTTGCAATAGGAGATTATAAAGGGGCCGTTGAGTGTTATAAAAAAAGCATAAAATCAGATAATAACAATCAGCAAAACTTTATAAATGCTATTAGTGCAGATGCTCAATATTTTGGCAAATTAGGAATAAAAGATGATATTATACCATTTGTAATTGATGCTGTTCGATATTCAATAACTGATTGATTTTGACGACATCGCATAATATCGTATCTTTGCGGTAAAATAATTTTATCACATATTTATATATGAAAAAAGTAGTTTTTGCAGTATTAACTTTTATAACTCTTGGATTAACAGCTTGTATGGAAAAGCAAACCAACGAAAATCCGTTCTTTAAAGAGTTTGAAACTCCTCACGGAACAGCTCCGTTTAGTGCAATAAAGAATAGCCATTATGAAGAGGCTATTGATAGTGGTATGAAATTGCAAAATCAAGCAATTGATGCAATTGTGTTTCAACGTTCACGACCTACATTTGAAAACACTATTGTAGCTCTTGAAAATAGTAGTGAAATGTTATCACGTGTATTGAATGTGTTTTATCCGTTGACATCGGCATTAAGTGATAATGAATTGATGGAAATATCAATGCGCGTATCAGCAAAATTGTCGGAACATTCAACTAATATTTCCCTTAACGAGGGATTGTGGCAACGTATTAAAGAGGTTTATGATATGAAAGATTCTTTAAATCTCGATGTTGAGGATCAAATGTTGTTACAACGCACCTATGATTCGTTTGCTCGTTCAGGGGCATTATTGCAAGGTGAAGATAGAGAAGCATATCGCAAATTGTCAGCTGAATTGTCGGAATTGACCACTCGTTTTGGACAAAATGTGCTTAAAGAGTTGAATACATATGAAATATGGTTGACAAAAGATGACCTTGACGGACTCCCTGAAAGTTCAATTGAAGCAGCTGCACTTGCAGCAAAGGAAAAAGGTCGTGAAGGTGAATATTTGTTCACTCTTGCTCAACCTACTTACATGGCATTTATGAAATACTCTTCTCGCCAAGATTTACGCGAAAAAATGTATAGATTGTATAATGGTCGCAATCAACAAGGAGAATTTTCTAATGTTGATGTGATGAAACGTATTGTTGAAATCAGACGACAAATAGCTAATTTGTTTGGAAAAGAGACTTATGCGGCATATAGCTTGGAGCGTACAATGGCTGAAACTCCTGAAAATGTTTACAATCTATTGAACAACTTGCGTGATGCATATCGTCCTGCACAATTGGTTGAATTTGACGAAATTACTAAATATGCATCGGAGATTGAAGGCAAGCCAGTTACTCTTAATGCTTGGGATTACAGCTATTACTCAAATAAACTTAAAAATCAAAAGTATAGCTATAATGAAGAGGAACTTCGCCCATATTTTGAGTTGAATAATGTGATTGATGGTGTGTTTGGTCTTGCAACAAAATTATATGGTATTAATTTTACAAAAACTGATGATGTTGAGGTTTATCATCCTGATGTAACAGCATTTGAGGTAACAGATTCAATGGGAGAATATATTGGTATGATATATACTGATTTCTTCCCACGCGAAAGCAAACGCCCCGGTGCTTGGATGACAGGCTTTAAAGATCAATCAATTACCGCTGAAGGTGAAAACATTCGTCCTCATGTTTCTATTGTAATGAACTTTACTAAACCAACAGGTAACAAGCCATCTCTATTGACTTTCTATGAGGTAGAAACATTCTTGCATGAATTTGGACATGCACTTCACGGATTGCTTGCAAATACAAAATATTCATCATTGTCAGGGACAGCAGTATATCGTGATTTTGTCGAATTGCCATCACAATTCAATGAAAACTTCTTGACTCAGAAAGAATTTTTGGATGGTTTCGCTAAACATTATGAAACAGGAGAGTCTATCCCTCAAGAACTTGTAGATAAAGTAATCGCATCATCTCAATTTGGAGTAGCTTATGCTTGCTTGCGTCAATTGAATTTTGGCTTGGTTGATATGGCATGGCATACAATTACTGCTCCTGTAGAGGATGCTGTTGCATTTGAAACAAAAGCCTCTGAATCAGTTCAAATGTTCCCTATTGTAGATGGATGCTTATTCTCTCCACAATTTAATCACATATTTTCAGGTGGTTACGCTGCGGGTTATTATAGCTATAAGTGGGCTGAAGTTCTTGATGCCGATGCGTTCTCTGTATTCTTGAATAATGGAATTTATGATAAGTCTTCAGCTGACTCATTCCGCACAAATATTTTGATGAAGGGAGGAACTGAACATCCTGCAGAACTTTATCGCCGTTTCCGTGGCCAAGATGCAACAATTGATGCACTCTTAGTGAGAGACGGAATTAAAAAATAAAAAAGCTTTATAATTTTATGAAAATTTTATAAATTTGTCGTGATGTTGTTATAAGCATCACGACATTTTTGTATCTGTATAAATTTATAACTATATGAAATTCCGTAGTTTATTGTTAGTCTTATTTATTGGTATTAGTATTTCTTTGTCAGCGCAAGATGCAACTGAAATATATAATACCGGAGTTGATTTTTATAAAAATGGTGAATACAAAGAAGCAGTAAAACATTTTGAGGTAGCTGCTAATTTAGATCATTCTATGGCGCAGGTGAGCCTTGGACGTTGTTACAAACTTGGAGAAGGAGTGTATCAAAACGACAGATTGGCTTTTGAATGGTTTTCAAAAGCATCGCGCCAAGACAATCCTATTGCATGGGTACATCTTGGAGCATGTTATGCCGATGGCATTTTTGTAGCACAGGACTATCAAAAAGCAGTGTCATGGTTTCGTAAAGCCGCAGATAGAAATCAGGAGGTAGGGCAGGCTTTTTTAGCTGTGTGTTATGAGAATGGGTTAGGTGTGGCAAAAAATTTATCTCAAGCTGATTATTGGAATAAAAAAGCTCGTGAAAATGGCTATGATCCTAATAAAAAGTGGTCAGAACGAATAAAAAAAGAAGGAACGACTACTACTAACGATGATTATGATGAATATGATTGGGTTTTAGGATTGTTCGACTGGTTACTATGGTTCTAGCAAAAAAAATAAATCAGATATAACGCCCTTTGGACTCCAAAGGGCGTTTTTTGACCAATAAAATCAGAATAATTGCTAATATATTAGGCTGTTTTGGATAAATGGATTAATTTTGCAGACAATTTGGAAAATGCAAGAATCCATGAAAACTGCGATATTAAAATTTATTGCGACATATATTTTAATCGTTCTACTATTCATGTTGCAGAAACCTCTGTTCATGATAGTGTATAATAGCTTATATTCGGGAATATCGTTAGGTGATTATTGTGATGTAATAATTAATGGTCTGCCGTTGGACTTATCTTTGGCAGGTTATTTAAGTATTATCCCCGGCATTTTATTAATTATTACTCAATGGACTCAATCCAAGATTTTACAAGTGGTTGAGTTGACCTATTACATGATAATATCATTATTGATGGCAATCGTGTTTTGTGTTGATTTGTGCTTGTATGAATATTGGGGAATGCGTCTTGATGTTACTCCATTGTTCTATTTTCTTTCTTCACCTGCATCGGCGATGGCGAGTGTGTCAACATGGTATATTGTTGGCGGGATAATTGGTGTGGTTACGGTATCAGCAATATATTTTATGTTATTAAAAACGGTGCTATATCGTATTAGAGCTCAAAAACAAAAGAGTATATTGCAATCGGTCTTGTTGCTATTAGTAACCGGCGGATTATTTATCCCAATAAGAGGTGGATTTACAGTATCAACAATGAATTTGAGTGCAGTTTATTATAGTCCAAATCAATTGTTGAATCATGCGGCGATAAATCCGATGTTTAGTTTTATGTATTCAGCAACACATCAGAGCAATTTCAGTACTCAATTCCGTTTTTATGATTCAGAAAAAGCTGATGAAATTTTTGAAACGCTTGTAGATAAGCCTGTAGTAGATACTATTCCACAATTGCTTGTTACTCAACGTCCTAACATTTATTTGGTGATATTGGAGAGTTTCTCATCCCACTTGATGAATACTCTTGGTGGAATTGCGCCTATTGCAAAGAATATGGATTTAATAGCGCAAGATGGCATTTTGTTTTCTAATTTTTTTGCTAACGGATATCGCACAGATAGGGCTTTGCCAGCAATCATTAGCGCATATCCGGCGCAGCCCACAACAAGTATCATGAAAGATGTAACAAAAACCGATAATTTGCCATCTATCCCCCGTGCGTTGAAAGAAGTCGGCTATAATATGACTTATTATTATGGTGGTGATGCTAATTTTACAAATATGAATGCGTTCCTCGTATCAGCCGGATTTGATAAAATAATATCCGATAAGGATTTTCCGTTGGGAGATAAATTAAGTAAATGGGGGGCTCATGATCACCATGTTTTTGCACGTTGTATTAGTGATATTAAGAATTATACTGATAAAGAACCAAAGTTTGCTATTATACAGACATCAAGTAGTCATGAGCCATTTGAGGTACCATATAATAATCCTGAAATATCAGATAAAAAAGCTAATGCGTTTGTATATACCGATAGCTGTCTTGGCGATTTTGTAACAAAACTGAAAGAGATAGGTGAGTGGGAGAAATCATTGGTAATAATTGTCCCTGATCATTATGGCGCATTTCCTTCGGCTAAAGAAATTGAAAACCCTGTTGATCGTCATCGTATCCCTTTGATTTTTGCCGGTGGAGTTATAAAGGAGACAAAGAAAATAGGAACGATTGCATCGCAAGTCGATATTGCAGCTACTCTATTATATCAATTAGGTATATCTCATGACCAGTTTGTATTCAGCAAAAATATACTCAACCCTGCATCTCCTCATTATGCATTCTTTGTTGACCAATCACAGTTTGGGTTGGTAAATGATAGAGGAGCTGTGGTATATAATTGTGATTCTGAAAGAGTAAAATATATGTCAATTGGATGTGATGACGATAATCTCGTTTTAGGAAAAGTTTTTTTACAGAAGTTATATGATGATTTAGATAAACGATAACAACATAAAAATGCGATAGAACATGTTGGATTTTTTAATTGAATTAGATACAAATATATTTTTATTCTTAAACAATTTGCATATGCCTTTATTTGATTATTTCATGAAGGCATTTACCGGTAAATTGATTTGGGGACCAATGTATGCCGTTATATTGTTTATACTATATCGTCGATATGGGTGGAAAGTGGCAACTATATTTGTTGTAGGAACTGTATTAACAGTTGGGCTTGCTGATCATATATGTGCTTCGCACATACGCCCTCTTGTTGAGCGTCTGCGTCCATCAAATTTGTTAAATCCAATATCATCAGAAGTTCACATTGTAGATGGTTACAGAGGGGGTTCCTATGGTTTCCCTTCTTGCCATGCCGCAAACTCGTTTGCCCTTGCGACCTTCTTGTCATTATTGTTTTCGGCAAGAAGATTTACGATATTTATTTATGTGTGGGCGTTATTGAATTCATATTCACGTTTGTATTTAGGTGTACATTATCCCGGTGATTTAATAATTGGAGCGATAATAGGAAGTATGATTGCTGTTGGAGTTTATTTCTTATCTAAATATGTAGCGAGCAAGATTTCGACTCCTCAGACTTATCATTTCAAAAAAGCTCATGGAAATATTGCTGTAGGTGGAATATCAATAGCTTATCACCTTTCTGATTTAATGATATTCATGGGATGTACAATATCAATATCAATATTGATATATTCTGTTATTGCTTGGATATAAAATATTATTGTTATTAAAAAGTAAGCGTGATTTCTATTGCAGAGCTCACGCTTATTGTTTTATTATTTAATCTTATCTTGGGTTTAAATGATACCCTGTCCCATCATAGCATTGGCAACTTTCATAAATCCTGCAATATTAGCTCCTTTCATGTAGTTGATGTAACCATCGGGTTGTGTGCCATATTTAACACATTGTGTGTGGATATCTTTCATGATGCCATGGAGTTTTTGGTCAACTTCTTCCTCGCTCCATGTGAGATGCATTGCATTTTGGCTCATTTCAAGACCTGATGTTGCAACACCACCGGCATTAACAGCTTTACCTGGAGCATACATCACTTTGTTTTCAATAAATGTATCAATAGCTTCAGGAGTACAACCCATGTTTGAAACTTCAGCAATGCACAATGTATTGTTGGCAACAAGTTGTTTTGCATCTTCTCCGTCGAGTTCGTTTTGTGTAGCACAAGGTAGAGCAATGTTAACTTTTTGTTCCCATGGTTTGCGACCTTCAAAAAATGTGGCATTTGGATATTTTTCAACATATGGAGCGACAATGTCATCTCCGGATGCACGAAGTTGAAGCATATAATCGATTTTTTCACCACTAATGCCGTCAGGATCATAGACATATCCGTCTGGACCTGAAATAGTAACTACTTTAGCTCCTAATTCAGTAGCTTTAAGTGCAGCACCCCATGCAACATTACCAAAACCTGATATTGCAACAGTCTTGCCCTTTAGGCTGTCTCCACGTTTTTCAAGCATATTTGACACAAAATAAAGAGCGCCAAAACCTGTTGCTTCGGGACGTATGCGTGAGCCACCAAAGTCAAGCCCTTTGCCGGTAAATGTTCCCGTGTGTTCCTCTACAAGTTTTTTATACATACCATACATGTATCCAACTTCACGTCCACCTACGCCAATATCCCCGGCAGGAACATCGCGGTCAGGACCGAGATGTTTCCATAAACCAAGCATAAATGCTTGACAGAAACGCATTATCTCGCGATCGCTTTTTCCTCTTGGAGAGAAATCAGAACCACCTTTTCCACCACCCATAGGTAGTGTTGTGAGTGCATTTTTGAATGTTTGTTCAAAACCGAGGAATTTTAAAATAGATAGGTTTACCGAAGCATGGAAACGGATACCTCCTTTATATGGACCTATGGCATTGTTAAATTGTACACGATAGCCGATATTGGTTTGTACATCGCCTTTGTCATCAATCCATGTTACACGGAATGTAACAATTTTGTCGGGCTCAACCATACGTTCGATTATTCGAGCTTTCTCAAATTCAGGATGTTGATTGTACACTTCTTCAACTGACATCAACACTTCTCTCACCGCCTGAAGATATTCTTTTTCTCCAGGGTGTTTCGCCTCAAGCGAAGTCATGATATTATTAATATCCATAGTATATGAATTAAATGGTATTGATTTTCTATCGTTACAAATTTAGCTAACATTTTTATTAAACCAAATATATTTAATATGTTTTATAGCAAAAAGTCAAATTTTCATTTGGGTTTTACTAAAAAACGATAGCTCTTTACCTTAAAATAGACTAACTGTAGATGAAAATACTATCAGAATGTAAAGAAATACTATGATTGTAATATTTTATCCTACTTTTCCTGTTAAATATTCTTTGGTGCGTTCGTCCGTTGGGTTAGAGAACATTGTCGCAGTGTCGCCGTATTCAACAAGTTCCCCCAAATACATAAACATCGATTTAGAGGAGATACGTTTTGCTTGCCCCATATTGTGTGTTACGATAAGGATTGTAACCTCTTTTTGTAGGTCCAATAGCAACTCCTCGATATGTTTTGTCGCAATAGGATCAAGTGCCGATGTCGGTTCGTCCATCAATAAAATATCGGGTTTCATTGCCAAGGCTCGGGCAATGCACAAGCGTTGTTGCTGACCACCCGAAAGGAATGTACCTTTTTTATTTAATACATCTTTTACTTCGTTCCAAAGTGCAACGCTTTTCAAACAACGTTCTACTGTTTGCATCTTCTCCTCTTTAGATAAGCGAATACCATTTAGAGCATATCCTGATAAAACATTATCAAAAATACTCATGATCGGAAATGGTGCTGGACGTTGAAATACCATTCCTATTCGACGACGAACATCAATGGGTTCCATCGAGAGGATATTTTCACCATTGAGTAAAATCTCGCCATCAACGCGGATATTAGGATAGAGATTGTGCATCAAATTAACTGCACGTAGTAATGTGGATTTTCCACACCCTGAAGGGCCCATTATTGCAGTGATTGTATTCTTCTCTATGGTTGCTGATACATATTTCACTGCCATTGTTTGCTTGGTATATGATACGCAAGTCTTTTTAAATTCGAGTATCGGTGTTATTGATTCCATTTCTTTGCAAGATATTTAGAAGAAAGATTTAGTGTTAGGACAAATAATAAAAGAAAGAGGGACGCACCCCAAATCAACTCTTGTAAGTTAGGATCGTTAAAGAACTCCCAGATAAGCAGAGGTACTGCTGATATTGGTTTGTCAATAGAAAAACGCATAAGCGAGCAACCAAGAGCAGTAAACATTAGAGGTGCAGTTTCGCCAATCACACGTGAGATTGCAAGCAATACGCCGGTAAAGATACCTCCGAATGCAGCAGGTAACTGAACTTTTAACATCACTCGAGCTTTGTTGCCACCAAGAGCCAATCCTGCCTCCTTTAATGATGAGGGAAGAATCTTCAATGTTTCCTCGGTTGAGCGAATGATTAGCGGAAGCATTATAATACAGAGTGCTACGCTACCCGCGATAGCCGAATATCCCTTCATTGGAACAACCACCCATATATAGGTAATAATACCGATTATTACTGATGGAGTTCCTTGCAGAAGGTCGGTTAAATAACTTACAATTTGAGCAAAACGTTTTTTGCTATTTTCAGCTAAAAATGTTCCACATAGGATGCCTAATGGGACTGCCACGACAATAGCCATTCCGAGCATAATCATTGTGCCGACAATACCATTGGCGATACCTCCCGGTATGGGTTCTCCGGCATCTATAGCCTTCATTGCTCTATATGCAGTAGGTGTTGGCTCTGTAAAGAACGTCCAAGAGAGCTGATCATAACCTCGCAATAATACTTCTCCCAAAATTGCAAGTAACGGAACGGCAGTAAGTGCGGCTAACAAGCAAATGCTCCAAAGCATCAACTTATCTTTTACCAAACGATGTTTAATTTTTAATATATACATAATTAAGCTATTCTTGCGCGTTTAATCATTATTTTACCAATCATGTTGATAAGAGCAGTAATAAGGAATAGTATCAATCCTATGGCAATCAAAGAAGAAAGGCGCAGGTCATCTGCTTCACCAAATTGATTGGCAATAATTGATGCCATCGAGTTACCTGTAGAGGTAATTGAAATAGGGATATTATTGGTATTCCCAATTAGCATTGTTACGGTCATAGTTTCACCTAAAGCTCGACCTATTGCTAACACATAAGAGGAGAATATACCTGACCCGGCAACAGGGAATATTACTTTTTTCACAACTTCGGAACGAGTCGCTCCGAGACTATATGCTCCCTCTTTGAGGTCGTTTGGCACCATTTTGATAAATTCGGCACTGAGTGATGCAGCATAAGGTACAATCATGATAGCCAATACAAGTGATGCAGTAAGCACTCCTGAGCCTTGAGGAGAGATATTGAGTGCCATAATGATGGGACGTAGAGTGTAAAATCCCCACAGTCCATAAATAATAGAGGGAATACCTGCCAACAAGTCTGTTACGGTACTCAGTACAGATGCCACTTTTGTTCCCTTGAAATACTCTCCAACAAATAAGGCTACAGGCAAAGAGAATGGAATACAAAAAATAAGAGCCAACAAAGAGGTCATTAGCGTAACTGTGATGAATGGCAAAGCTCCATATTGCTCATTCCCCTCGGTGTAACTCCACTCTGAAGATGTGAGAAATTTTAAAAATCCGAAATGTTCGAAAGCATCATATGCGTCAGTGACGAGGGCGTAAACAACGCCCCCACACACTATTGGCATAATTAATGCAGTAATAAATAATATTATTCGATATAATTTATCGTTCATAAATTCTGCTTATTGTAATAATGCTACACCATTATAAGTAATGGTTTCCAGATTTTTCAAACTTAGCTCTTTTGCTTTGGTAGGTAGTGGAGCATAGTGAACTTCAGATGTAATGCTTTGAGCTTCGTTTGATAGAATGTATTTCAACAAATCGAGTGTAGAGATTGCTTGTTCACGGCTACGACCTGAATAGTTTTGTTCTTTGTAAATAATCATCCATGTGAAAGTTGAAATTGGATATGCTCCATCTGCATCTGAATTTGTGATAGAACAGCGTGTGTCGGCAGGGATTTCTCCTGATGCTGCAGCCGAAATAGTCATAGAGGATGGAGATACGAATTCTCCTTTTGCGTTCTGAATTTGTGCGTATGGAATTTTTTGTGCGAAAGCATATTCTGAACCAACGTAACCAATAGAATTTTTAGTTTGTTTAATAACACTTGCAACTCCGGGATTTCCTTTGGCTGCTTGTCCGGAAGGGAAGTTTACTGATTTACCTGTGCCATATTTTGATTTCCATGATTGATTTACTTTTGATAGATAATCAGTGAATACAAATGTTGTACCGGAGCCATCAGAACGAAACACAGGAATTATTGCCTCATTTGGAAGATTTACATTTGGATTTAATGTAGCAATACGAGCGTCATTCCACATTTTAATCTCTCCTGCAAAAATATCAGCAATAACATCACCTGAAAGTTTAAGATCGCTTATGTTGTCAAGATTATATGCCAAAACGACTGCTCCCATGCAAGTAGGAATGTGAATAACAGGATCCATTTCTGTAATTTCTTTGTCAGATAGGAACGCATCACTACCGGCAAAATCCACAATTTTATCACGCAAGTTCCTTACTCCACCTCCTGAGCCAATACCTCCATATGCTACTGCATCACCATTTATTTGTGCAAATTTTTCAAATACAACATTATAAAAGGGTAGAGGAAATGTTGCTCCTGCTCCTGAAAGTTCTTGAGCTTTACGTCCATCATTTGTTGCGTTACCACTACATGATGCCATAGCAATGGCAAGTGTCAATGTCATAATTGACGAGAAAATCTTTTTCATATTATACGAATTATTAAATGTTTATTAGAAACCAAAATAGCAGTTTAAGTATGCTGTATAGCTGTTCTTCGCATTATTAGCCTTAGGTATTGACATCCTAAAATTGGGGGCAATCTTCACATACTTGCCGAGTTTGAATTGTGCACCGAGAATTGCAGTAGATTCATCTTTTGCGATGTTCCAATCGTTCTTAGAATACAAATCGTCGAATCGAGCATATAAAGAGACATTTTTTTGCATATTTACAGAGGCATAGACAGAGTAACCGCTTAGATCAGCATTCTCATTATATGATGCGTTCATCATATAGTTATATTCTGCACCGATTGTGAACATCTCGTGTTTATAGCCCATAAATGCTGCCACATTAGTGATATCTTTTTTGCCTTCTTCACTGCTTTCATTCAGACCTCCATATAAGCGGATTTGAAAGCTTTTAATAGGAGTAAGTGTTATACCCAAACCATAGTTAAGACCATCATTCTTCTGAATTTTCTTGTAACCCTCACCGTTTACGATAATCGCATCAGCCGAAATCCAATCTGCTAATTTATAGGCTACCGAGATCCCTAAATCGGCACTGCTACCGAATTTATATTCATCCTGAAAAGATTTCATTATGTAGCGGTATCCCCAGAACTTCTCTTGAAAGTTGAATTGTGTGGTAGAAATAAGACCTCCATTTAAAGTCATATTTCCTTTTTTCCAGCTAACCATTGCATTTTTAATGTAGGCTATGCGTTGATAGTCAGAAACATCACTTGATTTGCCTATGTCCATTACTCCTTTTACTGAGAGCCCATTTCCGAGTTTATATTCATATCCTAAGTAACTGCGATCTAACTCAAAACCACGATCGTCATTTTTAGTGCCAAATCCGGAGTGGAAGTTTCCAAATACTTGAACAATTGCTTTGCCTTTTAGCTCATTTGTTTTGGTATCCTGCGCATTAGCAGTAATGCCAATGCAGGTTAATAGACCTGCCATAATTAATTCCCGTTTCATTTTATTTGTTTTAAATTTACAATGCAAAAGTACATTGAAAACATTTCAAGAATGTTTCAAAAAAAATACCTTTTGGTTAAATTATATCAGTAGTTGAACATAAATGATATATTCTGATAGTTAGTGCTTTAGTACAAAAAACTGCTTCATCTGAAGTTTATAGTCAATTTAAAGAAATTGATTATAAAAGTAAAACCCGCGGAATTCATTCCGCGGGTTTTACTTTTATAAATAAGTTAGGATTATCGTTGAATGAATGAGCGTTCGAGGTCTTGAGAAATGTTAATAATAAAGTCGCCCATGCGTTCAAGTTGGTTTACTATATCCATATAATAAACGCTTGTTTGGTAGTTCTTGATATTGTCTTCTATATCTTCAATCTCTGAATCGCGAAGATAATTTCTAAGACTATTGATGCGGTCTTCTGCATTGTAGGCATTTGTAATTTCGTGGAGAGTGCCTTTGTGAGCAGCAGTGAGGTTGGCAATCATAGTGTCGTAGGCATTATCTACGGCAGTTATCATGTCGTCAAGTTTTTTGAGCGTATCTTGGTCGAATGTCTTTTTGTGAATGTTTCTTCGAGAAAGAATACGGCTGATAGCTTCGCCTGAATCACCCAATGATTCAAGTTCGCCAATGATTTTGTACATCGCCTTGATCCTGATAGATGTTTCTTCGCTGATGTCGGTAGAAGATACAGCATTAAGGAATGCCGCTATTTCATATTCAATGCGGTCAGAGATTTCTTCATATTTTACAAGCTTTTGGCGTAGCTCTTCAAATTTGTCTGTGTTTGTTTCATGAATTGCATCTTTAGCATATAAAAGCCCTTTTTTCGAGATTTGTGCAAAGTGTATTATCTCGTTGAACGCTTGTTCTGTTGCAAGTTCAGGAGTGGCAAGAGGACCTGCAGAAATATATTTTAGTCTAAATGTTTCTTTTTCTTGGTTTTTAGGGGTCTTTATAATCCAACTTACCGCTTTTGCTATCCAATCCGTAAACCACACCAATATTATTGTGTTGGAGACATTAAATAACGTGTGTAACATTGAGAGTCCATACAATGCCGCTACTCCAGTTGATGAAGAAGAATCAGTAACAATAAATCCTTCTTTTGCAGGATTTGGCAAACCAAATAGATTTTCTATAATTAATCCAATGACCGATAAAAATGGGTTAAATAAAATTAGAACCCATATTACACCGAACACGTTGAATATGGTGTGAGACATGGCTGCTCGTTTAGCTTGAGTGTTTCCAACAGAGGCTGCAATATTGGCAGTGATTGTTGTGCCAATATTTTCACCAAGCACCATTGCACAAGCCATAGGGAATGGGACCCAACCCATGCTGAGCATTATGAGTGTTATTGCCATTGTAGCAGATGATGATTGAAGGATGAGAGTAAGTATAGTTCCGAATGCGAGGAATAATAATACAGAGCAAAAACCATGAGAAGACCATGTTGTTACAAATTCTAATATTTCAGGCGTCTGTCTAAGGTCAGGAACAGATTCTTTCATGAAAGAAAGCCCAAGGAAAAGAAGGCAGAAACCAACGATGAGTTCGCCAATGTTTTGTCTATTGTTTTTCTTAGAATTGGAGAATAAAAACCCAAATACCATTAAAGGTACTGCGAGAAT
>JAZOCE010000016.1:0-44360 GCA_045596365.1 Muribaculaceae bacterium | reverse complement strand
GATATAATGATACAATGTTGCCTGAACAGAGAGAAGAAGACATTAAAAATAACCCCGAAGTTTATAAAAGACTTGAAGAACTTGCAAATAGTCTTAGATAGATGAAAATATTATAATATATTTATGTTTCCCTAAAATAGCAGCATTGTTTTCGTAGTAAAACGATGTATAATGAATAGGATAGTTGCAATAATATTAGCGATTGTGTTGTCGGTGGTATCAGCTACCGCCGGCATCCGCCATTATTGCGACTATCAGGGTAATGTCCGTCAGGTGGCAGATGCACAAGGAAACGTCATCGAGCAGAACGACTATTACCCCTATGGCGGACTGTTTGGCGAGAGCGCAAGCCGGCAGAACTACAAATACTCCGGCAAGGAATTGGAGACGATGAACGGCTTGAACACCTACGACTTCCACGCCCGCCCATACTACTACCCGGTGCTACAATTCCACAGCCCCGACCTCCTCAGCGAAAACACCCCCTGGCTATCCCCCTACCTCTACTGCGCTGGCAACCCCATCATGCTCATCGACCCTACCGGGATGGAGATAAGAATCATCTATCCAGAAGAAAATCAAAATTTGGATTATGTTGTTTATAAAAATGGCATTTTAGAGCCACAAAAGGGGAGTGTTATACCTCTATCAGAATATGTAGATAACGTACGTAAGGATTTAGATTTATTATCACAAATTCCGGGGGAACCAAGTTTGCGATTATCAAATCTCCAAGAGAGTGAACAAGTTTTAGAAATAGAGAAACCTCAAAAGATTGAAATAGACAAAAGTATAAATAAAGCAATAGCTGAAGATAAAATAAAGAGAAACAATGGAGAACCAACGGGTTCAACGATTATTTATGATCCTGATAGCAATGTAGCGATGATAAAATCTGATAATTCTCATAAACAACGTCCAGCAGTCGTAGGTTTAGCTCAAGAATTATTAGGACATGGGTGGGATTATAGTTTGGGCCTTTATTTGGATAGTAATATTTTTAAGATAAATGGCGTGTCTATTAATGAGATTAGAGCTATTAATATCGAAAATCAAGTGAGAGAATATTTAAAAATACCAAAAAGAACTTCATATGGTGGTCAAAAAATATTTTAATACGAAGATAGTCCTATTAGCAAGTGTTGTCATAAGTGTAAGCATCATAATGTTTGCATGGTGGTATTATTGTAACTATAAAGTCGAGCAAGAATATCTTGAGGCTCGACGATATGCCGGATATATAAATGCTTTAGTCGAAGATAATTATGCGACAGAAGAATTTCCATTTGTATATATAAAAGTAATAAATGATGATTACCCTGATGGGGCATTAACATTGTTGCCATATTTATCGGATCAGATATGGACCAAGATTCAGAGAGATAGTATGCAGGGAGATATTTTAGCAGAAAATAAGAATTTAATAAAGAAGATATTATGTGGCGAAATGCCATATATAATATCTGACTCGATAGATGCAACTATAATTAGGAAATGTGTTCCAAATGAGACTGAAGAATATTGGTTTAATAAAGGAATTCAAGCCTATAAAGAACACTATCTTGATGGAGTTATGATACGAGAGGATATTCCCTCAGATGAGTATTTCGCCGTAATTAAACGAATAATACTTACGCGTCACACTGTTTATCGCCATTATGGCTATGGTGATGCTACAAATTTATAAATCAGAAGAATATGCATATCCCTATTTTCCTTATAAGAAGATTTAAATATATAGAATTAATGATCAAAAAATTAAGCTAATTTAATTTTGCTCAAATAAAATTATTCAACGATATAGAATTTCATGCGCGCAATAATGTCAGTAATACTAATGCTTGTGTTGTCGGTGGCATCAGCTACCGCCGGCATCCGCCATTATTGCGACACCACCCATGCCAACCCCTCCACATGCGATACCCTCGCCGGCTAAAAATAATTTACAATAGAAATTAGCTCTGATAACTAAATTTATGCTTTTCTATTGAGGCGTAATTCATTAAAAAAACTATCTTTGTGGGATAATTAAACGTAAAGCGGTCACAAGGCTAAAAACAATGACAACCGAACAATTAACACAGAAATCTGACAGCGTCGTAATAATTCCCATGTATAATGAGAAAGAGAACGCAGCCAACATCATAGATGCCGTATTGGCATTACCTCATCAGTTTGATATTTTGGTCATTGATGACAATTCCCCCGATGGCACCGCCAAGATTGTCAAAACCAAACAACAAGAATATCCCGGACGCGTGCACTTGATTGAACGTGCCGGAAAATTGGGATTGGGAACAGCCTATATTGAAGGGTTTAAATGGGCAATCGACCACAACTATGACTACATCTTTGAGATGGATGCCGATTTCTCTCATAACCCCAACGACTTGATACCTCTGTATGAAGCATGTGCCAAAGAGGGCAATGATATGTCGATAGGTTCTCGATATGTGTCAGGAGTGAATGTTGTGAATTGGCCCATGGGACGTGTGTTGATGTCATATTATGCATCAAAATATGTGCGCATCGTTACCGGTATGCCCATCAACGACACAACAGCGGGTTTTGTGTGCTACACACGACGCGTGCTTGAAGCATTGCCTCTTGATAATATACGTTTCAAAGGATATGCATTCCAAATCGAAATGAAATTTACTGCCTACAAATATGGCTTTAAAATCAAAGAGGTGCCCATCATCTTTGTCAACCGAGTGTTGGGAACAAGCAAAATGAATTCAAGTATTTTTGGAGAAGCTGTGTTTGGCGTTATACGCTTGAAATGGAACAGTCTTTTCAAAAAATACCCCAATTATAACGCATAATATTTAATCCATGCAACGATTATTATATAACGCTGTTATTGTCAATGAAGGCAGTAGCCACAAAGGGTATGTTGTTATCAATGATGATAAAATAGCCGTTGTGGGAGAGGGAGATGCTCCTGCCGAGCTAATTGCTTCAGTTGACAACGCCGAAGATTTAGAGGGCAACTATTTGATGCCCGGAGTGATTGACGACCAAGTGCATTTCCGCGATCCGGGTCTCACTCACAAAGCCGATATTGCAACAGAATCGGCAGCTGCCGTAGCCGGTGGTGTTACATCGTTCATGGATATGCCCAACACCATTCCGCAAACGACAACCCTCGAAGCTCTTGAAGCAAAACATCAAAGAGCCGGAGAGGTTTCTCTCGCTAATTACTCATTCTTCATAGGTGCAACAAACGACAATATCGACACGTTGCTCAGTTGCGATTATTCGCTCATTCCGGGTGTAAAATTGTTCTTAGGGGCATCAACAGGCAACATGCTTGTTGACAACAACACTGCACTGCAACGCATCTTCTCTGAAGTTCCCGCGTTGATAGCCATTCACTCTGAAGATGAGGATATCATACGCCAAAACAAAGAGAAAGCACAAGCTCAATGGGGCGACGATGTTCCTGTGGAACAACATCCCCTCATTCGCAGCACTGAAGCGTGCTACCAATCGACAAAAAAAGCCGTAGAATTGGCCACTAAATATAATGCACGATTGCACATTCTTCACATCTCTACCGAGTCCGAACTTGAATTTTTGACAAGCGCTCCTGTTGAGCAAAAACGTGTTACTGCCGAGGTGTGTGCCCACCATTTGTGGTGGAGTGATGAGGATTATTCTCGCCTAGGGACACGCATAAAGTGGAATCCTGCCATAAAAACCGCGCAAGATCGAGAAGCATTGCGTCAAGCTCTCGCCGATGGCCGCATTGACATCGTGGCAACTGACCATGCTCCACATCTTCTATCAGAAAAAGAGGGTGGCGCTTTAAAGGCTGCATCAGGAGGTCCATTAGTGCAATTTTCTCTTCTCATGATGCTTGAACTCGCTCGCAAAGGAGTATTTTCCATTGAACAGGTCATCGATAAAATGTGCCATGCCCCTGCCCGACTATTCAATATCGAGAAACGTGGTTTTATCAGAGAAGGTTATTTTGCCGACTTGGCAGTAGTGAAACCCAATGAAGAATATCCCATTTCAGATAAAGATGTCTTAAGCCGTTGCACATGGACTCCTCTTGCCGGCGAAACATTACACAACAAGGTTATAAGCACCTATGTCAACGGCAACAGAGTATATCACAATGGTGTGATAGATAACTCTATAAAAGGTAAAGCATTAAAATATAATCACTAATAAGAAATATGTCAACAGAAAACCAGTCTATAACAGGGCTTAATCAACAACAAGTTGAAGAGAGCAGAGCCAAATATGGTGTTAACATCTTGACTCCTCCCCCAAAACCCTCTTTGCTATCTCAATTTTTAGAAAATTTCAAGGATCCGTTAATCAAGATTTTGCTTGTCGCACTATGCTTGTCTATCGGTATTGCAATATATGAATACACATTGCCAACTCATGGTTTCGAGGTGTTTTTTGAGCCTCTCGGCATACTTGTAGCAATTCTTCTTGCAACAGTTATAGGATTTGCTCTTGAGGTGAGTGCCAACAAGAAGTTTGAAATCCTCAACCAAGTAAACGACGATGTCCCGGTGAAGGTGATGCGCGATGGCAACATGACACAAGTTGCGCGCAAAGATATCGTTGTGGGTGATATCGTCATCCTTGAAACAGGTGACGAAGTCCCTGCCGACGGCGTTCTTCTCGATAGCGTAGCTCTTAGCATCAATGAAAGCACATTGACCGGGGAGCCACTCATACGCAAGTCTCACAAACCCGAAGATTTTAAAGACGATGTAACATATCCCACTAATCATGCGATGCGAGGCACCACCGTTGCCGAAGGGCATGGCATAATGGCGGTTACAACTGTGGGCGATGCCACCGAGTATGGAAAAGTATATGAAGCCGCACAAATAGACACCGGAGTAAAAACTCCATTGACATTGCAATTTGAAAAGCTAAGCAAAGTGTTGTCATGGTGTAGCTACACTGTGGGCGCACTAATCATTATTGGTCGTTTGTGTATGTTTGATTGGGCGGCTAACGGCACGATTGAAACAGTGGAATATGTCCTTAATACTATAATGCTTGCCGTTACATTGATTGTGGTATCTGTCCCAGAGGGATTACCCATGAGCGTTACATTGAGCCTTGCTTTGAGCATGAAACGCATGCTTGCAAGCAACAACCTTGTGCGCAAAATGCACGCTTGCGAAACAATGGGTGCGACAACAGTTATCTGTACCGACAAGACAGGTACTCTCACTCAAAACCAAATGCGCATCTACCGCACTAATTTCTATGTGCTTGGCGATGACCAAAAACTCGGCAATGACGACTACTCAAAATACATCACCGAGGGAATTTCGGTAAACTCTACTGCATTCCTCGATTTCTCTGACAAGGAAAAAGTTACTGCACTCGGGAACCCCACCGAAGGAGCTTTACTTTTGTGGCTTAACGACAATAATGTCAACTTCCAGGAGTTGAGAGACAAGGCTACTGTAATAGACCAATTGCCATTCTCTACCGAGCGTAAGTTTATGGCAACAATAGTCAACTCTCCGTTGATGGGCAAACGCATCCTTTATGTCAAAGGCGCACCTGAAATCGTTATGGGAATGTGTAAAGACCTTTCTGGAACAACACCCGATGCCGTTCACGCTCAACTACTGCAATACCAACAACAAGCAATGCGCACACTCGGTTTTGCTTATGCGGAATTAGATAATAACGAATCGCCCATTAAAGATAACAAACTCACTTGCGACAAACTCAAATTCTTAGGCATTACAGCCATCTCCGACCCTGTGCGCAGTGATGTGCCGGCAGCTATTCGCGAAAGCATCAGCGCAGGTATCAGCGTGAAAATCGTTACAGGTGATACTCCCGGAACAGCTAAAGAAATAGGTCGTCAAGTGGGATTGTGGGACAATGCCATCGATAGCGATATAAACCACATCTCAGGACCTGACTTTGCCGCATTAAGCGAAGAAGAAGCCGCAAAACGAGTGCAAGGGCTTAAGATTATGTCTCGCGCTCGTCCGACCGACAAATCACGTCTTGTGCGTCTTCTTCAAGAGAAAGGCGAAGTTGTAGCTGTTACAGGCGATGGCACAAACGATGCTCCAGCATTGAACGCTGCACAAGTGGGCTTATCAATGGGTGATGGTACATCGGTTGCCAAAGAGGCAAGCGACATCACAATCATGGACAATTCGTTTGCCAGCATCACTAAAGCTGTGATGTGGGGACGCTCACTTTATCAAAATATTCAACGTTTCATCTTGTTCCAATTGGTGATAAACCTTGTCGCTTGTCTCATCGTGGTGATAGGAGCATTCTTTGGAACACAATCGCCATTGACCGTTACACAAATGTTGTGGGTAAACCTCATCATGGATACATTTGCAGCAATGGCACTTGCCTCATTACCACCATCACAAGAGGTGATGAAACGCAAACCTCGCCGAAGCGATGACTTTATCATTACTCGTCGCATGATGTGGACTATATTCGGAACAGGAGCGTTGTTTGTATTCATCTTGTTTGGCTTGATGCAATATTTCCGTCATGAGGAGATTGCAACACTCATGCAATTTGACATCGTCAAGTTCTTCTCTGACATCTTCAATTTCACTTACCCTGTAGGAGCCGAACTTACAAGATATGAGCTTTCAATGTTCTTCACTATCTTTGTATTCCTTTCATTCTGGAACTTGTTTAATGCCAAAGCATTTGACAGCGGACACACCGCATTCTTTAACATGAAAGACAGCAAAGTATTCTTCTTGACATTGATAGTAATCATCGGCGGACAATTCTTGTTGGTAAGCGTTGGAGGCGAAATGTTTAACGTTGTTCCACTATCGGCAACCGATTGGGGACTCATCATAGGCTCAACAGCCCTCGTGATGATTATTCCCACAATCCTCACCCTAATAACAAAAATCTTCAAGAAATTTGTTTAACTTTGCCCAATTAAAGACTATTATTATTTTGAATTTAAACTCATTAATATAATATTATGTTAGAGAAAACCAATATTAAAGTTCTCGACAAAGTAGTTGTCCGTTTTTCGGGCGACTCGGGAGATGGAATGCAATTAGCAGGAAACATCTTCACAAACGTGTCGGCAGGTGTTGGTAATCAAGTATCAACATTCCCCGACTATCCTGCTGAAATCCGCGCTCCACAAGGCTCATTGAGCGGAGTATCGGGCTTTCAAGTAAGCGTGGGTACAGGAGTTTACACTCCCGGCGACCAAGCCGATGTGCTCATTGCGATGAATCCTGCTGCACTAAAACAAAACGTTAAGTTTTTGAAGTCCGGTGGTGTTATCATCGTTGACATCGACTCGTTTAAAGAATCAGATCTCAAAAAAGCTCTTTTTGAAACCGACCAACCATTTAAAGAACTTGGCATCACTGCTCAAGTTGTTGAAGTGCCTGTTACCTCAATGACCAAAGCTGCTCTTGCAGAAAGCGGTCTCGACAATAAATCGGTTTTGAAATGTCGCAATATCTTTGCGCTCGGTCTTGTGTGTTGGCTGTTTGACCGCCCACTCGAAAGCGCATTGCAACACCTCAAAAACAAGTTTGCTAAAAAGCCTGCTATCTTTGAAGCTAACGCCAAAGTAATCCAAGCAGGTTTTGACTACGGACACAACATTCACGCATCAGTATCAACCTATCGTGTTGAAACCGAAACTGCACGTCCCGGTAAATATACCGACATCAATGGTAACACAGCTACTGCATGGGGGTTAATCATGGCATCGGAAAAAGCCGGTCGCCCACTATTCTTGGGTAGCTACCCCATTACCCCTGCTACTGATATTCTTCACGAACTTGCAAAACGCAAAGACCTTGGCGTTAAGGCTTGCCAAATGGAAGATGAAATTGCAGGTGTTTGCTCTGCTATCGGTGCTTCATTTGCAGGAAATCTCGCAGTTACCTCAACATCAGGACCTGGTCTTGCTCTCAAGAGCGAAGGTATAGGTCTTGCAGTAATGGCCGAATTGCCATTGGTAATCATCGACGTGCAACGTGGCGGACCATCAACAGGTCTCCCAACAAAAACAGAACAGACCGACCTTTTCCAAGCATTATATGGTCGCAATGGAGAGTCGCCACTCGCTGTTGTAGCTCCTGCATCGCCCACCGATTGTTTCGACATGGCATTTGAAGCTTGTCGTATCGCAGTTGAACACATGACTCCGGTAATCTTGTTGACCGACGCCTTTATTGGCAACGGCTCATCGGCTTGGCGTATTCCGGAAGCTGACGAATATCCCGAAATCAAGCCCAACTATGTTCCCGAAGAGCTAAAAGCAACATGGCGTCCTTATATACGCAATGAAGAAACAAAAGTGCGCTATTGGGCAATACCGGGAACTGAAGGATGTGCTCATCGTCTTGGAGGTCTTGAAAAAGACTACAACACAAGTGCTATTTCAACTGATCCTATAAACCACGAAAAAATGGTTTATACTCGCAAAGCAAAAATTGATCGTATTGCAAATGATATACCTGCTCTTGAAGTGCTTTGCGATGCTGATGCCGACACTTTAATCGTTGGATGGGGTGGAACATTCGGACATCTTTATACCGCTGCCGAAGAAATGAATAAGGCAGGTAAAAAAGTCGCTTTTGCTCATTTCCGCTATATCAATCCACTTCCAGCTAATACAGCAGAGGTATTTGCCAAGTATAAACGAGTGATTGTAGCAGAACTTAATACAGGACAATTTGCCGACTATCTACAAGCAAAATTCCCTGAGACAAAAATCTCTCGCATCAATAAAGTACAAGGTCAACCATTCCTTGTAAAGGAAATTATCGATGGTGTAACTAAAATAATGGAGGAAAAATAAGATGGAAGAACTCAAATATACAGCAGCCAATTACAAAAGCGATCAATCAGTGCGCTGGTGTCCTGGTTGTGGAGACCATGCCATTTTAAATTCGCTCCACAAAGCTATGGCAACTATGGGCATTGCTCCTCACATGACAGCCGTCATTTCCGGCATCGGTTGTAGCTCACGCCTACCCTACTACATGAACACCTATGGCTTCCACACAATTCATGGTCGTGCGGCTGCCATTGCTACAGGGTTTAAGGTTGCAAATCCCGAAATGACCGTTTGGCAAATCTCAGGTGATGGTGATGGTCTTGCCATCGGTGGTAACCATTTTATACATGCAGTGCGTCGCAACATCGACCTCAACATGCTACTGTTAAACAACAAAATCTATGGGTTGACTAAAGGACAATATTCACCCACAAGCGACCGCGGCTTTGTGTCTAAATCATCGCCCTACGGAACTACTGAAGACCCATTTATCCCTGCCGAACTTGTATTTGGAGCTCGTGGCAATTTCTTTGCTCGCAGCATCGATGTCGAACTTGCCACCACTCAAGAAGTACTTGTTGCTGCAGCTCAACACAAAGGCGCATCAGTAGTAGAAATCTTGCAAAACTGCGTTATCTTCAATAATGGTATCCACAACTACATTTCCGATAAGGAATTCCGCGCTGAACGCACTATTCACTTGCGTCATGGCGAAAAAATGATTTTCGGCAAGGAAGGTAACATGGGACTTGTTCAAGATGGCTTCTTATTGAAAGCTGTTGAAATAAGCAAAGATGGCTACACAATGGATGATGTGCTTGTTCACGATGCTCATTGCAAGTCTAATTTCTTGCACCAACAACTCGCTATGATGGACGGTCATGAATTGCCATTGGCTGTGGGCGTTATCCGCGATGTTGAAGGATTGACCTACGACGAAGAAATCGAAAAACAAGTTGCTGAGGTTAAGGCTAAAAAAAACTTTGGCTCACTCCGCGACATGATTCTCGCCGGCGAAACCTGGGAAGTAAAATAATTTTTATTTATACTGATACACTAAAAGAGGATAATCAATTGTAATTGGTTACCCTCTTTTAGTATCAAAAATTTTAATTATTTTATCAAAATCTTCTCCCCATTTAGTATATATATACCTGGAGTTAGATTTTCTTCATTAACCTTACGTCCAAACAAATCATATAATTCATTATCATCTAATCTAACATCATCCTTTATTATTTCGACATTAGATGTCACATTTCCATTAATATAAGTATATTCTGCACCAAATTTTTTAGACTCTTTATTCCCAGCTTTATCTGTTGCGATAGAGCAAAAATTATAAGGGATATCTTCAAATACATGACAAGAATATACATTATCAGTTATACCTTCAGTCAACATAACCCAATCGGCTCCTGTTCCAGGTTGATAATATATATCGTATTTCCATATTCCAGATCGTTCATCCAAACCTTTTATATGTATATTTATAGTCGAATCATTCTCAATTGTTAATGTATCTATATAACTCACAGGATTTATATAGTCAGTTTCATTAATCCAATATGGAGTGGGAATTGCTTCATTTCTATCAAATATTATACTAGCCATATTTGCAATCTCTGTCCCATCATCAAGCTCCTCTTTAAGATTTACATTAAAGGAGACAAAGCCTGCACCTCTTCCTTCTGAATTATTTATTGGCAATATTCCTTGAATTGGCAATTTTGCAGGTTCCATTGTTATTGGATCGAGAGTTTCTAATATACATTCAAAAATGCCTTTATCGCTAATATCAACAGATATTTGAGCAATTGCATTTATACTTGGTCTCATATCCATTGTCACAACCTTCTTATCCGAAAAATCATACACTTTATGTCCAATCTGCATTTTAATTGGAACAACTGAACTCAGATCAAAGACTTTTGAGTCTAATGTATCTGATAATAAAATCCTATGAGCTGGAGCAGTAGACATAGTAGAATCATTTTCAAACTCAATAATATAAGTTATATCTTTTACATGATTGCCTATATAATGACTCCCAGATTCCGATACATATCCTATAATATCATTAGGATCATATGCCGCTCGCATCAATATTGGCTCTGGTGTTGGTTTTGGATACGGACAATTGGGATTATAACTGCCCAACGATTTTGAATTTCCTTTTGTTTTATTTGTTCTAAATGTATTCGATTTAAATATACTCGGTAATGCATCATTTACAATTTCGGCAGGAGAACGAAGCGGACAATAATTTGGGAGATACCCTTCAATCATATCAAAGTCTGAACCATAGGTATCTCTCTGAGCTTTTCTTTGCTTATGCTCTAAACCGATAACAATTCCACTTATTACTTCTCCAATCCCTAAATATAAGTTCGCTACATCTTCGGCTGGAATGCTGCCACCAAGCTCACCAATAAATTCCCCCGCAATATCACCTGCCATATCTGCAGCATCATACATATTAGGTAAATTACGACATATTGGGTTATTATATGGTGTTATCGTTGGTTTCCATTCACTCCAAGGATTACCAGCCCACGCATAAAGATTAAATCTTGAAGCAACAACATTAGCTCCTAATTCTAATATAATCTCCTCATATGGATTAATCTGAGGTATTACCATTGGAACTAAGCACCCCCTTAATTCACTTTCAAACAGATTGTCAATTATATATGAATATTGATAACCTGAATCAAATAGACAATCATTCCACAACACTCCGAAATTCTTAAATTTAAGAGATTTAACCTCTTCTATATTATCATATGCAATATTAAATGGGATGCCCCAATATGGAACATTTCCTGTATTTTTTATTCTAATTTTTATGGGATATGGTCTCTCTATAGTTGGAACATGATCTATTATTATTTGTATATCTCCATAAACAGCATCCTCCAATACTATTGCATTTTCTTTTATAATTGAATCAACCTTCTCTCCTTCTAAATACATTAATTTTAGCGCATATAGTCCTTTGGGTATATTATTTAAATCAAAATATCCCTTTACATTTGCATTATCCAAAATATTATATGCCCGAGATATAATTGTCGTATCATTATTTGTAAGCATTATATCCGTTAAATACTTAAAACCATTACCATGCAAGTCAAAAAACAATCGTCCTAAATTTGATGATCTATTTGGGCTATAATCTATTAAGGCATATTTATCTATCAATTTAAAATCCACCTTTAGATCCACTCCCGTTGTTGACGTAACATCATGAATAGATATATAATAAACGCCATCTACATCTGCATAGAAACCATTTTCAATCAAGGCATTAACTCCATTTACACAATAACGTTCATCCCCTTTGGGCGAAAAGACTTGAATTGTACATGTTTTTGAGGTTTTAAACGTAAGACTATCTCCCTCCTCTGCATAAAATTTATACCACCTAATTGAGCCATTGGCAATATTTGAAATAGTTTCCGTTTTCCCTGATTTAACAACTTTTATATCTTCTACATTTAACACCTCTTTTACGGACTCATCAATAAATTGCGCTGATATACTTCTTATCCTATTTCCATTATCTATGAATTTAATATAAAAATCATTTTTTGCATACAATACTGGTATGCTATCGTCCATTTCAAAATGGAAGCATGACGACCTTATTGGATATTGCTTTATCTTAAATAAAGAAACTAAACTAATACTATCTTGTGGAATATCATACACTTTTAATTGTTTGTTTTCCACATCATCGTTTATCCAATATTCACATTGTTTAATCCCATTACCGCCTAATGGGACCTTGAAAAAATAACTCGTCTGAGATTGTGTTGTATGACCTAATTCATTCACTAAACGATACTTTATGGAATGTATTCCATCCGATAGTTCCTTAAGATCCAAATCAACATGATAAATTTCACCATTTACTTCACATTTACATCTATTATGGGATATTCCATCAATTGTATAATCTAATTTCATCTTTTTTAAATCTTCTGTAGTAGGTATTTTCAAAAAGAATCCATCATGATTAACTATAAGTCTTCCATTATGAGAATATAATTGAATATTGATTTTATGAATACCCTGTGATATTTTTGAGGCATCAATCTCTATAAAACCCAAATTCTCAGCATTTATATTTACTTTTGAATATTCTAAGTCATCAATATTACAAATACACAATAATCTCGTATTTTCCACTAACTGTGGAACTTTTATAAAACATCTCGAAATAGGTGAACTCCATACGTTATCAGAATCTTTTACTTGAAAATTAATCGTATGTAAAGTTTCAGTCAAATCACTAACATCTACATTTATTTTTATAAAAGGGGTATCAATCTTCTCAGTTATACTGTTTTTATCTGAATAATCAAACCAGTAGCGATATTCATATCCTGCATGTCCATACGCAATTATACTACACACGAACACTATAAAGGCCCATCTTCGCATTACTAATCAGCACTTTTAATTTCAATATCTATACTTAGTTTCCCATCAATAGTCGTTTTTGATGCGACATTACATTTGACAATTTGTGGACCCGTTGTATTAGCATCAAATGGCAAAGACCCTCCATACAATCCAATTTCTGTTCCATCCGTTCCTATATAATTACTTTTTACATTTTCTTCAATATAATAAAAAGTGTTAGGTTTAAATATATTATTATTTGATAATAAATTCCAATTTTGTCCTGACATATTAAAGAATGGTGTTGCATGATTTCCTATATACAAACAATTATAACAAGAATTCCCTGCTTTTATTGAGCTTTCACTATTATTTAGTTTATCAATTAAAATACAATTTCTAAAATGAGTATTATTTATATATGTTGTATAATTAAACAATACAATACAGTTTATCATGTTATAATATGCAGTATTTTTAGAGTGCAAACTTAAACTTGTATTAAGGTTTATAACACTATTTAAAAAATTAATAGTACTCTTATATGATGACGTGAAATCCAATGTAACATCACAATGTACTACATTTAAATTTGAAATTTCTGTAGCATTTACATCATTTCTAAGTATCCTATTAAATCTGCATTTCAGAAAAGTTGCATCTTTAAGTTTATTATGAATATAGATTTGTTGATTATTCACAATCCCTTCTATTGTAAGTTTATTAATTGTATCTGATATATTTATATTAAAATCTCCTGTTATTAATGTTATTTCTTTGTTAACAGAGGGATCATAATTCATACCTTCACCTCTTAATGTTATCGCTTTGGTTATATCTGTACTCAGAAAATTTCCAGAAGATAATGTTATTATATCTCCATTGTTTGCTTTATTATGAGCTTCTTGCAATGCATTTAATCCATAAAAAGAGATTATTTCTCCGTCTGAGCATAATGTTGCAATTTGAGATTGAGCTTTAATCTGAATCATAGATACTAGCATTAATATATAAATTAAATATTTTTTCATTGTTGTTCTTATATTATTAGTTTATACCTTATATATTATAATCTTTGAATTATTAAAATAAACGATGTGTTATATATCAACTTATCACATTATACTATTTTACCATTTACCTGTCCCGTTACAACTTGGACATGTAGCATGATAATGGTTTGATGGCACCTCTTTTTCACACCGACTACACCATTTTGTCTGACCATATGATGCAACACCTTTTGTTTCAGGAATCCACCCCTTACCACCACAGGCTCCACATACTTTCTGTTTTCGAGAAGAACGACTTTCAGTTGATTGAGTACTATTTTGATTATATGATGGGGTTGAATACCATCCATTATTTATCATCATTTGCTGTTGTTGCATTATCATCTGATTATTTTGCATTACCCAATTAGATGATTGTGCAGCTTGGATTGCAGCTTGGACACATGGGTCATAGTATACTTGAGGAGAAACGCCACCATACCATTGCGAAAATGCATTATTTGAAATTATAACAAATAATGCTATAAGTAAATATTTTTTCATTGTTTTATAATTTATAAGTTCTTATTCCTACTCATTTTAAGGCATTTCGGATTACTCCTTTGTTGTCCTTTATAAGTCTTGCATCAAGACAAATATGCACAAAAAAAGCGCGGACAAAACTCCTGAATTTGTTCTTGAGGTCTTCGACTACCTGACAACCAATGCATGAGTAAAGCCCACGCCTGAGGCGTGAACGTCATTGCTCTACTCTTGGTTGTCGTTGAAAGTGTCGAAGTTTCAAGAACAAGAATATAAGCTAAACGCTTTTCCGTATAAATTCTATATGTGCATATCTAAATTATGCTATTTTATCATAGGCATATGTTTTTATTGTTATTATCGCAAATGTAATGATTTTTCTGATATTTCTCAAAATAATAGCAAAATGCACATAACTAAAATGGGTGAATTGCTTAACACCCATTTTAGTTTTTAGAATTGATATTATTTTCGTTGGTAAAGATAGCGTTTGATGCTCTTTTTAGGTGTTCGTTCAAACGCTTCTGAAATGACTTCTATTTTTGCCAAGCGAGCATAGTTAGGAAGCTCTTTATTAATTTCAGGAAGAGTTGATTCAATATATTTCACAAATGTTTCTTGATCCATGCCATCTTTTGCTCCTTGGTCAAAATCGGGATAAACCAAAGCTGTGAGGCCGCCTTTATCTTCAATCACAAGAGATTCAGCAAAATAAGTTCTCGCATCAAGAACAGCTTCGATTTCTTCGGGATAAATATTTTGACCTGAAGGTCCGAGAATCATACACTTTGACCTGCCACGCAAGAACAAACAGCCATCGGCATCAATAACACCCATGTCGCCTGTGTGCAACCATCCCTCTTTATCAAGGACTTCTTCAGTCGCTTCGGGATTTTTGTAGTATCCCAAAAATACATTTGCACCTCTTACAAGCAATTCACCGGGAATATTTTGCGGATCGGGAGAATCAATCTTCATTTCCATATTTGGCACTATTTCTCCACAAGAATATAGCTTCTCAGTTTTCCAGTCTGAGTATGTGATAATAGGCGCACATTCAGTCATTCCATAACCCACAGTGAATGGGAATCCCATTCTCTTAAAGAACGACTCAACCTCCTTGTTAAATGCCGCACCTCCAATGATTACTTCATAGAATTCGCCTCCAAATGCTGCTATAAGCTCATTTTTAATTCTATCGGTAATAATCTTATCAAGCCCAGGCACTTTTAGTGCATACTTAATACCGGCTCTTTCCAATACAGGCTTAACTTTGTTCTTATAAATCTTTTCTATAATAAGAGGGACAGCGATAACTACTGTTGGTTTTACTTCCGACAAAGCCTTCATAATAATCTTTGGGCTTGGAAGACGTGAAAGGAAGTGAACATGACACCCCTGGGACAATTCATACAATACCTCAAACATGAGACCATACATGTGTGCACAAGGCAACATCGATACTACTCTTGATGTGTTGGTAATCTGCGGAAGGACTTTTCTACCAAATTCAAGGTTAGATGCAACAGCTCTATATGGAATCATTACACCCTTAGAGAATCCCGACGTTCCTGATGTATAGTTGATGATAGCTAATTCCTCTGCCTTATCTTCATAATAGTTTAAACAATCAGTAGTGAAAATCTTGGGGTACTTCTTGCCAAATAGTTCGTTCAAACGATTACGCGCGTCAGTAATACCTTCATTTGAAGAATAAAGCAATTCAAAATTATCCACTTGAATTATGGCTTGAACATCAGGCATCTCATTCTCATATAAGCTTTCCCAAATAACGCTATCAACAAATAACACCTTTGATTCTGAATGATTCACCAAGTGATGAATATTTGAAGGCTTAAATTCGTGCATTAATGGCACAGGAACGGCTCCATAGGTCATTGTCGCAAGGAAAGAAATAGCCCAGTTTGCTTGGTTTCTTGAACATAAAGCAACTTTATTGCCTTTTTCCAAACCACATTCCTCAAACATTATGTGCAACTTTTCTATTTTGCGAGCAATGTCACGATAATGAAACGTCTCACCTTGATAGTTTGAAATAGCCGGTCGATCCCAGTTAGTTTTAAATGAAGCTTCAAAAAGCTTGTTTACTGATGTAAAATTCATAATTTGCTTTTTTATATTGAAAACGCTCAAATTAATTTCTATTTAGATACTAATGTGAACATTCCTTAGATTTCATGCCGAATTTAAAATTATTACAAATTTAATAATTTATTTCACGCGATACCAATCCTTAATTCTGCCAAAATCAACCTCAGTAGGATTCTTAAACCATACAATCTTATCATTATACACATCCCCTGATTGATAAACTTCAACGATTGCCGAGCCATCGCTAAAATTACATTTTTTCATATTATCTCAATTTATCCGGCGCAAATATAGTAAATAATTCCGATTTTTTTGTACTAATCTCCGATTTTTGCACAAAAAACAAGGATAATGTGTAATTTTTAGAAGCTTTGTAACATAAGAACAATATTATTGTCTCAGACTGCAAACGATAGCATACCCTAAGCGGTTATGGAAGGAAGTGGCGACAAAGCGTCCTGTAGCCGAGGAGTTATATCTGATGTGATAACGTTCCGGAGCCAAGAAATCCAACTTAAACACAGCCGTATCAATGGGCTCATCACCAGAAAAACCTTCACTTAATCGCTCCTCAATCACAATATCCCACCCTATAACATTCACCGCAAGACTCACTGCTCCCGTTGATGTAATGCCTTCTATTCCATGTCTTGTGAGTGTTACTGAACCATCATTATTGGCTCTCAATGTGATTGCAGGATTATCATTTCCACAAGCTATCAAATCCCCAACAAGCAGATACTGTCGTGCCTCACCACGTGATGCCGGACGTGCCACTAATGCCACTATCATCGCTGCGATAAGCACCGCAATTACATAAAACTCGACGGTCTGAAATATTCCTGCTGTTATCATATGATACAAAGATAACAATTAGGAAGAAACTATCGCAACAATTAATTTGTTTAGATTATAAATATTTATCTTAATTTTTAACCTATGAATTTACTCATTCCGTCCTACTCTATAGCACAATGGTTTCTTGAAAAAATAGACAGAATCATTAACTTAATGGGACTCCCCCAGAATTCGTTATTAGAGGAAATTCTATATACTATTGTTGTTCTGTGTATTTCAGGAGGTATAGGATGTATTATTAAGTATATTTTTCAACTCATAATAAGATTAATTTTCCACATAAAGCATTTTACCATCTTAAACGAACTGATATCCCTACGTGTTATATCTCGCTGTTCCCATATAGTTCCTCCTTTAGTAATCCTCGCTTTTATTCCATTTGTTTTTGAAAACGAAGCCAACATCAGTGAGGCTATCAGACGTCTGTCAATAGTATATCTTCTAATTACCATCGCCATTGGCTTATGTTCTATTTTATCATTTCTATGGATGAGATATGACACCTACAAAAACACTCGCAATCTTCCATTAAGAGGGGTGTTAAATGTTGGCAAAGGGATAGTGTGGATTGTGATTTCGATTGTATCGGTCTCTGTGTTAATCGACAAGTCGCCAACAGTATTGCTAACCGGACTTGGAGCCTTTGCTGCAGCTCTGATGTTGATATTCAAAGACAGTATACTTGGATTTGTTGCAGGAATACAAATTTCGCAAAACGACATGCTACATGTAGGGGACTGGGTGATAATTCCCGGAACTATCGCCAATGGTATTGTTATTGATGTAACACTATCGGTTGTCAAGATACGCAATTGGGACAACACAATTATAATGTTACCACCCTACTCTCTTGTGTCTTCTTCGTTTCAAAATTGGCGTGGAATGAGCGATAGTGGAACGCGGTTAATCTCTCGCTCAATTCTCATTGACAATGGATCAATCAAAGCAACCACTCCTGCTCTCATCTCAGAAATCCAAAAGAAATTACCTGTTTTCGCTGAATTCATCACACACACCGCATCCACTACAATTTACAATAAAGGGGTGGCTACTATCAATGGAACGACTGAGACTAATCTCGGATTACTACGCGCCTATGCGTGTCAATACATCATCTCTCATCCAATGGTAGCATCTGACAAACAAATACTTGTAAGGCTTATGGAAGGAGACGCGACCGGAACACCGCTCCAATTATATTGCTTTACTGCAACTACCGATTGGACATTGTATGAGGCTATACAAAGTGAAATCGTCGAACATATAATCTCTATATGCCCGACGTTTCACATCGATATTTCAGATAGCACCTATGTGCCTACTTAATAATCATTCTTGCAGCAAGTACGCCTTTTTCGCTCATGACTTTTACTACATAAATGCCTTGAGCCAAGCCTGCTGTTGAGAGTTCTTGTCCAACACCCTGTGCCACCAAAGCTCCATTAATCGAATACACAGCATAGCTTGCCGTATTCTCAACATTTACTTTTACGACATCACCTGCATTTACAGGATTAGGCGATAACCGCAATTCTTCTGTTGACTCAATTAAAACATCTTCAATTCCAACACCTTCAGCAGGTATGGCATCATATACGGTCAACATTTTAGGTATTTCAAGACGATAATTTGTTGATGTTTTTACTCCAGTAAAATAGTAGGTAATACCTTTTAGCTGTATAGGGAATATTGCGGCATCTGCAACATCAAAAATATTATCAAATGGAATAAGAACTCTGTTTACTGTTGATGCACTAAGCGTTGGAACATAGTTATAAGTTGTAGTTTTAGAATTCCCCAACGATGCAATCGTCAACATGATTTTACTAATCTTGGCTTCTCCCGGATTTATATCCAATAATAATGAGTCGGGAAGGCTCCATAATTGAATATCTTTTGATGTTCCCATATTGGCGTTACGAGTTGAACTGAATGTGTAATCTATAGCCATACCTTCTAAGCCAAGAGCACTAAATGTTGCTTGATTAACCGTTCCGCTCACTGTCCATGTAGATCCATCTAAATATGGGTCAATGGCTTTATAGCGTGTTTCAGGAATCTCTACTATAACTGCTATTTCATCAGAAAAAGAATCGACAACTCCTCTTACTGTTGTTGTCCCATTTTTAATACCATGAATTTTTCCTGTAGCATCAACTGTTGCAATTGATTCGTCATCGCTTGTCCATGTCAATGCTTTATTGCCCAATGGCATCTCAATGCCATCTACTGTTGCCGTTACCTTCACAACATAATCGGTGTAAGAATCCAAGAGAACCTTTTCGGCAGTGAATTTAGGCTCACTTGCACCTATGGATACAATTGCTGTTGCTTTTATTCCATTAACTGTAGCAGTCAATACATGCGTTCCACTACCATTGGCATACAATGTTTTACCATCTTCTATTACTTCTCCTAAGCCGGCAGGAGATGAAAGTTGATAATCAGTAACATTTGTAGAAATCAACACGCCATATTTATTATAGGCATATATCGTAGGAGTAAAATATCCATGTTTTGGCAATGTTATTGTTTGATCAACAAACGCAATAGATGCTATTTCGTTATCAGTGGGAGCAGTTGCCACTGCAAACAAAGCATTTGGGACAGATCTTTCAGAGCCTTCACTCGGAACATTTCTTACCCCTAACGCATCAACATATAATGTAGAAGAACCTCCACCGTCAAAATTAAGAGCCTCACTACAACCCACTTCTCGCATGATATCAGCAAGAACTTTTGACACGCAACCCACAGAAACTTGAGATCGACCATCAACAACAAGCATCACAAGTTTTGTTCCTGTCGCATCATGTCCTACGGCAGTGCGCGGATTTAACGCAGTTAAATGATCTAATGCATCTTGTGTATTCAACACTTGACCTCCTGAAAGAATTGTGGGTTTTCCTCCTAAAACCTCCGTTGCAGCAATTGATTTCCCTCCAAGTGTTAGCGTTAAATTCACTGTTATTTCTTGACCAATTGTCAATCCGGAAACAAACGTAGCTGCTGTACCATGTCCTGATAAAACATATGAACCGGCAGGGATTGCCATTGACCCTGCTGTTGCAGGAGAACTCGCAACTTTTACTTTTACAGCTTTACCCATTGCTATTGCGCCATCAATAGGAGTTATTAAAACCTCCGAGCCATAGGCATTTGTGCCTGTCGTAGAGCCATATTTGGGCGTATAAATAATCATATTATTTGCCTCACGCGCTCTATTAAATCCCGTAATGGAATGGCTCGATGTTCCGGCAGCATTTGTTACAGTTCCGCCTACTGTCATCTGCCCTAAATGGGGCACCTTATCTTCATCTATTGCCCAATGATACCAACCATTGTTTGATGCATAATAAATTTCCCCATTAGATACAGTCGTCCCGATGGGATAAGATCCACTGAAAAAATCGGCATTCACTCCGGCAAAATACAATGCCCCCTCTTTGTGATGAGACTTCCCTATTGATGCCACTGTAGCTCCTGAGCCTAATTTATCATTTGCCATAGTAGCGCGCATTTCGACATAAGGATTGGTCAAATCTGTAGTCGTATAAAATACTCTTAATTTTGTGGGACCTACAACACTTAATGATGTTTGTGTAGTTCCAGGACCCACCTGTGCATGGAATAACGTGTCAATTGTATAAGCATTGCCTTGCAAAGTCCATTGCCCTATTGCAAATGCCATTGCTGATGTCATTACAGCAAAAAGCGAGATAAATAGTTTTTTCATTATAATAATATGGGGTTAAGTTTTTAGTTTAGATAAAACAAAGATACAACAAAGATACAATAAATAAAAAATACGAAAAACTTTATTTTTACTTTGTTGTTCTCTCGGCATACACTATCTTTGCATACATTATGAAAATTGGGTTTGATAACGAAAAGTATCTAAAAATACAGTCAGAACGCATCAAAGAGCGCATCGCTCAATTTGGTGATAAATTATACCTCGAATTTGGCGGTAAATTATTTGACGACCACCATGCAAGTCGCGTATTACCAGGTTTTATGCCAGACAGCAAGCTACAAATGCTTATGCAACTTCGCGAATATGCCGAAGTAATCATGGTCATCAGCGCAACAGATATCGAGAAGAACAAGACTCGTAGTGATTTAGGAATTACCTACGACGAAGATGTTCTTCGCTTGCGTGCCGAATTTGAGAAGGTAGGACTCTACGTTGGTGGAGTAGTGATCACTCACTACAACCGTCAAGCAAGTGCCGACGCCTATCGCAATCGTTTAGAGCGTCTTGGCATCAAGGTATATAACCACTATACAATTGACGGATACCCTCATAATATTGCGCTTATCGACTCCGAGGACGGATTTGGTAAAAACGACTATGTTGAGACTGAACGCCCTCTTGTTGTTGTTACTGCTCCCGGCCCGGGAAGTGGTAAAATGGCTGTATGTTTGAGTCAGCTATATCACGAAAACAAGCGCGGTATCAAAGCCGGATATGCCAAATTTGAAACTTTCCCGGTGTGGAATCTCCCTTTGAAACATCCCATAAACATAGCCTATGAAGCTGCTACTGCCGACCTTAACGATGTAAACATGATTGACCCTCTTCATTTGGAAGCTCATGGCGAAGTAGCGGTAACCTATAATCGTGATCTTGAGATTTTCCCGGTACTAAACACTCTTTTTGAGAGCATATATGGCGAAAGCCCCTACAAATCACCTACCGACATGGGGGTAAACATGATTGGATTCTGCATTAGCGACGAGGACGTTTGTTGCAATGCTTCAAGAGATGAAATCATACGTCGCCATTATTACGCATTATGCAACCTTGCCAATAAAGGGAATAACGAAAACGAGGTAAACAAGATTGCGCTCATCATGAAGCAAGCAAAAATCACTACCGACTATCGTCGCACAACAGTAGCGGCACAAGCAAAAAAAGAACAATCGGGCGTACATGCAGCAGCTATTGAATTACACGATGGCACAATCATCACGTCACGCACAAGTGAACTTCTTGGACCTAGCGCGGCACTCATCTTAAATGCTACAAAATACCTTGCAGGTATTTCTGATGATATAAAAATGATTCCCGAAGCAATGATTGCCCCGATCCAAAAGACCAAAGTGGAGTTTTTGCATGGACACAACCCTCGCCTTCACACCGACGAAGTGCTTGTTGCTCTTTCTATTTTAAGCAACACCGACGAAAATTGCCGCCAAGCATTGGAGCAATTACCAAAACTCAATGGGTGTCAAGTACACTCTACCGTAATGCTTAGTGAAGTCGACCGCAAAATTTTCAAAAAGTTAGGAGTAGGTCTCACTTGTGATCCGGCAAAAAAAGGATAAACTTCGGTTTAAGAGAAACCATATTCTTACACAAATCACCTTACATACATTACTGACTGTAACATAAAAAAGTCCGCCATAAAAATGGTGGACTTTCCTTTGAGCGGAAGACGAGGCTCAAACTCGCGACCCTCAGCTTGGAAGGCTGATGCTCTATCAACTGAGCTACTTCCGCATAAAAAAGTGGGCGAAGATGGATTCGAACCACCGAAGGCATACGCCAGCAGATTTACAGTCTGCCCCATTTGGCCACTCTGGTATTCGCCCGGCCAGTCTTTCGACTTTTTTGAGCCTCTTGTCGGATTCGAACCAACGACCCCGAGATTACAAATCACGTGCTCTGGCCAACTGAGCTAAAGAGGCATTATTTTCGCTCAACCCACGCTTGGGTATCAAAGCGAGTGCAAAGGTAAGTATTATTCTCGAACTTTGCAAATAAAATCAAACATTTTAATTGCAGTTTCTGCTGCTTCTGTTCCTTTATTACCAAGTCTCCCGCCGGCTCTATCAAGCGCATCTTGCTCACAATCAACGGTTAACACCCCAAAAATCACCGGAACATCGCAATCGGCATTTAATGATGTAATTCCTTGTGTTACACTCTGACAAACGTAGTCAAAATGAGGTGTCCCACCACGAATTACACAGCCAAACACAATGATTACATCAAAATTACCTGTTTCTATGAGTTGCGATGCTGCGAAAGTCAATTCAACAGCACCTGGGACATGAAATATTTCTACATCTTCGTCGGCAAAACCTTGAGACTTGAATAACTCAACAGCGCCATCGGTCATTGCACCGGTGATGTGTCCATTCCACTCAGCGGCGACAATTGCTACTCTCATATTTTCCACCTTGGGAAGTGCTCCTGATGGAGCGCCATTGCTTAACGATGTTGACATTTCCTCTCTATTTTATTCTTTTGAACGAGATTTATCTCCCAAATATCCACCATGATGACGCAAAGCATATTGTGCTTTAGTGAATTCAGTCATGCGCATCACATTTACGACAAGCACATCACCTATCACTGTCATCATTGTTGTCGATGTTGTTGGAGTCAAGCCCAATGGGCAAACTTCAGGAGTTCCACCGGTTGACAATGTAATGTCGGCAATGCGAGAAAGTTCGCTTTCGGGATTTCCAGTAATCACAATGAATGGGACTTGCGGATACAAGTTGCGTGCAAGAGCGACCAAATCAATGATTTCGCGAGTCTTACCTGAATTTGAGATAAGCAACATTATATCATTGGGTTGCAACACGCCAAGGTCGCCATGTTGAGCTTCACTTGGATGAAGATTTACCGCAGGAGTACCTGTAGAACAGAATGTTGTGGCAATGTTCATTGCAATTTGCCCTGCCTTACCCATTCCTGAGGTTACGAGCTTGCCACCGCGATTATGCACATGCTCTACAATCGCATTAACAGCCTTTATATACTCATCCGTAATAGGTATATTTTTTATTGCATTACTCTCAGCATCGAGTATTTCTTGCATTACTTGTTTAATATCCATTATTTTATTTTTTATTACTGCAAAATTACGCAAAACTATTCAACGCTCCAACTCTTTGCCAATTTTAGATTAAATGTGTAACAAATCACGAAAAATATCCAATGCCGATTTTATCTCATCTTCAGAACAATGGCAATCTATTTGCACATCTCCCACATCTTTTAGAAGCGTAAAGTTTATTTCTGCCGACTCATTTTTCTTATCATGATGCATAAAGTCAATCAATGCAGGATAATCATTGCAAGTGATTTCAAATGCACCATACTTGCTATAAACATATGAAGCCAATTGTTGTAAATCAGCTGACGGGAAGTTTAATTGAATGTGAGATAATACCATCTCAACAATCAACCCCCATGCTACAGCATATCCATGAGGAATGGGGTCGTCCCGACGCAATGCCAATGACTCAAATGCATGACCTATAGTGTGTCCCAAATTCAATGCACGACGAATTCCTTTTTCTGTTGGATCTTCCTCTACAATATTCTTTTTTACCATTACCGACTCTTCCAACAATGTCAATAATTGATCGCCTTTTTCGGACTTACAAATATCATAAGCCAACAATTTATCGTAAACATCACGACCGGCAATCAATCCATGCTTTAGCATCTCGGCATATCCCGACAGAAGCTCTTCTTGAGGCAATGTATCAAAAAGCTCGGTAGAAATTATTACTGCTTCTGCTTCACAAAATACTCCCACTTCATTTTTTAAGCCATTAAAATTTATACCTGTTTTGCCCCCAATTGCAGCATCAACAGCCGACAACAATGTTGTGGGAACATTTATAAATCTTATCCCTCTTTTAAATGTAGCACCGGCAAAAGCTCCTATATCGGTAATAACACCGCCGCCTATATTTATCAATAAAGACTTGCGTGTAGCGCCATTATTACACAACTGCTCCCAAATGAATGACAACGACTCAAGGTTTTTATTTACATCACCTGACTTTATAGTTATAACCTTTGCTCCGGCAATCGTTTTTGAGTTTTTTTTCAAAATGGACAATACACATCTATCGGTATTGACATCGACAAGCACAAACACCTGTGGAGCTCCCACTTTTTGTGCAATTTTGTCAATCTCCCCAGCAACGTTATTTGAAAATATTAGTTCTTGATGTTTCATAAATTCAGCTCTACTTTTTAAGATTTTAATGATGTTGTCAGCAACTCATAAATCAATAAATGTATATTTTCAGCACATTCTTCCATTGACGAGAACACAACAGCAGCACCGGCATCAATCATCGTCTCTTGAGGAATGGGGCCTGTAGTTACTGCGATGGTAAACGCTCCTGCATCTGACGCTGATTTCACACCAAGAGGAGCATTTTCTACTGCTATTGACTGTGATGGCCTTACTCCGGCAAGCTGCATAGCTCGAATAAACGGTTCGGGATGTGGTTTTCCATGAGATACATCGCGAGATGTAACTCGCAATTCCGGTGAAAAAGCATTAGGAAAATCTTCGTTTATTCTATTAATCAATGACGTTTGTCCGGAGCCTGTTACAAGAACTCGTTTTATACCTGACTCCATTAACACATTTACCATCTCCTTTGCTCCATGCATCGGTTTTACCGGTGGCAGTTCACTAAAATAAACTGTTTTGCGGTGATACAACTCCTCTATCTCCTCGGGAGTGGCATCTCGTCCATAGGCACGCTGAAAAATAATATTAATTGTAGATGCACCGGTGCGACCTTCATACATATAAAACTCTTCTTGCGTTGCCTCAATTCCCAATTCGGCAATCATGCGATACCATGCTGCCGAATGGTTTTTCATTGAGTCATACAAAGTCCCATCCATATCGATGAGAGCAGCAAGAGGCTTTACGGCTTTATAATGGCGTTTTTTAAGAAAACGCACTATCTGTGGAACAAATGTTGTCATTTCTTTTTATCAGAGTTTAACTCAGTGGGAACTTCTACGGGAGCAGGTAAGTAACCTTCTTTTATCAACATCAAAGAATCGGCATGCGAAATTGTATCGGAAACGGCATCTATCGTTGAATTTGTATCAATTTTGCTGCGGTCAACTTGCAATTTCCCCAATTTAGCAACATCAACACCTCGACGGAATACATTCTCGATTTGGTTTAACAAATTTATGCGAGTTGTGTCAACAATAGCAACACGTTCTGACACCATTTTATCTTTAAACTTGGCTTTACCCACTCTGATTTTCATGTCATCCATATTCCCGGAGAGATTAAGTCCGAATTTAAATGGCAACGGAGATTTCAATACTGACACATGATAATTATAGTTCAATGCCATATCGTTACTACCCATTATTCCTAATCGATATCTATCAATATCAAACATAAATGGGAACAATTCAAGCACTGAATTTTCAACGAGCATCTCAACAGTCATGTTATCAATCATGTTACGCTTCTTATTCTTAAACAGCAACCATTTTGATAAGAACTTAAAGGTATCAGCATCAAGAAGCACCAAGCTATCTCCATGCAGTTTTATCGCAGCATTCAACGACGGTAATACAAAATTCATTGCAGTATCTATATCGGTTGTTGCTGCAATATCGGCATCTATTATACCCTCAAAACTTTTCAGCATGGGCATTATAGTATCGATTGCCGGTACCATATTTATGACTTTATTAAGGTCTAAATCCTTAATTTCTAAGCCAAACCCAAATTTCAAATCTTTTTTAGATGGAGCAGTATAAAGAGCCGATAGACCTATTGTACCGATATCGGCCGATGCTGTGAGTTTATGCATATTTAATGCACCATCTCTAAGCATAATTATACCTCTCATGCGCTTCATCAACATATCGGCATATATCACATTGTGAGCCCTCAACCTTATTGTCGCTTCTATATTTGAAGGCAACAATAATGCCGCCATTTGTGATGTATCTTGCATTTGTTCTATTGCCATCTGCATACTATCTTCATCCTCTATATTTTCAAGAGAGAGATTTCCAATCGCTTTTTCTGAAAATGCAGCACCATCAAATACAGCCTCTGCAATCTGGTTTACATCAACAGTATCACTTCTGACACTAAAATCGATATACAATGGAGCCCCTCGGCGTGATGTCAAAGCTCTACTTATATTCTTTATTGAACCATTTATAAGGAAATCGCTCTTCCCTACATTATAACTCACATTTTTCAGCGAGAGACTATCAGTTGTAAAATCAATATTCACATTTGACAAGACATTGCGCAAAGGGAAATATGGAGTAAACATTCGTCCTCGCTTAGCAGTAATTGTCCCATGCACATTCCATCGACGCAACAACTCACGCGTTGAATTATCAAGAGCAAAGTCCATTATTTCTTTATCCGATATTTCCTCTACTCGATTTCTATTGCTTCTACGCATTGATGCTCGCATCAATTTAAACACAGAGTCTGAGGCAATATCAGGATGGAGTTGAGCAATCGAGTCATAACGAGCTTGCATGCGAGGGCTCATCTTTTTGCGTTTCTTAATGTGTGCTGTAATTTTCACATTACCATCTCGCAAACTCATTCTATTTAACTTATCACCATAACTCAGGCTTTTTGAGTCAATAGCAAGTAGTAATTCCGGAATTTTTGCATCTTGCTGGAAACGACGGAGTGAAGCGAGGCATCTTGTATCTCGCATGCGCACCCTTGACGAGTCAGATGCTTGGAACACAACGCGATGAGCGCTTATTGTTGCTCGCATTGGATTTATTTGCGTTGAATCAGTACTTGATGCTATATTTTTACATCCGACACCGGCTCTCATATTACTTACAATGAGCTTAGTCCCGCTATAATTCACTCTTGCAGTATCTATCTTGATAGAGGCAGTCAACATAGAGTCAACGCTATGCTCTCCTCTGACAAAGCTATTGCTTGTACCAAACCTGAATGTTGTTTCACGGGTATAAAAATCTGCAACAGAGTCAACATATGTAAAATCTTGGAGCTTTGCCTCTCCCGACACTTTCACCTTATGAAATCCATTCTTACTGAGATAACTTTGGCGCAACTTCACCGATGTATTTGCAGTGAGTTTTCCTCTGATCTCTCCAGGAATTTGATTTAAAAGAATAGGAGGTAGATTGTCAAGATATAAACTTCCTTTAAAGTTGGCATTGACATTTGGGTCCTCAAGTAATGAGCGGAAAGTACCATCTATTGCGACATCTATACTAACCCCATTAACCGTAAATTTCTTTACATTAACAACCGATGCATTCAGATTTTGGCCGTTGATGTTAGCGTCAACCAATGCAGCTATAGCAAGAGGTTTATGATGATTACCAAATTGGAGATTACCTTTGGGTATTTCTAACATAGCCGCTACCTTTGGAAGGACACTGTCTGAAAGATTATATGGTTCAAGCAATGTCACTCCGGCATTAACCTTAATGTCTGTTTGAATGCGTTGCAACATCGGCATATTGTATTCTGCAGGAATATGTTTCATCACATCGGCAAATGCCAATTCCTTAACGCGATAATCCAAACTTGTAATTATCATATCATCAGTCATATCTACCGATGTGTTCAATACGCTATGCAACTCAGCAATATCAATCGCAAAATCTTTAATTGTAACGACAAATGGAGTTTTAGGATTCCACAAAATCTCTCCATTAAATCCTATTGGTAAATCATTTTCTATAATCGTAGGAGGCAACAATGCTTTCACATCACCATTAAGAGCCACTTCATATTGCGGTGCTTTATTCCCATCGATATACGTTGCACCTAACACAATCCCCACATTTATACTATCGGCAATAGACTTATATGTAATTGGCAATGCATCAGCAATAACAAATCGGTCTATTGAAATTTCAGGCAATGACAATGACGTTGAGTCGGTTGTATCAAGAGCCGATGGCGGAATAATATCAAAATTAGACAGCGAGTCATTATACTGCACAAGATTTATCATCGGTTTTCGCAGTTCAACCTCATAAATTTCTATTTTCCCAGACATCAATGCAGTAACGCCCACTCCTCCATGGAAGTGAGTCAAGGACAACAGAGTGTCGGCATTAGCAGGCAATAGCTCACGTCGGCAATCATCAAGTTCCTTAAAATTATCAGAAACAATAGTTACGGAATCTACATCAACTTTCAATTGTGGGAACGTTTTCCAGAAAGTCAATTCCACCTTTCCTATTTCCACTTGTGCATCAAGATACTCATTGGCATATTGCTCTACTATGGGTGTCAATCTTTCAGGTGTTAAAATCCACACTACACAACCGAGCAACAACGTGATTAATAACACGATACCTAAGATAATCCACAATAACGTTTTTGTCAATTTCTTAAAAAAGCCAACTCGCTTTTGAGATTCTGTTTTCTCTATATTTTCCATAACTTTTTATCGTGTAGTAATGTGAAAGCACCATTGACGTCGTTCATGCTTTACATAACAACGTCCTTCCTCTTTCAAATCCTGTAATATTTCACCAAGCAACCCTTTCAAATCCTCTTGTGTGCGAGGAATATTGACCGAATCGCATACAAATTTACGATAGCTGATATCAAATGTCGTTCCATATTGATGTGCCGACGACTTTGTTGCATTACGATTTCTTCGACGTAATTTTTTTATTGATGCAGGTGTGCGCAACACACTTGTTACTTTTATGCGATAATATCCTCCTCCACGCACATCCAATGTATCATTAAATCTCTGACCTATTTCACGCAACAAGTCGGCTGCATCAGACACAAGATAAGGCAATGAATGTGTGAGCTCTTCGACATAATATTCCCTACATGTTTCTATCTTTTCTATAGGTTTATCGATTTTCCAAACCGAAGATATATCAGAAATAGGCTCTATCCCGATACTCATTGCCGAATTCAAATGCACATCATTCAAATCCTTAAATTCTCGTCCATACGTTCCCTTGAAATAGGTGCGCAATCGGTGCACTCCAGGAGGCATTGAGTCAAAATGCTCGGTATATTGGTTTATCTCTTCAATGTCATATAATACCGATTCATCAACCTCATGCTGATTTTCATCTCCACACGAGATTACCATAAACAGCATGGGCAGAAACGCAACAATATAAATGACTTTTCTTATCACTTGATTAATATCCTACTGTTTGAACAAGTATTATTCGTTGATTTTCATTAAGTCCTAATGCTTCGGCAAGTGCATCTTCATCAAAACTGCCACGAGTTACAGTTCCCACTTCATTTGCTGCACACCACAAATATATATTTTGCATTACAGCCCCTGCCGATGTCCCGGCATATAAATCATTTGGCATTTTTTCTTTATCACTCACGATTGCGATATTAAGCAATGCCTTTTGTGCAAACTCCTGCTTCCCTGCAAGTTCACGTATATCCTTAGTGTTAACTACATTTAAAACATTTGATTTAGCATCATAAAGATATGCTCCTTCAGGGACAATGACATATATGCTAACTTCCTGTTTGTTCAATGCTGTGGGTATTGTCAATTTATCTTCACGATTAAATCCGCATGCGGCCCAAAGCAAATCAGCCAATTGCTGATCGGTCAATCTTTTTTCTGAATCAAATTCCCTTGTCGATTTACGCTTTGAGAGCGCTTCCATTAATGACATTCCACCATTTTTTTGTGGTTGAGGGAGATTTATATCCGATGCACATCCACTTAGCGCAACAATCATCATCGCAGATAAGACTAAAAATTTATACTTCATAACATTTACTATATTTTAATGCGGTAAAGTTACCGTTTTATTCGCGTTCTGCCAAGCGTTATAATAAATTAATGTAATTATATATTGATATCACAGAAAATAGTGTTACCTTTGCGCTTGAAAAACTCATAGTGGAAAAATTTGGCTGCTTGCAACCACTCATAAAAAATGCTAAAACCTGCAACTCATTCCATTAATGTTTTTGGCTTTAGTAATTTTTTCGGCTCGTGGTAGCGTCTATGAGTTGAAGATGAATTATATTGACTTAACATATGGAAGAAAAAAATTATCTTTTCACTTCTGAATCTGTATCAGAAGGGCATCCCGACAAGGTTGCCGATCAAATCTCTGACGCCATTCTTGACGAATTTCTTGCTCACGATCCACAATCAAAGGTCGCTTGTGAAACACTTGTTACTACCGGACAAGTTGTTATCGCAGGTGAAGTCAAGAGCAACGCCTATATAGATTTAATGGATGTTACACGTCGAGTAATCAACGGCATCGGATATAACCGCAGCGAATTAAAATTTGATGGCGATGCTTGTGGTGTTTTCTCGGCACTTCATGAACAAAGTGCCGACATCAATCGTGGTGTAGAACGCGAATCAGATGAGGAACAAGGAGCCGGAGACCAAGGCATGATGTTTGGTTATGCATGTAATGACACAGCAAACTATATGCCACTACCATTAGATTTGAGCCACTCTCTTCTTCGAGAGCTATCGTCTATCCGACGCAAACTCTCAGGCATGACTTACACAAACCCATCAGGACAAACCGTCAGCTATCTTCGCCCCGACTCTAAAAGCCAGGTTACAATAGAATATTCAGCTGATGGCAAACCGGTGAGAGTTCACACAATCGTAATCTCTACTCAACACGATGAATTCATCATTGCCGACGAAAGCAAAACACAAGAGCAGGCCGACGAGGAAATGCTTGACATAATCAAACAAGATGTCAAAAACATTCTCATCCCTCGCGTTAAAGCAACTCTTCCTTCTCACATCCAAGCTCTATTTGGAGACGACTACATTTTGCACGTTAACCCGACAGGCAAATTTGTAATCGGTGGTCCTCATGGCGATACAGGTTTAACCGGTCGCAAAATCATCGTTGACACTTACGGCGGACGTGGAGCCCATGGCGGTGGTGCATTCTCAGGAAAAGACCCCTCAAAAGTTGACCGTTCAGCGGCCTATGCTGCTCGCCACATAGCAAAAAACCTTGTTGCAGCAGGCGTTGCCGATGAAGTTCTTGTTCAAGTTGCCTACGCAATTGGGGTTGCAGAGCCTGTAAGCCTATATATAAACACCTATGGCAAAGCTAATGTAAATATGACCGATGCTGAAATATCTCAAAAAGTAAGCTCGATTTTTGACATGCGCCCTAATGCGATAGAAAAGCGATTGAAATTACGTGCCCCCATTTACCAAGAAACCGCTTCTTATGGACATATGGGACGCGAACCACAAACGGTTACTAAAGTATTCTCGTCAAAATATGAACAGGAAAAGACATTGACTGTTGAATTATTTACTTGGGAAAAACTCGATTACGTCGATATCATACGCAAAGAATTCTCAATTTAATTTTGCGCACATCAATTGATTGCATCCTTTTAATATATTAGAAAATCAGAAATAATAAAAAAGTATTTTGTTTGATAGTGAAAAAAGATGTATCTTTGTGCGTTTTATTGCCTAAATTTCATGTAAACACAAGCGCAATAGCATTTTAATCACAGAACAAAACAAAAAAAACACTAAATAAATGGCAACATTAGAAAAAATCAGAAGCAAATCAGTTTTATTGCTCGTCGTTATCGGTGTAGCACTTTTTGCGTTCATCATCGGTGACTTTTTAAATTCAGGTAGCACTTTCTTCGGTAGTGGAAGAACCATCGCAACTGTTGATGGTGAAAAAATTGACATCCTCGATTTCCAAAAGCGTTATGAAGAAGTGAGCCAACAGTATCAACAACAAGGTTACAAACAAGATCCTGCCGTTACTCAACAACAAGTTCTTAATCAAATGATTCAAGAAATGTTGCTTAACAACGAAATGGAAGAACTTGGAATCACAGTTACTAACAAAGAACTTAGCCAAGCAATGTTAGGTCAAAACGCACTTCCTGCAATGGTACAATTTGCTAACCAATTTGGAGTACAAACACCTGACCAACTACATGACATAGCATTCAATCCTGCTAAATACAACATCCCCGCTGAACAAGCATCTCAACTTCAAGCAATGTGGATGAACCAAGAAAAGCAAATCGACGAATTGTTGCGCATGCAAAAACTTGGCAACCTTTTCACAGGAGCAATCACAGCAAACGCATTGGACGCTAAAGCCCTTTATGATGAAAATGCGACCACCACTCACATCGCATATGCTAAGAAAGATTACGCTTCTCTTGCTAACGACCAATTCCCTGTTTCAGCTGCTGAAATCAAAGATATGTGGTCAAAAGAAAAGAACGGATATCGCCTTGACGAAGAAACTCGTCTTGTTAACTATATCGCAGTGAACATCACCCCTTCAGCCGAAGACAACATCGCTGCTCAACAAGCGGTTGAAGAAGCTATTGCTAACCTCAAAGCGACTCCCGGCACTGAAGGCGTAAGCAACGATTTCAACTTCAACGTTGAACGCATCTCTCAACCTGCATCCCGCATAACAAACTCTCAACTTAAGAATTTTGCAACTACAACAGGTGTTGACAGCGTTTCTATCGTTTCATATACTAACAATGTTTACACTATTGGCAAATTACTTGGAAGCAAAACTGAAGTTGATTCAGTTAACGTTGACATGCTTGCATTCCAAGGCACAAATGCTCAACGCGATTCAATCTTGAAAGTTCTCAACTCAGGTGTTGCATTGGCTGAAGTTGCTACAACTGCAGGAGTTCAAGGCTCACAAGAAAAAGCATGGTTCTCTCTTGCCAACGAAACAAGTCCCATCAAAGCAAAACTTCTTTCTGAAGCAACAGGTCGTTTCTTCATTGGCGACAGCATCCAAGGAACAACAGTATTCTATCGCGTAAATGAGCGCAAAGCTCCTGTTAAGATTTATGACATCGCAAGCATTACTTACACAGTTGAGCCTTCTCAAACAACCATCAACAATCTCAACACCAAATTACGCGATTTCGTCGCTGCCAACAATACCGATACTGCGTTTACAGCAACTAAAGCTATTGCTGCAGGATATCAGCTCCTTAATGCTCGCGTTTCTGCATCAACTCCAACAATTGGTAATGTTTCGGAATCTCGCGATGCCGTTAAATGGGTAATGAGTGCTGATAAAGGTGATGTTTCTGACATCTTCCGCGATGAACAAGACAAACGACTCTTAGCCGTTGCTGTTACCGACATCTATGACGGATATGTTCCGGCTGATGATAAAACAGTCGCTGCGAACTTGACAGAAAAAGTTCGCAACAACAAAAAAGCAGCTGACCTTCTTGCTAAATATGATGGCAAAGCCAATGACCTTGCCGGATATGCAGCATTAATGGAAACATCTATCGACACCACCGATGTTACATTTGGACAACGTTTCATTGCCGGTCTCGGTATCGACGAATCAGCAATCACAGGTCAAGCTGTAGTTGCTCAACCAAATACATTGGTTGGTCCGGTTAAAAGTAACCACGCTCTTGTTGTTTATCAAGTTGTAAACATTGACACAGACAATCGTCCTTACAACTATGACGAAAGTGCAGCAATGTTCAATCGTCAACTTGGTGCTGATGCTTTAAGTTATCGCATCGTACAAATCCTACGCAACAACAAGGATGTTGAAAACAATATGCTTGATTTCTATAATAACTAAGCAATATAGCTTCATTGACAACCAAAAAGCAGGAGCAAGTTTCTAATGACTTGCTCCTGCTTAGTTTTTTACATTTATTAATACTTGCTCCTCACTATAATTGGTTAACTTTGTAACCGAGAAATTGTTATCATGGCACAGAAAATAGCTACTTTATATCTTTTCCCTGTCCCATTGAGCGAAGGAACGATTAATAATGTTCTCCCTCAATACAATATTGATTTGATTAAATCAGTAAAGTATTTCATTGTTGAGAACATACGCTCCGCTCGACGATTTCTCAAGCAATGCGACAAAGCAATAAACATTGACGAGTTAACCTTCTTTACCCTCAATGAACACACCGACTATGCCGAAGTGCCATCCATGCTCGTCCCCCTTGAACAAGGGCACAACATGGGCATAATCTCAGAAGCCGGTTGCCCTGCAATTGCCGATCCGGGAGCCGACATCGTTGCTATTGCACAACAACGAGGATATCAGGTAGCTCCACTCATTGGTCCGTCAAGCATCCTTCTTTCATTGATGGCATCGGGATTTAACGGACAAAGTTTTGCATTTAACGGCTACCTTCCCATTGACCAATCAGCCCGCACAACTAAGTTTAAAGAACTTGAACGCCGCATAATGCGTGAGCATCAGACTCAGATTTTCATTGAGACACCCTACCGCAACAATCGTCTCATTGCCGAACTATGCAAATCTCTTCCAGGCAATATCAAATTGTGCATTGCGAGCGACATCACAGGAGAGAAACAATCTATAATAACTCTCCCCCTATCAAAATGGGCAAAGACCCAATACAACTACGACAAAATCCCAACAATATTTCTTTTATATAAATAATTCCCATGGCACGCAAAACAAAACAACCAACACATGATAGCTTTCCCGGCCTGTTTGACGATTTTGAAGTCGAACTACCAAAGGAGAAACTACCTATCTTCCCTGATATTGCGAGCCATGCCGAAAAACTAAAAGCAGAAGAGCAATCAGCAATCAACGAGCCAATTAAACAGCAACAAGAAGTAGAGAAAATGCTATTCTTTAGTCTCGGGAGTGGCAGTAGCGGTAATTGCTCATACATCGGGACTTATAGGTCGGGGTTTCTTATTGATGCCGGCGTTGATATGAAGAAAGTATTGGACGGCTTGAGAACCAACAATATCCCCATCGAAGCAGTTAAAGGGATATGTCTCACTCACGACCATGGCGACCACATACGTTATGCCTATGCCATACTAAAAAAATACCGACACATCTCACTATACTGTACATCAAGAGTACTAAATGGGATATTGCGCCGCCACAACGTCTCTCGTTTCATTAAAAATTATCACAAACCCATCTACAAAGAGATTGCATTTAATATCGACAACTTCTCGATCACAGCCTTTGACGTGATGCATGATGGTAGCGACAACATGGGATTTTTTATTGAATATGGTAATCATAAATTTGCAATAGCCACCGATCTTGGATGCATTTCACCTCGAGTTGATTTCTACATGCGTCAAGCCGACTATATCATGATTGAGAGCAACTATGACAAAGAAATGCTCACTAGCGGTAGCTATCCCGAATATCTTAAAGCACGCATCATTGCCGACAACGGACACCTCGACAACACCGTAGCCGCTCAATTCATCGCTGACTGCTATACACCAAAGCTCAAATACGTGTTCCTTTGCCACTTGAGTAACGATAACAACACCCCCGACATTGCCACACGCGAGGTAAGCATAGCCCTGAGAGCTAAAGGAGCCGTCGTAGGCGATGGCACAGGCAGTATCGACTCACGAAATGCCGACATCCAACTCATTGCTCTACCCCGCTACGATGCCTCCCCCCTCTACATCTTCCGCAAAGACTAAACAATTTAGCATTGCGAGTTGTTATAAAAATAGGGTTTTATGCGCCGGGAAAAATCCGTTCAATAAAATCCTTCGCAATACGGAAAAATTTCCTTAATAATTTGTCGTATTTCAAAAAAGTTACTACCTTTGTAGTCGGTAAACAAGGATGTTTTAATTAATCGCATACAAATTATTTATCAACAATAAATTAAAGTCATTAAAAATGAGCAAAATCGACTTAACTAAGTACGGTATCACAGGTACAACTGAAGTTGTTTACAACCCTTCTTACGAACAACTTTACAAAGATGAAACTTGTCCCTGTCTTGAAGGTTATGAAAAAGGTCAAGCTACTGAACTTGACACAGTAAACGTTATGACCGGTATCTACACTGGTCGTTCTCCTAAAGATAAATATATCGTTAAAGACGCTACAAGCGAAAACACTGTATGGTGGACTTCTGAAGAATATAAAAACGACAACAAGCCTGTAACTACAGAAACTTGGAATACTCTTAAAGAAATCGCGGTTAAAGAACTTTCTAACAAAAAACTTTACATCGTTGATGGTTTCTGCGGTGCTAACATGGCTACTTGCTTGAAAGTGCGCTTCATCGTTGAAGTTGCTTGGCAAGCTCACTTCGTTAAAAACATGTTCATCCGTCCTACTGAAGAACAACTTAAAGATTTTGAACCTGACTTCGTTGTTTACAACGCTTCTAAAGCTAAAGTTGAAAACTACAAAGAACTCGGTCTTAACTCTGAAACAGCAGTAGTATTCAACCTCACTACTAAAGAACAAGTTATCATCAACACTTGGTATGGTGGTGAAATGAAGAAAGGTCTTTTCTCAATGATGAACTACTTCAAACCACTTGAAGGCATCGCTTCAATGCACTGTTCAGCTAACACTGACATGGAAGAAAAGAGCACAGCTATCTTCTTCGGTCTTTCTGGAACAGGTAAAACTACTCTTTCAACTGACCCAAAACGTAAACTCATCGGTGATGACGAACATGGTTGGGACGACGAAGGTGTATTCAACTACGAAGGTGGTTGCTACGCTAAAGTTATCAACCTTGACAAAGAAAGCGAGCCAGATATCTACAACGCTATCCGTCGTAACGCACTTCTTGAAAACGTTACTGTTGACGCTAATGGCAAAATCGATTTCGCTGATAAGAGCGTAACTGAAAATACTCGCGTAAGCTACCCAATCGACCACATCGAAAACATCGTTAAACCAGTTTCTAAAGGTCCGGCAGCTAAACAAGTAATCTTCCTTTCAGCTGACGCATTCGGTGTACTTCCTCCGGTTTCTATCTTGACTCCTGAACAAGCTAAATATTACTTCCTTTCAGGTTTCACTGCTAAATTGGCTGGTACTGAACGTGGTATCACTGAACCAACTCCAACATTCTCTGCTTGTTTCGGTGCTGCATTCCTTTCACTTCACCCAACAAAATACGGCGAAGAACTTGTTAAGAAAATGGAAGCTAACGGAGCTAAAGCATACTTGGTGAACACAGGATGGAACGGTACAGGCAAACGTATCTCTATCAAAGATACACGTGGTATCATCGACGCTATCCTTGATGGCTCAATCAACAACGCTCCTACTAAGAAAATTCCTTTGTTTGACTTTGAAGTACCAACAGAACTTCCTGGCGTAGATCCTAAGATCCTTGATCCTCGCGACACTTACGCTAACGTTGAAGACTGGAACACTAAAGCTCAAGACCTTGCTGAACGCTTCATCAAAAACTTCAAGAAATTTGAAGGAAACGAAGCTGGTAAAGCACTTGTTGCTGCAGGTCCTCAACTCTAATCGAGCATAACAACTCTTTATAATGAAAAAGGTGTGTCCACAAGACACACCTTTTTTCGTATCAATAACTACAATATCAATTATCTTTGGTCTATTTCGTAGTATCAGGGGATAAGATTTCAAGAATAGTCAATCCGGTTTTTGCTCCTGCAGTATAGGCACATGGAGCGCCTCCATTTTGAACAAGACTCTTGCAAAGGTTTAATGTCGGTAAAACGTTGCGAAGCAAACGCATTACCATCATTATGAATTTGAGATATGTCGCTATTATAGTTATCCACAACGCTAAATTACTAATTATCAACATAAAATAATACTTTACCCGATTTCCCGCAAATTTCAAGCAGTTATTTTTAATTTTTATTCTAAAAATTGGTCTACAACATTAGATACATTTTGTAAAAACATAACATAGTAAATAGGAAGATATGTAATCCCATCCTTAGTATAAATCTTTTGTTCATTAGACAAAACATAGGCCTTTTTGATGTTATATTCATCATTAGATATAAATTTATCCAATGCACTATGAATAGTATAATCTTTCCCTGATTTAACCTCAATAGGAATATTTGTCAAATTATCTACATCTTCAATCAAATAGTCAACTTCTCCATTCTTCTTATTATCGTAATAATATAACTCATAGCCATGAGCCTTTAACTCTTGAGCAACAACAGTTTCATAAACAGAGCCAAGATGTATTCCTCTAATATCTGACATTATGGCTTTAATATTATTACGATAATATATACTCGATAAAATTCCAACATCATTAATATATAATTTCAGCAAGTTTTTACCACTATTTTCTACCAATGGATATGTTGGCGTACTTATTGCCTTTACGCCTAAAGCGATTCCTGCTGAAATAAGATAATCAAATTCATCCAAATAATCATTAGACCTTTTCCAACTCTTATTCTCTATATCTTTTATTACAACCCTCTTCTTCTTATTCTCAAGGTTGGATGGTATCATATCAAATATTCTACGAATCTTCAATTTTTTATTATGAGCTTCTTCATATTTAGAAGCATCAATTCCATATAAATCATAGGCTTCTTTCTGTATTGACCTGAATCCCATAACATTACGACTTTCAACAAATATCTCAACTGCCTTTGGCAAACCTCCCACTAATAGATATTTTTTGAAAAGATCCATTATTTTATTGTGCATCGTATCAGACAACGATTGTTGATTATTAAAACTCTCTCTCATGGCATCGACAGCAATAAACCCCACACCATTAGCATAGAGAAACTCTTCAAAATCCATTGGATACATATGTCTCACATCCAAACTTCCTACTGGTACTGATTGAGTATTCTTTAATGTAACCCCGAGCAAGGAACCACTTGCAATATAGGTGAATTTTTTTTCATTCATCAAAAATTTCACCAGAGTTAGCAGATGATCATAAGCTTGTATTTCATCAATGAATACAAGTGTATTTTCCTTTTCTTTCATCCTATCTCCGGCTACAATACTTAAGGCCATATAAAAGTCCTTTGTCGTTTTGGCTTCTGCAAATAATCTGTCGCCCAATTTATCCTCTTCCATATTAATTTCAATATAGTTAGAGAACATGCTTTTTCCCACCCAACGAATAATATATGATTTACCTATTTGGCTAGCTCCGTCAATTAGCAACATTCTGTTAGAATCTGATAAAAGATATTCTTCTATACATTTTGTGATTTTCCTATATAGCATATTATAATCTGTTTAATGATGCAAATATAGCGTTTTTTTAATGCCAGGTGCGTTTTCCTATAAAAATCAACCATAAAATACTGCGTTTTCAATTTTCAAGCGAATAAAAAAGCCGTTGCGCATCACACACAACGGCTTCCACATTAATACAATATCAAATAATCTATTTTCAGAGTCTTAGTTCTTGATAATCTTCACCGGAGCAAGGTTGTTGACACGCATGAAGTAATAACCTGATGCAAGATCGCTTATGTTTACGGTCATTATTTGTTCGCCATTGCCGCTCATCTTGCTTACCAACATACCTGACTCAGAGTAAATCTCGATATTTTCAATTGCTTCGCTGCACTTGATTGTTACTGAGATAGTTGCAGGGATAGGATAAACATTCAACACTGCTTGTGTGCTGATAACCTCTACACCTGTGGTGATACCACCGTTATCGGCCTCCATTGGTGATGTTACAGCTTCACTGATGCGGGCGTTGCCGGCTGCATAGGTTGTTGTAACTATATAGTTCCATGTAGATGGATTATCACTCTCGGTGTAGGTAACGCCGTCATCATAATATGCAGGTGCAGTATAGTCAAGCATATCCCAATAAACATGAGGCTTGCCACCGGTTTCAATATCGAAATTGTAATCTCCTGAGATTTTACCATCAGTGATTGCGACATATCCATCTTTATCCACTATAGGAGTAGTATCGGTCTCGTCGGCCAATGTTGTTACTGTGTTTTGTTCACCATAGAACAATTTGAACTCAGTTATTTCTTGGTCGATAGTTCCATTTTGGTCCTTGTCGATGCCTATAGTGTAGTAAGATCTTGGATATACAACACCGGCACCAAAGTCAGGATTAGCCAATTTCAAGCACACGCGATAGCTGTCAAAGTAAGCGTCATCATCATCCTTAGCGCCTCCATTAGCGGGATTTCCTTTATAGTCGGCATCCCAGTCGCTCCAATTGTCTTCCTTGACATCAACCAATACTGTTCCTGTTGCTTCCTCCGGCTGATAGGTATTTGCAGTTTCCCATTCGGTAGTCATCGACTTTTGTTGAACACCGGTGTTTGATTCATCCACACCTATATAATTTACGGTAACTAATGCAGTGTAGTCCACTTCTTTTTTTACATTAGTATATATATAAGAATAGATTACAATGCCTTCGTCATTTGTGGTATATGAAAGATTTTTGAAAGTCTCAGAGTCTTCCGATACAGCAGTTTTAGTTTTTACATTTCCATTATATGTTACGGTATAAACTTTAGTTGGTACACCGTTTCCATCAACGTCAAATTCGATTGCCGGATATAGCAAGTTGCCGTTTGTATCTGTTTCTGTGATAGGATTTCCTGCTGCATCAACAAGTTGCAATGTATAACTCATAATGCTGTAGAATATATTGCCTCCTTCTGTTGTTCCGTAATCTGAAACTTGAGCCCACGAAGCTGTTGCATCAAATTGTACGATATCACCACCCGGATTGTGATTGGCGGCATCATAATCTTCGGCATATTTTGCATTGATTTCAAGTGTTACTTGTGATGGAGGGAATCCTGTAGAAGGAGTCAAACGATATTTTGCAAAACGTTGACCAGAAGGAGAATATAGATAAATATATGCGTAGTCATTCAAAATCCCATCTCCATTTATATCATCTTCTCCCACTTCAGCAAAGATAGATACTGTTCCACTCGATGTCCCGCCTCCATCTTCGGCATCATCTTGTTGATATTGGACAACGGGGATAATATGTCCGAAATTGGCTTCTGCAGGGGCATCTCCATCACCGCGTTCAGCCATACCTACATAGAAATTACCCTTATTTACAGAATATTGCGAAGTTGGGGTAATTAGGAACAACTCTCCATTGAATTCAAGCGTACAGCCACCTGGAGTGTTTACGCGTGCTTGAGTGTCATAAACATTGGTTTTGCGAGTAGCTAACTCACTATTATCATTGCGAGACCATAAACTCAATGCACTTGAACGAATCAGATGCAAGAATTCTCCTTGACGCCCTGTACAATTAACAGGAATTATAAGATTCTCATTATTTTGTAGGAATGGTTCACCGTTCCATGTACGACGCCCCTCGGTATCTTGAAGCTTGTTAACTAACGTTGCAGTTACTGCCGATCCGGTATAGGTTAACTTAACAACAAACGCGGCTTTAGATACTGATGGTGCAAGATACAAATATGCATATCCATCGGTCTTTAGCTTTCCTCCCATTGTATAAAAATCACAACGACCTGCAGCTGTAGTCAAGTATTTTGATGGATCATGTTCAGTATATTCCGTAAAGTCAATTCCTGACAAATCAACAGTATAGGTAGTGTAACTACCATTATCACCTTTGATAAACACTTTGCCCTCAGCTATTCGATTATAATAAGCCGAAGTTCTTGACGTTCCGGATGCATTCAACGAAGCACTTTGGATAAAGAGGTTACCCTCATAGTCGGTTGCAATACCGATATTTCTATATGCCGGACTGGTAGAATAGTGAGTGCTGTGTTGGTAAAATACAGTTCCGGAAGTTAATACATTTTCAGTCTTATTTTCCCATGGAGCTGCTGCTGAGATTTTGATAATACCTCCATTAGTTTCTCCTGCATTGGTATTTTGCGCCACATACCAATATCCATCATGATAAACAGCTTGCTTATAATAGGCATACGCGTAATTTGCCATATTAGAATAACTGCTTGAGGGAACATGAACACTATCGCCTGATGCAGCAATTTTATAGTTGTAAATTTCAGTCAATTCATATCCCACCTTTGCCCAGTCGCGCTTTTCTATATAAACAGTATTAGGAGCTGATACAGCAGTATCATTTGGAAAATCGGTATAGTGAGATACAACCTGATAGGAATAAGTATGCTCCGACTTAACATCTGTGTCAATATAGTTATATGTAGTAGTATAAGGTACAATCACCTTGCCATCGCGCAAAACAGAATAATAATCGGGTTTAACGCCATACACATTCTTCTGTCCACTTGGGAAATAATTATAGTTATTTACTTGAGGGAATTTCCAATAAAGTTGCACTTTGCAATAGCCGTCATAACGGTCGATACCAAATTTCTTATCATCTTGGTCCATTGTTGTGTCCCAAACAGGAACAAATGGTATAAATTCGGGCGTGATTTCAAGAACATCAGATTCTGCCCCTATACCACCATCTTTAAAATTGGGGACTACCTTATATTGATAAGAGCGAGATATCGACGATGCATACATACATACATCAATATCAGTATAGGTCAAATCAGTAGTTGTTCCTATTGAGGTCCATGCACTCCATGTATCTTGACGTCTTAGAGGAGCATCGCTATAACCATCCCCATTAGAATCGACGCCATTGCCATCCATAGAATACCATGGATTTTCTCTGCTATAGATAGTATAACTTGCGACCTCGCCTTTGGCAGGAGCTTGCCATGTTAATACAGCATCTTGACGTCCCAACTGATCTTGAGATTTAACAATCTCAACTGAAAGATTCTGTACCGGATCTTGTGCTAACGTTTTTAACGCTGTGAGTTTACGTTTAAAAGCACCGCGATTAGGAACATACACATATAAATCAGCACTCATTTTATCATCAGCAACAACTGCATTGATACTATGAGTCATCCAACCTGTATTTGTGGCAGAAGTAAATGGTATTAGAGAAAATGTTTCAAGAGCAGTTGTGTTTGCTGGATTAGTGCCATCATATACTTTAATAGTAACTTGAGTTGTAGATGATGAATAGACAAGATATTCATAGCCTCCCAAGATGAACATTGTAGCTCCCGGACTCCCTTTGGATGTATCTGTTGCACTAACC
>JAZOCE010000015.1:0-5623 GCA_045596365.1 Muribaculaceae bacterium | reverse complement strand
GCAATAGGTTTCCCAAAAACATCATTAACCGCCTTGGATAAATTTGAAAATTGCGTCAGAGTATATCTATTGCTCCCCTTCTCATTTGGTTCAAGAAGAACAAATTCACAACCATTGTACTCTGCAGCATAAAAATCAAAGCCGATTATGGCTTTCGCTAAAACACCTTTTAACACAGGCCGATCCATTTTACGAAACACCAAACGCTCGCCTTCCAATATAATATTCATTTCTTTTTCCATAATGTTTACTCTTTGGCCATTCTTTGTAAAAGTATGCAAAGATAACAATAATAACCCAATACGGCAAGTATTTATGATCTAAAGTAAGCCACTGCATACAATCTATCTATTCGTTTCTAATCTTCCTTGATATGTATCTGAAGTTTCTCTATAAACATACAATTCATATCAATTTTCCCTTCAAGCCAAATTTCCTTTTCATCAGTGGTTTTACCGCCATAGTACTTATCAAGATGGTGGTATCTACCATCAGGGCTAATTTGCCAGATTATCTTTGTAACTCCATTCTCATATTCGCCTATTATTCCGAAAGTATATTTGCACTCTCTACGGTGTACTCTCTTCTGTACCTCTTTAGGCAAGTCCTGAAATCCTGACCATTCTATATCTCTATTCTTAATCCACCGGACTCTCTTTTTGTTATCGAGAAGTATATAGGCACTTTTTGCAGAATGATTTATCAAGTATTCGGCATTCCAAGAACCAGTAATATCTGCATCATAGAACTCTGCCCACTCCATTTGTTCAGATAGCGGTATCGTGTGGCAATCTTTACCCCTCAATTCCTTATAGAGTTGGTTAGGAGACATCATTTTTAATCTCATAAATCGCAACTCACCGAAAAACTCAGACACCATATCCAACAACGCATCACACTTAACTGCCAGTTTCTGTTTTATTTCTGCGATGCGCCCTTTATCAAGTTCTATCCAAAAATCTTCTGGCAAACTGACATTCGATAGCTTCGATGCCTTTCGGAACATTGGGGCAATTTCCCAAACTTCACAGCAGCCTCCGCCACAGCCAACAGGAGTCACGAGAAAGTGTAACCCCGGGTGTTCGGCTGCATATTTAGTGAATGTGTCAACTGATTTGCGGATTTCATTCAATCCGATAGTTCCTCCAATAGTAGGAATCGCGTATGATTGTCCCTGACGACCTTCTCGCTGTCCCATCACTGCTCCAAAGTGCTTTAATGCAAAGTTCGACGCGCCATCAAAGTGCCTGCCTGAATTACGACATCCAAAAACAAAGATTTCGTTTTCATCAAGGGACTCTATCCACTCAGGTGTAATTCTTTTATTTTGTTCCATATAGTTGTAGAATTTATATTCATTTTATCATTAGATTCTAACGAGGTACTAATGTTGTTATCGTTTTTTTATTATTAAAAAGGAGAGGATGCGTCCATCCTCTCCGCCCTCCATCTTCTAACCACTGCGCGGAGGTCTTGTCATTCCTCGACAAGGCAGCCAACTTACGCTCTTTAATTTGGCAAAGAGCAGGGAACATCACTGTTCACGACCAGCAAATGCTATACTCTTTGTGGCTACGATTCCATTCTACGCTTCGTGACAGCGCGGGACCAAAGTTCTACAATTTTTCCTCATTTCACCCTTGTATGGGCTTTATTCTATTGAGAATAGATACTACAAAATTCTATCAATTAGAAATGAATAAAATTCTCAGTTGTCGCATTCTCGCACCCTGCACCCATTCCCACACAGGAGATTCACCAGCCCAGCCATTATCATCTACGTGGTAGGAATATCCTGTAATTTGTATCAAATCGTCATTTGTTATCTTCGAGAAATTCTGAATCATCAGGCAACCACTCCTCTAAAGGAGCTGTAGCTATCATTGTCGCAGTGAGATTCAATCAATCACGACATCCTCCTCATCACTAAATCCACCCAATGAATTATTTGGACAATTGATATTTGTAATAGGTTTAGCTGCAACTGGAATTGTTGTTGGTTGAGGTTCCCAATAATTATCTCCGATTTTATTATTACTACTAGGAATCTGAGGACGTTCAGGAATGATTTCAATTTGTGGTTGTTCGATACCGAACCACTGATTTAATATAGCATCCACCTGAGTCTCTATCTGTGGTGTAACACGACTCTTCACTCGGTTATACGCCAATGCCAGCGCCGCACCATTATCAAGAAATCCTAACCAACCATATTTTTCTCGATCCATCAAATCATTAGGAAGAAACTGATATCCAAAAGCTGCAATGATAATAGTTTTATCCAATGCCGGAGTCTTAGGCGATTTAACCACATAATACAACTCAAGGACGATGCGAGTTGCTTCACGACCTGCTTTTGCTGCATACACCTTGATATATTGCCACAATTGCTCGGCTCCGCCGAAAAGATTACTTAATTCATCCATATTCATATAAATTAGAAGTTAATATCCTCACGAGTAATTATGCTCAACTCTTCGTTATCAATGCTCTCCATTCTTACCAATCGGTTTGCCTGATTCTGTACTACTTTCTCAAAAAGGTTTCGTATATATCGAGCATTACCGAAGTTCTTGTCGCGTGAAACTACCGCACGTTCTACAACATCCTGCAACTTCTCGAAAGCATCACGTTTAATTTTGTATCTCGACTTTCGCAAGTTGCGTTTGAAAATCTCAGTTAGTTCTTCCGTAGAGTAGTCATCGAACTGTATGTATCGATTAAAGCGAGATTGTAAGCCAGGGTTGGAATCTATAAAATCCTTTATCTCATTTGTGTATCCTGCAAGAATTACAACCAAGCGGTCTCGATCATCCTCCATACGCTTAAGCAAAGTTGCAATAGCTTCAGTCCCATAATCGCTTCCTTCACCCACAAGAGAGTAAGCCTCGTCAATAAACAGGACACCATCAAGTGCATCATCTATCACTTTATTTGTCTTTGGCGCAGTTTGACCAACATACTCACCAACAAGTTTAGAACGATCAACTTCCACAAGATGACCTTTTTTCAAGATTCCAAGCTCTTTATAAATACCTGCGACTATGCGAGCAACCGTTGTTTTACCCGTTCCTGGATTACCAGAAAAGACACAATGGTACGATACCGAAGTATTGGGTAACCCCTGTTGCTTACGCATTGTCTGAATCCTAATAAGGTTTCGCAATGAGTCCACATCCTGCTTCACACGATCAAGACCTATCAATGATTTCAGTTCGGCCATATTATCGTTCTCCATAGAATTGTTTTGTTGTATACTATTTGCGCCTTGAGAAGTGTCTGCTTGTCCCTGCACAGGTGCGTTCAAATACTCACTTATAAGTTCTCGGGCATACAAACAGTTACATTGAGCAGCATTCCGAAGCCACCCAACACCGTTCTGTCTATCTTGCTGTACATATTTTCCCTCACAGAGAATTTGTCCCATTAATGTTTGGGCAAAGACATCACCATGACGGGCTCTATCAAATATCTGATCTATTGCGTCTTTGGTCATAGTTTTTCATTTATAATAATGATGACAAAAATACAACGAATCTATCATACTTAAAAATTGAAGCCAAGCTTTTTTCCTTTCCTACGCCACTCATCATCGTCTTTTTCAAATTGGTCAAGCATTTTCTCTGTATTTGAAATAAGCGCATCCGTCTTATCGAGTAGTTCCGCGGTTTTAAGTCGCAACTCTATACGTTGGCGTACAAAACCGAATTCATTACTGGTTGCTCCGATTGCGTGAGCAACTTCCTCGACACAAGTATTCGTTACATCAAGTTTTATACCACAACCATCAATCAATCGATCAAGTTGTTTTTGTCTATTTGTTAAATCATTCCAAGCCATAGTAGTTTTTACATTTTTTAATCTGACAATGATGTTATTATAAGCCAACCAATTATAAATCCTAACATAATATTCTTTATTATTTAAGTCCAACAGCAACAATTAATTCTATGTATTCACCCTGCAATTTCTCATTAGTAGAAATACCCCAAATACATTCACAATCTTCACCAAATGTATCCAACACATTATAGATTTGAGACATATTTTCCGTGATATAATTACTGTCAACAGGTATTTTAATCACAAATAGGATTTTTTTTACTATTCTCCCTCTGTTTTCATCCTCTAAAGTGGAAATTGCCTTTGAGAGCAAATCTCCAATCTGTTCATACTTACCATTTACTTTAATCGCATCAACAATGTCAACATTCTCTTTCAACTTATCAACCTCGTTTTTACCAACATTCACAAATCCGTTGTTATCAACGAGTTCACTCAAGATTTTATTTACATTTTCTTGTTTCATATTGCTCTTTTTTACATTTTTCTTTTTATGCAATTAGCATCACAACAACGTATGCATATTACACAAAACGTTCTAAAAATCACTTTTCATTTTTATCCTCAGAGTGAGGGGGATTTTCATTTAACCAATCAGCAACTTCTTTAGCAGCTCTAAAGATTTGTCCGTTCAGGAGATAATAAGCTCCCATAATAGCCATTACTGTTCCCATATTTCATCATTTCATATTATTACACATCACACAATCGTGTTAGTTACAACTACTCATCATCATCTGTATGAGCCTTTTCCCAAACCTCATTCGCTACAATCTGTATAGTAGTAGTAACCGCATTAATACCAGTTTTTTTTAAGCCACTAATCAGCATTTCACTATCACCAGTCACTACACCGCCTACTATTTTAGCAATACCTTTACCTAAACCGAAGAGTCCCATAATCACATTTTTTAAGAGTTATACATATTTTTTCTTTTCATATTGCAAAGGTATGGAGAGTTGCTCATCTATGAAAGGTTTTACATCCTCATACACCTGAGATCTTTTCAAATAACTATTTATGGATGTAAAATTATGAATGTATCAAACCTTCAATCAAAGCAATCAATCCTCCCTTGCAATCACAGATCGACATTATCAATCATGAATTTATTGAATCTATCATCTCAGAAATTTCATCACCAACCACTTCCTTTATCGGTTCTAAAGCTTCACCTATAACATAACTTGTTGCAGCACGTCTCGCACCATCTGCAATCAATGCAGGGTTAAGTGTAACAACACCTGCAACAGCTTCTAGACCTCCAATAATCATTCCAATTCCCATATTAATCAATTTTCAATTTAACTAAATAAAGACCCGAAAAACTCTCCAATCCCTTCCAATATCTCTTCGGCATTGTCTGCGACAGCATTAAAACCCTCACTTACAGTTTCCTCAACGTCTTCCCAAAACTCCCCGACACTTTCTTTATGTTCATCCCAGAAATCTTGGATTTTTTCCTCCATATTATCTACACGATGTTTGTTCCATGCTGCACTGTGGCTAAAACGGTCTATTTCAGAGATAGCACTACCGAATTCTCCAACACCAAGTTTTTCAAGTCCTTTGAGCCCTATTTTAATGGTTCCTGGCCCAATTAAATCAATAGGATTAAATGCCATAATTGTAAATAATTTAACGTGAGTTCGACGAATTCAAAATAGAGTAAGCTGTGTATCTAATGTCCTTTGTACATTGATACACGGCTTTTTCGGGAACATACAATATGCGGCAATAGCTCCCAACATGTTTACGATAAAATTGTCAAAGCAGCGA
>JAZOCE010000014.1:0-14882 GCA_045596365.1 Muribaculaceae bacterium | reverse complement strand
CGATGGGTTGCTCAACTCGTGCAACCGGGTTCTTCGCTCGGTGGTGCTCGTCCCAAAGCAAATGTTGTAGATATGGACCGTAGTATATATGTCGCAAAGTTCCCATCATTGAAGGATGATTACGATGCGGGTCTATGGGAGCATTTCTGCCATCTATTAGCAAAAAATGCGGGTATAAACGCTGCCAAAACAAAGGTGCTTGAAATAAACGATAAGCATCACACGCTTATTTCTCGTCGCTTTGATAGAACAGAGGATGGCAAGAGAATACATTTTGCATCGGCAATGACACTGCTCGGGTTAAATGATGGCGATAACGCTACAACAGGACACGGATATATTGACATTGTTGATTTTATCATTAGCGGTTGTACCGATGTGGATGCCAACTTGCGAGAACTATTCCGCAGAGTGGCGTTCAATATATGTGTCGGCAATAGCGACGACCATTTCCGTAACCACGGTTTTCTGCTCACTGCAAAGGGCTGGACACTATCGCCTGCATACGATATGAACCCAACGCTGAATGACCACCAAAGTCTACTTATCAATAGCAAGACCAATAAAGCAGATTTATCTATTTTGCTCAACTCGTGTGAGGAATATATGCTCACACTTGAGGTCGCAAAGGGTATCATCAACGAGGTGGTAGCTGCTGTTAAAGAATGGCGAACATTAGCAAATAGATTAGGTATTGCTAAACGAGAAATGAACTTGTTTGAGGGTGTGTTTGATAGAGAAATTAAGAAGTTGAAGGAGAAGTAGAATTTTACTCAAGCTATCATATAATATATAAAAAACTTACATTTTCTATATTTTAGGCGTGAGCAACATAAACTTAGAAAAGCAATTTCAATAAAAAGCCTCAATCGTGAGATTGAGGCTTGGGTTATATTAGATGAGTCTAATTATTAACCGTTAACTTTCTTCATGTGAGCGATGAGTTCGAGTACTTTGTTAGAGTAACCGATTTCATTGTCATACCAAGAAACAACTTTCACGAATGTGTCAGTCAAAGCGATACCAGCTTTAGCATCGAAGATAGAAGTGCGAGTGTCGCCAAGGAAGTCGCTTGATACAACTGCATCTTCAGTGTAACCAAGAACACCTGCAAGTTCGCCTTCAGCAGCTTCTTTCATAGCAGCGCAGATTTCAGCGTAAGTAGCTGGTTTAGCCAAGTTAACTGTAAGGTCAACTACTGATACGTCAAGAGTAGGAACACGCATTGCCATACCAGTCAATTTGCCGTTAAGTTCAGGAATAACTTTACCTACAGCTTTAGCAGCACCTGTAGAAGAAGGGATGATGTTACCAGCAGCTGCACGACCACCACGCCAGTCTTTCAAAGAAGGACCGTCAACAGTTTTTTGAGTAGCTGTAGTTGAGTGAACTGTAGTCATCAAACCATCTGTGATACCCCATTTGTCGTTCAATACTTTAGCGATAGGAGCCAAACAGTTAGTAGTACAAGATGCGTTAGAAACGAATTGAGTTCCTTTTTCGTATTTGTCAAAGTTAACACCGCAAACAAACATTGGAGTGTCATCTTTAGAAGGAGCTGACATAACTACATATTTAGCACCAGCGTCAAGGTGACCTTGTGCTTTGTCTTTAGAAAGGAAAAGACCTGTAGATTCTACTACGTATTCAGCTTCTACTTCGTTCCATTTCAAGTCAGCTGGGTTACGTTCAGCAGTTACACGGATGTTTTTACCGTTTACGATCAACAAACTTTTTTCCAAATCGTAATCGATAGTTCCTTCAAATTGACCGTGCATTGTGTCATATTTAAGCATATAAGCCAAATAGTCAACTGGACACAAGTCATTGATACCTACGATTTCGATGTCATTTCTGTTTTGTGCAGCACGGAAAACGAAACGTCCGATACGGCCAAAACCATTAATACCTACTTTAGTCATAATTAATTAAAAATTATTGGGTTATTAATAATCTCTTTACCTTGTTTACTATATTAATAACGATGTTGTTATTATTAGCAACGCAAAATTAGTAATTTTTTTTCAATTACATGGTAATGAGATGAAAATAAAGGAAAAATTTCCTTATTTTTGTGCTCGGAAAACCAAATTTATCAATTTTAAGATATTATTTTTATTATGAAGTGTAAATTTTTATCTGACTTTAAAGATTTTGCTGTCAAAGGTAACGTGATTGACATGGCTGTCGGTGTCATCATTGGTGGTGCATTTGGGAAAATCGTTACATCATTGGTTAACGATGTAATTATGCCTGCTGTTGGGGTTGCTATTGGTGGCCTTGATTTCAAAAACCTTAAATGGGTGATGAAAGATGCAGTGATGGATGGCGAAACAGTAGTATCTCCCGAGGTGGCTATGAATTATGGCAATTTTATTCAAAACGTGGTTGATTTCATTATTATCGCATTCTGTATTTTTGTCATGATTAAGTTCATCATGAATCTTAAACGCAAAAAAGAAGAACCTGTGCAAGAGCCTGCTCCTGCTCCGGAACCAGAACCAACAAAAGAAGAATTGTTGCTTACTGAAATTCGCGATTTGTTAAAAGAAAACAACGCTAAAAAATAAACAGAACAATATAATTTAAATGAGAGTGTCCGACAATAGTTAGGCCCTCTCATTTTTGTTATAAACGGGAAATTACTTACTTTTGTACTAAACAATAATTATTTAAAGTATGCGACCGATTTTTCTTGTGGGATATATGGGCTGTGGCAAGTCAACTCTTGGACGTGCTGTGTCTCGTGCATCAGGAATGAGATTTATCGATTTGGATAATTACATCGAAGGGCGTTATCATCGCACTGTAAAAGAGATTTTTGCTGAAAAAGGGGAAGATGGATTTCGCGATGTAGAACGCCGAATGCTTCATGAGGTTGCTGATTTTGAGGATGTTATTGTTGCTTGTGGCGGTGGTACTCCGTGCTTTTTTGACAATATGGAGTATATGAATGAACATGGCACGAGCGTGTTTCTTGATACTCCGATAGAAAAGTTGCATAGCCGTTTGATGAAAGGAAGACACAAACGCCCACTCATTGCTGAGAAGAATGACGAGGAATTGCGCCAATTTATCATTGAGGCATTGGCTAAGCGCATGGAGTATTATTCTAAAGCGCAAGTCATTTTTCCTTCTGACCTATTAGAAACTACTAGTGAGATTGCGCAAACAGTGAAACTATTCTTAGAAAAATTTTCTATAAGTCCAATAAATTAATTATCTCAATTCGTGTCAACAAGGAAATTCTATGTAGTGTGGGAGGGACGTAGTCCGGGTATATATGACTCATGGGAGGAGTGTAAAGACCAGATTGATGGCTTCCCCGGAGCAAGGTATAAAGCATTCCCAAGCCAAGATGCTGCAACGGAAGCTTTTCGTGGAGATGCTTCAGAACACATTGGAGTTCTGAAGGCAATTGCTTCGCATAATCCTGTTGCTGTAAATTATTCTGCGTTTCCTGAAATAATACTTGACAGTATAGCTGTTGACGCGGCGTGTTCAAAAAATCCTGGTCCGGTAGAGTATCGAGGTGTTGATACAAAAACCGGAATAACGTTGTTTAAGGTTGGGCCGCTTGCCGATGGTACAAATAATATAGGCGAGTTCCTTGCCATAGTTCATGCTCTTGCGATGACTGCCCAACAGGGGGTTGCTACTCCCATTTATTCTGATAGTCGCACCGCTTTGGCTTGGGTGAGGGATCGAAAGTGCAAAACCACATTACAGCGCACTCCCAATAATGCTCGCATTTTTGAACTGATGAGACGAGCTGAAAGTTGGTTGCAAACTCACTCCTATGCCAACCGATTGATTAAATGGAAAACCGAAGAATGGGGGGAAATACCTGCCGACTTTGGCCGCAAATAATAGAAAAACGCTCACGATTGTGAGCGTTTTTGTTTATTTTCCGGTGAGCGTTTTGAAATAGAAATCGAGAACGTCGCGAGCAGCGGTGAATGAACTTTGTTGGTTGTTGAGAACTCGTTGCTCTTTGTCATTCAATAGCGTTGCGACATCAGGGTTGTTATAGAAATGGTTGCGAAGTTTCTCGTTAATGGTTTCATACATCCAGTAGCGAGCCTGCTCTTGTCGTTTGCGCTCAAAATATCCATTTCCTTTGACAAATTCAAAGTAGCGATCAATCATCTCCCACACTTCGGCTATACCCAATTCATAATATCCGGAATAGCAAAGCACTTCAGGCATCCATCCTGAAAGTGTTGGTGGGAATAGATGTAATGCACTTCGGAATTGTGCTTGAGCAAGTCTTGCGCGGTCAATGTTATCTCCGTCGGCTTTGTTGATAACAATGCCATCGGCCATTTCCATAATACCGCGTTTGATTCCTTGCAATTCGTCGCCGGTGCCTGCAAGTTGGATGAGTAAGAAGAAATCAACCATTGAGTGAACGGCTGTTTCGCTTTGCCCTACCCCCACAGTTTCTACAAATATATTATTATATCCTGCAGCTTCACACAGCACGATGGTTTCGCGAGTTTTGCGAGCAACACCCCCAAGCGAGCCGGCTGAAGGGCTGGGGCGTATAAATGCATTGGGGTGTATAGAAAGTTTTTCCATGCGTGTTTTATCGCCAAGGATACTCCCCTTGGTGCGTTCGCTCGATGGATCGATTGCCAATACTGCAAGTTTGCCTCCATCCTTCAATACATGAAGTCCAAACGCGTCGATAGAGGTGCTTTTTCCGGCTCCGGGAACACCGGTGATACCTATACGGCGAGAATTGCCGGAATAGGGTAGGCATTTCTCAATAATCTCTTGTGCCAATGCTTGATGTTCTTGTGATAGACTCTCAACAAGTGTTACTGCACGACTGAGTGTTGTAACATCTCCTTTGAGAATACCATCAACCATTTCTCCGACTGAGGGCAGTGGCTTGCGACGGCGGCGTTGCATATAGGGATTTACAACCGGGGGCTGCTCAACACCGCTATTTACGGTTAAACCGGTATATTGTTCATCGTTTTCGATATGTTCCATGATGGTATCGATTATTTTGTAATTTCACCCACGAGACGGACTGTTGTTTCCGAACGTTCGGGGTCGTTGCTGATTATGGTTATGCGAGAATTGAATATTTCATCGCTGATTTTTGATGTATCAACATTTATGGAGACAATGGCAGATTTCCCTTTTTTGATTTTTTCTTTATCAATAGATATTTCAATGCCTGTGTCTCGAGTCGAAATGCGACGAATTATTAGTTCGTCTTTTCCGAAGTTTTCGATATTAAATGTTTTAGAAATAATCCCATTATTATGTTTTATTGTTTCAAAATCTACTCTGTCGGGAACAGCTATTGCCGGAGCATTCAAGCGTTGTCCAGGGGTGAGTTTTGAAAAATCTTCCTTGATGATAGTCGTTACTATTACAGGAATGTGATGATTTGAGTTTTTATCAGGAATAAGAGTGATACTATCTTCGATAAATCCCCATTTCGAGCATTTTGTGGTGTTGATATAAAATGTAAAAGTAGCTTGTTCACCGGGAGGCACTATTTTGGGTGCAGTCATGACCGATAAATATTCAGGCATATTCTCCCATTGAGGAGTGATCGAATCTGGACTGCTATTATAGGCATCAAGGAAACAAGTTTTGAATTTTCCTTTTTTTACCTCGCCAAGAGGGACAACAGATGTTCGTAATTTTAATTCTCCTCCATCGACAGGGAAGCGACTTTTTATGGTCTGTTCGTTAGCAATAACCACTCCGGATATTTCTAATGTAGAGCGTTTCGGCTCTGTATTTGTGTCGATATATATTTTCTTATTAAATCGCCCGGGACGCCCCACCGGGTCGTAGCTCACTGATATTGTCATTGAATCGCCGGGGGCAATGGCTTCTTTTGAATATTTGGGGCGTGTGCAACCACACGTAGCACGAGCATTAGTGATTACAAGAGGGCTGTCGCCGGTGTTTATGAGTGTGAATGTACATTTTGCATCACCATCGTTTTCATTTATGATGCCGTAGTTATGACTCTTAGCCACCCATTCGGCTTTGGGTTGCGCGATAGCGGTAAAATGTGTGATAGCAAATAAAAGTAATGCTATGGCTTTATATCGTTTCATAATTTTACTCTTCGTCATTATTTTCCGGAATTACGACTCCTGTAACTTTTAGAATGGGGCGACGACCTTTATCGTTGGTCTGAATTTTCACTTTACGGTCAAACTCGCCGGGACGTCCTGCCGGATTGTAGGTTACTTTTATTTTGCCTTTTTCTCCTGGTTTGATGGGCTTTTCGGGATATTCGGGCTTTGTACAACCGCAACTTGCTCTTGCCGAAAGGATTACTAATGGCTCGTCTCCCACGTTTTTGAACTCAAATTCATAGCTCACAGGGCCATTTGCTTCTTTGATAGTGCCAAAATCATGGCTTTTTTCCAAAAAACTGATTTTTGCGCCTTCGCCATCGGCAAGCATTGAAAATGTAGCTATAAATAATGCTATAAATGTTGTGAAAAATTTCTTCATAGAGATGTAACTTTTGTATTAATTTGGTAAAGTTACGGAAAAGCGTTGCGTAATGTGAATTTAAGTGCGTTAATCTATCTTAAACGGAGAGATTATCAACACCAATGCCAAATAAAGCATAGTCATACCACACAGGGTCTTCGCGTCGGAATGAGCGTAGTGTTGCAGTGAGTTCCTCCACTGCTCGGCGATCATTTGCATTGCGACTGAGGAGCCCAAGTTGTCGTGCGGTGTTGCCTACATGCACGTCAAGAGGGATAAACAACTGTGAAGGTTTAATGATATCCCACACTCCCATATCCACTATTCCATCATTGCGCACGAGCCAACGCAAAGCCATGTTGATGCGTTTTAACGCTGTTGTTTTAAGGTTGCCAGGCAGGCAGCGACAGTCCTGTTGTCCGCCATTGGCTTCGGCAAGAGTGTGATTTAATGCTTCAACAAGTGCCCAAGAGGGGAATTCGGAATTATTGATACCCATTTTGCGCGCAAATTCTTGTAGAGAGCCATGTTCAGTATATATTTTGTTTAGCCCTCGCAGATAATGACGCATATTTTTGGCAAAAAAGGTGCGATGAATATTCATGTCGGGCAGCTCTTCATAACCTGTGTCCATCACATAATCAAAAGGGCGGTATTCCATCAGAGATAGCATTTTCTCGCAGTTGGCACATATCATTTTGCGATTTCCCCATGCGATTGTCGCGCTAAGTAATGAAACGATTTCAATATCTTGCAGTCGCTCAAAGCGTCGAGGGAATTGTACCGGGTCGCGAGAAATGAAATCGAGATTATTTATGCGAGAGGCTTCTCTATCAAGTAACTCTTTTATTTCAGATAGTGATAAATTTTCCATTGAGTTTTAGTTAGACTATACCCATTTTCTCCATAAGGAAATAGGCGTTAAGATTATGCGCTACTCCTTCGTGTAGCGTGTAGTCAAATGTGAGATTGTCGTCTTTGATTTCAGCTTCAAAACAATATGCCGAGATATTATTGGGGAATTCATTGGCAAGGCTTCCAAGTACAAGGTCATGTGTGGCAAGAACACCACCAATGGGTAATGTGATTAATTTTTTCACCAATGCAAGTGAGCCTCGCTGTTTGTCGGCAGAATTAGTCCCTCGCAAAATTTCGTCAAGAAGAATAAACATCGGTTTGCTCTGCGATGCTTCATCGACTACGGCTTGCAAGCGTTTCAGTTCGGCAAAGAAATAACTTTCACCGTTGGCAAGAGAGTCGTTGGCACGCAACCCTGTGAATAACGATGCAGGGGTGAATGTCATTGATTTAGCGGCAACCGGAGCTCCCACCATTGCTAATAAATAGTTTATGCCGATTGTTCGCAAATAGGTGCTTTTGCCCGCCATATTTGCACCGGTGATTATGATGAAAGAGTGTTGTGCCATGAAGGGCAAAGGATTGTTGATGCGTTTAGACTTGTGTATCAATGGATGCCCCATCTCTTCAGCTTGCATTATAGTTTTGCCGGTGGCATCAATCTGAGGATATGTGTATTCGGGATTTTCAAAAGCATATGTTGCCAATGCACACAACGCATCAATTTCCCCCAAAGTATTCATCCATATGTTGAGATTATCACCATATTTTCTCATCCATCGGTCAATGCGGTTAATGATGATAATATCCCAAAGCATAGTCCCATTAAATAGAATGAATCCAACGGCATTGTAACGTTGATCAAGGGATTTTAATAGACGAGAGAGTCGTTTAATCGATTGAGATGCGTTTTCATTGTTCTGTTTGAGATTGTTTTGTAGATTAATCATCAATGATGATTGAAATTGTGTATTTTCAATTTGTTGAAATAGTTGCTCGCGCGAGGTCAATCGTTCTACAGTTGAGCAGAGCCATTGATGTAATTTGCCAATTTTTTTGCTTGCGAGGGATGCAATAAATAAATATCCGACAATCAGCCATATAATTGTTGTGCCGGAAATAAACCCTAAAGCATTTAATGTTATAGCTGCTATGAGAATAGGCGTAGCGCAATAAGCCAAAATGATGAGGGGAGTAGAGAGATGAAATGAAGGGCGATTTGAGAAATCGGGAGTTATGTGATGCTCCTCTTCTTCAATCGTTTTACCTGATGCATGGAACTCGGTGCGCAACTCATTCATTTTTGACAATTCGGCAATAGCTTCTTGTCGTTTTTTGATACTTTCAATATCAAGTAATGGCATTTTGAGCCATTGAGCAAGATGTGCAGCTCCGATTGCTGTGGCTGTGGAGTCAAGCATCGAAAATAGCGAGTTTGCCCCAAAAATATCAAGGTCAAAACTGAAGCGATGCATCTGGTCAATATTACTATTCCCTTGTGGTTGGTCGGATAGGTCTCCGGCGATTACTCTCAATCGAGATTGTGCAAGATGGAGTTTGGTCTCTTGTCGTGCTTTTAGCCTCAATAGGCGGTCGTGATACTTTATGAGGAATAAAAATATCGCTAATCCGACAATTGATGAAAGGATGCACAATATTGAATAATCCCAAAGCAGATAAACAGCAACAATAATGCCTATAAACGCCACCACACGCAACCATGAAACCTGTGTTGCGCGTCGGCTGAGGGACGATATATGCGCTTTCGCCTCATCCGCTAATGCTTTGTAGTATTGTTCAACTCCCATACTGCAAAGATACAATAATATAGTTTCATTGAAAAATCGCTCGGTACTTTTGATGTCGTACCGAGCGATGCTGTTCCTATTTGTGTTTGTTGGTGTTCATTTTGAAGTTAAGGGGAATAGTGTACATTACGTTTACTGGCTTCCCATTCACTTTGCCGGGGATGAAATTAGGGAGAGATTTGACGACTCTCACGGCTTCGGCATCAAGTGATTCTCCTTGACTGCGTACGACCTTAGTCTCTTCAATTTCTCCTGTTTTAGTAATGACAAATTGAACAATTACAGTTCCTTCTTTATTAGCCTTTATGGCTTCTTCAGGGTATCTGATGTTTTGGGATATGTACTCCATCAAAGCTTTCATTCCGCCAGGGAATTGTGGCATTTCATCAGGAGCTTTGATAACATCACCTTTTGAGTTGTCAGTGGCCTGTTGAGCTACAATTACTGAAGATTTTTCACTATCTTTGTCCGACATATTGGCAACAGCTTCGGTTGAAGCGACGCTTGACAATGTTGAAGCAATAGCCGAGTTATTGACAAAGACCAATGCGAGTGCCGTTGCCGGCACTAAAGCTAAAGCGCGCATGCGCACCTTGCTTTGAGATTTTTTTGAAATCATCATAGTTATACGTTTTTTAAGTGAACTGTGATTCAGACTGTTGGCGATGGCCGCGAACCTTGCGCCGACAGTCTTTTTTATTAAAAATAATTGATATTCTTTTGTGTCTACATTCTCTGACCGTAAAACGCTTTCATCAGCTTCATACTCATGAATATCTTGTAGTGCCGAGCGCATGAGCCAAGCACCAGGGTTAAACCAATTCAAGGCTATAACTAATTCGGCAATTATTAGATCAATCCAGTGTCTCTTTTTTAGATGTGCACTCTCGTGAGCAGCGATTAATTTAAACTGTTCGTTATAGTCAGTTTGATTCATGAAAATCCATCGGCACCAAGAAAAAGGAACTATTCCCGCACGATTATGCACGATAATGTTATATTTATTATGTTTAATATGATAGCTGTTTTTTATAAGCAGTGTGGTGCGAAATAATGCGGTGGTTAGTTTCAAAAACATGGCGATAGCGCCAAGGATATAGATATCAAGTAAAATCGTTAGGATGGGAAATCCGGATGCTTCTGTTGGCGCTTCTTCCGATGCTATTGTGGCGGTTATATTATTGACTGAAATTATCACATTGGCATCATTGGGTATAAAAAATGGAATGATTTGCAAGAGAGGGATAACAAATAGAGCAGTGGCATAGATAGAAAGTAAAATTATGCGGTTAAATCGGTGGAATGTGGTATTGGCAAGCATTGTTTTGTAGATGCTCCACATCAAGATGAGTGGAATAGAAGCTACTATTGAATAAGCAAAAAGTGTTCCCATAGCTTATTTATTATTGTTTCTTACTTGTTGTATCAACTCTTTGATTTCATCGTCGCTGAGATTTTCATCTTTGAATAATGCACTGACTATTCCGGTGAGTGAATTGTCGAAATATCGGCTCATGACTGAGCGGAGTGTCTTGCGGCTATATTCCTCACGACTGACAACGGCATGATAGAGATAGGTGTTACCATATTGTTCATGCCCAACATATCCTTTCTGTTCAAGAGCCCTAACGAACGTTGATATCGTATTGAAATGAGGCTTGGGATCAGGGTATTTTTCTACTATTTGTTTGACAAATAGTGGTCCATGAGTCCAAAAGAAGTGCATCAATTCTTCCTCTTTGTCAGTTAATCCTTTCATAATAGATATTTCTTTAAAATTTAAGACTCGTAAATTAAGTAAAACATGTCAATTATAGGATGCCTTAATAAGGCGCATTTTTTAATTGGTGCCCGATAAATGATTTGTTTTAGCAACGTTTGTACATTTGATACCTCATTTTTCTCGAACAGGAATAATTTATTGTAAAATTAAGGCTTCCTGATAATCAATAAATATTTCGACTGCAAATCTAAACTAAAAATTTTAGTTTGCAAACTAAATCGAGTAGTTTTAACTAAATTTTATAGTTTGCGCGTAATGATGGTGTTAAACATGTAGAATGGAAAGAGGAGAGAGAGTTGAAAGTTGAGAGTGGAAAAATGAAAAAGGGTGAAAGTTGAAAATTGAAAGAGGAAAAATTAAAAATATGCCTGAAAGGCTAAATCTTAATAGCCCCGTGATGCTTCACGGGGTAAAAGAGAAATATCCATTGCGTGGGAAGCACGCTATTTAAATATAGCCCTTTGGGCAATCCTTTCTCCTCTTCGCTCTTTTAACGGAGATGGTGAGGCGCCACCGACAAAAGTGTCGGAAAGACGCTACTATACAAATAAAAACACGCAATAATATTACCCAAATAGCGTGCTTCCCACGCTTTAATTCATGATTCTCACCCAGTGGGAATAATTCCTATTTAAATTCAGCCTTTCAGGTACATTTCTCCACTTTCAACTCTCAACTCTCAATTTTCAAGTCCCGAGACTTTCTGCCAGTCTTTCATACTCCTGCTCGGCATCTTTTTTATTCAACCCAACTTTAACAGCTACTGCTATCAAATCCTCCTTTACAGGTTTGATATTGTCATTTATTGAAGTCGTGTGATATCCATTAATTCCATCACTCGGCAACAGGTCATAAGCAGGAGCAAAATGCCAATCGCCATCACGATAGATAAAAGCAAAATTTTTAGCATGATCATCTTTATTATCTATCAAATAATTAAACACCATCAAACGATACACCTTCCACATTTCTATAACACTATGCGTCAATACGGCACACACTTGAAATATTTGCATGTAGTCAATACTTGGCAACCGATAATCTGCACCTATCAATCCGGCAACACTCACCACATGTAGTCGACCTTTTTGTGTACGATCAAATCGCTCAACTCCAAAATATTTCCCCTCAAAAAGCCGAGTTTCAGGCATCTCAATCCCACATTTTTTTGCCAATACCGAATACTCATACTCTTGTTGTCCTATATATTTAGAGTCATTCTTAGCCCTGAATTTCACTAACCATTCTTTACCTTCATATAGCGTAAATATCTTGGGGCGAGCACCTCCCGGTGAGCCTCCACGATGCTGAAACTCCTCTATTCCATCACCTTTATAATCATCGACATCAAGGATATGCTCTGCCTCTAATGCCAATTTTTCAAAATCGGCATATTCCTGCATCGTTAAAACACTTCTATCAGGACGAAACTCCAACGCCCCTCTACCTGAAGAGCCCACCAATGCCAACCTATCAATCAACGAAAGAGTACGTGGATTTACGCCCTGCTGTTGCATATATCTATCCAAAATAAGCAACCCCCAGCCATCAGGCAAGCAATCATCAAAAACGCCAAAACCACCATTGAAAGGTTGTCGCTTTGCGATAAAAACGCCACCACGCAACGGCAGTTCAAAAGGAGATATGGAAAACCCTGTTTTCAACCATTCTGCCGAATACTCAAAAGCACATAAAGCATCTTTAGTCATTGCCAAACGACCGACCAAACTATTGTTATATAATACCTCTATTTGTTTTATGCTATTCATTTCTCTTTCCCCTTTTGCGGTTAACCGTCTGCTCATTCAACACATCATCGAGAGTCTGATATTGCGGTTGAGTAAATAACGCATCAAACTCAGTTAAAGCATTCAATGCAAAACCAACCTGCAATAATCCTCGCAACGAAATCTCTCCGGTCTGTTCAAATCGTCTATACGTGGCAAATTTCATTCCGGCTCTTGAAGCCAAGCCCTCTTGTGTCAAATTCAGCTCCAACCGACGCATCTTTACCCTTGCTGCAATCTGCATAGCAACATCACCGGGCGTCTGCACATTAAGAAATAATATATTATTCATTAATTATGTATTTGTTTGTCTACAAATAATATTTTATTTATTACAAAGATAGATATTTACTTTTTAATTCACAAAATAAAACAAGAATAATTGCCACCCGAAGGGCTGTATTTGAATAGCCGAGGGTTGAGCAAAACGAAACCCTCGGATGGCTTTAATTCATGATTCTCACCCAGTGGGAATAATCCCTATTTAAATTCAGCCTTTCAGGTACATTTCTCCACTTCCCACTTTCAACTCTCCACGTTTTATTCGCTTGAAAAAGTGTGTCTTGCACCTGTCTTATTTCAATAATCGTCTATTCTCAACCTCTTCTAAAACTTTCATTTGCTGAATGGCTATTTGATTTAGTTTTATAAGTCTCTCATGTTGAGAAAGCCCATCGTCAATAAAGACTGCATTTAAATTCTCCATATTTGAAAGATAAATGAGTTCGTTTATTGTTGCATAATCCCGAATATTTCCTTTTAGTTCAGGATTTGCTTCCCGCCATTGCCTTGCAGTCATTCCAAACATCGCAACATTCAAGACATCTGCTTCATTTGCGTAAATAACGCTTGCTTGCAAAGTTGTAATTTCGGATGGAATAAGATTTTGCTTTATAGCATCTGTGTGTATATGATAATTGATTTTTGAAAGTTCTCTTTTTGCAGTCCATACAATCAATTTCTGTTCTTCTTGTTTAAGTCTTTGGAATTCCTTGACAATATATAGTTCAAACTCAACTGAAATCCAACTTGCAAACTTAAAAGCAATATCCTTATGGGCATAAGTTCCACCATATCTATTACGCATCCAATTATCAATAACCGCTGTAGGGTCTTCACTCTTATGCTTTGCTATATCTGTCAATGAGATATAATCATTTTCGTTTACCGATATTACGGTTACATTGGTGTTATGTTTAACATTTTTTAACGCGCTAACCAAATATAAAAGCACTCGTTTAGAAAAATAATTTTTAATTTTGTGAGTTATGATTATTTAACCATGAAAATCCATCAAATTTTAAATTAAAAATAAAAAATATCAAATAATTAAACTTAACCATTATGAAACACTTTTACACTCGCGCATTAATGCTATTATTAGCATTAACATGGCTTCAACCGAAAGCCAACGCTGCAACCTATTTCTCCTATAGTGGAGACACTTGGGATAATTTTTATAATTATGGTACGACAACATATGCCGATGGCGCGGCATATTGGATACAAGGAGCGGCTGCAAATGGAAGGATATTCACATTGCCGGCTACGACAACTCAAGGGGCTACAATTCCTACATCAGAAGGGAATGAGAGTCTGACCTATATGATACTAACAAATTATACTCGAGGATTGTTCTTTGATTTTGAACAAAACGGAGCAGAATATTTTTCATGTGGTTCTTATGCCGGATATCCTGTAGACGCGACAGGGAATTATTGGTATGCAGGTCCTGCAATTGCTGCCGATAATGCAGAAACATTATGGTTTCAATCTCGTCGAAGTGCAACAGCCCCGCAAGCATTACAAGCGAATAATGCATGGGCACAAGGAATTAAGGCTGTTGCATATTTTACAAAAGCGAATTTACCTCCGAGTACAACAAGAAGTGGGATTGATTTATCAAGCTATAATATAGGACGTAGCGACTTAATGAGTGCATATGGAGATGGTGCTAACGGAGAAGGCTACCTCTGGTTTTGTGATGAAACAAACCACAAGGTTGTGCGTGTGAAAATCGTAGAAGGACAAGCTACAGGAGAAATCGAATTCAGTTCTCCCACAGGAACAGTAGCTCAACGTTCACTTGCAGTTCAATATGCCGATAATCGAGTTATATATAGTGCGGGTCGCGATGGCGATAAGAAAATATGGCGTGGTGTAATT
>JAZOCE010000013.1:0-53789 GCA_045596365.1 Muribaculaceae bacterium | reverse complement strand
TTCTATTCGCGCAATAACATTATCTTGTGGAGCTATTGAATAAAAGAACCACCCATTAGCTACTGCTCGAGGTGTTGTCTCTGTTGTCGTATTTATTACCTTCCCCTTGACCATCATTTGGGCTGAGCCTCCAGCATCCATTGTTACGACATCATCACATCCATAAAATTTCAAGATTTCACACATCACACTTGTTCCACAACCGGCAGAATTACCATATACCGGATCAAGAGATTTATCTATTACGATAATATATAGTTTTTTACCATCGGCATTTGCGCCATAACCGGTACGAGAATAAACTTGGGAATTATATGTTTCATCGGAATTACGTCCGGTCAACACCCCATCTTTCATCACTATAGCATTTCCACCTATCAATTGTTCAATAATAGGGGTTGACGAACCATCTGCTGTTGTCCATCCATAATTGATTGTTACTTGATCTCCAACTGCCAATTTTGCCAAAAGTGCTTTATTTGAACCTCGACCGACAAGGCATAAATCATAATCCCCAAGTGTTCCAGCTCCAGCATCGGTTTTTACTTCTGCTACAGTGCAAACCATATCTTGTCCAGCCATCCACCGCTGTCCTTCGTTGATAGTTAAGTAAACCTCAGTGGCAACGCCTGAAACTACTTTAAAATGCTGTATATTATTTTCAACATACTGATCAGCAGGCATGAAGGATTTAGTTTTACCATAAAAGCTATTATACAGTCCGATTTCTTCATCACGGACTATTTTATTTACTTGAATTATTTCAGGACTACCAATTTTACTATTTTTTATATATCCTTTATAATTCATTGACTCTACATATAATTTCTTCGATGTATCAATAGCAATAACACCTGTGCGAGCCGGTCCACCATCCCATTGATCAGAATAAGCGTTTGTTTCAGTTATTATTTGACCATTGCGAAGGTTGCCATTATATGTTGCTCCAATTAATAAATCACTATAAGGTTGTTGGCTTGACACGCACCAGAAATTGGCATTTGCTCCACCTATCACTCGTTTTTCCTCTGTATTATATCGCTTATAAGCATTAGCCAATGTTTCCGTTTTATACAATGTCTCAGAAGCCTGCATTGTCTCAATTCGATTATATGGATTAGTCAAATCCACTTCTATCATATTCACATTCAATGGATAATCCGGAATTCTAATACGACGATAAGTAATACCTGGTCCTTCTTGACGCACAATTAATTCATTAAGAGAATATTCCTTACTATTTAAGGTTATCGTTTGTAATTCATTTGCTGATATCGATGTTAAACAAACAGATGCCAACACGACGGAAAATAATAATTTTCTCATATTAATTAGGATTTAAGTTATTCAGTGGTATGTTGTAATCACAAAAGTACATAAATTTAAATTTCTTACAAAAAAATAAGCGCATGAGAAAATTTCATGCGCTTATAAATATTAATTAGTTATTCTCTTTTTTATAACAATCCTGCAAACATATCACTCGATGCTGTCAAATCAAGTAGATAGTTGTATACACAACTTACGATTCCAAGCAAGATAATACCACCTACACTAATCCACAAGCCAAGGCGTTCTGATGTTGCAGAACGGAATGATTCAATTGGCGTTTCGCTGTCGTTAATAAACATTGCCTTCACTACACGTAAATAATAGTACAATGAGGGGATTGTGTTAATCAATGCAATAAGCACAAGTACATAGATTGCAATGCTTCCTTGTTGGATTGCACCTGTAAAGATGAAGAACTTGCTGAAGAATCCCGCAAATGGTGGGATACCAGCAAGAGAGAACATTGCAAGCATCATTGCAAATGACAAACGTGGATTTGTCTTATACAATCCATTGTAATCTTCCATTGACAATTTGCCTGTTTTGTTTTCAATAGCAGAAACTACACCGAAAGCAGCCAAATTAGAGAAGATATAAACAAGGATATAATACAATAATGATGCCATTCCCGTAGTATTCAAAGCAATAACACCAAGCATAATGTATCCAGCTTGTGAAATTGAAGAGAACGCCAAGAAACGTTTCATATTACTTTGACGCAATGCAAACAAGTTACCTATAGTGATAGTGAGAATAATCAAGCCATACAACATCCATTCCCACACTTGGCTATACAATGTACCAAACACTTGAACCATTATTACAAGGAATGCAAATGCTGTTGCTCCTTTAGAGATAACTGACAAGTAAGAAGTTACTGAAGTTGGAGCTCCTTGATAAACGTCAGCAGTCCACAAGTGGAATGGAACAAGAGAAAGTTTAAAACCAACACCTGATATCACAAATGCAAGAGCAACGATTAACAATACATTTAATTGATCCTCGCCTACTATAGCATTAGCAATTCCATCAAAATACAATGTACCTGTCAAACCATATACAAATGACAATCCCATCATGAAGATTGCAGAAGAGAATACTGCTGTCATGATATATTTAACGGCAGCTTCATGGCTTTCATAATGTTTCTTATCAAATGCCACCATTGCAGCCAATGGTAGAGAAGCAGCTTCAAGTCCTATTACAAACAACAAGAAATGACGAGCTGATATCATCAAATACATACCAAACAATGTAACGAGTAATAATTCATAGAACTCGCCTCGACGCATGATTTGCATCTCGCTATTAGCCCATTTCATTGATTGAATAAGGACAATTAGCACACCAATGTTCAAAATATTCTTGATAGTTACAATAACTGCCGATGACTCATACATTCCACTAAACGATTCAATATTTGTCAAAAGGCAAGGACAGAAACATGCTGCAGTAAAAAACGCAAAGAATATGCATGTTATAGCAGACAGGCTATTTTGCGCTTTTTTAGGCATAAACGTGTCAAAAAAGAAGACTAATAGAAATACGACTAACAATCCTATTTCTTGCTTCATTGCTAAAAACTGTGAGTAATCCATTTCTTATTAATCTTTTTAATTGATACCTAATACTGAGAATATCTCGGGTGAGAATGTAAACTTAATCAAATCGTTGAAGAAGTTAGGAAAACATCCGATTGCAGCTACACACACAATAAGAGTGATTGTTGACAAGCGTTCCCACCATGTTGCATCAGTCAATTCAAGATGATGTTTATCTTGAACTGGGCCAAACAACAATTTACCAACAACTCGCAAGATGTAAACCGCTGTAATTACAATTGAGCAACAAGCAACAATTGTAAATACTCGGTGGAACATATCAGTGTGTTGGAATGAGCCAATGAAGATTGTCATTTCAGCGACAAAGCCACTCAAACCAGGAAGTCCTAATGATGCCATACCGGCAATAACATAACATACCGCTAAGAATGGCATTATCTTCATCAATCCACCCATCATGCGAATATCTCGCGTGTGAGTGCGACCATAAATCATACCAATCAATGCAAAGAATAATGCTGTCATAAGGCCATGAGACAACATTTGCATGATAGCACCTGTCATCGCAGTTGTATTGAGCATCAAGATAGCGAACAATACAAGACCACAGTGGCTCACTGAAGAATAAGCATTGATATATTTAAGGTCAGTTTGAACACATGCACTAAATGCACCATATACAACCGAAATACCTGTCAATATCAAAAAGATCCAAGCAAGTTCATTGGCCGCTTCAGGCATCAAATAAATTGCTACGCGGAAACATCCATATCCCCCAAGTTTCATCAATACCCCAGCATGAAGCATAGACACAGCAGTTGGTGCTGATGCATGACCATCAGGGCTCCATGTGTGGAATGGGAACATTGCGCCTAATACACCAAAGCCGACAAATGTCATTGGGAACAAGAAATATTGCCAACTCTTTTCTATTGCGTTATTTTGAGCAATTTCAAGGATATTCCAAGTCAATTGACCTCCCTCTGGTGCTGAATGATAGTAGATACCGATGAGTCCAAGCATCAAGAATGCCGAGCCACCCATCAACATCAATGTCAACTTCATCGCTGAATAGTTCTTATTACCACTACCCCATACACCAATGAGCAAGTACATTGGGATAAGAGCAACTTCATAGAACATAAACATTGTAAATAAGTCAATTGAAATAAAGAAGCCAAATACACCGATTGACAACAATATCAACCACAAGAAAAATTCTTTAGGTAGTGGATCAATTTTCCATGATGCAAATGAGCCTGTCAACAAAATGATTGCTGACAAAAGCAACATTGCAACAGAAATACCATCAACACCCACCGCAAGATTAATATTCAATGGAGCAAACCATGACCAAGAATCAACATATAACATCTCAGCAGTTGCTCCTGCTGCACGTTGTTCAAGATATCCAAGCAACAGTGCAATAGACAAACCTACCAATGCAAGAGAGCCGACAACAGCTACCGCACGGATTTGTTTTATATTCTTACATAGGGCAAGTCCTCCAAGCATAACCAAGGGGATTACCACAAAATAGATTAATATATTTTCAAACATAAGTTACTATATTTATCAATTAGCACTATTGTTTATAACATCACACATACCGCGGTTACAACACCGAGCAACAATGCTCCGAGAAGGTAAACCAATACATAAGCTTGTATGCTTCCTGATTGCAAGCCTTTGATTGCTCCAGATGCTTTGTGAGCTATTGTTGCAAACATATCCATTGTTCCATCGATAATATGGCGATCAAACCAAGCTATTGGACGGCTCACCAAGTTAAATATGATTTTGTGAGTAATAAATAGATATAACTCATCAAAGTAGAATCTGTTATATGCTGCAGTCCACAATCCTTTAACGCTATTAGCAATCTTATCAGAGATTGCATTTTCTTTGCGATACATTACTGTTGCAATCAAAATTGCCACTACCGCAACTACAACACTAGTTGTTGCAACTGTCCAATTAAGGTGAATGTGATATACTTCACGATTCCATGTTACTAATTCTCCAAAAGGAATAAATCCGGCAACTACAGAAACTGTAGCAAGGATAATCAAAGGAAGAGTCATTGTCCATGGAGCATCATGAGGAACATGTCCATGTTTTTCATAATCAGGTGTATTCCACCAAAATATGCGATAGTACAAACGGAACATGTAGAACGCAGTAAGACCAGCAACTGCTGTCATCCATAGGCCCCACAACATGCTGTTTTCAAATGCTGCTACAAGTATTTCATCTTTTGAGAAGAATCCAGCAAAAGGAGGAATACCTGCGATTGCAAGACAGCCTATAAGGAATGTGATGTGAGTTATAGGCATATACTTACGAAGACCACCCATCGCTGTATAATCATTAGAATGAACAGCATGAATCAATGCACCGGCACCCAAGAACAACAATGCTTTAAACATTGCGTGAGTAAACAAGTGGAACATTGAAGCCATGTAGCCTACTCCTTCATGAGTTTCAGGACGAGCAACTCCAAGAGCAACCATCATGAACGCAATTTGTGAAATGGTAGAAAATGCAAGTACTCGCTTGATGTCAACTTGAGTACATGCTACTATTGCAGCATACAATGCTGTCAATGCACCAACAATCGTTACAATAGTCAATGCGGCTTCTTCCATTAAGTAAACCGGGAACATGCGGGCAACCAAATACACTCCAGCAACAACCATTGTTGCAGCGTGGATAAGTGCAGATACCGGTGTTGGACCTTCCATCGCATCAGGCAACCAAATGTGAAGAGGCATCATTGCTGATTTACCCATACCACCCATAAAGATTAGCACTAATGCCCATGTCAAAACAGAAGCGCCCATGAAAGTAGCTCCACCTGTGCTTGCAAGCACATTCTCAGGAGCACTTGTCATATCAATAAAATTGAATGTTTCTGTAAAGAATGATAGAATTAGGATACCAATTAAGAAGCCAAGGTCGGCAAAACGAGTAACGATAAATGCTTTCTTTGACGCTGAAACTGCACTCGGCTTTGTATAATAAAATCCGATAAGCAAATAAGATGAAGCTCCCACAAGCTCCCAAAAAATATACATTTGGAAGATGTTAGTAGCAACAACGAGTCCTAACATTGAGAAACTAAACAACGACAAGAAAGCATAATAACGTTGGAAACCTTTTTCACCATGCATATAACCAAGGCTATATAAATGTACCATGAATGAAATTGTTGTAATAACAACAAGCATCATAGCAGAAATAGGATCTAATAAAAAGCCTAACTTGATTACAAGATTTTTAGTAAATTCTAACCAAGTAAAATCAAAAATAACAGATTGCAAGCGATTGCCGGCAGCGTCAATAAAATCTGGATTTCCGCTGAAGAAATATGTAAACGCTGTTGAATATGCGAGAATCAATGTTACTCCCATACCCAATGTACCGAGAATTCCTGCCATCTTATGGCTCATCTTGTTACCGGCTAATCCGAGGAACAAGAACATGCACAAAGGCAATGCCAAAATTAATAATGGTATAATCTGATCCATAGCGTTTAAAATTTCATTTTAGTTAAATCGCGCACATCAATATTCTTAGCTACACGGAAAATATTGATAATAATTGCAATAGCAAGAGCAGTTTCAGCAGCAGCAATAGCTATAGCAAAGAGAGTGAAGAACATACCCTCTAATTGTCCGGGGAACAAGAAACGATTAAACACGACAAAGTTAATATCAACCGCGTTAAGCATAAGTTCAAGCGAGATTAATATAGCAATCATATTTTTACGGGTGATAAACCCATATACACCGCAGCAAAACATTACAAGGCTGGGGACTAAGTAATACATCAATGTTATATCCATAATCATCTACCTTTTACGAGCAACTACGATGCCACCGATTATACATGCAAGTAATAACACACTGATTGCTTCAAAAGGTAAAAGCATTCCGCCTTGACCTGTTCCTAACAATTGATCACCGATTTGATCCATTGTAACATCTCCCATTGCGGGAAGTTGTGCAAAGAATCCACAGCGACTCAACAATGCATAGCCTGAAACGCCAAGCATTGCAAATGCAGCTAACAGACCAATAGCACGTCTTTTTGAAGCAAGTTTCTCGGCTTTGTCACCTGGTTTGCTTGTCAACAAGATTGAGAAGACAACCAACACGACAATACCTCCGGCATATACAGCTATTTGCACTGCTCCTAAGAACTGATAATCCATCATAAAATAGATGCCAGCTGTAGCAAACAATGTAAACAACAAGTAAGTTGCCGAACGCAAAATCTTACGTGTAGTGACAGCAAGTACCGAGAATACGATAATTGCTAATGCAATTATCAAATACATAATGATACTTCCTATTGATTCCATATATGTGATTAATTTTCTTTATTTTCAGTATTAACATCTGTTGCAGAAGCCTCAGCAGCGGCTTTCTTTGCTGCGGCAGCAGCTTTTGCAGCAGCAATTTTTGCCTCACGTTCAGCAGCAGCCTTAGCCAATTCTTCAGGCGACGGAGCCGGCTCTTCTTTTTCCGGCAAATAATTCAATTGTTTCACAAGTTTTTCACGAGTGAATACTGCTTGCTCAAAATCATTTGAAAATTCAAGTGCATCTTGAGGACAAGTTGTTACACACAATTGACAGAAGGTACAACTACCCAAGTCATAAACATATTTGTCTAACTTGCGTTTTTTCTTACCATCAGGCATGTCAACCATCTTTGATGTAATTGTAATTGTGTCATTAGGACAATTACGTTGACATATACCGCAGGCAATACACTTGTGACGACCTTCTTCGTCATACTTCAAAGTGAGGACTGCACGAAAGCGTTCTGGAACTTTTACAATCTCACGATCTTCAGGATATTTTTCAGTAATTTTAGGTGTAATAAATTCCTTTCCGGTAATTTGCATACCTTTTACAAGGCTTGCCAACCCGGAACCTAATGATGAAAAATAATCTTTTACACTACCCATAGATATGTATAAATCTTAGTTTATATATTTGTTTTTTTAATTCTTTATTTGACCGCCAACAATATCGAGCAACTCTGTTGTAATACTTTGTTGACGTAATTTATTATATTCCAATCGCAATTGTTCAAGCAACTTTTTAGCATTATCATTTGCGCTCTGCATTGCCATCACACGAGCAGCTTGTTCCGATGCTCTATTTTCAGTAAACACTTCTTGTATCACCGAAAGGAGGAATAATGGCAATACCGATGTAAATATCGTTGTTGCATCAGGCTCAAATATGTAGGGTTTCACCTGTATAGTTGTATTCAAGTCAGAGAAAGACTCTTGCACAACAGGGAGTAATTGTTCCGATTTTAATACTTGGCGGCTGATACTTTTAAAATTCATATATAAGAAATCAATCTTATCAACCTCACCTACAATGAACTTTTCTTGCAATGATGCCACAAATAGTTTTACATCGCCACTTTCAGATTTTGAATCAACACCATTATCTGAAATCATGCGTATTTTACCATTTGCGATTTTTCTTACAGCCTTAGCTATTTTTGAACCCACAGTGTAAACATCTATCTCGACATCATTACCGAATGTTGATTTATATCCAGTAATTATTTCAATTAGTCGTTTAAATATATTTACATTGTAAGCACCGCAAAGACCATCATCAGAGCCAAAGACAACAATGCCTATTCGTTTAACTTCTCGAGTTTCAAGCAACGGAGACGAAAATTGAGCATCGGCCGACAACAGATTGCCTATAATTGTTTCAATCTGCTGACGGAAAGGCAATAAACGACGCAATGCCTGTTCGGCTTTGTGCATCTTTGCCGATGAAATCATTTTCATCGCCCCTGTTATCTTCTCAGTAGAAGCAACCGAGCCTATTCGTCCTTTTAATTCACGTAACGTTGCCATTCAGAATTTCTCTTTCTCTATTAGTTATAACGGCTTATTATCTCTTGTGCCGCAGAAGTCAACTTATCAGTAATATCATCTGAGAGTTGACCACTCTTTATTGCATCAAGGGCATCTTGATATTTCACATGCAACAATTGGATAAAAAGTTTCTCAAATTCAGAAACTTTATCCATTGGCACTTTTTCAAGCAACCCTTTTGTTCCACAATATATTACAGCAACTTCTTCCTCTACAGCAACAGGTTGATATTGAGGTTGGATGAGCAAACGTTCATTCTTACGTCCTTTATCAATAACTCTCGCTGTAACAGCATCCATGTCGCCTCCAAATTTTGTAAATGATTCAAGTTCACGGAATTGAGCTTGGTCAATCTTCAATGTACCAGCAACTTTCTTCATTGACTTGATTTGAGCATTACCACCTACACGAGATACCGAGATACCTACATTGATAGCCGGGCGAATACCACGATTGAACAATGCTGTTTCAAGGAATATCTGTCCGTCGGTAATAGAAATTACGTTTGTAGGGATATATGCCGACACGTCACCTGCTTGTGTTTCAATAATTGGAAGAGCGGTCAATGAGCCACCACCTTTTACAAGAGGTTTCAACACCTCTGGAAGGTCATTCATTCTTGAAGCTACTTCTTGGTTATCAATAATCTTAGCTGCACGCTCAAGCAAACGAGAATGGAGATAGAAAATATCACCAGGATATGCTTCACGACCTGAAGGGCGTTTCAAAATCAATGAAATTTCACGATAAGCAACCGCTTGTTTTGACAAGTCATCATACACAATAAGAGCATCACGACCTGTGTCACGAATATATTCACCAATTGCAACACCGGCAAATGGAGAATAGTATCTCATTGCAGCAGAGTCAGATGCAGTAGCAGCTACAACAACTGTATAATCCATTGCTCCATGTTGACGCAATGTTTCCACAATAGCAGCTACCGATGATGCTTTTTGACCAATCGCTACATAGATACAATATACGGGTTTTCCCTCTTCAAAATTTTTGCGTTGATTGATAATAGTATCAATTGCTATCGCAGTTTTACCAATTTGACGGTCTCCGATAATCAACTCACGTTGTCCACGGCCAATGGGCACCATTGAGTCAACAGCTTTGATACCTGTTTGTAATGGTTGTTTTACAGGTTGACGGAAAATTACACCTGGAGCTTTACGCTCAAGAGGCAATAACATTCGTTCGCCTGAAATTGGTCCACGACCATCAATAGGTTCACCCAAAACATTTATGACACGTCCCAAAAGACCTTCTCCCACCGGGATTGAAGCAATCTCGCCGGTACGGCGCACAGTCATGTTCTCGGTAACTTTGTCAACGTTATTAAGCAATATAACACCGACGTTGCTTTCTTCAAGGTTGAGAGCAACACCTTTAACGCCGTTCTCAAACTCTACGAGCTCGTTGGCGCACACTTTATCAAGTCCATAAATGTGGGCAACACCATCACCTACCTCAAGGACTGTACCAACTTCTTCAAACGAAACCTTAGTGTTTACGTTTTCTAGTTGTTGTTTTAAAACTTCCGAAATCTCGCTGGGGTTTATCATTCTTTTTATTTACTTAAAAGATTCAAACGCAATTGTTTTAATTCATTACTTATAGAAGCATCCAAACGCTCAGAACCAATGTTTACGACAAAACCGCCTATCAATTCATGATCTACACGACTTGAATATTCCATAGTCCCACCATTAAGGTGCTTTTGGACCAATGCTTTAAGACGCGACTCATCATCATTAGATAACTCCGACGCCGTTACTACTTCAACAAGATAAATGTTATTGGCCCTACGATAAATGTCCAAATAAGCTAATGCGATTTCACGAGACATATCCAAACGCTTATTGGCGGTCAATAAAGAAATAAAATCGTTAAATACCTTATCGCCTTTTTCGGCACCGGTAGCAGTAACTAACAATTTAACTTTATCGGCAGCAACAATAAATGGATTGCTCATTACAGATTGAAGAGAACTTTCGGCAACAAAAGCTGAAGCCAAAGACTGCATCAAACCATATACACTTTTTGAATTCCCCTTTTCAGAAGCAAATTCATAAAGAGCCTTAGCATATCGACGTGGAATAAGACCTTCGTTCATTGCGTTTTAGTTTTGTTTCTCTATTTCATCAAGCAGAGTATTAACCAACTTTGTTTGCGCTTTTTCATCAGCGAGTTGATTTCTAACGACTTTTGACGCAATATCGAGAGCAAAAGCACTCACTTCGTTTCTGAAGTTTTGTTCAGCCTCTTTGCGAGATTGCTCAATAGATACTTTAGCTGCATCCATCACTTTTTGTGCTTCTTTTTGAGCTGCTTCGCGTGCTTCTTCGATAATTTGAGTTTTCATTTTGTCGGCTTCGCGCAACAATTCTGCTTGTTGGCGACGCGCATCTGCTATATATTTATCAGCCTCCTCTCGTGCATGACCAAGTTGCTCTTTTGCATTTTGAGCGTACTCCACACCTTTATCGATGAGGTCAGCTCGACTATCAATTCCATTAAGTATCACAGGCCATCCGAACTTCCATAATATTATGAAAAGCACGGCGAATGATACAAACATCCAGAATATCAAGCCGAAATCAGGCGTGAATAGTTCCATACTGAGAGTTTCTTATTATACGAATAACGCAAGAAGACAAACGATAACAGCAAAAAGTGATACACCTTCCACCAAAGCAGCAATAACAATCATGTTACTACGGATATCACCTGCTGATTCTGGTTGACGTGCAATAGCTTCCATTGCAGCTGCACCAATCTTTCCAATACCGATACCTGCACCAATAGCTGCTACTGCAGCACCAATACTTGCGCCAAGACCTAAAAGAGGTTCAACGGCTGCTAAAATCATTGCTAACATAATTTTTAATTTTATTATTGTTTAATTTATTATTTAATTATTTCTCTCTTTATATTATTCATCATGATGTTCTTCATGATGAGGGTTTTCTTGTGCCAATGCAATAAATATTGTTGATAGCATAGTAAACACATAAGCTTGGATAAAACTTACAAGAACATCAATCAACAACATGAATATTGAAAATATTACCGATACCACAGTTGTAGCTCCAGCAACAGCGGCTCCCATTGGGGCAAAGATAAATATCAGCATTGTTAATGCTATTACAATCATGTGTCCGCCCATCATATTTGCGAACAAACGCACAGTCAATGCTGCCGGCTTGGTAAACATACCAAAGATCTCAATCACAGGCATAATGGGCAATGGGAATTTAAGCAACAATGGTACATCGGGCCAGAAAATATCTTTCCAATAGTGCTTTGATCCAAAAATGTTTGTAACCAAGAATGTGAGTGTTGCCAACACTAATGTAACAGCAACATTACCAGTCAAATTGGCTCCACCGGGAAATATAACGATCAATCCCAAAAGATTCATCACAAAGATAAAGAAGAATACAGTCAATAAATAAGGAGCAAAACGACGTGCATTTTCTTTTAGTGTTGACTTGATTACGCCATCGTAAACAAATGAAATGAGCGCTTCAATAGCGCCTACCCCTTTGCGAGGTGCTTTATATCCATAGCGTTTGTGCCAACGAGCAACACTCATTACGCACAACAATACTACAAATACAGATATAAACAATGCCAACACATTTTTTGTAATTGACAAATCTATAGGACGATACTCTGCCCCATTTGCATCACGACCTACAACTTTTCCCTTATAATCGCCTTTTTCTGCGATATAGAATCCATCATAAGTTTCACCATGTGCTACACGAGAAGACATGAAACAATGCCATGCCCCATCATTATCACACACGATAATGGGAAGAGGAATGCGGTGATGATGAGAAAATGGTACTTCCCATCCATACCCATCTCCTAAGTGATGAAAAATTGTCTCTTTAATAGCCAATTCTCCACCCTCACTTGATGCGTTCAGACTTTTTGGCATTACAAATGCCAATATCAAAACAGCCCATATGAGAAATACTTTTTTCATATTAATATATACACACTGATACTATATTATTATCAACATCGACCAAACCACCATCTATTACAATCTCACGTCGTGTACCTTTTTCATCGTAAACTATTTTACCAGGCACAAGAGTTGATATCAATGATGCGTGATTGTTCAATACGGTAAATGCACCTATTTCTCCGGGGAGAGTAACTAAATCTACCTCTCCGGAATAAAGTACATCTTCAGCCGATATTATTTTTAGTATCATAGTTATAACTCTAATTATTTAACCTCATCAAGTAACTTGCGTCCCTTAGCAATAGCTTCATCAATGGTACCTACATTAAGGAATGCTTGTTCAGGATATTCATCCATCTCTCCGCTGAGAATCATCTTAAATCCACGAATTGTTTCGCTTAATGGCACCATTACACCGGGAAGACCGGTAAACTGTTCTGCCACATGGAATGGTTGAGACAAGAAACGTTGAGCACGACGAGCACGAGCAACAACCAATTTGTCTTCATCCGACAATTCATCAACTCCAAGGATTGCAATAATATCCTGAAGTTCATTGTATTTTTGAAGAAGTTGCTTAACAGCTTGTGCGGTATTATAATGCTCTTCTCCGATGATATTGGGGTCAAGAATACGAGAAGTTGACTCAAGTGGATCTACAGCAGGATAAATACCAAGCTCAGCAATCTTACGGCTCAATACCGTTGTAGCATCCAAGAAGTTGAATGTTGTTGCAGGAGCAGGGTCAGTCAAGTCATCAGCAGGCACATAAATTGCTTGTACTGATGTAATTGATCCATTCTTTGTAGAAGTGATTCGTTCTTGCAACATACCCATTTCTGAAGCAAGTGTAGGTTGATAACCTACAGCTGAGGGCATACGACCAAGCAATGCCGACACCTCAGATCCGGCTTGTGTGAAACGGAAAATATTGTCAATAAAGAGAAGAATTTCTTTACCACCACCATCTTGATCACGGAATTGCTCAGCAACAGTCAATCCTGATAGAGCAACGCGAAGACGTGCACCTGGGGGCTCATTCATTTGACCGAAAACAAGTGTTGCTTGTGATTCTTTTACCTTTTCCATGTCAACATCGGCAAGATTCCACTCGCCTTTTTCCATGCCTTCGGCAAATTTATCACCATATTTCATTACACCGCTTTCAATCATTTCACGGAGCAAGTCGTTACCTTCACGAGTACGTTCTCCTACACCGGTAAACACAGAGAAGCCATTGTGTCCCTTAGCGATATTATTGATTAGCTCCATGATGAGCACTGTTTTTCCAACACCGGCGCCACCAAAGAGACCAATTTTACCACCTTTGCTATATGGTTCGAGCAAGTCAATAACCTTAATACCTGTATAAAGAATTTCTGTACCGATAGTAAGATCTTCAAAATCAGGTGCTGGTTGGTGGATAGGACGAAGATTCTCGCGTTCAAGTTCCGGTAGGTGGTCAATAGCCTCACCTATAACATTGAGCAAACGACCTTTTACCTGTTCTCCGGTAGGCACCGCAATAGGACGATCAAGATTATCAACTCTCATACCACGTTGTAACCCATCAGTACTGTCCATTGCCACACAACGCACAGTATTTTCACCAATATGTTGTTCAACCTCGAGTACAAGCACTGATCCGTCGGGACGGTCTAATTTCAATGCAGTGTAGATTGGAGGGATAGTGTTACCTTCTCCTTCAAACGTTACATCGACTACCGGTCCGATAACTTGGGCTATTTTTCCAAATTTGTCGCTCATATTCACGAAATCATCAGGTTTTTATAAATTCTTTTAAGTGGTTTAGAAATGCAATCCATAAACAATCACGAGTACCATCAATACCAAGTTAAACAAGTTGATTGGAAGCAAATATTTCCATTCAAGGTTAAGCAATTGGTCGATACGCAAACGTGGGAATGTCCACTTAAACCATATAATAACAAATGAAATTACAATAGCTTTGATTACAAACCACAATACCGATGGAATGTAGTCCATAATTTCATTAAATCCGTCCCATCCCGGGATGTGCAATGGCATCCATCCACCAAAGAATAGTAATGCTGCAACACCGGAAACGATGAATAGGTTCAAATATTCAGCCAAGTAGAAGAAGCCAAAGTGCATACCCGAATATTCAGTGTGATAACCTGCTGTCAACTCACTTTCTGCTTCAGGAAGGTCAAACGGACCACGATTAGTTTCAGCTGTACCTGCTACAAGATAAATGACAAATGCAATAATAGCGGGAATGTGTCCAGAGAAGATAAACCACAAGTCTTTTTGTGCTTCAACAATACCTGTAACAGACATTGTACCCGCAAATGCAACCATTGTCAATACCGACAATCCGATAGACAACTCATAGCTCACCATTTGAGCGCCTGAACGCAACGCACCGATAAGAGTAAACTTGTTATTACTTGACCACCCTGCAAGCAAAATACCAAGTACACCGATTGATGATACTGCAATCAAGAAGAAAATACCGATATTGAAATCAATAATTTGCAATCCATTACCCCATGGTAACACAGAGAATGACAACATTGACGCAATAATCACTAAATATGGTGCTAACGCAAACAAGAAACGGTCAACATTCTTCAAAGTTATAATTTCCTTGATAAGCATCTTGAACATATCGGCAAATGATTGCAACAATCCAAGAGGTCCTACTCGGTTAGGACCAAGACGACATTGGAAAGCAGCACACACTTTGCGTTCAAAATAGATGTAGAACAATGCTAATAATGCATACACCAATAGGAGTGCAACACCTATTGCGACACATTCGATTGTTGTTGCGAGCCAGCCCGGCATTACCGATAGCAATAACTCATGAATCCAATTGGTTATAATTGATAAATCGTACATAATCTATTATAATTACTATATTATTCTTAAGTTTATCGGTCAATATCGGGAACAATGTAATCAAGTGAGCCTCCGATAGTGATAAGGTCGGCAATCTTATAGCCTTGAGTTATGTGGTCAACAACATTTGCCAATGGCAAACATGGAGGAGCAAGTTTCAAGCGCACAGGAGATGCACCGCCATCGCTCTCGATATATACGCCAAATGCGCCTCGACAACCTTCCACCATTTGGAACCAACGTCCTACAGGCAACTTGATTACTTTAGGCACCTTCACGCAATATTCTCCATCAGGAATATTATCAATCAATTGTTCGATAATCTTAGCTGACTGTTCCATTTCAGCGATACGCAATTTTGTACGAGCCATTGAATCGCCTTCAGTATATACGACTTCTTCAAAGTCAAGCTCGCCATAAATGCTATAAGGATGTGTCTTGCGCACGTCACAAGCCCAACCTGATGCACGACCTGAAGGACCTGTAACACCATAAGAAATAGCATCTTCACGAGTAAGGTTTCCTATATTTTCAAGACGTCCTTTTGCAATTACGTTGCCTATGAATAATTCGTTGTATTCTTTGATGTTTTTAGGCAACACCGCAAGAAGTTCTTTTACATCTTTCACGAAGTCTTCATGAAGATCTTGCATTACACCACCTATACATCCATAGTTGAATGTCATGCGAGCACCACATGTACGTTCCATTATATCAAGAATCTGTTCGCGCACACGCAATGTATAGAACAACATTGTAGTAGCACCCAAGTCCATACAATACGTACCAAGGAACAAGCAGTGAGAGGCAATGCGTGCCAACTCATCCATCAATACGCGAATAACTTGTGCGCGGCGTGAGATTTCAATGCCAAGAGCTTTTTCATAAGCGATACACAATGCGTGATGATAGTGGTGACCAGAGAAATAATCCATACGATCCATGAAATGAAGTGTTTGAGGATAAGTCAATCCTTCACACAATTTTTCAATACCGCGGTGGATATATCCTGAATAAAAATCAATTTTTTTAATTGTTTCGCCATCAACAGCTGTACGGAAACGTAATACTCCGTGAGTCGCAGGGTGTTGAGGTCCTATATTCACGACATAATCTTCAGGTTGGAAAATAGTAATTGTTTTCTTTTCAACATTACCATTTTCATCTTCAACATAAGAATATGTCACATCTTCTTGACGCTCGTTTTCTGTTGGTACAGGATTGTTTTCTGGACTCATATCGTAATCTTTACGCAATGGATATCCTTTCCAATCAATACTCAAAAACAAACGACGCATATCGGGATTATTAATAAAAATAATACCGAAGAAGTCGTATACTTCACGTTCAAAAGTTGTTGCAATTGTCCAAATATCAGAAACGCTATGAATCATAGGATTTTCACGTTCTTCTGTAGCAACCTTAACTGAAATTTGGGTATTGTATTTAGTAGAACTCAATTGATAAATACATCCAAATTTATCAACCCAATCCATCCCAACAATTGTTATAAGATGATCAAAATGCAAATCGGCATCCTCTTTCAAGAATTTAGCAAGGTCATGCCATTTAGCATCGGGAATATTTACCAATAGGATCTCACCGTCTTCAAATGTAGCATCGGGAAATTGTTTGGCTATTTTATCCTGAATATTTGCCATATCTAATATTGTCTTTATCTATATTAATTAATGTATGCTATGACTCTTAGTAATTCAATGATTCTTCAGGATGAGCAGCCAAGAAATCGGCAATTTTTTCTTTGCGGTTAACACCTCCAAAGAATTTCTCAACTTTCATCTTACGAGACAATTGCATAATAGAATAAATCATTGCTTCTGGACGAGGTGGACAACCTGGTAGATAAACATCCACAGGAACAATCTCATCAATACCTTTAACAACGTGATATGATTTACGGAATGGTCCTCCTGAAATAGCGCAACCGCCACAAGCGATCACATATTTAGGTTCAGCCAATTGGTCATACAAACGGCGCATAACAGGAGCCATGCGGTGAACAATTGTACCTGCAACCATCATAAAATCAGCTTGACGTGGAGATGAACGAGCTACTTCCCAGCCAAAACGAGCCATATCATAACGAGCGGCTCCTAAAGATACAAACTCGATTCCACAACAACTTGTCGCAAATGTCAATGGCCATATTGAGTTAGAGCGACCCCAATTTATCAGTTTATCAAATGAGCCAACAATAACATTTGTACCATTTGCGCGCAATTCTTCAACGAGTTTTTCGATATATTCGTTGTCTTTCCATGCCTCATAAGGCATACTCTTGGTTGTTACTTCCATTCAAGTGCTCCTTTCCGCCAGGCATATACAAGACCTAACACTAAAATTCCAAAAAATACTGCAATCGCCGTCAAACCATCTGTTCCAAGTGCTTTAACTTTTACTGCCCAAGGGAACAAGAACACTGTTTCGACATCAAACATCAAAAACAAAATCGCATACAAATAGTATCCGACCTTGAATTGTGCCATACTTTCACCACGAGTGGGAATACCACACTCATAAGCCTCTCCTTTTTGAGGGTTGAATGACCTCGGAGACAATAGTCCGGCCATCCACAATGCAGCAGCAACCAAAGCCACACCTGTAAGTGCCGCTACTACTGCAAGCGTTGAACTTTGAATACCAAAAATTGCTAATGATACCATATATTTAAATCATTTTATTTTTTCATTTTTCAAGAAAACAAACTCACCCACATGGCATACCACACTGATTTCCATGCAGATACAACAACAACGCATTATTTCGATACGTCATTGCCTGATTTTTCTCATGCAAAGATAGTAAAATATTGTGTTTTATACACCTTAATATGACAATATTATTTTCTTTTTATTCAATTTATTTCATAATTAAAAAGCGTGGCACGATAAATCATGCCACGCTTTTTAAAAATTATTTTTATTCTATTCTAAAACACATCATAATTCAAGGTTGCATTTACTGCATATGGTGTTACTACCACCTCATTTGAATCTGAAATTCGCTTAATATTACAATCAAAAGACAAATTCAAACCATTGGAAAACACTCCATCACCCATCAAATTAGCAATTTCATAATTTGGATATGGTACATCATCTATTTCAGGGATTAAGCTTTCGCTGTTTAAAGTATATCCCACGCCACTATTTATCTCTACATTAATACCCTTAAACACCATATCTAACGCAGGCATTGCTTGAGCAAATTTTGCACCTGCAATTTTTAATCGTGCGGTCAATTCTTTATCAATAGTCAATTGATAGATCTGAGCATTGCTTGAAAATGGAGTATTTGAATTTTCACTTGTTACTTTTGTTTCTCCCATATAAAGAATATGTTTTTGTACTGCAGTAACCTTAAACACATTATTAATAACAAAGCATATATTTATTACAGGCTCATAATATGTTGCAATATAACGATCCAGAATTTCAATTTTGATATCATTAATCGTATATTCCGGCATTTCTTTTCCTGCGACTACCGGCACAACATTTGATGCGCTAATAATCTTGAAACCTTTATTTATATTCCATTTCAAATCTGCCAATGTCATACTTATTTCCGGCATACCATCAGCAAACTTAACATTTTCAATAGTTACATCTACAGTAAAATCAGAATAATCAAATTCAAGTTCATACTTAGGAGCATCATAAATTTTATATGTGCTCGACATCACATTATACACATGATGAAAACAATCACCATAATATTGTGTTGAACTTGGCCCTTCGGAATCATCAGTACATGATACTAAAAACACAGTCGCCACAAGCGACATCAAAAGAAATTTAATAGTCTTCATTTTTATTTAGTTTTAAATTATATATCAATATTATATCTTAATGTTACACCCATTCTTGTAGGCTTCCCTTGTTGATAAAATCCATTTCCAATAGAAACGAAATAAAATGTTTTATATTCTGTATCAGTAATATTTTCAACCCACACATCAACCGAATATTTAGCATGCTCTAACCTCATCGAAGCGCCTAACAAAGCATAAAATTGTTGTTTTACACTATTATCTTCATTCCAATATATCGGACCCACGCCTCTACAATTCAAGTTAAACAACAATCCATCAGCCCAATTTTCATTTAAAGGTTGACGATATGTAACTCCGGCAAACATCGTATTTCGAGGAGCGTAAGGTATACGTTTTCCTTTATAATCATTTTTTCCATCATTAAATTCAACAAATCGTGCATCGGTCAATCCGTAGCTTGCATTAAACATCCATTGCGCAGAAGGCCTATACATAACAGAAGTCTCCACCCCATAACTGCGAGTTTTCCCGGCATTTGCCATTATACGTCCCGTTGTAGTACCATCTGGGAACATTGTCAATTGTTGATCTCGACAATCAATATAAAACAAAGCCACATCAGCATTAAGCATTCCATTATTTGTTGTCAAATGAGCTCCAAGTTCATAATTAATACTCTCCTCCGGATCATATCCGACAACATCATTAATATCATATTTCATCCCAAGCCCCATAAGTTTCATTATACGTTGCTGAAGAACGTCTGAAAACATTTGCGTATTATATCCTCCTACTTTATATCCCTTTGAAACAGAAGCATATATATTAGAAGAATTCAGCGCTGGCAATCTATATATAACCGAAATTTTAGGGAGTAGTTCCACAAACGACTTATTCAAATTCCCGCAATCATCAATCGTCACCTCATGATTATTAAATACCTTCTCCAATTCTTGTGTTTCTGTACAATCATAAGTAGTATAAGATGTATTACAATAGCTGTGGTAGTCCAATGCCACATGTTCATAATCAAGCCTTATTCCTGCGGAAAAGCCCCAGCACCCTACATTATAACTACTCTGATGATATATAGCCACACCCCATATAGGAGTCTTAAAATCGCTACCCAGCACAAACGTTTCATCATCCCAATTTACAGGATAGAATGGATTAGCTTCATTTCGATGCTTCTCTATCAACTGATTAATACCATAATCCTTAAACGTTACAGGGGCGTGCATATCCGACGACTTATAGAAGCCAAACAATCCGCCCAACCAATTATATTTACCCACATTTCCTCGCGCGACAAAATCTTGAGTCAACGCCCACTCTTTGCGCTTTTGAGTCAATGTAAAATACTCCAATGGCAAAAAATCCTGGTCAAGTGTCATGTTATCATCTATAAGCTGAAAGCTACTAATACTTGACAATGTAAATTTATCATGCAACCATCTAATAGTCAAGCCATCAGTTACACCGGTGCGTTTATAGAAACATGTGTCATTATAATTGATTTCATCCGTAACAATCGAAGCATATGGATAACCCTCTTGGCGAGAATGTTGAGCGCTCACTACATTTTCAAGATTGACATTATCTGATATCCTCCACTGGGTTTTCCATCTAAAACCGCCCTGTTTCTCAGTATCACAATCAACACCGGAGTGTCTATTATCAAAAAAGCCATCCGTCATGGAATAATATCCGCTCCATGACATCGCCAAACGTGGTTGAATCTTTGTATAATAAGACACCGCAGCCTTTAACGAATTTCCACTTCCATACTCTGCCAATAATCGCAGTCCTTGATACTTCATTGGCGACAAAGTATATACATTTATCAACCCTCCCATCGTATTACGACCATACAATGTGCTTTGTGGTCCGCGCAACACCTCGATGCGTTCTATATCGACAGCATCGAAATCATAATTATCCTTATTCAAGAAAGGAACATTATCAACATTTAGCCCCACTACAGGTTGATCTATGCGAGCGCCAAGTCCTCTAACATATATCGACGATGTCATGCGAGTACCATAATCAGGCATATAGAAATTAGGTGCCATCTCACTCACATTTTTCATCGCGTCAATATTCAATCGATTAATCTCCTCTCCTCCTATTGTTGTTGAAGAAATCGGTTGCACTCTCATATTTGAAGATTGCTTTATTGCAGATACCGAAACTTCTTGCAATGCTAATATCGTATCAACAACGGCATCACTTGACTGCGCATGCACATCAATCAATGAAACACACAATACAATAATAAAAATTATATACTTTCTTCTCATCCACGCAATTTTACGATGCAAAATTAATAATTCTATTCATCTTGCACAATCGCTATTTATAGTGAGATTTTTTTAGAAAAGCAACAGCGAGAACGCCATTATCACCATACCAAGTATTACTCCCCCTATCGCAAAATGGTGGTGTCCATACTCTTCTGCCCCTGGCAGTAATTCGTCAAACGAAATATATACCATAATCCCAGCAACAGTAGCCAACAACAACGCACCTACAGTCGGCGTCCAAAACGGCAACAAGAATAACATTCCAAATAATGCGCCCACCGGCTCTGCCAACCCTGTCATTACAGAATACCATAATGCTTTTTTACGACTTCCTGTCGAATGATAAATGGGCACTGATACTGCAATACCTTCAGGGATATTATGTATCGCAATAGCAATAACAATGGGCAATGCAATATCTAACCCATCAAGAGCAGACACAAACGTGGCCATTCCTTCAGGGAAATTATGAATACCGATAGCCAAAGCAAGCATTAAACCTGTACGTTTTAGGCGTTTCGTTGGTTTTTCATTAACACCAGCGCCATTAACAAAATGAAATTCATGAGGGTTTTCATCTTCAGGAATAAAAAAGTCAATAGTAGCAATAAACCCCATCCCCACAAAGAATGCCAATAACACATATATCATCCCTTCTTTTCCTGAATATACCATTTCAATGCCATCTAAGGCCTCAGGTATTAACTCCATAAAAGAAACATACACCATTACCCCTGCCGATAAGCCCAATGCACCTGACAATATACGAGTATTTGTTGCTTTTGTAAAAAAAGCCATCAAGCTACCTATCCCGGTAGACATTCCGGCAATCAGCGTAAGCCCCAAAGCGAGCAAAATTGACTCTATAGACAAGGATATTCCCATACTTTCACAACATTTAAATAGATATTTAATGCAAAATTAAAAAACTTTCTCTACTTTTACGCCACTTTTATATTATAACAACAAATGGCAACTGAAATACCTAAAGAAAGCCCCCAATTAATTGCTCGATTGCGCGACAGAGACACATGTCGTGATGCTTTCGGAGAGGTCATTGCCATTTACACAGAACCTTTATATTGGCAAATACGTCGAATGGTTCAAAATCACGATGATGCAAATGACATCCTTCAAAACACCTTTTTAAAAGCATGGTCGTCTATTGAACAATTTCGTGGCGATGCAAAATTATCGACATGGTTATATAAAATAGCCATCAACGAGAGTCTTACATTTCTTGAAAAAGAGCGCAAGCGCACAAATCTCTCTCTCGACAATGAAGAATCATTCATCTGCAACATGATTGAGGCTGACGAATATATAGATGGAGATAAATTAAAACTTAATCTCCGCAAAGCAATTGCTTCTCTACCAGAAAAACAACGATTAGTTTTTAATATGAAATACTTCGATGATATGAAATATGAACAGATGTCTGAAATATTAGGAACTTCTGTAGGTGCACTTAAAGCATCTTATCATATCGCAGTAAAAAAGATTGAGCAATATTTTAATGACAACGATTAAACCTTTTGATTTAATTTTTGTCTGAATTATTGAATAAGCATCAAAGTTATGAAGACCGAAAACGACATTCTCTCCAAATTAGGTAATGACTCAGGGATGAAAGTTCCCGAGGGATATTTTGCCGACTTTGCAAGTCGCATGACAAAAGAGTTACCAGCTCAAGACTTTGAAAAAGAACAATCACCGAAAGTCTTGTCTCGTTCACGTTGGCAACAGATGCGTCCTTACATATATCTTGCAGCTATGTTCATGGGCATTTGGTGCATGATGAAAATGTTCAATTTAATGCAACCTTCTGACACTAACCCTTCAATCGAAAACAATCCTGTTTTGATATCAGCAATTGACGATGATGCATTTGCCGACGATTTCTACTACGAAGAGCCTATTTATGATTATGACATTCTTGAGGACATGTTTGACCAAGGAGTTAACTCATCTGAATTTATAACCTATGCTTCTTATTAATTAAGTATTACATTATCATGAAAAAAATCTCTATAATATTTCTAATAGCGACAATCTTTGCTCAATTATCAACAATTGAAGCACAAAAAAAGCCATCAAAAGAGGAGCGCCAACAATGGTTTAAAGAAATGAGAGAATATAAACATAATTTTCTCATTAAAGAACTCACCTTGGAAGAGGAACAACAAGAAGCATTCTTTAAAGTTTATGATGCTATGGAAGATGAAACATTCAAACTACATCATGGAACTCGCAAAATGCAACGTGAGTTAAGCAAAAAAGATGCCGATGTAACTGATATTGAATACGAAAAAGCTGCCGAAGCACTTTTTGAACTCAAATACAAAGAGGCACAAATCGAACTTAAATACTTTGAGCAACTCAAAAACGTGTTAACTAAAAAGCAATTATTCCTGCTCAAAAAAGCTGAAGATAAATACACTCGCCATCTCATGAGACAACACGACAAGCACAAAAAGAACAAAAACAGAAAAGAGAAAAACGATTAATTTTTATAAGTCCAAATTTCAGCACGAGATTTAGGACAATCAACCATAACCCCACAATCGATGTTATAATCTTGTGGGGTTTAATATTTACCTCAAAAAAAGCAACTACTATGAACAAAATAATCCGACTTATTATTACCTGTCAATTTGCAATTTTAGCGCTTGCAATCTATGCACAGCAGCCATACGACAAGCCCAACTTTGCCTACCCAAAACAAGTAATAAGCAACGCAGACAAAAACATCGCAACAGCCTTAAACACAGGCAACGGAAAGGTATTAATTAAATCCCTTATTGAATACTCTATTGCTCAATCTCTTATTGATTCCGATAACCTGCCGGAAACGATTGAGCGCATTGAAACAATTACCGAAAAAGAGAAAGATCCATGCATTAAAGCCATTTTAAGCGTACTATTATTAGATATTTACGATGAAATATATAACTCTTCCCGATGGAAATTCGACCAACGAAACAATACTCTGCTTCCTCTACCCAAGGACTACAATACATGGGATACCAATCAATTCAAGCACAAAATATTAGCTCTCAGTGACTCAGCTCTATCAAGCCCTACCTCTCTACAGGCTTCATCATTGAAAGAATATGAGTCCATTATAACCCATAACTCTCTCACTTTCCAATTTTATCCTACTCTTTATGACTTCATTGCTCGCCACATAATAGCTAAAATAGAGAGATATCATACAAATCATAACACATTACCTTTTAAATGGTTGTGCAACAATAATTCATTCGCTAATTTAAGATTTACATATACATCACCCATCACTAAACGCATACTTTCACTATATCAAAATCTACTTGAGCTAAACGCTGACCGACAAGCGGCGTTCATTGATTGTGATATCGCACGAATTACGTTTTTAAATGATGCCGTATATAATTCCAATAATAAAACGACATTTGATCTATTACAAGAATTATATCTCAATCATATCAATAACGAGTATTCTGCAGAAGCTCTGATATCCATGTATGGATACATCCAAAATATACCACAAAAAAAATGGTTGTTTAATAACATCAATTCTTATTTAGGAAAGTTCCCCAATTATACTCGTCGCAATTGCCTTGAAAACCTCATTAACGAAATATCTCGTTCTACCATTTTGGTCAATACTCCCAAAACTATTATTCCCGGAGATACTTTAAATATATTTATCGAAAATAATAACACATCAAAATTTAAAATAAACATATACCGAATTTCCGAAAATAAAGACAAAATCAGGCACAATTATTCATTTAGCGAAGTAACGACACAAGCGAAGCTAATAAACTCTATTGACATTAAGTCTGACTCAACAATACCTTATAAAGAAAAACATCAAATAAAAATATCTTTTGACCAACCTGGATATTATTTTCTTGTACCTATCATTATTGGCAAAGAAATTAACCACAATCAATACTACAGTACTATACGCTGTAGCAATTTAACATTAATGACATCTAAATATGCCTCAAAAAATTGGGCAACTATCGTTAATTCCAAAACAGGGCAACCGATTAATAATGCAGGCATTCACAAAATATCTAATAATAAATTTGTTTCAAAATTAGCCACAACCGATATTTTTGGACAGACTCAATTCAAAATTTCAAGCAATTGCAATTTAATCGCCATTAAAGACAATGAAATATCAAATACCCAGTATGCATATTTTTATCCCGAAGAAAAAAAAGCTGAGATATTAAGAGGTAAGTGTATTACAGATTTAGCCATATATCGCCCTGGTGATTCTTTAAAAATAAGCACTATTATATACCAAATAAAAGACAATAAGCACATATTATATGCCGATAAAACAATTTCACTGAAATTATATAACCCAAATCATCAAGAGGTAGATACTATTTTTCTGCGTACAGATAACTGGGGACGCATATCCCATAGTTTAAAACTTCCTACCGATGGACTATCAGGGACATGGACAATATCCGTATTAAAAGACAACTATTATATTGCCGGCACAAATTTCACTGTAAGTGACTATAAATTACCTACATATTATATACACATATCTGAAATTTCAAAAAACTCACCGAAAACAGGAGCTATTACCTTAATAGGCAAAGCTGAAACTTATTCAGGATTTCCTCTCGCCGACATTGATATAAAACTAAATCTTTCAGTGTCCCCTCGCAACATTTGGTGGCGTGCAACATCTCCGAGTTCTTTTTATTCGACAGACACAAAAACTGATGCTAACGGCAAACTAAAAATAACATTACCTGCTGAACTATTGGAAAGTTCGCCTATTCCAAATGGAATTTTCAACGCAAAAATCACAGCAATTTCATCTAATGGAGAAAGTCAAGAAACAAACAAGACATTCACATTAGGAAAAGCATACAATATATTAGCTTCACTTGATGAAAATATCGAGGTTTCAAATCCTATAAAATTAGATTTTAAATTAACCGACATTAACGATAAAACAATTAATGCCACCATCAATTATTTCATAAAAAAAGAGGGCAAAACAATTCATCAAGGAGAATTTCACTCTGCCCAACCCATTATTGATTTAAAATCAGTACCAAGCGGATGTTATTCATTTACTTTCGCGCTCAATGACAGCACAATAGCCCAACCACACACAATTAACAACATCTGCTTATATCGCAATAGCGACAAAATGCCTCCGACCAAAACAGCGCTATGGATACCAGTAACAAAATATACAATTAACAGCAGTACTCAAAAAGCAAATATTCTATATGGGACAACAGCCAATAACTGCCATATCGAGTATTATATTTGGGACAAAGATAAATTGTATTCAAAAGGATGGCTCACACCCACCCCGGGACTACATCATTTTGAAGTATCACTACCTGACAGCGCCACTAATTTAACTATTTCATTACGTAATTATTATGAATATCAATGTACGACAAATCAGGTCGAAATTGAGTTAAAAAATTCAATACCGAGCATAATACTAAAAGCAGAAAGCTTCCGCGACAAAATTACACCCGGAGCAAAAGAAACATGGAAATTCCGAGTAACAGATAACACCGGAAATGGCTCTAAATCGGCTTTAATTTTCGACATGTACACCAAAGCTCTTGACAAGATTAAAGATATTTCATGGAATTGGGATTTTCCTATCGAACAAATAAGAGGCAATTCACTATCTCTATCAAACACCTATCAAGGAAACCTCACCTATCGCGCATATACTGATTTAAGCAACAATTTAACATGTCCTCAACTTATAATTCCACAGATAAACACCTATGGCTATGGCCTTGCCAATGTAAAACGAAATGTTTATAATTCCATAGGATTTGGAGCAAGAGCAATGACCACAAAGTCAATCGATATGGGCGACGTTGATTCTATCGCCGAGACAGAAGAATTGGCTGAGGGTAAATCAGTAACAGCGTTTAACAAAATGACAGAAAGCAACAATTCACAACCACAGGATAATTTTTCTTATCGTGCGATTGAAGAACCTCTTGCTTTCTTTAAACCAATGCTGTTGACTGATGACGAAGGGCGTCTATCATTCCAATTCACTGTACCTAATGCCAACACTACTTGGGCATTCAAAGCAATTGCCTATAATCGCGAATTGTTGACATCTAACCTATCCTTTGATGTTGTCGCCAACAAGCCCATTATGGTACAGCCTAATATACCACGTTTCCTTCGGTCAGGAGACATCGTTGAGATTCAAGCCTCAGTCATGAACTATTCCGACTCCATTCAATCAATTAATACCATAGTTGAAATATTTGACTATACCTCTAACGAGACGATACAAAGCTATAACTACAAAAACATCATTGAGCCGGCACAATCGGCTGTAGTTACAACATCTATTACAGCACCACATGATTCGCCATTTATTGGCTACCGCATCAAATCATCGACATCTGAATTTGCCGATGGAGAACAATCCTTAATACCTATTATTCCTTCAACAAGTCCGGTTATTGAGACAAAACCATTCTATATCGCACCAGACTCTACCTCATTCCAGATGAAACTTCCATCTATACCCGATAATGCACGAGTAGCACTACAATATTGCGAAAACCCTGTGTGGTATTGCGTAACAGCTTTACCTGGAATGCGCACCGAAGAATCACGTTCTTCATTATCAGCAATGGCAGCAATATTCTCAGCTGCTATCGCTGAAGGGGTCATTCGCAACAACCCCGAGATTGCCCTTGCATTCAAGCAATGGCAACAGTCTGACCGCTCCGTTTCTACGCTAACATCTATGTTAGAACGAAATCAAGACCTAAAAACAATATTACTAAATTCAACTCCATGGGCAATGGACGCTCGTAGCGACACTGAACGCATGACACGCCTAATGCTCCTATTTGACAAAAACGAGATAAAACAAGTTTACGCCAAAAACATCAAACTCCTCGAAAAACTACAACATGGCAAAGGCGGATGGAAATGGATTGCCGAGTCAAACGAGCCATCGGAATGGTGCACAATGAACATTCTTGAAATGTATAGTAACCTCAAGCAATTGGGATTCTCTCCCAATGACAAGAGACTCAACGAGATGATTACTAACGCAGTTAAATACATCGACGATATAAATGCTCGCCAATATGCAAAAAATCCATCTTGGGACTACACCCATTATGTATATACCCGAGACTTATACCCCGGCATTAAACAATCTACTGCTGCCACACGCGTAACAAACGCCACCATACAACGCCTAATTTCGCAATGGAGAGAAGATAATGTTACAGGCAAAGCTATTGCGGCGGTTATTCTCGACAATCACAATTATCACTCTACTGCACGGCAAATTCTTAACTCAATAAGAGAATATTCACGCTCTTCATCCTCATTAGGCATGTGGTGGCCATCTTTAGAAAACATCAGTTATTGGTCATTGGATAAGATTGGCTGTACCTCTATTATTCTTGATGCGTTTAATAAGATAGAACCATCCTGTTCTGACATTGACAAGATACGTCAATGGCTCATTCTCCAAAAAGAAGCAAATAACTGGGGGACATCGGTCATTACTTCACAAGTAATAACATCTATATTGTATTCCGGTACAAAATGGCACCTCCCCTCACAAGGCTCATTTGTTAAGATTGGAGACCAAATTGTTTTGCCTACTAATTTTGAATCCGTCACAGGATTCTTCCGCGAAAACATTTCAGACATGCAACCGTCAGAAGCAACGTTATCCATTATAAAACCGGCAAAAACACCATCATGGGGTGCAATCTACAGCCAATACATTCAAGAGAGCCGAGAAATAAATGCATCATCATGCGATGCCGTCTCAATCGACAAACGCATCTATCGCCAAGTCTCAACACCCAGTGGCGTTAAATGGGAATATACCGACAACCTTAAAGTTGGAGATAAGGCTAAAATAGAATTGGTCATCAAAACAACACGAGACATGGATTATGTTGCAATAATAGACAATCGTGCGGCATGCTTTGAACCGGTAGAGCAACTACCCTCTCCTATTTTCACTGAAGGCATCTACTTTTATCGCGAAAATAAAGATGCTTGTACCAATATATTTGTCAATCATCTTCCTAAAGGGACATATTTACTTACATACGAGGTATACGTCAATAATTCAGGCTCATACTCAAGCGGAGTTGCTTCTATCCAAAGCCAATACGCTCCTGAGCTATCAGCCCACTCTACTGCACCTATAATAAACACAACCCCAGCTATTCCCTAACATCTATTAACATCCATCCCTATTATATAGCAATTCGTCTTTTAATTTAAGACGAATTACCATATTCTACCTAAAATATTTTAAAAATTATACATATATTTGCAAAAAATATAAATATCATCTTTTTTGCACAAAATATCATGACTATTAAAAATATTTTTTTAGTTTTATTTTGGGTTATAATCTTAAATACAACTACGTTCATTTATGCAGCAGAAACTGCTCCCAAACGAGAACTTAGATCAGCATGGCTTGCTACAGTTTATGCTATAGATTGGCCTCAAACAACATCAGTCGCAACATATGCCAATGGCGTAGCTACACAAAAAAGCGAATTGATTGAATTACTTGACAATCTTAAAAATGCCGGTTTTAACGCTGTTAGCTTTCAAGTTCGTTCAATGTGCGATGCTATGTACAAATCGAGTTACGAGCCTTGGAGCAAATATCTCACAGGTACTCGTGGAGGGACTCCATATGGAAATTTCGATCCTTTAGAATATTGTATTGAGCAAGCGCACGCTCGTGGCATGGAATGCCACGCATGGGTAAACCCTTTTCGCTTTGATGCAGGCAGTGGGACGTCAAACACAACAAGCTATGACAATTACTACCGCAACAATGGAATGTTAATGACACACACTACCTCATCTGGAACAGTTACAATCCTCAACCCGGCGTTAGAATCAGTTAGAACACGCGTAAAAGACATATGTCATGAAATAGCAGAAAATTACGACGTTGATGGTATAATGTTTGATGATTATTTTTATAACCCAGAATATATCCCGGAAGACAATACAGCATCAGACTACTCATTATATGAAAACTATCTTTCTTTAGGAGGGACTATGACAATGGGCGATTGGCGTCGCGACAACATAAACAAGACACTTCAGCTCGTTTATGATGATTTACAAACTATAAAAAACGGAGCTATCCGTTTTGGCATTAGTCCTGCCGGAATTGGAGGTGGAAATGGAGGAGACGGAAACGAACCTCATGCTGACATCCCATCTCTTGATAGCTATAACATAACCACAGATGACACCCAATATAATAAAATCTATTCTGACCCGATTGCATGGTTAAAAGGGGGATATATTGATTACATATCACCTCAAATATATTGGGTAACAACACAAGAAGGCCATCCATTCGGACCTTTATGTAATTGGTGGAGTGATGTTGCATATCTGTTTGGTCGCCATTGTTATGTCAGTCACACAATTTCAGCTTTTGGTAGCAGTAACTCTGAAGACAATTGGAACGAAAGAGTAAAACAGGTTAATCTTAACAGAGAATATAGTAACAACTATGCTCCTGGTTGTATTTTTTACTCCGCATCTTACATTTCTGGACATAAAGCAAATGGATTTGGCAATCATTTAAAATCCAGCTCATTTCAATACCAATCACTGCCACCAGAAATAACATGGAAAAGCCTTGATAATCCAGGCTCCATAACAAATATTAATCGCAATGGCACAACTTTAACATGGACAGACCTTAGTAGTGATTTAAAATATACCATATACGCAATACCGAGAGAAATATCTCCTGCTGATGCAAAATCAGCAATTGATGATCAAAATAAAGGCATTAGATCTGAGTATCTGCTTGGCGTATCTTACAACAACTCATATACAATTCCTTCATCCTATACATCAGAAGACCAATACTACTATGCGGTTGTCCCATTTGACCGATTATGTAAAGAGTGGGAGCCTTCCTATTATGGTGCTCCACTTCTTGAACTTGAAGGGCTTGATCTTATATCTCCTAATAATGAAGCAAGTATAGACCTATTTACACAACAATTTTCTTGGAACTCACCTCTGGAAATCTCAGAAGACACTAAATATGTTATAGAAATTAGTAGCAATTCTAATTTCTCTAATATAATTACGTCAACAACAACTACAGAGAAATCAATAACGATGGATGTTTGTTCGTTGGAAAGCGATGGAACTTATTATTGGCGAGTAAAGGCATTTAATGCATCTTATGCCTCAACAACATCAGCATCTCGCTTATTTATCGTTCCAACTCGCCATTCAATCAGCCTAAACCTTGTTTCACCTGCCAATGAAGCATCTATTGAAGATTTCACCCACGAATTCACATGGAATTGCGAGTTCCCCTCTGATGTTAACTACTTAATTGAAATTAGCGACTCTGAAAGTTTTGAAAATGTTCTGATTAGTCAAAATTCATCTGAGACAAACATTTCTATTGACCTATCAGAATTTTCAGAGCTAACATCATATTTCTGGCGCGTAACAGCGGCCAAAAGTGGATACATCACAACAACTACCGATGTCTGGGAATTCAAAACTCCATCATATCCCACACTATCACCTATTCGCATAATTTTACCGGTAGATAAAGCTCAACTATCAACAGATATTTCATTTGTTGCAGTAGATTCCGAGCCAACAGATAATCCCGGAGACTTTAAAATGATACTTGAAATCTCAACTGAGCCAAATTTTGAAACAATATTTTACAGCGGAGACTCTCGATGGGAAATAGAGTATGACAATAGCGGGACACCACATAAACAATACACACTACCTATATCGGTATTTTATGATAACACCTACTATTGGCGTGTGCGCTCTACTAAGACAGGAACTCATGATGGCTATTCAACCACAAGAGAGTTCACCGTTAGCGGACAAAGCACAGCAACCAACATCTATCGCGACACAGATGAATATCCAAGCAAGTCAATCTCCGGTTCAAGTTCCGAGAAGATTGTTATCAACAACCTATGGATTAATTCCCAAACAATAGGTTCACCAACTATAAATACCGGATATGACGCTGCAGGCTTCTGCGTTAGAAAAGACCAAAATGGCGACCAAGGAGGTCGAAGCATTATATACGTTTCTCGTCATTTCTCCAACGACAATTCTCCAGCTAACGCGACATGGCAGGAGAGAACTGATTGCCATATTGATTATTATGATGCTGCGACAGGTAAATATATAGCGACTTTTGATTTAAATATTGGATCAGAATATTACTCGAACACGCCTTCTCATTATTTCTGCAATGGACTTTTCTGCGATGAAGGAAATAATTTATGTTTCTACGGACATAGTTACGCATACACTAAGGACTATAATACATACCCATCCTATATGCAAATTTCTATTATAAAGCCACAAGTTTCTGCATCAGATGCAAGATCAGGAGAATTTAAATTAGAGATTGCTGAGCAAAAATTATCTATCAAAGGGATAGAGATATCTGGAGAAATAGAACATTTCAATGTATATGGAGATATAACATCGGGAGAAGCTTTTATTTTTGCAGTTAGCACAAATGGAAATACAGTTTATCGTTGGCATTTTATCGATGGTGTTGAGCAATCATCAGAATCCATGACCATAACAAGTTTCTATCCATCAACAGCAACATCTTTTGGAAGTGCTCCTCGCATATACCCTATTGACTCAGAGTATTTCTATATTGATAGCTACGGAACCGATTTTACACTATATAAATGGGGACAAAGCACGCCATTTGGCTCGTTTGCTCAAGCAAGTGCAGTAGCACCATCAAGTAGCTATGGCAGTGGAGGAACGTTCTTCACTCACAACAACAAGCCATATATTGCATACGCGTCAAGTGATTACGCAAGCGGTGGCTACAAGATAAATATTGCAAAACTATCTGACAACGCTTCTGACCATAAATATTCATTTACCGGAGCATCGTCATTATGGTCCATTCCAAACGCATCTTTAGGTTCAGTTGACACCGGAGATGATCGTAGCATGGCAGTTGACTATCTTCAACACACCTTTGGGACAACACAAAACACAATATTATATCTTTACTCCGAATCAAACGGAATGGCAGCTTATTCTATTGCCAATCATATAGTAACAGGAGAAGGACCCATTAATTTCAATAACGATAACACTGCATTTAAAATAATAGACAAAGCTTTGATTTTTGAAACTATAATTGATCATGTAATGGTATATAATTCCGCCGGAATTCTCATCTCAGATATTTGCAATACATCATCATTATCACTCCCTTCAGAAAAAGGAATATATTTCATCCACGTCATACATAATAATGTATCGACAACAGAAAAAGTAATTTTAAAATAAATCCAAGTTGATTATTTCAAATCATAAATAGTTTTCAGCAATAATCATCGAGTTTAATTTTCATTAATATCGATGATTATTGCACAAATATCTATATAAGTAAATAATATATTGTATATTAATATCTTTTTCGTAAATTTGCGAGGTTTTTACACTGCAACTACTACCTGAAAAATAAATATTATAACTATAATTTCATGAAACGTAAATTTCTTAACCTGACTCTAATTGCATTAGCTCTCATTTTAGCAATTCCTGTTCAGGCAGCAACAACCCCCAAACGCGAGCACCGCTCAGCGTGGATTAGTACAGTGTGGCGCCTATGTTGGCCAACGACCTATGGAACCGGTACATCAGTAGCAAATTCTCAAAAAGCAGAAGCACTTGCCATCATTGAAAAAATGCATAATAACAACTTTAATGCATTATATTTTCAAGTGCGCGGCATGAGTGATGCTATGTATAAATCAAGTTATGAACCATGGTCATCTTACTTAACAGGATCTCGAGGGAGTGCACCTTCATATGATCCACTTGAATATTGGGTTACTGAATGTCATAAACGAGGCATGGAATGTTATGCATGGATTAACCCCTATCGCTATGAATCATCAGCAGGGACATGGGGAACAGCTGACTACAGGAAAAATAATCCCGATTGGCTATTGACATACGGCTCCAATGTAATTTTAAATCCGGGGTTAGAAGAGGTACAACAACGCATCGTTGATATTTGTAAAGAAATAATCACTAACTATGATGTCGATGGCATCGTTTTTGATGACTATTTTTACTCAAGCGGTACCCCAACAGGATCGGGATATGACTACGATCTATGGAAATCATCCGGAAGTTCTTTATCTCAAGCTGATTGGCGTCGTGAGAATGTAAACACCATGGTGCGAAAGGTTTATAACATGATTCAATCAACCAAACCGTATGTAAAATTTGGTATCGCTCCTGCCGGTGTAGCTTATAAATCAGCTTCAAAATATGGTATTAGCACAAGTCTTGTCAGTGGAATGAGCGACTGGCAATATGACGGGATATATTCCGATCCTTTAGCTTGGCTTAACGAAGGTACTATCGACTTTATATCGCCTCAATGTTACTGGGAAACATATCACTCCACAAACCCATATGAAAAACTTATTAATTGGTGGAGCGATGTATGTGCCAACGTATTTGGTCGCCATTTCTATTCAAGCCAAGACCTTGAACCTATCGGAGAAACCAATACAACCACATTTTGGTCTGAAATCGCAACCCAAGTACAACTAAATCGTGATTATGACGGTTTGAACGCCCCCGGAGCTGTTCTATTTGACTCTCGATATTTCTCTTCTAAATATCAAGGGCTTGCCGAATATCTACTTGCAAATAAATTCCAAAACAAAGCATTGCAACCGACTATGACATGGAAAAGTGCAAGTGATCCAGGCGTCGTAACAAACATGGCTCTTTCTGGCACTACTCTTTCATGGACAGGAGTTGACAATATGCGATATGCAGTATATGCCGTTCCTAATGGAATCACTCCCGGAACAGATATTTCATCAGAATATCTTATAGGCAACCCCTATAGTACAACATTTGACGTGAGTGGATACACATCGGGCTATCAACTTGGAGTTTCTATTGTCGACCGCCACAGCAATGAATACACCGTAACATGGCTTGGGAGTGGCTCTACAATTGAACAACTTGAACAAGTAACAATACACACACCGACAGATGGTTCAACTACTGCAGAAACCTTTGATTTCACATGGGATGCTATAGATGGAGCAACCTATACTCTTGAAATTTCGACATCTTCATCTTTTTCTACTGTAAATTTCTCTAAAACAACAACATCGACAACAGTTTCATCTACATCTTTCAATCTTGCAGCAGGCACAACATATTATTGGCGAGTAAAAGCCGCTAAAGACGGATATGTAGGCTCTACCTCATGGATTGGATCATTCACAACATATAATAATGGTAACAGTTCAGGTAGTACTACTACACTGACAAAAGACCCTGCAACATATAATTCAATAAATAATTTCTCGATTGAAAGTCTTTGGATATATTCAGTCAACACATCCAATTTCCCATCACAACTTGGAGGCGACCAACGTTCAATGACTGCCTATAATGGCAATCTATACATCATTCATCGAGATGGTTATATTTATGAATTCAGTGGCGAGACCGGAGAGTATCTCCGTTCTATCACTCTTTCCGGAGACTATGCAACATCTTCAAGTGGCACTTCATTGGGTTATAAATGTAACGACATCTTTGTTGATGGTGCAGGAAACTTATGTATCAGCAACATGACATTAAATAGTTCAACTGCGCCATTGACTGTTTGTACTGTAAATTTATCTACAGGTGTTGCAACTCGTGTCTTTGAAGCGACACATTCAAATGCAACTCGCATTGACTATGCTGCAACATTTGGCGATGTAACCTCTACCGGAGGACAAGTGTGGGCAGCAGCAGCAAACAGCAACTATGTATATCGTTGGACCCGTAATAGTTCAGGCACATGGACTGCAGCATACACATCTATTGGTTCATATTATACAAATGCAGGAACAGAGGCTACTAACAATAGCACAGCTCCTCGCATTATGCCCATCTCTTCTACCCAATTTGTTCTTGATGGACACAATTCTGCTCCTACGCTATACACTTTCAATGCATCAGGAACAGCTACATTAAATGATAGTTTTGCCAACAACACATCTATTGCTCCTACAGCCGACAACTGGAATGGTTTATGCACCGGTACTGTTGCTGACAAGCCTATATTTGCATATGTTTCAGCTATTGCTCCCACATCTTTTAACGTTGTACACAATCCCTCTAATTTCAATTTCTCTGCAATGGAGGAACTTTGGACTGTTCCATCGGCAGGTCTCGGTTCAGAAGCAAATGGTTATGTTTCTGCACAGCCTGCGACAATAAGCAATTCCGATGGCTCTATGACATTGTTTGTATATTCTCCAAATAATGGTATTGCTGCATACAAATTGGCTTACTCCGGCACGACAGATACTCCCGATGAAGACCTTGTAGCAGTAACATTATCAGCGCCATCAAACGGAGCAACAACTACCAGTGGATTCGAATTCGCTTGGAGCGAAATCGAGGGAGCGACATACACGCTTGAAATTGCAACGAATACTACATTTACAAGTGGTATAATGTCAGCGACAACAACAGCAACATCGTTCTCCTCTAATAATTTCACTCTATCAGATGGAACGACCTATTATTGGAGAGTAAAAGCAGCAAAGGATGGATATAATAGTTCTACATCAGCAACCTATTCATTTAAAACGGCATCTCCCAATCTTGATGCGGTAACTCTAACCTCTCCATCGGCAGGTGCAACTGTTGCTAATGGATTTAACTTCTCTTGGAGCACAATTTCTGGTGCAACATATACGCTTGAAATATCCAAATCATCAACATTCTCTTCCGTTGATTTTTCGGCTACAACTACAGCAACATCCTATTCTTCCAATAATTTCAGTCTTGCACCTAATACCACTTATTATTGGCGTGTTAAAGCTGCAGTTAGCGGATATAACAGTTCTACAACTGCAGCACAAGCATTTACAACACCGATGGAAGCCCTATCTACCGTAACACTCTATAGCCCTATTGGTGGAGCTACTGTTGGCGAATCATTTGATTTCTCCTGGAGTGCAATTTCAGGTGCAACATACACGCTTGAGCTATCTGTTGTTGCAACATTTGCATCTGTAATGCAAACAATCGAGACTTCTTCAAACAGCTATTCATCATCTAATTTAAGTTTGAATGAAGGTGCTAAATACTACTGGCGCGTAACTGCATCAAAAAGTGGCTACAGCAGTTCAACATCAGCTATTGAATCATTTGTAACTCCAACTACAACAATCGACCCGGGACCAACAACAAACCAACCCGATGGAGGCACTTACGATGTTATTTCCGATTTAAAAATCGAAAACCTTTGGATTAGCTCTAATGCAACATCAAACCTACATGAGCAATTAGGTCGCGACCAACGAGGTATGGCTACACTTAATGGTAAAGTTTATATTTCAGAACGCGCAAACGGAGCTGGTTATCTACTTGAATTTGATGGAGAGACCGGTACTTATTTAAGAACAATTGCTCTTACCGGTGATTATCTAACATTATCTAACGGTTATTCTTTAGGATATCCATGTAATGACGTGTTTGTTGATGGAGGTGGTCATCTTTGTGTAAGTAATATGGCAACATCATTCAGCACTTCAGGCCAGATGACTATTTGTACTGTCGATATAAACACAGGTGCTACAACACGCGTGTTTGAATCTTCTATTAGCAGCATTTCTATTCGTATGGACCACTGCATGGTCTATGGAGATATTACTCAAGCTGGAGCAAGAGTATATGGTGCAGCAGCTTCTGCGTCATCCTATTCTACATCTTCATCAACAAGACCACAACGTCCAGGGCAATCAACATCAACCTATGACTATCGAAAACGCATATACTGTTGGACACGCAATTCTTCAGGCACATGGTCAGTAGTATATCGTGATGCGAATTCTTATTATCCTGCATCAGCATCATCTTTTGGTAGCGCACCACGAGTAATGCCAATTGATGATACTCGAATAATTGTTGATGGCTCTGAATCATACCCCACATTATATAGTTATGGCTCTTCATCTGCTATAGTATCAGATAATTTTGATTCAAATACAGCAATTAAGCCTGATGGTATGTTAGGAGCAGGGATGTGTACCGGTGAAGTTGCAGGAAAACCATTATATATATATGCATATAATGATAATTCTGCAAGCTTTTTCGACTTTGCCATAGTTCACAACCCCGATAATTTCAATTTCTCAACAATGGAAATTTTATGGAAAGTTCCACAATATGGGCTCGGAAATAGTAGCAACCCATACTTTGGTGCAATCCCTGCCATACAAAACAATGCCGATGGATCTTTAACTCTATATATCTATGTTCCAAACAACGGACTTGCGGCTTATCGCATTAGCGATGCAACCTTAACAGGTAATTCCGAAATCGAAATAGAAGAGACCTACTCTGTTAAAGTAATTAATCGCGTTGCTACTTTATCTAACACAGCCGATATAGTTAATATTTACTCAACAGCCGGTGTATTAGTAGCAACTGCCAACAATTGCAAATCGATTAATCTAAAAGCTCTTCCTTGTGGAATATATATAATTGAAGCACAAAACAAGGGCAACACAATTACTGAGCGCATTGTAATAAAATAGATTATCTAATCCATTTTATAATATCCAAAGTAGTGGCATAAAAAGAATGCCACTACTTTTATTTTTCAGAAAAGAGCTAAAAGATTGCATAATAACAAAAAAAGCATTACCTTTGCATCCGATTTTAACATATTAATTAATCAATTCAAAGTTAAACAACATGAATCATTACGAAACCGTTTTCATTTTAACTCCCGTTTTGTCTGATGCTCAGATGAAGGAAGCGGTAGAAAAATTCGCAAAGGTGCTTACTGACAAAGGAGCAACTATCGTGAATGAAGAAAACTGGGGATTGCGCAAACTTGCTTACCCCATCGACAAAAAGTCAACCGGATTCTACACTCTTATTGAGTTTGATGCCGAACCACAAGTAATCAAAAAACTCGAAACTGCTTATCGTCGTGACGAACGCGTTCTTCGCTTCCTCACATTCCGTCTTGACAAGTATGCAGCTGAATATGCAGCAAAACGTCGCAGCTTGAGAGCATCTAAAGTTAACGCTAAAGAAGAAGTAAAGGAGAACTAAGTTATGGCACAAGCACAATCAGAAATTCGTTACCTCACTCCACTATCAGTGGATGTTAAGAAGAAAAAATATTGTCGTTTCAAAAGAAGCGGAATCAAGTATATTGACTATAAGGATCCCGAATTCCTTAAAAAGTTCCTTAACGAACAAGGAAAAATTCTTCCTCGTCGCATTACCGGAACATCTTTGAAATTCCAACGCCGTGTTGCTCAAGCCGTTAAGCGTGCACGCCACTTGGCTCTTCTACCCTATGTTACTGACTTGATGAAATAACTTTAAAGCTTAGGAGACAATAATTATGAAAATTATACTTAAAGAAGACATCACAAACCTTGGATACAAGGACGATGTAGTAGAAGTTAAAAACGGCTACGGTCGCAACTATCTCATCCCCCAAGGCAAAGCAGTTATAGCAACTCCTTCTGCTCTTAAAGTTTTGGCTGAAAACCAACGTCAACGCGCTCACAAAATTGCTAAGATGAAAGCTGACGCAGAAGCTATCGCAGCTGCTCTTGAAGGCGTAGCTCTTACTATCGGAGCAAAAACAAGCGCAACAGGCACCATCTTTGGTTCAGTTAACAACATCCAAATCGCTGAAGCTCTTGAAAAAGCCGGTCACAACATCGATCGCAAACTCATCTCTATCAAAGGTGCTATCAAGGAAGTTGGTAAATACACCGCTACTATTAAACTTCACAAAGAAGTTAGCGTAGAAATTCCTTTCGAAGTAGTATCTGAATAATTCAGAGATTATATAATCCTAAAAGCGCATTACTTTTTCAGTAGTGCGCTTTTCTTATTCCTAAAAAAATATAATCATGCATAATTTTAAAATATGTTTGCTATCTTAGCAAAATAAAACCTGAAACTAACCAATGGACACAATCCAAGCATTCATAAACCATCCACTATTTTATTGGTCATTGGTAATACTATATGTATTCTCAATCGTCAGTACAATAGTCATCATCTTATCGGAAAATCGCAATCCGGTAAAATCGCTTGCTTGGCTCACTATACTAATCCTATTACCATTAGTGGGACTTATTTTGTATTTTTTCTTTGGGCGAAACATCAAAAACACCCGCATGATATCACGTCGCAACAAGCGTAAACTTAAAAAAAACGATATTCAATGGAAAATAGACTATAACACCCTTGAAGTAAATCTATCAACCGAAAGTATCCAACAAATCAAGCTCACCCATTCTTTAACTGGAGCTTTATTTTACCCCGGAAATGCAGTAAAGATATTCTCTAATGGAAAAGAAAAATTTGAAGAATTAGAAAAAGACCTCCTTACAGCAACCAAATACATACACATTCAATATTACATTTTTGAAAGCGATAAAATTGGCAATCACATAAAAGACATTCTCATCAAAAAAGCCACTGAAGGAGTAAAAGTAAGAGTAATATATGATCACATCGGATCAATTCATGTAAAGAAACGATTTATAAACGACATGAGAAATGCAGGAATAGAGATATTCCCATTTTTCAAAGTAGCATTCCCTCCATTTGCAACACGCATCAACTGGCGCAACCATCGCAAATTATGCATTATCGATGGTGAAATAGGATATATAGGAGGAATGAATATTGCCGACCGGTACATCAATGGCATCAAAAGTGGCGTGTGGAGAGATTGCCACATGCGCATAATAGGGCCTGCTATCAGAACCCTTCAATATTCATTTGCTGTTGATTGGTCTTTTATGGGGCAACCACTTATCGAAGAGGAAATCAATGCAATCAGCAATATTGAAAATGTGGGATTGCAGATGGCAACGAGTGGTCCAACTAGTCAATGGCCTAATATTGCATTTATATTCCTAAAATCAATTACAAATGCAAAGAAACGCATATATATACAAACTCCTTACTTCCTACCGACAGAAAATTTGCTAAAAGCTCTACAAAGTGCAGCATTATCAAAAGTGGATGTACGCATCATGATTCCTCGTCGTCCCGATTCAATAATAATGAGACATGCTTCATTCTCCTATATCCAAGAATGCTTAAATTCAGGGATAAAAATATATTTGTATCAAGCCGGAATGCTACACAGCAAGACCATGATCATTGATGATGAATTTTGTACTATAGGCTCTACTAACTTTGACTTCAGAAGTTTTGAACACAATTTCGAGGGAAATATGTTTATCTATTCTAAAGCGATAAACAAAAAAATGATCGACATTTTCAACAACGATTTAACCCAAAGCATCAGAATAAATTCAGCAAGATGGAGAAAACGACCAATATTTGACAAAGCATTAGCATCAATACTTCGATTGCTAAGTCCCATACTATAAACAAAACAAAAAAAAACATTATTAACTCAGAAAAAATCCATATAAGATATATCCTTAACAGAAAAAAATCACTACATTTGTAAAAATTTGGAATAAAATGGCGGGCAATCTACAAGAAACACTTGAACGCATCAGTAACAAAGCAGAATTACTCATTGAAAAGTATACCATTGTAGTGTCTGAAAAGAGACAAGCAGATGCACGCATAGAAGAACTTAACAATCTTCTAATATCAAGACAAAAAGAGATCGAGATGTTAAAGCAAGAAATAGATTACCTCAAAATTGCAACAACAATAACTCCCGATCACAAAGATGTAGAAAAAAGCAGAGCTGTTTTATCCGGATTAGTGCGGGAAATCGATAAATGCATCAATGAATTAAGCGAATGATGCAATGAGAGATAAACTTAACATAACAATACGCATAGCCGACTTGGCTCCGATACCTCTTGCCATAGAGATGAAAGATGAAGAGGTTATTAGAAATGCTGAATACAATGTTAATCAATTGTGGTCGGCATGGTGTCAGAAATTTAAAGATAAAACCTCAAATGAGGTTTTAGGAATGGTAGCATTTCAATTCGCGAAGTTATACCAAACATTGTCAAATCGGGAAAATGCGACAAACGATATATTGGAGAAATTTGAAGAAAAGCTAAACGAATATCTCCTTAAAATAGACGCAGAAGGGGAATAGCCCTCTATAGCGGTTGATTTATTAAGTTTATTTTATTTAGAAAATTTACTGCACTATCCATCACGGGATTACACGTGATAGAGAGTGCTTTTTTAATATAAACTATAAACGAAACAGAAATGATAAATTATTTAATTTACGCTACAATCGGACTTATCGCTCTTGCTATCGGTATCATTGGCACGATAGTAATTCAAAAGTCCATCGCAAAAAGCCGAGCTAAAGCCATTATCGAAGAAGCAAATAGAGAAGCTGAAGCCATAAAGAGAGATAAACTTTTTGAAGCGCGCGAAGCTGAAATCCAAATAAAAGCCGAAGCCGAGAAACATGCCAATGCTCGCATGGCAAAAGTTCAATCGGCAGAAGCTCGCATGAAACAACGTGAACTTCAGCTAAATCAACAACAAAGCGAAAACCAACGCGCTAAAAATGAAATTGAAGCAACTAAAGCTACTCTTGAAAATCAGCTAAACTCAGTCGAGCTACGCAAAGCCGAACTTGACAAACTCAAAAAGTCCGCACAAGAAACTCTTGAACACATCTCCGGACTATCTTCAGAAGAAGCAAAAGAAAAGCTCATCGAATCATTAAAAGATGAAGCTAAGACCGCTGCGGCATCTTACATCAACGATATCATGGATGAAGCAAAGATGACTGCTAATAAAGAAGCAAAACGCATTGTAGTACAATCCATCCAACGCGTTGCAACTGAAACAGCTATCGAAAACTCTGTTACAGTATTCCACATTGACTCTGACGAAATAAAAGGTCGCATCATTGGTCGTGAAGGTCGCAACATTCGTGCTCTTGAAGCAGCTACAGGTATTGAAATCATCGTTGATGATACCCCTGAAGCAATCGTTCTTTCAGGTTTTGACCCCGTACGCCGTGAAATTGCTCGCTTAGCTCTTCATCAGCTTGTAGCTGATGGTCGCATTCACCCTGCTCGCATTGAAGAAGTCGTAGCCAAAGTAAAAAAACAAATCGAAGAAGAAATAATTGAAACAGGTAAGCGCACAGCAATAGACCTTGGTATTCATGGCTTACATCCCGACTTGATACGCCTTGTGGGTAAGATGAAATACCGTTCAAGCTATGGACAAAACCTTCTTCAACACGCTCGCGAAACAGCCAATCTTTGCGCCATCATGGCTTCTGAACTCGGCCTTAATCCAAAGAAAGCACGTCGCGCCGGATTGCTCCATGACATAGGCAAAGTGCCCGATGAGGATCCAGAATTGCCACACGCAATATATGGTATGAAACTTGCAGAAAAATATAAAGAAAAGCCCGAAATATGCAATGCGATTGGAGCTCACCATGACGAGGTAGAACAAACTACCCTATTAGCTCCCATCGTTCAAGTGTGCGATGCCATTTCAGGCGCTCGACCAGGCGCTCGACGCGAAATCGTTGAAGCATATATCAAACGTCTCAACGACCTTGAGCAGTTAGCACTCTCTTACCCTGGAGTAATCAAAACATATGCAATCCAAGCCGGACGCGAATTGCGCGTTATCGTTGGAGCCGACAAGATTGACGACATAGAGACAGAAAAGCTATCAGCTGAAATTGCAAAACGCATACAAGACGAAATGACTTATCCGGGACAAGTAAAAATCACTGTTATACGTGAAACTCGCTCTGTGAGCTTTGCTAAATAACACCTACAATGACTGATAACGATTTAAATAATAATTCTGCTACACAAGAAGAGGAAAATCTTGCAATAGAAAACAGTTGCGAGAAAAAAACTAAATGCCCTCCTCGCGGGAAGTTAAACTGCTATAACTGGCTTAATGATATTCCCGGCGGTTATGCCGATTTTGATATGGTTGAGGTGCAATTTAAAAATACTCGCAAAGGTTTTTATAAAAACAGCACAAATATACCCCTCGAAATTGGCGATATTGTTGCCGTTGAAGCCTCTCCAGGTCACGATATAGGCACAATAACGCTAACAGGAAAACTTGTGGCTCTACAGATGAAAAAGGCTAACATAAAGCCTGATGCAGAAATTAAACGCGTTTTCCGCAAAGCCAAACCAGCTGACCTTGAAAAGTTTGAAGAAGCTAAAGCGAAGGAAAATGACACAATGATACGTTCACGAAAAATTGCTGAAAGTCTTAACCTCAATATGAAAATTGGAGATGTTGAGTATCAAGGAGATGGGAACAAAGCAATTTTCTACTATATTGCAGATGAGCGTGTCGACTTCCGACAACTCATCAAAGTGCTTGCAGAGACTTTCCGAGTACGCATTGAGATGAAACAAATCGGAGCTCGCCAAGAAGCTGGTCGAATAGGTGGTATCGGTCCATGTGGACGTCCATTGTGCTGTTCAAGTTGGATGACAAGTTTTGTATCGGTAGCAACAAGCGCTGCTCGATATCAAGATATTTCATTAAACCCACAAAAACTTGCAGGTCAATGTGCCAAACTAAAATGTTGTCTCAACTTTGAAGTTGATGCCTATGTAGAAAGTGTTAAGCGCCTTCCACCAAGAGATGTCAAACTTGAGACAGCCGATGCTACATATTATCACTTCAAGACCGACATTTTCAAACGCGAATTAACCTACTCTACAGACAAGTCAATCCCTGCAAATCTTGTTTCCATTGACGCAAACAGAGCATTTGAAGTCATCGCAATGAACAAACAGGGAGAAAAGCCATTGAAGTTGCAACGAGATGGAGACGAAAAGCCTAAAGAAAACAAGGAGTTTGGAGATATCATCGGACAAGATAGCGTTACCCGTTTTGATAAAAACAAAAAAAAGAAACGCAAGAGCAACAATGGTAGTCGAGATAACAAAAACCAACAAGTAACGACACGGCAACACCAACACTCTGATAGTCAAAACAATAAACGTCGCGACAAAAATCGCAACATCGGACAGCAACATCGGCAGAAACACAACGAGAATAAAACAGAAAATTCCAACAATGAATAAATTGTTCATCATAACACTAATAACATTGTGCTTGGAGGCATGCACCTCTGGGCACAATACTTATAGTGATTTTAGGAATTTGCCTCAAGAAGGATGGGCTTATAGTGACACATTTAAATTCACCCCATCAACAACTGATTCTATTGCACAAGGTAACCTATCTATAGCATTGCGTCACAATAACAATTACCATTATAGTAATTTGTGGGTTGAAATCAATTATCCCATAAATGATTCCACAATAAAAAGTGACACCATAAATATCCTTTTAGCTGACATTTATGGCAAATGGTATGGCAAAGGAATAGGAACAAGTTTTCAAATAGAAAAAAACATCCTTGAAAACATCAAAATTAATAAAGGCGATTTCTTTAGTATCCGACATATAATGAGAGTTGATACATTAAAAGATATTGAGCAAATAGGTATATTTTTCATCCCTAATACAGAACAATGAAGACTTACGATAGTATAATATTCGATATGGATGGAACCTTATGGGATGCCGTTAATTCATATTGTAAAGTGTGGGATGAAACATTCATGCAAATGGGCATGAATGATATTAAAGTTTCTCGGCAAGAGCTAATCGAATGTATGGGGATGCCAATAAATGAGATATTTGCTCACATTGTTACAACACCCATTGACACTAAATTATTCCTTGAAAAATTAGATCAAAACGAAGCTATAATGATGCCCAAACTTGGAGGGACATTATACCCCGGTGTTTTTGAGGGAATAAAAAAACTGTCAAAAAACTATCGGTTATTTATGGTGAGCAACTGCGGAGCCGATGGGCTGAAAAATTTCCTGACATTCACCCAACTAACACCCTATATTGAGGACACTCTCACTCATGGAGAGACCCATCTAAACAAGACAGAAAATATAAAACTACTCATTAACCGACATAAACTCAACGCTCCCATTTATATGGGAGATACACAAGGGGATTGTGATTATGCTCATGCGGCAAATATACCTATGGTATATGCATCGTATGGATTTGGCAAATGTATGAATGCGGAATATACAGTAGATAACTTTAACCAGTTTGTCGATTTATTTTTATCAAAATAATTATGGGATTTAACACAAACATACCTTCTTCTGAAATTGATTTTAGAATATCTAAAATACAATCTCATCTTGTCGATAGCAGAATAGATGCTATTATTCTAAATAATAATGCAAATCTATTTTATACTGCCGGCTATATTTTTAATGGATATGTTTTTATCCCTCAGACCGGGAATGCTATCTATTTTGTTAGACGCCCTGTGGGCTTAAGTGCCGACAATATTATATATATCAACAAACCTGAACAAATAGTAGAATACATTGACATTTCCAAATTGTCAACCATTGGTTTAGAGCTTGATACAGTCTCATATTCAACAATTGAGCGACTTAACAAAATATTTCCAGATGCAATAACAACTAATGCATCTGGAATATTGCGCAATGTACGTTCCACTAAAACTCCTTTTGAAATAGAGTGTCTAATTCAATCAGGGGAGAAACACGCCAAAGTATATAGCCTAATTCAATCAGTTTACCAAGATGGAATGACCGATCTTGAATTGCAAATCGAAATTGAACGTTTATCTCGACTTGAAGGCTGTTTGGGACAATTCCGCATCAGTGGAGACTCTATGGAAATTTTCATGGGCAACTTAATTGCAGGAGAAAATGCCGACACCCCATCTCCCTATGACTTTGCGATGGGTGGTGCAGGTCTAAATCCATCTCTTCCTGTTGGGTGCAACGGAGCAACTATCAATCCAAACACATCAATTATGGTTGATCTAAATGGAAATTTTACCGGCTACATGACCGACATGACTCGAGTTTTCTCTGTTGGAGAAATTGGAAAGCTTGCTCATAAAGCTCATAAATGCTCTATTCGCATTAATCACGAACTTGCGGAAATGGGAAAACCCGGAGTTCAAGCAAAAACTCTTTTTGAACTAGCAATTAGCATAGCAACGGAAGAGGGCCTTGACAAATATTTCATGGGACACCGACAACATGCCGGATTTGTTGGACATGGTGTTGGTATTGAGGTTAATGAATTACCTGTTATTGCACCGCGCAGCAAAGATATTTTAGAAGAAAATAACGTAATAGCATTAGAGCCTAAATTTGTTATTCCACAAGTCGGAGCAGTCGGCATAGAAAACACATATGTTGTTACTAATGAAGGGATGAAATCCATAACTAATGCGCCCGAAGAAATCTTAAGCCTTGACCGATGCATCCAATAGCAAAAAAAATAGATACTCAAATATTCCACGCTGTAGGAGAAATAGCCGATAGCTTAAACCGCAAATGCTATACTGTTGGTGGCTATGTACGCGATTTATTTATTGATAGGAAATCAAAAGACATTGATTTTGTTACCGTTGGGAGTGGAATTGAAGTTGCCCAAGCGTTGGCAAAAAAATTAGGGAAAGGAGCTCATTTAAGCGTTTTTCAAAATTTTGGCACTGCACAGGTCAAATATCGTGGGGTTGAGTTAGAATTTGTTGGAGCTCGCCGAGAATCTTACCGTCGAGACAGTCGCAAACCCATCATTGAAGATGGCACGCTTGCTGACGATCTCTCTCGTCGTGATTTCAATATAAATGCAATGGCAATATGTATCAACAACTCTCAGTTTGGAGAACTGATAGATCCTTATGACGGAATAGGCGACCTTGAACGCAAGCTCATTCGCACACCTCTTGACCCCAACATCACATTTAGCGATGACCCATTGCGCATGATGCGTGCAATACGTTTTGCCACTCAACTAAATTTCACTATATATCCCGAAACATTTGACGCTATCACTCGAAATGCCTCTCGCATTACAATCATCTCCAAAGAGCGAGTGATGGATGAATTAATGAAAATAATGGCCTCCCCAAAACCATCAATAGGCTGGGAGTTATTATATCGTTGCGGGTTGCTCAAACTCATTTTCCCTGAATTTGCCGCAATGAAAGGAGTTGAAGTTGTTAATGGTCGTGGACATAAAGACAATTTCTATCACACTCTTGAAGTACTCGATAATGTAGCACAAAAAAGCGATAATGTGTGGTTGCGTTGGTCCGCTCTATTACATGATATTGCTAAACCCGTAACAAAGAAATGGGACGATAACATCGGCTGGACATTCCATAATCATAATTTCATAGGAGCGAAAATGATCCCTCGCATATTCAAAGAAATGCGCTTTCCTTTAAACGAGAAAATGAAATATGTCCAAAAGATGGTAGAATTACACATGCGCCCCATTGCATTGGTTGAAGACGAGGTTACCGACTCGGCTGTGCGTCGTCTTCTTTTTGATGCAGGCGATGACATTGAGGACTTGATGACTCTCTGCGAAGCAGATATTACATCTAAAAATCAAGAAAAGGTAAAACGTTTCTTGGATAACTTCATTATTGTTCGCCGAAAACTCGTCGAAATAGAAGAAAAAGACCGCATTCGCAATTTCCAACCACCTATCAGTGGAGAGGAAATCATGGACCTTTTTGGCTTGCAACCATCACGCGAAGTAGGTACAATTAAAGAGCATATAAAAAATGCCATCCTTGATGGCATAATTCCAAATGAAAGAGAGGCCGCCTACACTCTAATGCTTGAAAAAGCCAAAGAAATGGGACTCTTACCCCTAAAATAAAAGATTTTACATTATGCCACGCTCGCGGAGACGGCATTGCCATGCCCATGCTGAGCGCATTGTTTCCTCGATGGGAACTTCAGCCTTCCATCCGAGCACATTATTGGCATACTCCGAATTGGCCCACACTTTCTCGATATCTCCTACTCGACGGCCAACAATCTTATGCGGAACTTTAACGCCCGTTGCTTGTTCAAAGGCGGAAATCAATTCCTTGACTGATAATCCTATTCCTGTACCAAGATTAAATGTTTCTATTTTTTCTACGCTCTTGTTTTCAAGCATGCGTTCAATTGCAATAACATGAGCTTTTGCAAGATCAACAACATTTATAAAGTCTCTGATACAAGAGCCATCAGGAGTGTTGTAATCATCGCCAAACACGCTCAACTCTTTTCTTATACCAATAGCAGTTTGTGTCAAGAATGGTATTAGATTTTGAGGAACACCATTTGGCAATTCCCCTATCTCTGCCGAAGAGTGAGCCCCCACCGGGTTGAAGTATCTTAATATAATGCTCTTAAATGGAGCTCCTGAGTTTATTACATCTGTAATTATTTCTTCGCATATTTGCTTTGTGTTTCCATAAGGAGAGGTTGCCACCTTTATTGGAGCAGCTTCTGTTACAGGATTTTCGTCAGGCTCGCCATAAACTGTGCATGATGATGAGAAAACAATCCCTTTTACATTATATTCGCCCATCAAGTCAAGCAAATTCATCAATGTATTAAGATTATTACGATAATATAGGATAGGTTTCTGTACCGACTCTCCTACTGCCTTGCTTGCTGCAAAATTAATTATTCCTGAAATTCCTTTGTAGGTTTCAAATAATTCTCGCATTGCTCCCATGTCAGTACAATCAGCCTCAACAAAAGCCGGACGTTCACCTGTAATACGTTCAATTCCATCAAGGACATCTCTATTACTATTTGACAAATTATCCACTATTACAACCTCATAGCCCGAATTTTGCAATTCAACTACAGTGTGAGAGCCTATATAACCTGTACCTCCGGTAACGAGAATTAATCCTTTTTTCATCATCATAAATTTATGTTTCTAACAAATGTAGGCATTTATTTCCACTTATCCAAGATAAACAACTTTCATGCGACATTCTTTACAATCAAAATCAAGGCGGAAACGATTATTTGCCGACTGCAAATATAATGGGCTATCCCATTTTTTACCATTCGGTTTCTTCAGGCAGCACCCCATTTCTCGCCGTAAGCAATATCGAGTTGTCATCACCACAATTTCTTCTTTATTCTCCGGTTTTATCTCAATTGCCGGCTCAATGCGTGTTGCTCCATGTTCACTATAAAACTTATGAGCAAGAGAATTTGCGACATTATCATGATAGGTTAATATTTCGCCTTGGGGCAATTCTGCTGATTTATCTTCTGTCCTTCTTTCATCAACCTCATATCCTAAAGCATGAGCTTTATCCAACTGCTCTAATGCACGCCGACGCAAATCGGTCAACAACGAAGCAGGCACAAATATATCATCTAATTTATCATCTATCTCTTCGACTCGATAAATGGTATTACCGGTTTTAGACAACACCCGAGAGCGAGCCTCCTGTTGCGGTGATTTTGCTTCTTGATAATTTATTTTTAACGAATCTCTGACTTTTTGTCCTCGTTCATCGGAGATTTCGAGAGATATTCCATCTTCGATTTTATACAACTTCATTTTTACCGAAATTGTACGCATCACCCCATCGGTATTGAGCAAATCTTCCCACGATTTATCTTTATTACGGAAAAGAATCGTTCCCGGCTTTAAATTTACTTGAGTCGCAGGATATAATTTTGTCCCCTCTATTTTATTCAATCTGAAACCGGTCAATACACCATTTTCGTCAAAAAAGCCAAGTCCATCACCATTATTTAAGTCTTTCTGCAAATTAGCAAAAACCTCTTTACCTCTAACAAATTTGATTACACCAACGTTCTCCCCTATCGATTTAGGTGTATTTATTGATGCTATCTGTTCATTTGTTCCTCGAAGGAAATAGTCGGTAAATCCGCGATTGAAACTTTTCTCCAATACCGGAGTAAAATTATAAATACTACGCCCCACCGATGTCCTCAGATACTTGCCAGGATTATCTGCAATAACCTTATCGATCGCTTGACGATAATAAGCAACTGTATTTTTGACATAGCCCACATCTTTCAACCGTCCTTCAATCTTGAACGATGAGACACCGGCCTCAATCATTTCTTCGATATAGGCGCTTCTGTTCATGTCTTTCAATGACAATAAATATTTGTTTTCCATCAACACTTTTCCATTGCCATCTTTCAACGTATAAGGCAAGCGACACATCTGGGCACATTCACCACGATTGGCACTACGTCCCATCGCCACACAACTTGCTTGACAATCGCCACTATAGCTCACACACAATGCACCATGGACAAACACCTCAAGAGGAACATTTACATTGCGATAAATCTCTTTTATCTCCTGCAACGACAACTCGCGAGCGAGTACTATTTGTGAAAATCCCACCTTTTCCAAAAACACAGCTTTTGCTACACTCCTTGTATCACATTGAGTACTTGCATGCAATGCAATAGGAGGAATATTCATTCTCAATACCCCCATATCTTGAACGATGAGAGCATCAACACCTATATTATATAATTGCGAAATGAGACTCTCTACCTTCGCAATCTCGCTGTCATAAATAATTGTATTTAGGGTTACATAGACCTTTGCATTAAAGCGATGAGCATACTCCACCACCTGCGCAATATCATCCACCGAATTACCGGCAGCAGCACGTGCACCATGACTATCAGCACCGATATACACTGCATCGGCACCACACTTTATAGCCTCAATTGCCACACTCGCATCACGAGCCGGCGCCAGCAACTCAATCCTCCTCATTCTATATGTTTAAATTCTTTTTAATTATCAAAATTACTGAATTTATAAATAACCACAAAATCTAAGCCTCATTCCCCTCTCATGTTGCATTAAAACCCTTATTTGTTGTTTTGTTGAGGATTTTATTTAACTTTGCAAAAGTTAGAAGAAACCCGCAAAATTGTTCTGCCTATGTAGCATAGTCAATTAAAGACATATAAAATAAAAAGCGTTAGCTTATATTTCGGTTATCCAAAATCGCCAATTTTGAAACTGCAACCTGAAGTAAAAGTTGATGCTCGCGGTATATCCGTGGGCTTTTACTTGTTTGGTTGCAACGTGTTTGGCGATACGTGGATAACAAGTTAAGTTTTAGCCCACGGTTTTTATTTGTCTCCCTTTTACACATTGGGCTAAATTTTCAAAATTCAATATAATAAAAACAATTAATAATTATGACTAACTATTCATTTAGGACGTTAATGCTATTATTTGTATTAACATATCTTGTACCAAAAACTAATGCCCAAACATATTTCTCTTGTAGCGAAGAGATTTTAGATATTTTTTATAATTATGGTACGACAGCGTTTGCCGATGGCGCAGCATATTGGATACAAGGAGCAGCTGCTAATGGAATAATATTCACTTTGCCGGCAACAACAACAGAATATACGACTCCTCCTAAATCTGAAAGCAATGAATCTTTAACCTACATGATTTCAAAAAAATGGACACGAGGATTATTTTTTGATTTTGAACAAAATGGAGCAGAATATTTTTCTTGTGAATCTCCAACAGGATACCCTACTGAAGATGCTGGCAACTATTATTACGCCGGACCAGGGATTGCAACTGACCAAACTGAAACGCTTTGGTTTACCTCTATTCGCAGTGCAACTGCTCCACAAGCATTACAAGGGAATAATGCATGGGCACAAGGTATTAAAGCTGTATCATATTTCAAAAAAGCAGACCTTCCCCTTCTGGGACAAGAAACAACTCTCTATGGCATTGATTTAAGTAACTACAACATTGGACGTAGCGACTTAATGAGTGCATATGGAGATGGTGCTAACGGAGAAGGCTACCTCTGGTTTTGTGATGAAACAAACCACAAGGTTGTGCGTGTGAAAATCGTAAACGGACAAGCTACAGGAGAAATCGAATTCAGTTCTCCCACAGGAACAGTAGCTCAACGTTCACTTGCAGTTCAATATGCCGATAATCGAGTTATATATAGTGCGGGTCGCGATGGCGATAAGAAAATATGGCGTGGTGTAATT